>CBDVDM010000001.1:0-215271 GCA_965372745.1 uncultured bacterium
AACAGTTACAGCAGGTTGTTCAGCGGTGCAATGAAAACGATATACCTATGTATATCCTTGGATTCGGCTCGAATCTGCTTATAAGCGATAAAGGATTGAAAGCTGCCGTTATTAAACTTGATTCTGATGATTTCAGACAGATAAAATTCGATGGAGAAAACATCACTGCCTGGGCAGGTGCCGAACTTAGCAGGTTCGTTTTGAATTGTGTTGAAAAAGGGCTTTCAGGTATCGAAGCTCTTACAGGCATTCCAGGCTCTATCGGAGGTGCGATAAAGATGAATGCCGGCGGAAACTTCGGTGATATCGGCTCTGCCGTAGAATCTGTTACGCTTATGGATGCTCAGGGAAATGTCTTCGAGAAATGCAAACCGGAACTTATGTTCGATTATCGCCAGACCAACATCACTGCAAAATTTATCTTAAATGCCCAACTTAGTCTTAACAATGCATCTCCTGACCAGATTCTAAGGACTGTTAAGGAAATATGGATTTATAAGAAGAACAATCAGCCTCTAAACACCAAAAATTCCGGATGCATCTTCAAGAATCCGAGAGGTGTTTCTGCAGGTGCCCTGATTGACAGGGCAGGTCTGAAGGGATTGCAGGTCGGCGAAGCTGTTGTTAGTGAAAAGCACGCCAATTTTATTATCGCAAAGAAAAATTGTAAAACACGCGATGTTTTAAGACTTATCGACCTTGTAAAACAAAAAGTAAAAAAGAAGTTCGACGTTGAATTACAGCTTGAAGTTGAAATTTGGGAATAGTTTTTAAGCAGTTATAAATTGAGAATAGAAAATAACCAATTAGGCGTTGCTGTTCTTACTGGCGGCATCGGTGAAGAGAGGCAGATAAGCCTGCAAAGCGGGAAAAGTGTTTCTGATGCCCTGGAAACCGCAGGGTTGAATGTTACAATTGCCGACATCACACCTGACAATCAAACTATACTCGATGCTCGTGACATAGATATTTTCTTTATCACTTTGCATGGGAAATTCGGTGAGGATGGTCGGTTGCAGCAAATTCTCGAAGACAAATCTCTTGTTTATACAGGTTCAGGACCTGCGGCAAGTAAACTTGCCTTTGACAAAATGGCGGCGAAAAAAGTTTTTGAAAACGCCGGTATAAAAACACCTCGAGCGGTAAAATTCAGTTCTGATATTAAAGAACAGCACATAAATCGTCTTGGGGATAAATATATTGTCAAACCAACAAGTCAAGGCAGCACTATTGGTGTTACTATTGCCGATAATCCAGCCTCTGCTATAGAAGATGCCATTGTCTGCTGTGATAAATTTGGCGATTGTATGATTGAAGAGTTTATTACAGGCAGAGAAGTAACCGTTGGTATTCTCGAAGGAAAAGCCTTGCCGATTATTGAAGTCAGACCGGAATCTATTATTTATGATTACCACGCAAAGTATATCGACGAGAAAACAGAGTTCCTTTTTGATACCATTGCTCCTGCTTTAGCCGAAAAAATCGAAACAGAAGCAATTACCTGTTTTAATACACTTGGCCTTAGACATTTTGCGAGAATAGATTTTATTTTATCCAGTGACCAGACACCTTATGTCCTTGAAGCCAATACAATTCCAGGCCTTACCTCTCATTCGCTTATCCCGAAAGCTGCACAAAGGGCAGGGCTTTCAATGGCGGATTTATGCCTGAGAATTATCGAAACTGCTCTTGGCAATAGAAAAAAATCAAGTTCACAGCCGCCGCAAACTGCTGCCAACATAAAGATACTTGATTGTTTGAAGGAAAATAAGAAAACAACTAATATGGCGACCAACCAGATATTTGGAAATTAAAAACTATCGTGGCAAGAAGAAAGAAAAAAAAAGGATTAACACTTAGGTTACATTCCGTAAAGAAAAGAAAAAAACAAAAGGCAGACCGCAAAAAGAGCCTGATATTTATTTCGACGGCACTTAGTGTTGTTTTACTTCTTGCTGCTGTTGCAATCGGCTTTATATTTCTCGAAAAATACGTGCAAAAAGCAGTTCCTGTTTCAGAAAAAGCAGGGCACCTCAAATTGACGAACGTTCCTTCATGGGTCAACGACAAACTCGAAGATAAAATCTATACTGCTGCTTCAGGGGGCGGGGAAGATTTTAAGCTCGATAAAGATGCCGCTGAATCCGTACAGCGGAATATCGCCGAATATGTTCCCTGGCTGTATGACGTACAGGTGCAAACCAAACATGACAGCCTGCTGATACAGGCAAAGTGGAGAAAGCCTTTGGCATTGGTCAAAAAAGGCTTGAGGCGATATTATCTTGATTCTGATATGGTCGTACTTGACTTTGTCCCCATCGCCGACTTGCCGATTGTTGAGATAAAAGGCTTATCTTACATTTCAAAAGTGCCTCCGTATGGAGCGGTTTGGAATCGCGAGGATGCCACCGCCGCTGTAAATATCCTGTACCGCCTCGACCAAATGGATGGACTTGTCACTCCTGATAAACCATTGCTTTTCGAGATTGAAAGCATAAACGTAAGTAATTTCGATGGCCGAAAAAACAGCCGTGCCCCGCACATTATTCTTTATGCAAAGGATGATACGCAGATTATCTGGGGTGCCAGGCTTGATACATGGCAGCGATACCTCGAAGCCACTGATGAAGAAAAACTCGCAAGACTTTACAGTCACTACGAAGAGTATGGCTCTTTACTCGGAAACGTAAAGTATATAAACCTTCGTGACCCTCAGGACAATATCCCGCTTCCGGTTGATAAATATTAAACGTAAAAACTGTTAAGCGCATTTGCAATGTCAATATAGCGGTAGGGCACATCGAATTCTTCGCAGATAGACTTGAATCTTTTTATTGCCTCTTCGCTTAATTGGCTTTGAAAATCCGAATCTCCCTTACATTGAAAAATCCGACACCCCGCAAAACGGTTCTCATGAATATCGCATTTACCCTCAGCATTGTTATACGGACACCTGCTGTTCGGCATTGGTTTTATACTTTCTCTGCCCAGTTTTTCAGCTAAATAAATTATCTCAGGCGTAGTAACATATAACCTATGGTCGAATGATTCGAAATCACAGCATTTCCCACACGCATCACAGTTACCTGCTGATTCTGAGTTGCCTTTGATTTTACTGTCCAGCCGGTCGTAAACCTCAGCCACTCTTTCTGCTGTCTGCCTGTTTATCTCCATCGTCCCACCATTGTTTTTGTTTCTTAAGTTTTTCAATCTCTTCAAAGCTGTAAAGCCTTCCTCGGTTAATTCCGTTACATCTTTCTGTTGCCTTGTTCCATGCACCCGGACTGCTCAGATTATCCGTCCAGAATGGCCACGTTCTGCACTGGTTAGGCCTGACCGGGTATACCAAACATTTCTTTTCGCCGTCAATTCTTTTCAAAAATATGCAATCCTTCGTTACCGCATGTTCGATAATCGTTGTTCGAAGGTTGACGCGCTTGAGATATTCCTGTCGCAGCTTGTTTTCAGTGATTTTCAAAAAATCGGCAATAAATTTAACCTCAGGTTGGGTTATCCATATATAGCCTTCCCCAGGCCCTGAGCAGCAGTTGCTGCAATGCAAACATTCAAAGTGCAATCCGCCTACATACCATGCTGTTTTTTTCGTCAAAGACACAACCCCCTTGTTATTTCCATTAAGGAATATGAAAACCTACCATTTAAGTACCGCGCCGGTGTCGGCACTGGTTGCCATCGATGCATACTTGCCGAGACATCCTTCGGTTATTCTTGGTTTTGGCGTCTTCCAGTTTTTCTTACGCTCTACCAATTCTTCATCAGTCAGTTTAACGCTTAGTTTATTGTTGGGAATGTCAATCTCGATAATGTCACCGTCTTTCAATAAGCCAATCGGCCCTGCCACAGCAGCTTCGGGACTGATATGGCCGATACAGGCTCCTCTTGTCCCGCCGCTAAAGCGGCCGTCGGTAATCAATGCAACAGATTCGCCTAATCCTGCACCCATGATATAACTGGTCGGACTTAGCATTTCCTGCATACCCGGCCCGCCCTTAGGCCCTTCATATCGAATAACAACCACGCTGCCGGCTTTGACCTTACCTGCTAAGATACCATCACAGGCCTCTTCCTGGCTGTCAAAGATAACCGCAGGCCCTGAATGTGTCAGCATTTTTTCGGTTACACCTGCCGCCTTAACGACACTGCCGCGAGGAGCTAAATTACCTGTCAAAATCGCCAAACCACCTGTCTTTGAGTAAGCAGTATCTAATCGCCGAATGCAATCGGTGTCTTTAATCTCAGCTTTTGCAATATTGTCACCTAATGTTTTGCCTGTTACTGTCAGACAATCAGTATTTAAAAGTCCATCAATTTTACTGACCTCGTTCAAAATGGCACTGATACCGCCGGCTGCATCAACATCCTCAATATGAAACTTACTTGATGGTGATACCTTGCAGATATTCGGGCATCGACCACTAATCGAATTTATCCGCTCAAGGTCATACTTGACGCCCGCCTCATTCGCAACTGCCAGCGAGTGCAGGACCGTATTTGTCGAACCGCCCATCGCCATATCCAGAATCAAGGCGTTATCAAGTGATTTTTCCGTAATGATATCCAAAGGCTTGATGTCCTTTTCGAGCAAAGTAAGAATCTGTTTTCCAGCTGACTTGTAAAGCTCCTGTCGTTTCGGGTCAATCGCCAGAATCGTACCGTTACCCGGAAGTGCAATTCCAATCGCTTCACACAAACAGTTCATAGAATTTGCGGTAAACATCCCTGAACAACTACCCCGGCCCGGACAGCCGGTTCTCTCAAGCTCTTTGAGCTGTTCTTCATCGATCTTTTTTGCATTAAATTCCGCAACACCCTCAAAGATACTGATAAGGTCGACGGCTTTTCCGTCTTTTGTCTTACCCGCTGCCATAGGCCCGCCGGAAACAAAAATCGTCGGGATGTTTAATCTCACCGCTGCCATCAGCATACCAGGGATAATCTTATCGCAGTTCGGAATGCATATCAGGCCGTCAAAGCAATGTGCTCTTCCCATCGTCTCAACCGAATCAGCGATTATCTCACGTGATGCCAGTGAATATTTCATTCCTGTATGGCCCATCGCAATGCCGTCACAAACCGCTATCGTATTAAATTCGAAGGGTGTACCGCCCGCGTCCCGGACAGCCTGCTTAACGGTTTGAGCCACCTTATTTAGATGAACGTGTCCCGGAACTATCTCACAAAAACTATTGGCAATGCCGATAAAGGGCTTATCGATATCCTCATCACTTAACCCGCACGCATGAAGCAGGCCTCTGTGCGGTGCCCGCTGAAAACCCTTTTTGACCATATCACTTCGCATATCTTTCCTTTCCGCCTTGCTGCGAGCTGCGCAGCATGGTGAGTGAAACCAAAAAAGCTGATTTTATCTGAAATTTTCCATTTAGGCACTTAAAAAATACAATTTTCTCCGTATGACATCGACATCCCCAGCAAAAAGTTTGGAATAGGTTCGACAAGCTCACTACAGGTTGGGTTTGATTGGGTTTGTTTTTTCTTGTCATTGTTCATAGTTATTTGTTCGTAGTTCATTGTAAAACAAAAGTTTACGTTCATTTGGGCATTTAGTAAATTGGGTTTGTTTTCCGAAAAAACGTCGGGCTCTGCGTTTCGTTTCGTGTGCATATTAATGGTCGCTCGTATTTAGTATCTTAGGGGATAAGTTCTGCAGATAGTGGTACATTGTGAGTAAGCCGACAGGCATGATAAGTTGCTCCGAATTAAGAAATACGCTATGCCTGCCTTCGCTGACACAGGTTTATATCTTCATTAGCTGAATGCACATTATACAATATTTATTGTTAAATGTAAAGTGAAAATTTTTGGATTGAGCACAAAAGGATATCAGGTAAACAGGGATACCTGCTTGCGCGGGCACAAGTTTCGGAGATTGTCCACGCACCAAATTTTAAAAACAAAATTGGTGCGGGATCTCCCTGTACCATTTGGCGCAGGGTTTACGCTCATTCTGAGCTTGAGAAACTCTGGAGAGAATCCGAAGCGAAAACACAACAACTTGAAACAATGGGGTTCCTCTTTACGTTGCAACTTATCTGACCATCTGGATAAATTAGATGGTTATCGGCCTCGCCTAACTATGATCCGAATAATCTTTCCAAGCCAAGAACTTAGGCAAGTTAACGAATATAACCCTGCCCGTCTTATCCACATTGATGGGTTTTCTCATCTTTTCATCCCTTCATAAAAGATCTTCTGGTTGAAACTGTTTTATCCTGCCTTTCTGTCAACATCACCACACCCCAGCCGAATAGAGCGGTGGATGGTTCGGGGATATCAATATGAAAATTGCTGCAATAACAGACAACCTTTTGAAAAAATCCGTGAATACACTATCTGCTGCATTTGATTATTTGGCTAAATAGTTTTTCAATAGGATTCTCTATAATAGATTTTATCGGCTTTTTTTTGATTCTACGCATACCTTCGCAAGACAGGCAAAAAAAGTGCTTGCCAACTCTCTTGTCACTGTCATCAAACCCAAGCCAATTTATCGAGGTAAGAACAAGCAAAAATGCATCAGCTTTAGGATGGATTTTCTTAAGTCTACTTTTTCTTTTGTTGAAATCTCTTTCCCAGTTTTCGCGATTCCACCCAAGATTAGTCTTACATTCAATGATTGCTATAAGTTCATCCCCTTTCCAGATTGAAATATCGGGTTTCATTGCCCCCATCTCAGGCTTTACTTTCCTTTCAGAATGAACCTCTATGTTCTTTTTCCTTTTTTCCAAGAACAGTTTCAGATAGAAAGCTACAGTTTCAACAAAGAAATCAGCCCCTGGAGCAACATTCCGTTTGTTTAGAAACTTCATGATATCTTCATGAGTCTCATAGTAGGTTTTCATTCTCAGGATTATGGCTTCGGTAACATCCTTTTTTTGAAGTGAAAATGAGCAACCTTCTATCGCATTTGAGTAAAGCTTCATCAGTTGTGAGTATTGCTTCTTAAGGGTTCGGCAATATTTTTCTTCTAATTCTAATAAAGTCATTTTGTTCTCCAAGGAAATGCGAAAAAACATACCAGCACAAGAATTGATTTACTTTTCATCATTTCCTCCTCAAGGGATTATTATTAAGACCAGACCACTAACGCAGACATCTAAACTTTTGTCCCATAACAACAGATAAAGCTGCATCTGTGGAAAATCACCCTTCATCTGCGACATATTAAGCCTTATTTATTGCGGATAACGCTTTATTTACGATAGATTAAACTTCATATATGGCAGAACACACTTACTTTGTCATAGCTAAAGTCTACTTTTGCATAAAGTAAACCGCCTTAATAGAAAAATTCCATTCTAACAAATTTTATTTCCTTCGCACAACTTCATCTGGGAAATCCGGGTTTAACCGTTAACTGGAGGCAAATAAAGAAAAATCGATTGTTTTTAAGGCAATAACATATATAATCACGGCAGGTTATGTAAAAAAAAGTGCAAACTTTCTTTTCTACAGGGAAAATCAGATTATGACTATGTCATTATTAAGGACATTATTTATTGTTGCAGCGTTTTTTTGCCTGTCATTTTTGGCCGGCTGCACACCGCCGCAGAAAGAACTTCTGACCGTTGATTTCCAAAAAGACAGTACCCTGCGTTACAAATTTGTCTCCAGCAGAGACATTGTAATTGATTGGGGGCAGATGCAGAAGGGTGATAAAAAAGAGAAAGGCCGTGAGCAAAGATCATCTGAATCGCTGGAAATGGTCGTTGCCTACGAACCTGTTGAAGTTGCCCCTTATGGCCTTACAACTATAAAAGCAACATTCGAGTCTGTGAAAGTAATAAGAAGAGCCGTACAAAAAGGACGCTCCGCCTCAGCCAGAGATGCTGTTGAAAGTCTTTCGGGAAAAAGCTTTACGTTTACTATTAGTCCTTCAGGTAAAATCGAAGATTACTCGCAGTTGAAAGAATTAATTCAGGAAACTGCTGAAAACGCATTCAGGTCGAAAGGTGGGCGGGGCAGAATAAAGAACCCTGACATGGTCAGTGACTTCATTGCTACCCAGTGGTTTCTCTGGGATGCAGTTGCAAGTGTACGAAATCCCGTCGAAGGTGTAGCTGTCGGCCAGACCTGGAACTCTAAGCTGTGGGTGCCGCTGCCGATGGTATTGAGAAAAGCGAGAGATGTTACATACAAACTCAAGGAAGTTAGAGATACCGAAAAAGGAAAAATCGCTGTAATAACCAGTTCATATTCACCCGCCGAATCTTTGCTCCCTGAATGGCCGCAACCTTACAGCGGCAGTTTCCGCATGAGCGGCATGTTCGGGTTTTTGGGGAATTATAAATTAATCGACCTGCATGGTGACGGAGAAGAATTATTCAACATCGATAAGGGAAGAACTGAACAATATGAGCAAAACTTCGATATAAAATTAAAAGCCTCCATGACATTGCCGCTTGGCCCGAATCCTGATATCAATATAAAGCATAAATTGACCATGAAGTTATTGGAAGAAAAATAGAAATTTGACGGCTTTATCTAAAAGTCGGAGGTATCAGAAATTGGAAAGAAAAAACCTTTGGGCGCCGTGGCGAATTAAGTACATCCAAAGCTTAAGCCACGAGAAAAAATGCTTTTTATGCCATGACCTGCAAAATCCTCAGGATGACGACGAAAATCTCCTCTTATGGAGAACAGCTAACTGTATAGTGGTACTGAATTTCTTTCCTTATAATAACGGCCACCTGCTGATAGCACCTAACAGACATATCGCCGGGCTTGACCAGGCGACTGACGATGAAATGCTCGAAATGACCAAACTCATCAGGGAGTCACAAAAAGCATTGTCACTGGCAATAAAGCCGCATGGTTTTAATATAGGTGTCAACATCGGCCGATGTGCCGGGGCAGGCCTGCCCGGCCACCTTCATTTCCATATTGTGCCAAGATGGGACGGCGATACAAACTTTATGCATGTTTGCAGCGATACCGATGTTATCAGTCAAAGCCTGGTCGAGCTGCTTGATTTATTAAAACAAGTAAGCAAAGAAAATAACCTTCCCTCTCTTTAACATGTCAGAAAAGTTTACAAATTACGCAGTTACTCATAGCTTAGCTAAAGGCCGGAAATTTCCGGAAAAATCGCACCCTTATCGTTCAGATTTCGAGCGTGACCGCGACCGTATCATTCATTGTGCTGCCTTCCGCCGCCTCGAAGGAAAGACCCAGGTCTTCACTCCCGGCATGGACGATTATTACCGAACACGTCTGACTCACAGCATAGAGGTCGCGCAAATAGGCAGAACCATCGCAAAGGCCCTCGGCTTAAACCAAAACCTGACGGAGGCTGTTTGTCTGGCCCATGACCTCGGCCATCCGCCTTTCGGCCATACCGGCGAGAAAATCTTAAATAATCTGATGGCAGATTTCGGAGGCTTTGAACATAATCGCCAGACGCTGCGAATTGTCGAGTTACTCGAACACCCGTATCCTGATTTTCAGGGTCTGAACCTTATGTATGAAACTCGTCTCGGCCTGGCAAAACACAGAACACCTTATGATAAAACTTCCAACTCCGGGTTTGCCGAATTAAATTGTTCCCTTGAAGGTCAGGTCGCAGACCTTGCCGACCGCATCGCCTATAATTGTCACGACCTCGAAGACGGGATGCGGGCGAGAGTATTATCTGCCGAAGCTCTAAAGGATATAAAACTCTTTACACGGGCACAGGAAAAAATAAATGCTGACACTATAAAAGACAGAACCATCGTTAGAACAAGAACTGCAAAAACGATTATCGATACTCTTGTTAGTGACTGTATCAATACCAGCAGAAATGCTCTTGCTGATTCCGATATAAAAACCCTCGACCAGGTTTACAATAAAAGTGATAACCTGATTATTCTTTCTGAGCAAAGCGAAAAGGAACTGCTCGAATTAGAGAAATTTCTACTTGATAATTTGTATCTCCATGAATCTGTTACTCGGCTGGCAGATAACATAAGCGACTGGCTGACCCAGCTTTTCAAAAGAATCTGCGACAAACCTGATTTGATGCCCGGCTATTTCCAGAATTTCATTCCAGGCTATGGCCTTCAAAGAACCGTTTGTGATTATATCGCTGGAATGACCGACCGTTTCTGCATGAAAATGCTCGATAAAACTTAGACTTACGTTATAATTCTGACTTAATTCAACTTAAGGTTAATATGAATATAAAAAGATTGCTCACATCATGTTTTGGTCTTGGCTGGCTGCCCATTGCCCCGGGAACGTGGGGTTCTATGCCGCCGACAGCTATTTTTGCCGCCCTTTGCTTTTTTGGTATAAGTGCTTACATTGTTTCGATAGTCATGTTGGTTTTAGTTTTGGTAGGTTCGGTTATCTGTGTCAAATTCGCGCCATCCTCTATTGATGCAACCGGAAAAAACGACCCGGGCGAGGTTGTCGCAGATGAATTCGCGGGACAGGCTGTAACCTTTCTGGGAGCTTATGCTGTTGGGTTTAGCCAGGTTCTAATTACAGCTATGCTTGGGTTTCTGCTTTTTAGAGTTTTCGACATCATAAAACCCTGGCCCATCAGAAAACTTGAAAAACTACCTAAGGGCTGGGGAATTCTTGCCGATGATTTGTTAGCGGCAGTTTATGCTGCGATAGTTTTACAGATTTGCCTTCATTTCTGGATGATGAAATAAATGACAGATTACTCGACAGGATTTTGCAGAACATTAACGGAAAAGTTTCATCGGGCAGGCTTGCATCGGCCGATGCGAATCGACCGTTACGATGCCGGCACACAGCTAATCTACGACGTCACTTCGGTTGAAGATGATAGTAATGCAAAAGTTCATCTTGTCATCGAAAAATTTGTCGGCGGTGGTTTTGCAGGACAGGTCTACAAAATAAGAATCACAAAAATAGAGGCTCCGGATGAAACAGTAGGGGGGCTGAAAAACAATTCTGTCTATGCCATAAAAATACTTGTCCCGCCAACCGGTTTTGCAAAATTATTCCGCAATGCCCTGTACTGGATTGGTTTTCAAGCTCCATTTCAACTGCAAGTCAACCCCATCGCTGCAAGGTCAGGTGCTCTTTGGCAAAAATTTATCCGTCGTGCCGCTAAAATCAGATTCGGCAGCGAAAATGCCGTAGTTAATATTCATGCAACATTTGTAGACGAAAATCTCGGCAGTTGTGGTGAAATAAGCGAATGGATTGACGGGCGAACATGGCAGCTCGAGGTCGACGAGCACATGGATTACTTAAAGCAATACCTGAAAGGCAAAACTATCGACCAAGCCAAACTCGGTTCGCCCGAATACAGGGCAAAGAAAAAATTCATGGCAGATTTCGTCAATCTGCTTCATGAAGTCGGCGCACCTGAATTCGCCAGACAATACGAATGGTCAACCTGTAAAAGTCAACCTAACTGCCTCAAACGTTTTAGCACCGGAAACGACCCAGCAAAAGGTCTTGTCGCAGTCGATTTCAGGGCCGGCCTTACTCTCCTGCCTTTCCTTCCGATGAGCCCCGGTGATTTTATGCTTATCGCAAAAGGTTTAAAGCGCGGCTCAATCGTGCAGTTCGACCGCGGTGACATTAAAAAACTCGAAGGCTTTGTTCAAAACCACAACGATGAATTTGCTGATATGCAGCAAATGCTGCAACAGCTAAAGCAATCAGAGCAGGTATATCGTAATTCCATCCCAGATATTACTCACAACCATGTTCGCCTGCTTTACAGCCCGAAACTCTGGTCAACCATCTTCACCTCTGCCGTTACAGGCTGGAAGGTCAGAAATTTAATTGATGACAATCACGAAACTAAATTGCGAAAATGCAAAATCTCTGCTTTTCTATTCTTTCTAATTGGAATTATACCTATACTTGGAAAAGTCCTTCGCAGACTCTGGGCGAGACCGGACTGGCGAAAACATTACCTGAAAATCCTCACGAGCTTCGATTATTTAAAACAAGCAGTCAATGCCGCAGCCACAGAAAAGGCGATTAGCTGGTACCGGGCAGGGCGGGTCAGTGAAAAGACTGCCGAAAAAATCACAGGTTCATTCAAACTTTTCCTTTTGCATCTGCCTTTATCTCTTATTTTCGTATGGCTGCACAGATTCATAACTGACTCGCAGTATCGAAAAGAAAGACTCCATTATATCTTCGTAAGACCAATAAAATTATACTTCAGCCGCGAGCTTAGAGAGCAGTGGCTGAAAGACATGGTAAAGCAGGGGCAAAAAAAGCACATTTTAAGTGATGAAGATGCGAAGCTCATACTTTCTCAGATTAACGAGCCTTTCATCCAGAAATATCTCATTAGCCTTGTTGTTCATCTGCTGACTTTGCCTGTTACTCAGATTGTTTCAGTAACAGTCGCAGCGGTTTATGTAACGACACACTGGGGTCAGCCTAATGCCTGGACAATCGGAATCGGGATCATTGCTGCCTTCCAGGTCATACCTGTCTCACCCGGTTCGCTGGTGCGAGGACTTTATGTTTTATATCTGGTCATAAAAGAAAGGGATTTTAAAAATTATAACATTGCTGTCTTTTTAGGTTTTTTCAAATACATCGGTTACCTGGCATTTCCGATTCAGATGGCCTACCACTATCCTGCTTTGGCGAGATTTATGGCTGCTCATTGGTCTACTGATGCTGTACATATTGTCCCCGTTTTTGGCGAAACCGGGGCACTGCTTGAGCATTGGGTTTATTGTCTGTTCTATAATTGGCCATTAACAGTGCGCAGAAGAATGCGAAAAATAGCCAAGTTGCGCACCCAGCTTAAACCTCGATATTGGCATATACCTATTTGGGCAGTTATTGGGGCGATTGCTCTAAGCTCAGTGGATTATCAATATTTCAAAAGTGCCGGAAATCTTCCTGATTTGAGGGATATTTGGTTACTCTCTGTTCTGGTTCCGCTTATCTTTGGCGCAATTGTTACTTTAGGCTGTGACGGGGCGGTTTTATGGAAGAGGTTTATCGTTGCCGGCTTCGGAGCGATTGTACTTGCTTTGTTCTATTCTGCTGCATCTGCCGTTATTATACCAGAAATAACAATACCTGATATTGCTGAGGTTTGTGCCTGGAGAGTATTTGCCTTTACAATTTTCTCGATTGCAGGGGCCGTTATCACCGAATTGAAGCTGCCCGCTCCCGAGTTGAAATAAATTTTTCATGCTGCTTGTAAAATCACTGATTTTGTGTAATAATGCCCATCCGTTAAGTAAAACTTATCGTTGGAGTTTCCGGAAAAATGACGAATAGCTTTAGTTCCCTTTGTGACGATTTTTATCTCGATATGTATGTCAACACCGAGCTTGAGCTGCCCGACCAGCGAGATACCATACTGGCATTTTTTGAACGAATTCAAAAACAGTTCCCATCGATGGGTTCTTTCTACCGACGCGAAAACAACGAGTATTGCCTTGAAGAGGACCGCAATAAGGGTCAATACCGATGGGTCTCTCTCGAGACCAATAGAATAAATTCCGGTGTTGTAAATCCAGCAGGATTTGAAGACGCCTACTGTCAGCACAGATTAGTCCTTGAACTCATACCATATATGCTAAGTGTAAGCCATCTTGATATTGATTCGCTTGATGTCACTTTTGCTATGGATTTCGATTGTCCGGCTAATCACGACGAGGTCATCGTAGAGGCCATTATGGCACAAAGCCCATTTAACTGTTTCTTTGATTTGCCACAGGCAAATGCCATAAGCTGTTCACCTTCTATTGTGTACTCTTTGTCTGATGACCGAAGAACACAGGCCAGGTGCAGTATCGAATCCAAGACAAATATTTACGAACCGGACGAAAAAAGACAGGATACTGAACAGGCAATAACATTATCTTTTACAATTCGCCAATATCCGCCTACGAATGGAAAATTTAATGCATTAAAATCTTTTAGCCGCCAACGTCAGCTGGCGGAAGAGCTGATGGCTGAAAAAATTGTTCCGAATTTCGTAAAGCCCATCACTAATATTATCGCACAGAGGAGATTGAAATAATTTGCAGGAGAGGTTTCTTATGGCTGTTATCGCACCATTTAGTAAACACAAAAAAAATAATTTCAAAATTGGTATTGTAATTTGTGTTCTTTGTGCGGTATGGTTTGCTTACGATGGCTATTACAACGAGAAGTTCAGGCAAAAACATACCAACGAGGATGGTACGCCGAATAGCTCATTAGCATTCAATCAGAAATCGCCACCGTATTTTATAGGAGCAGCTTTGCTTCTGGCTGCCGGATGGTTCTTTTTAAAGAATAAAAAAATTGTCGCCGGCGAAAATGAACTTATCTTATACAACAATAAAAAAATTCCCTATGACTCTATTGAAAAAATAGACAGAACCTGTTTTGACTCAAAAGGGTATTTCATCGTTACTTATAAAAATGAGTCGGATAAAGAGGTTGACCTCAAAATCAACGCTCGAAAATTCGACAATTTGCAGTCTATTCTTGATTTGCTTGTGGCAAAGATAAGTTGAAAGCTGCGGAATAATATCTAAAATCGAATTGGTTGACCGCAATAAGCTCTTGTAGATGCTGTTGCGGTTTGTCTTTGTAAATGTTTTTGTAGATACCTTTGAAAGATAGGCTGAAAATGAATTCCTGTATTACCGGATTACAGTGGGGCGATGAGGGTAAGGGTAAGGTTGTAGACATCCTTGCAGAGAACAGTGATATAGTCGTTAGATACAGCGGTGGTGCCAATGCAGGCCATACCGTCGTAGTAGGCGATGATAAATTTGCACTGCATCTTTTGCCAAGCGGTTCGGTCAGAGCTGAAACTGTTTGTGTAATCGGCAACGGTGTTGTACTCGATCCTGAATGTGTAATTTCAGAAATGCGGACTCTCGCAAAAAAAAATATCACGCTCGATAACCGCCTCTTTATTAGCGAAAACGCCCATGTTGTTCTCGACTATCACAAAAAAGAAGACCAGCTTCGCGAGCAGTCATTAGGAAAAAATAAAATCGGCACAACCATCAGAGGTATAGGCCCGTGTTATGCTGATAAAATCGGAAGAAGCTACGCGGTACGTATGGCGGATTTGAGAGACCTTGATACCCTAAAGAAAAAACTTGAAAAAATAGTTAATTACAAAAACAAAATTTTTGCAGCCTTATACGACGCTGAACCCAGTGACTCTGACACGATTTTTGAAAAATGCAAACTTTATGCAGATGAACTTCTCGTTTTTGTTACTGACACGACTGAGTTTTTACATACAGCTATCGCCGAAGGGAAATCTGTTTTATTCGAAGGTGCCCAGGGCGCCTTACTTGATCTTGACCATGGCACTTTCCCATTTGTTACCAGCTCCAATGCCAGCTCTCTCGGTATGCCTGCCGGTTGTGGCGTTCCTGCCAGGATGGTTGACAAATTTTTCGGTGTTGTAAAAGCCTATAGCACGCGTGTTGGTGCCGGGCCGTTTCCGACCGAACAGGACAACGAAACAGGCCAATATATTCGTGACAAGGGCAACGAATACGGTACTACCACAGGCAGGCCCAGACGTTGCGGCTGGTTCGATGCCGTTGCTGTTTCATACACCGCAACCATCGGTTCAATTGACGAAATTGCATTGATGCACCTCGATACCCTTGCAGGCCTTGAAGAAATTAAAGTTTGTAAGGCATATAAAATAGACGGCCGACAAACCTCATTTTTCCCTGCAAACTCTGCGAAACTTTCACAGGCCGAATGTATCTATGAAACCGTTCCGGGCTGGCAGGATGATTTAACCGATGTCAGGGATTTTGATAAGCTGCCGGAAAATGCACGAAACTATGTCGAACTTATCGAAAAGCTGACAGGCAAACCAATCACAATCATTGGCGTTGGACCGAAAAGAAGTCAGACAATTTACAAATAATACCCTTTAGGATAATAAAATGCGCGTTTAGGGAATTGTTTGTATAAAGGTTGTTACCCGCGCATTAGAGCGTAACTATTAATAGGAATTGGTATAATACCTGGAAAACAAAACTTTGGAAGCCTTCGAAGAAAAACTCAAAAGAACCGCTGAGCGACTTGGAATAGCTCTCGAACAAATCCCTCGTCATATTGCCATTATTATGGATGGTAACGGCCGGTGGGCTCAAAAAAGAGGCTTGCCAAGACTCGAAGGCCATAGAAAAGGCGGTAAAACCGTTGAAAAAATAGCATTGGACAGCGTTAGCATTGGTATCGAATCTTTAACTCTTTATGCATTCAGCACCGAGAACTGGAAAAGGCCTAAGGCCGAAGTCGATGGTCTTATGTATCTTTACTCACAATATCTCGTCGGTATAAGGCCGATGATGATGAAAAATAATGTAAGACTCATTCATATAGGTCTGACGGATAGATTACCTGCCAAGCTGATTAAAGAACTCAATAAAAGCATGGAAATGACTGCTGACAATTCCGGTATGATACTTGCGCTTGCGCTGAATTACGGAAGCAGAGCCGAGATAGTTGATGCTGCAAGAAAAATTGCTCAGGAATACAAAGACGGCAGCCTCTCACTTGAAGATATCGACGAACAGTGTATGAGCAACCATCTTTATACTGCCGGCCTGGCTGAACCTGACCTTTTGATTCGTACTGCAAACGAAAGAAGAATCAGCAACTTTCTGCTGTGGCAAATCTCTTACTCTGAATTTTATGTCACCGAGACCTGCTGGCCGGACTTTAAAAAAGACGACCTCGAAAAAGCTATCGTAACTTATGCAAATCGAATTAGAAGATTCGGCGATGTTAAAAAACAGTAAAAATAAGAATTATGCTCAAATACAGATTATTTTTCGGTACGTTGATAACAATCCTTTTTACTGCCCTGATTATTCTTGGCGGCTGGCTTGACGGCTCGATAACTTCAACTTTAGAAGATGATAAGCCGATACAGGCAACGGTACTCCTGATTCTTATCGCCATATTGATAATTCCTGCTCAACTGGAATTTGCAGCTCTTGCCGGAACGAAAAAAATAAATGTTTTCAAGATAGTTTCTATCCTTTCTTCTTTTTTATTTGCGAGTACGTGGTATTGGCCACAACTGTTCGACATCTCGTTACAGCTTTATCTGTTTTTTCTTCTGGCCTTTTCTTTTCTGGCGTTGCTTATGAACCAGTATTTTTGTTATGGCACTTCTAATGTTCTGACCAACTGTGGGGTAAGCTGTTTTTCAATTATTTATCTCGGCCTTTTCAGCGGATTTTGTCTTGCTATCCGTATCGATATGGGCATTTGGCCTTTTTTGATGTTTGTTTTTGTTGTAAAATCTGCCGACATAGGGGCTTACACAGCTGGAAAGCTCTTTGGCAAACACAAATTCTCACCCAAAATCAGTCCTGGTAAAACCTGGGAAGGGATGGCCGGTGCTGTCGTTTTTGCGATAATTGTTGCTGTCATTTTTGCCGATACCTGTAGTATAATGAATAGGCCATTGGCTATCGTGTTTGGTCTGTGTTTTGCTTTTATTGGTCAATTAGGAGACCTGGCGGAATCTATGATTAAAAGAGATGTTCAGCAAAAAGATTCATCTAAAAGCGTTCCGGGTTTTGGCGGAATATTGGACATCATCGATTCACCTTTGGTCGCTGCTCCGTTTGCATATCTGTTTCTGATGTTCTTTGTGCGATAGGGGATTACTTTGGAAGTTACCATACAATTATATCCGACTAACAGGCACGTCGAATTATTTGGTCCTGCTGATTCTCATTTGCGGCTTTTACGCCGCTCACTCGCCGTTCGGATTAGTGCACGAAACGACAAAATAATCATTACCGGAAAAGAAACCGATGTAAACACTACCGCCGAAATCATTGACAGAATGCAAAAGCATCTGATAAAAAAAGGCTCGTTAACCGACAAGGACGTAAAAACTTTGCTGAAACAAAAAGATACCCACGAAATTGCAAAAACAAGCCGGGCAATTGCGGTATATTCACAAAAAAAAGTAATTGAACCTTCGACAAAAGGACAGTTAAAATATATTGAAACCATGCTGAAAAATGACCTTACATTTTGTATAGGACCTGCAGGAACGGGAAAAACCTACCTGGCGGTTGCCGTTGCAGTCTCTATGCTGAAGAAAAAACAAATCAGAAGAATCGTTCTCGCTCGTCCCGCGGTCGAAGCCGGTGAAAAAATCGGATTCCTTCCAGGTGACATTCAGGCAAAGGTAAATCCTTATCTGCGTCCTCTTTTTGATGCCCTTGGTGATATGATGGACTTTACCCAGATGAAAAAGTTTATGGAACTTGATATTATCGAAATCATACCTCTTGCGTTTATGCGAGGCAGAACTCTAAATGATGCAGCCATCATCTGTGATGAGGCCCAGAACACTTCACCTTTGCAGATGTTGATGATACTTACAAGACTGGGACACGGTTCAAAAATGATTATCACAGGTGATATCACGCAAATCGATCTTGCCACTGGCCAGAAAAGTGGTATGGTCGAGGCAATAGAAACCTTGCGAAGAATAAAAGGTATTGGTAACGTAGAGTTAACTCAATCTGATATCGTAAGACACCGATTGGTTCAAAATATTGTCAGAGCTTATAAGAAAAAAGGACTAAAACCGAAAAATAAATAGCATAATAAATGTGAGAAAATAAATGTGGTTTTTTAAAAAAACAAGTCCAAGACGTACACAGGTAAGAAAAAATATTGCCGAAGAGCGTTTTTCGCAAATCAGTTCTTTTATAACTGCTGACCGAATCAAATCTTCCCTCTTGTGGCTGCTTTTTGTAGCGCTCTCAGTGCCGATTCTTTCTTTTGAATCCTTTAATGCCGGTCGGTATCGTGCAATCATACCTATGGCTGTCGTTGTCATCACTCTTGCTGTTGCTGCGGGATTCTACATTTTTCATTATCAAGGCAGAATTTTGAGAAATCACGCCAGGGCTTTAGCTCTGGTTATTATGTTTGTTTTGCTGTTAGCTGCAACAAAATTTGGAATATCACTATCCAACCAGCAATACTGGGTCACCGCTACTGCAGTTACTGCCGCTATAATTTTGACTGTTGCATATGACCAGCGGTTCGCAATCGGCATGAGTATTTTTTATTGCACCCTTGCCTGCTTAGCTGCCGGGCCGCTGGCTAATGTAAGTCTTTTCTTAATATCGTCAGCAGGCGCAATCACTTGCTGTTTCTCATTGAAGGAAATCAGAACAAGGATGAAACTGCTCGAAGTCAGCGCCTTGGCAGCCGCCATCGTTCTGGTAGTCTCTGTTTCTCTGGGATTTCTCACAGATTTTAAAGTAGCTGCTATACTCAAAAACTCCGGTTATCATGCCGGTGCAACTTTTCTCGTCGGCCTTATAATTCAAAGCCTGTTGCCTCTTATCGAAAAAACTTTTCGTATTTCAACAAGCATGACCCTTCTTGATTACACCGATGCCAATCAGCCGTTGCTCAAAAGACTTGCCATGGAGGCCCCGGGCACGTTTAGTCATTCCCTGTTGGTTGGCTCTGTCGCAGAGACTGCCGCTCAGGCCATCGGAAGAAATGGCCTGTTATGCAGGGTAGGAGCATATTATCACGACATAGGAAAAATTAACAAACCTACTTACTTTATTGAAAATGAATTGGGTTCTCAAAGCAGACACAAAGAGCTTTCACCGGCCATGAGTCAGTTAATCATTGTCGGCCACGTCAAAGACGGGATTGAAATGGCCAGAGAGTATAAGCTGCCGGCTGTCCTTCGACAGTTCATTGAAACACATCATGGTACGACACTTGTCGAGTTTTTCTATAATGAAGCCAGAAAAAAACAGGATGAAAAACAATCTCCGCCTTCTGAGACAGAATTCCGGTATTCAGGTCCAAAACCCAGAACTAAAGAAGCTGCTATTGTTATGCTCTGCGATGCCGTCGAAGGAACTGTAAGGTCACTTGCTGAAGTTACGCCGACAAAAATTGAAACGGTTGTGCATAACATGGCAATGAAACGCCTGCAGGATGGACAGTTCGATGAATGCGACCTTTCACTAAGAGAATTAAGCCGGATTGAGGCAAGTATATCAAAAACACTTGCTGCCCACTATCACGGCAGAATCGCATACCCAACTCCGCTCGAAGAATCACAGTAAACTTCAGATACCGATAATTGATACTATGATAGAAGTACAGGTCAAAAAAAACTTCGATAATATTGATTTATCACAGGCCGAGATTGAGAAGTTGATTAACATCGTCTGTCAGCGATTCGATATGTCTGATGTTACGGTCAGCATCGCTATTGTTGACGATAAAGAAATGCAGGCTCTAAACAAAAGATTTCTGAACTGTGATTCCAGTACCGATTGTTTAAGTTTTGACCTGTCAGATGACAACTCACATGCTGCGAGGTTATTCGAATTAATCGTAAATGGTGAAAAAGCTGTCAGCCAGGCTGATTTAAGACACCACCCACACAAAACTGAACTGGCTCTTTATATAACACATGCAATTCTTCACAACCTTGGTTTTAATGACGCCAAAAGCGATGATGCGAAAAAAATGCACGACACCGAGGATGAAATTTTACAACAACTCGGCTTTGGTTTGGTATATAATAAAAACAAAAATACATAGGGCGAAAAAGGTTAAATTAACCTGTGTACTGAATTAGTTGAAAGGACAATTTGTGACTCATTTAGGATGGGCTGTATTGCTTACGTGCCTTCTTACCGGCGGGGCAATGTTCTTCTCGATTACAGCAACAGCTTTAAGGATTTTTTCCCGCGTCAAATTGCTCGATGCCTTCAAAGCCGGCCATGGCGAGCAGAAGGCCGAGAAGCTGACTGACCTGTTAGCTGAAAATGCAGAAAAAACTGTTTTGGCATGTGTGTTGTGTAGATTTATTTTTAATATGGTAATGGTGTTGGTTTTGTTGGTTGCTTTTTCGCTCTCACAAAAAAACACTCTCCAGGTCAGCGATTATATAATCGTTCTTGTCATTGCTCTTAGCATATTTTTGATTTTTAATTTGGCAATTCCTCGTGCCCTGGCTAAATATGCAGGTGAAAAAATCCTGAGCAGAACTTACAGAATACTTATAATTTGTTCATTTTTTGTCAGGCCTCTGCTCTACATAATTCATTTATACGACATCCTTATACGGCGTCTCGCCGGTATCGCTGAAACTACTCCGCTTCAACAGCAGGAAGAAAAACAGGAGCAGTTCCTTACCGGCCTGGAACAGCATCGAATGGCCGGTGCTGTCGACGAAGAAGAACAGGAAATGATTGAAAACGTACTCGAACTAAGTGACACTACCGCTGATGAAATTATGACTCCTCGCACAGATATTATAGCTGTCGAGACCAATTCCAGTCTTGATACTGTCCTGCAGACCATAAACACTGCAGGCCATACGCGCGTTCCGGTATATGAAGAAAATATCGACAACATAATCGGTTTTATTTATGCTAAGGATCTGCTTAGCGAAATCGGAAAAGACCCGAATAACTTCAAGCTGCGTGACAAGAAGAGAGAAGCCTATTTTGTCCCCGAGACAAAACCTCTAAGAGTTCTGCTTCATGAGTTCCAGAATCAGAAGCTGCATATTGCAGTTGTATTAGACGAATACGGCGGAACTGCCGGCATTGTCACGCTGGAAGATATACTCGAAGAGCTTGTCGGAGAGATTACTGATGAATACGAGAAAACTCCGGCAAAACCTATTAACCAAATTGACACCGATACTGTCGAAGTAGATGCCAGAACCTATGTCGATGACCTGAATGACCAGTTCGACCTGAATCTGCCTGAGGACGAAGACTATGACACTATTGGCGGATTTGTCTTCTCACATTTAGGCTATATCCCGAAAGCAGGTGAAAATTTCGATTATCAAAACCTCAAATTCAATATAACATCTGCTGAAGCAAGAAAAATTAAACGTATCAGAATTCAAAAAACAGCCCAACAGCAAAATGCTAACTAAAGACCACGCCATTTGCATACGTGCCACCGATTATTCGGAGACTTCGCAGATTGTAACACTTTTTACAAAAGAGAGTGGCAAGATAAGCGCTATCGCCAAGGGAAGTAAAAGGCCAAAATCATCTTTCGATGGTGCTATTGAACTATTCGCTTATGGCCGAATCGTCTTTGCCCATTCTGATGATACCAAACTCGCTACTCTTACCGAATTCGAGCAAGAGCCGCAATTTTCTGCTATAGCCGGCAATCTCTTTTCGTTAAACTGTGCCTCTTTCGCAGCCGAGCTGGTAAATTCACTCACAACCGAATTCGACCCGCATCCGCAACTGTTCGATAATTTCCTGCAATTCTTACAGGATGTTAACGAGATACGCTTCACGTTTACCATGAGCATCGCCGAAGGGCTTCACGCTTCACGAGATACGCTTTCACTGCTGATATTATTTCAATTATCATTGCTAAGGGAAATAGGCCTCCAACCGGTTCTAAATTACTGTGTAAATTGCAATACGAAATACGCCTGTCCCGAGCGAAGCCGAGGGGAGCGACGAGCGACAAGCGACGAACTATATTTCAGTAGTTCCGCTAACGGCCTTATCTGCAAGGATTGTGAAGCCGCCTTTACCGATAAGATTAAACTGTCTTTACCTGCAGCCGAGTGTCTTATCGACTTGAAAAAAATTGCCGACGCCGGCGCTCATACCTTAAAAGAAATTGAGAAGGTTCTTGTCTATCATTTCACCGAGCTGCTGGGCAAACCACCAAGAATGGCAAAATATATCCTGAAATAAAATCTAACCTGGATTTGTGCAAAGGAATAAAATTTGTTAGAATAGAGCTTATAGAAGGCGTTTGATTGAGTTATCAGTAAGCGAGCGAACAAAAAGCAACGGGAGCTTCTTAAACAGGTAAGTTATATGAACATCAAAGTCAGAGATTCGATTTCGGACAAAAGCGTTGAAAAAGGCAAATACGCGATCGCAAAATGCAAAAGACAAGAACATGTAGAGGCGGTTCTGAATTCGTCCTCAAGCAAGAATATAGTCGTTGCTGGACCGGGAACTGGTAAGACATATTTATTCAAGATGATTCTTGAAGGCAAGGAAGATACTCTGACGCTATCCTTTGTAAACGCTCTTGTTGAGGATTTATCTCTCGAACTTTGTGGAATTTCTGATGTAAAAACTTTACACGGTTTTGCCCGTGGCATATTGAAAAAAGCCAAGAAGGATGAGGATATTAAGATATTTCCAGAGCTTGGCAAAAAAGTGATTAGTGTGGATGCGAAAATCCTTCTGGAAGAGGACATTGACTTCGACGACCTGTTCCGCAATCGAGATGATGATAATACACACATAGAATTCTACAAGAAACGCAAAGATTATTATGAACATTACGGATTTCCAGATAGCGTATTCGCAGCGGTGAAACTTTTAGAGAAATACGAGGATAAGATACCGAACTTCACACAAGTGGTAGTTGATGAATTTCAGGACTTCAACAAACTGGAGGTGTCGCTCATAGATATTCTTGCCAAGAATAACCCTGTTCTTCTTGCTGGAGATGATGACCAAGCATTATATGGCTTTAAGGGTGCAAGTCCAGAGCATATCCGTGAAAGGTATAGCGAACAAAGCTCAGAATATACTTCGTTTAACTTGCCATATTGTTCGAGATGCACTCGAGTGATAGTTGAGACAATCAACGACATAATAAAACACGCAAAAAATAAGGGGCATCTTTTCAGCAGAATTGACAAGCCTTTTCAATACTTCAATGATGAAGATAAAGATAAAATTAGCGACAAAAATCCTTGTATTATTTATAAACAATTGCAGGCAAAGCAAATTCCTTGGTATATTCAGGATCAAATACAAAAGATTGCTGAGGAAGTTCGTGACAAATTCTCTGTGTTGATAATTTCCCCGACAAATACACAGTGTAAAACTATAGTTAGTGCCCTTAAAGACAAAGGATTCAATAATATCCAATTCAAGAAAAAGAAGAACGCGACAGAGCCGACATTGCTTGATGGTTTAAAATTACTACTTAAAGAAAAAGATTGTAATCTTGGTTGGCGCATAGTTGCAAAGAACATGCTCAATGATACAGAATTTGAAACTCTTCTGAAACAGACTCACAAGGACGATGCAAAAAAAGTTGTTGAGCTAATTAAGGCGGAAACAAAAAAAGAAGTAAAAGGTACGCTTACAATTCTCCGAGCGGTAAGAGATGGAAAGCAGGTAAAAGAGGAAGACCTTGCTAACCTCCTGGATAAAGTTGACATTGATGCTTATGGAATGGCAAGGGGTTATTTGGAAAACGAAATAAAGTCTTGTCAGCCACCGTCTAAATCGACAACCAAAGCTAATCCAGAAGTTAGGAAAATCCCTATAACGGCAACGACTATTCAGAGTTCGAAGGGGCTTGCCGCCGACTATGTATTTATCACACATTTTGACGATAAGTATTTCATAAAAGATACAGACAATAACGTTTCCGATCAGGATATATGTAATTTCCTTGTCGCGCTCACGCGAGCAAGGAGGAAAGCGATCTTGATTTCTTCAGATGTCCAAAAAAAACCTGCCTTTTTGGGGTGGATTGATGAGAAGCATATCTTGAAAAATTAAAGTTGTTCGGCCATATAATATCAAATCCGTGTTAATCTGCGTTTAAAAATTTTCTTTTTCGAGCGACGAACCACGAGCGACGAGAAACGAACAAATCGCGCAAGCGCGCTTTTTCAAAATGTAAATTTTTGCGATTTTTGGTACATTTTGAGTACCTTTCAGGTCAATTTCTGTAAATTTTTGCGAATTTTTGTAAGTTTTACCCCTGTTTTTATGCTTACTTGCGCATTTGATTGACTTGAATCCCCGTTTTCAACCTAAAAACCAACATCCATCCCCCAAAACCCAAGAAATTTAATCCCAAATTTCGCTATTTTTTCAAAATTCTGGATTTTTCAAAACCAAAATTGCTTTTTGAAAAGTAAAAAACGAGACGATTATATATAGGAAAAATCATTCAGGTAATCTTTGTATCTTCGGTGTTTTGCCTGCTGTCTACTGTCTACTGACTTCTGTATTCTGATTTCTATTTTTTAATCATCCTGCTCGAAAAGTTCCTGTTGTAGCGTATTGTCTTTTCTCTTATGAATCCTTATCCCCAAATGTTTACAGGCCTGTTTGGTAATTTCCCTGCCTCGCTTGGTTCGCCGGACAAATCCTATCTGTAACAGGTATGGCTCAACAACATCTTCCAGCGTATCCCTCTCTTCGCCTAATGTCGCTGCTATTGCTTCTATACCTGCAGGCCCGCCGTCATAAACCTCTCCCAGCGCCCGCAAAAATGCCCTGTCTAATTCATCCAGACCCAGCGAATCAATCTGCTCCATCTTTAAGGCACTTTCAACAATCAGGCTGGTCAAAATACCTTCACCCTTAACCTGTGCATAATCGCGAACCCGCTTTAACAATCGGTTTGCTACTCGAGGCGTCCCGCGGCTTCTATCTGCAATCAGTTCAAGTGTCCCGTTCTCACATTCAAGCTTTAATAAATTTGCAGACCGGTTTAAAATCATAGTCAGTTCCTGCCGGCTGTAAAAATCAACATGATACAGCATCCCGAATCGACCGCGAAGCGGCGCACTTAAAAGTCCCGCCCTCGTTGTTGCGCCAATCAATGTAAATCGTTTAAGAGGAAAATTTATCGTCTTGGCATGAAGTCCGCTGTCGACCGTAAAGTCGACCTTGAAATCCTCCATCGCCGGATAAATAAACTCTTCAACCGGCGTACTCAGCCGGTGAATCTCATCGATAAAAAGCACGTCGCCTGTGCTTATATTACTCAAAAGACCCATCACGTCACCCTGCTTGTTCAGGGCAGGGCCAGATGAGCTTCGCATCTTATTTCCCATCTCATTTGCCACAATATTGGCAAGTGTCGTCTTGCCAAGTCCGGGCGGCCCGTAAAAAAGGATATGCTCTAAAGGTTCGCCTCTTTGCTTGGCTGCCTGTATCGCAATTATAAGCTTTTCCTTGATATTGGATTGCCCTATACATTCATCTAATGTTTTAGGCCTTAGAGATACGTTAAAGGCCTCTTCTTCATAGTTCAATTGCTGACTGTCTATAACTCTGTCTATTGCCATTAAACTTCAATTCCCTGTTTTAATCTATAAACCTGCGGCACTAATTCCTCAGCTGTTTCTATATCTGGATGTTTCTTACAAGTCATCTCAATAAGCTCCATTACCTCATTTCTTTTTTCTCCCCATGCGATAAGTATTTCTAACGCCTCTGTCTGGAAATTTTTAAATTCCGCACTTTCACCTCTAATTATCCCAGCCGCCGCAAAGTCACCTAACTTGCCACTCAATTCTGCGATTATCTGCTGTGCCATCCTTTTGCCTATCGCAGGAAGTGACATCAATAATTTCTCATCCCCGTTTTCTATAGCTGCCGCTATGGTAGATATCGGTATACTAAGTGACTTCAAACCCTTTTTTATACCTATCCCCTTAACACTGGTAAATTTAACAAAAAAAGCCCTTTCCGCATCACTTAAAAATCCAATCAATCGAGGTATCAAATTACCGCCACCCGGCGTCCCCTCATAATATTCCATAGTACATAGCGTGATATCGCAGCCAATTCGTTCCGAAAGTTCGTTAATGCAATAACCAGGCAGCATAACTTCATAGCCAACCGCACCGACTTGCACAAGGCCGCTATCGGTTTCCAGATTTATAAGTTTTCCTTCGATTCGTGCTATCATAATCAGCCTTCCAATACCATGTTGGCGGCATTTATAGAATTTGCACAGCAAAGTGCCGTTGCCGTTGCGTCTGCAACATCATTAGGTTCCGGTACTGTATCCAGCGACAATACGAACTTTACCGCCTGTTGCATCTGCTGTTTTGATGCTCTGCCGTTACCGGTAAGTGACTTTTTTATTCTCGTAGCACTAAAACTTTTAACCTCTACCCCAGCTTCGGCACACTTCTGCAATATAACACCTCTTGCATGCCCCATCAATATCGATGTCCGTGGATGCTTATAATGTGAATACAATTGTTCAACTGCTACACAATCAGGCTTGAATCTTCCCAAAATAGCTGAGAGGTCTTCAGCTATCTGGTTTAATCTTATTTCCATCGAGGCGTTTTTAGTCGTGCGAAAAACTCCTCCTTCCACTAATTTATCGCCTGTAGAACCTGTTTCTAAGCATGCATAACCGCACACCTGCAAACCCGGGTCAATACCGAGTATTTTCATTTCTTTCTCCATGTCGTACCTTCCGGACCATCTTCCAGCACGATTCCGGTTTCTGCTAAATTATCTCGAATTGTATCAGCTGCTGCAAAATCTTTTCGCTGCCGGGCATCATTTCTGCGTTCTGTTATTATTTCCATCAGCTTGGCTACTATTTCATCATCACCGCTGCCGGCTGTCTGCTGATATTCTTCTAATACGATACCAAGCACCTCGCCGCCTAATTTACTAAACAATTCTTCAACTGCCTCATAAGTTGCCGCAGTAGTATTCTTATCTTCAACTAATGTATTTGTTACCCTGACAAGCTCGAAAATAACCGACAGTGCTATCGATGTATTCAAATCATCGTTCATTGCCGCCTCGAACTTTTCCTTAAGCTGCGAAAGTTTTTTAATGACTTTTTCATCTACCTCGCCCGGATTTGCCATTTTCATATTTGCCCGGACAACCTTCACTACCTGAGTTATTTTATCATTACCACTTTGAGCTGCGAATAAAGCTGCATCTGAAAAATCAAGCGGGCTTCGATAGTGACTATTTAGTACTAACTGTCTTACTGCCAATGGGTCATAATGCCTCGTCAGTCTTTCATGTGACCCGTTGAATGTCTGTTTCAACGTTATGAAATTATTCAGACTCTTGCCCATTTTTTGGCTGTCAACGGTAACCATATTATTATGAATCCAGTATCGAACAAACTCGACACCGTTGGCAGCCTCTGATTGAGCGATTTCACATTCGTGATGAGGAAACTGATTTTCCATCCCACCGCCGTGAATATCAATTGTCTTGCCAAGATATTTCATACTCATCACAGAGCATTCCAGATGCCAGCCTGGATACCCCATCCCCCACGGGCTTGGCCACTGCATAATATGATTCGCTTCCGCCTTTTTCCATAAAGCGAAATCAGCAGGATTCTTTTTATCCGGCGACACTTTCACTCTTGCCCCAGCTATCATATCCTCCGTGTTCCTGCCCGAAAGTTTGCCGTAACCTTCGAATTTTGAAACATCAAAATAAACAGAACCATTTACCTCATAGGCGAACCCTTTTTCCAAAAGAGTTTTTACCAGTTCTATTTGTTCGATTATATGCCCACTGGCTCTTGGGCTGATATCAGGCCGGACACAATTAAGTTTGTCCATGTCCTCAAAATAACTGCGTGTATAGTATTCCGCCAATGCCATCGGGTGCATCTTTTCTTTTTTTGCTGCTATTGCTAATTTATCTTCGCCCTCGTCGGCATCATCAGTCAGATGGCCTACGTCAGTTATATTTTGAACGTATGTTACATGATAGCCGAGATACTTTAAATATCGTACAAGGATATCAAAGCTCACATAGCTTTTCGCATGTCCAAGATGTGCATGGCCGTAAACCGTCGGCCCGCAAACGTATATTCCAACTTCACCTTTTTTCAGAGGTTTGAATTCCTCTTTAGTTCGACTCAGAGTGTTATATAATTTCAGTCCCATCAAAAAAACTTCCTAAATACTTTCAGACACAAATTAACTTCATAGCGTTCTTTTATATTTTCTTCTCAAAAGCACCATCGCAGTTGCCGCTATGGCCTCGCCTTTTCCTATTTCACCGAGTCCTTCATTGGTTTTCGCCTTTACGTTCATCGCATTAAAATCTATTCCTAATATACTGGCAATACATCGCTTTATCTGTTGCTTGACCGGTTCAAGTCGAGGCTCTTCGAGATGAATTATCAAATCGATATTAACAATGACCCAGCGATTTTCCTCGAGCATGTTCTTAACGTTAAGCAAAAGCCCCTTGCTATCGGCATCTTTCCACTTAGCATCTGTATCAGGGAAAAATGTACCGATGTCACCTAAACATGCCGCTCCAAGCAATGCATCGATAACCGCATGTATCGCAACATCGCCGTCACTGTGACCGGCCAATCCGAATGGACACGGCACATGAACCCCGCCGAGCATCAATTTTCTGCCCTCAATTATCTGGTGGATATCAGTTCCGATTCCACTGCGATATTCATGGTCATGTTCTTCAATCACAATATGCCCTTCGTGCTGGGAATGTCACCGCCTATGATTTTTACAGCCTCTCCTAAAGCCTGCCCAAGTCCTTTGAATACTGCTTCTGCTATATGGTGACTGTTTGTGCCATAAGGTACATTTATGTGCAGATTGAACTTTCCATTATTGGAAAAACTCCGCAGCATTTCCTCGATACATTCAACGTCAAAATCGCCAATCTTTTCCGTGCCATAGTTTACGTTATAGATAAAACTGCTCCTGCCCGACAGATCCAGCGCAACGTTCGCCAGTGAATCCTCCATTGGTACCGAGCTGTTTCCGTATCTTGCAATGCCTTTCTTGTCCCCGAGAGCCTTTGTTAACCCGTCACCAAGACATATCGCTATATCTTCAACCGTATGGTGCGCATCAACTTCCAAATCACCTTTAGCCTTGACTATAAGGTCGATTTTGCTGTGCTTGCTAAGATGTGTCAGCATGTGGTCGAGAAACCCTATCCCGCTATCGATTTCATATTTACCAACGCCATCGAGGTTAAGCTCAACCATAACATCAGTTTCTTTCGTCTTCCGCTCAATTTTTGCCGTTCTGTCAGCCATAATCATTCCCTTATTTTGCCAATATTTCCTTCAATGCCGAGAGCAACTTATCATTCTGATTTTCTTTTCCAACTGTTATCCTGAACCTGTCTGTCAATCCCGGCAAGTCGAAATACCGTATATAAATATTTTGCTGCACCAATTTATCATATATTTCGCCTGCTTTGTAGTCTTTACATTTAGCTAAAACAAAATTTGTAGAGCTCTCGGGTATCTCAAATCCGAGTTTCCCAAGCTCTTCGGTAATCCTTTTCCGCTCTTTTTTTACCTTCTCGATATTAGCCTTGAAATACTGCTGGTCCTTTATTGCCGCAGTTGCAGCCGCAATCGCAACTGCATCAACGTTATAAGAGTCCTTAACCTTCATCATTCCTTCAATCAGATTTGCAGCTGCAATCGCATATCCGAACCGCATACCTGCCAGAGAATATCCTTTACTCATCGAACGGAGTATTATTACATTATCGAATTTTTTAATCAGGCCTGCGCAGTTTGCCTCGGCAAAATCAACATACGCCTCATCTATAAGCAATGCTCCCTTCACCTCATCTGCCAGTGACGCCAGTTCATCAATATTTATAAAGCTTCCCGTTGGCGCATTCGGATTGCAGACAATGGTTAATGCTGCCCCTGTACTCGACAACTTTGCAGGCAAGTTGAATTCATTGTCAAACTCCACCTCGATAATTGGGCAATTCTGCAATTTAGCCAATACCGGATAAAGCGAATACGTTGGAATTGGATACGCAACAGCCCGCCCGCTATCACAAAAACATCTAAAAGCAATTGTCAGCAAATCATCCCCGCCGTTACAGCACATTATATTTTCTGCATTCACTCCGTTAAGCTCAGCCGCTGCCTGGCGAAACTTATTGCCCGAAGGGTCAGGATACCGTCGAAGCTGTTCAGCTGTCATATCCACCAATACCTTCATAACATTCGGACTTGGCGGATACGGGTTCTCATTGGTATTGAGCTTGACAACATTTGTACTTTCAGGCTGAAATCCCGGCACATAGCCTTTCAACTGCTCTATATTTTTACGAAAATACCCCATATCTTCTGTGTTTCCTTTCCACATAAGATTATAAGCGCATTCGCAACCAAAAAAAAGCCGTTTTTAGTATTATTATGAACCGGTATCCGCTCAGCCTCCATTCTTACACTGAGCACAGTCGAATCTACTCAGCTTGGTTGGTTATTAGAACCTTAATGTTTAATGGTGTGGTTGGGCTAAGGTGAGATATGAGTTACAAAAAAGCCGGTTTTAAATTTTAATTTTTCTACTGGGCCCGGTAGGATTCGAACCTACGACCAATGGATTATGAGTCCACTGCTCTAACCGCTGAGCCACGGGCCCCTGCAAATCACCTTTCTACAAGGTTAAATAACTTACACATAACCCGAGTTTTTTGCAAGAAAATTCGAGCCCTCTTGTGTATTTACAACCCCAATGAGGATATATTAAAGGTTTTCACGCACGTACCTGACGGCGTTATTAAATATCGTCATTCCATCAGCATCTGTTTCCTCACGCGTCCACCGCGGATGCTGGGTCTTACGTACGAATCTTTCAGGGTGCGGCATAAGCCCTAATACTCTGCCTGTCTTATCTGTAAGAGCGGCGATAGAATTGACCGAACCATTCGGATTAACCGGATACTCACCTTCGCCCCCTTCTTTATCTACATATTTAAAAGCTATATGGCCGTCTGCTTCTAATGTTTCAAGGATACCTTCGTTATTGGTGACAACCTTGCCCTCGCCATGCGCTATAGGCAGATAAATCTGCCGACCCTTCTCGATAAAGACACATCTGTCCGTCTGAGGTGACAAATAAACCCACCTGTCCTCGAACTTACCGCTGTCATTGTAAGTTATTGTTATACCATGCTCTGCGTCTGCTGACTCACATTCTGGCAAAAGACCAGCTTTGACCAATACCTGAAAACCGTTACAAATCCCGAGTATCAGCTTACCCTCATCAATGAATCTCTGCATAGGCTCAAAAAGATGATGCACGATTTGATTGCCTAAAATCTTTCCTGCTGCAACGTCATCACCATAGCTGAATCCACCCGGCACAACGATTATCTGATAATCATCAAGTAGCTTTTTATCTTCAATCAGCCGGTTTATATGTATTCGCTCTGCCTGTGCACCAGCTAATTCAAGTGCATAGGCGGTCTCAACATCACAGTTTATCCCTGCCGCCCTCAGTACTATCGCTTTTACCTGTCCCATTTTCTACCTTAGCTAAAAACTAATAATTCAAAACTAAATATGTTACTGCCAGTCAAAAGGCTTTTGCCATGCCTGTTTTAAAGAATCCATATCAATATCGATAACTGCATCACCTTTTTCATTTTTAATTACAAGTCTCTTTTCGTTGGTTACCTTACCTATTTGCCCGAATGGCAGATTCAGCATCTTCCTGGCAAATGCGTCATATTTTTCCGGCTCGACCTCTACAATATAGCGTGAATTTGATTCACTAAACAGTTGCGAATCAACCCTTCTGCAATCATCACTTTTTACAAGCCCTCTAAGGTCAGCTTCAATTCCCAATCCGCCGGCAAATCCCATCTCTGCCAGCGCAACTGACAGTCCACCCTCGCTGCAGTCGTGACAACTAACGATTAACCCTTCCGCTATAGCCTCTGATATTTTCCTGGCAGTTTTGGCTGCCTGCTCCATGTCCACTTTAGGTACATTCGCTCCGAGCTCGCCTTTAATTTTATAATAATGTGAAGCTCCTAATTCATTTTTGGTCTGGCCAACCACAAACAAAAAGTTAGAGACTTTTTTTGCATCCATTGTCACGCACTTGTTTACATCATCGACTATCGATATCGCACTTATCAAAAGTGTCGAAGGAATCGAAATTGTTGTTCCGTCCTCACATTCAAATTCATTGTTCAAAGAATCCTTACCCGAAATAAACGGCGCCTCGAAACCAATCGCTCCATCATAACACGCCTGTGCAGCCCTGACCAGAGGCCCTAATGTTTCAGGTTTTGTGCAATTTCCCCAGCAGAAATTATCCAATATCGCTATCCGGTCAAACCGGCCGCCCACACATATCAGATTCCTTATCGCCTCATCTATACTCGCCATTGTCATCCAATATGGGTCAATGTCACCATATAACGGATTCATCCCGCAGCTTATAGCTATCCCTTTGTCCGAGTCTAATTTCGGCTGAACAACCGCTGCATCACCTGGCCCGTCATTCTTTATTCCGGTCAAGGGCTTAATAACCGAGCCGCCCTGAACCTCATGGTCGTATTGCCTGATGACCCATTCCTTGCTTGCAACGTTATAGCTGGACAAAATCTCCAAAAGCTCGTCATTATAATTGTCTTTTTCTTTAAGGTTTGGTTCACTAAGTTTCAAAGAATTCCACACCGCCTTACGCGAATACTTGGGAACTCCATTGTGCAGAAATTCCATATCAAGCTCGGCGACCTGCTCTGTCCGGTAACGAAGTTTCAATTTCCTGTCATTCGTAAACCTGCCGATGACCGTCGCCTCAACATTTTCAGAATCGAAAATCTTCATTATCTTGTCGAGATTTTCCTCTTTTACCGCTATTACCATTCTTTCCTGTGCTTCGCTTATCCAGATTTCGGTATAGTTTAACCCGGCATACTTCAAAGGTACTTTCTCAAGGTCAACTTCGGCGCCGAGTTTTTCACCCATCTCACCAACCGCGCTGCTCAATCCGCCAGCCCCGCAGTCAGTTATAGCTTCATAAAGCTCTGCATCCCTCGCCTGAAGTATTACATCCAGCATCTTCTTTTCAGTAATGGCGTTTCCAATCTGGACGGCGTGCGAAAAGATGGTTTCGTGCTCATGTGTCATCTGACCCGAAGAGAACGTGGCCCCGTGGATGCCGTCTCTGCCGGTTCTGCCTCCAACTACAATAATCAGATTGCCGCTCTGCGGGTTTTTAAAACATTTGTCCCTGTCCATCAATCCTACGTTCCCGCAGAATACCAAAGGATTGGCCATGTACCTGTCATCGAAGTAAATAGCGCCGTTGACCGTCGGTATCCCCATCCTGTTTCCGTAATCACGAACACCTGTCACGACACCTTTCATTATCCTTCGCGGGTGCAGCACACCCTTTGGTATTTCTTCCGGACTTTTATCCGGTTCGCCAAAACAGAATATGTCCGTGTTAGCGATTGGTTTGGCTCCCATCCCTGTCCCCATAGGGTCCCGTATCACTCCGCCGATACCCGTTGCCGCTCCGCCATACGGGTCAAGTGCCGAAGGGTGATTGTGCGTCTCAACCTTAAAACATATAGCGCTATTCTCGTCGAATTCCACAACACCTGCGTTATCATCGAAAACGCTTATGCACCAGTCCTTGTTAAGTTTTTTCGTTGCCCCAAAGACAGTTTCTTTCAAAAGATTATCAAAATGCTTTTCCTCTCCGTTGATAACCAGGTCTACCGAACTTTTCAGGGTCTTATGAACACAGTGCTCACTCCACGTCTGCGCCAAAGTCTCAAGCTCAATATCCGTAGGCTCTCTGTCAAGCTGCCTGTAGTGTTTCTGTATCGTCTGCATCTCAACTAAGTTGAGAAACATGTCTTTGTCTTTACTAAGTGCCGCTAAACCATCATCATCCAAATCCCCAATAGGCCAGTTCGCTATCTGTAATTGATATGGTTTTAGATGTGGGTTTGGAGGCTCGGTCTCGTCACCGACTACCACATCTTCAATGCAGTCATTCGCCAGAATCTTTTTCGCAATCAAGTCTGTCTGGCTGTCGGTTATACCACCTAAAATAATATATTTTCGCGCGGTTCTGACATGTTCTGCCTCGACCCCCATATCTGCTATCCCAGCTACAACCGATTCTGCTACCGGGTCTGTCACTCCACTTTTCAGATGAACTTCTATAAGTGTTGCCTTCGCCAGTCCTACAGGTGCCTTACTCCTGCCAATGTAATATTCCTCACAGACCCTGTCTGTTAAAAGCTCCCCGGCTACTCGCTCTGCAAAGTTTTTATCAAAGTCAGCCTCAATTAAAAACACCTTTGCTGACTGAACCGCCTCTACAGTAGTTATTCCCAGCTCTTTTATGTCTTCATAAACACCGTTGCCGTGAACATCCGCAAATCCGCTGCGACTGAACACCTCAAAACGCCATTGATTCATAATAATGCCCTGTTTTTTTAGACAGGATAAACAGGATAATTTATGCCATAAGGTATCCTGTAAATCTTATCCATATTTTGGTTTGGTTAGTCCGGATTATAGATATTGGCTCTACGCCCGTCAAGGAATAACCAGCTTTTATCGTTAGCCATAGATCTCATAGAGGCCACAGAGATATTATAAAAAATTGCAGCGAAAAGGCACAAAAGGATTAGATACTGATTTGTTATTCTGAACGATAGTGAAGAATCTATTTTGACTATGGATTAACGCGGACATGTCCTGAGCGAGCTAAACCCGAGTCGAAGGGTTTACGCTGATTATTTTTAGGCGTTGAGAGCATTTATCCGCTACTGGCGGCGCCGGGTAAAGCACGGCGTTTGCGGTCAGTCCCGTTATCATCGCCACGGGTAATGCCTCATCAGAGACGGATCACCCGTTACCCACGGTAAATCACGCTTGCAATGCCACGATGTAAAGCTGCAATTTAATGATGTAACCTTACAAAGCCGTGATGTCAGCTTACAATACCATGATGTAAAGCTATTTCTTGCGTTTCTTTCTGTCTGGCCGCTGGGTTAATGCAGAGGCAGCGGTACTCTTGGCCTTTTTTGAAGTACTTTTGCTTCGCAGTTGTTGGGAAGCGATTTTGCCTACTCGTTTTGAGGTCTTTTCGTTCCTTGCCATTTCTAAACTCCTTTCAAAAAATTAATTTTCTTTATTCAGTACAAATTTGTTATTTTGCCTTGATACAAGCAACCCAAACGATACATATTAAATAAACCGTCAAACTTTATACAGATACAGTTGTTAAGATCTTAAGTGTTCCTTAATCCATGCAGAAACAAAAGTCGAATAGTCATTGAATCCAAGCTCGTTTTCCCTTATCCCGGACAATTCACATATTTCGGGAAGTTCGTTTTTAAAAACGCTATATCTTTCGGCCACCACTAAACCGCCAGGAATAGTTTTTCGTTTTGAAACATTCCTAAGCCAATCTGTAATTACTTTAATGGCGTTTTTAGGATTGCTATCATGTTGTTTAATGTCTTGCCCTGCTATATCTGATATAAATTTTTGAAATCTATATTTTTCCTTATCCATAATTAAACAAGTTTTTTTCTTTTGATCCTTTGTTCCATACTTTTTTGCACCTAAGAACATTCCAAGTTCCAATGGCATATTGAAACGAGGCAAGTTGTTTTTTTTACATAATTCAGTTCGGCTGATATCATGAATACCATACTTGCATTGCGATATAATGCGTAAAATCTTTTCAATTCTAACTTCACCACAATCCTCTTCTTCTAATGCGCAACGTGCTCGGAAATTGCAGTCAAAAACTGCAAATACAATAGCGTTGAAGATATCTTTATACATCTCATCAAATGGGCAATTTATAAAAACGTTGCTGGTGTATTCCTTAACGGCCATTATTTTCTATTCCGGGTGTTGCTTACCCTCTTAACTACAGAGCGTACTGTTCTACGAGTAATTCCTCCGATTCTAGCTGATGACTTAACTTGACTTGCTCTTTGGGTTAATGCAGAGGCGGCGGTGCTCTTGGCCTTTTTTGAGGTTCTTTTGCTTCGCAGTTGTTGGGAAGCAATTTTGCCTACTCGTTTTGAGGTTTTTTCGTTCTTTGCCATCGCTATTCCTTTCATTTTACATCTTTAAAACTATCCTTTGTTGTTCGCCGGAATTTACCTTCCCGCATCTTTTGCAGCTTTTTCAATCCAATCACCCATTTTGTTATAGCCATCGTCATTTACCCAATCATAGACAGGATACATAGAGGAAAAGTATTTTTTCTGACCATTAAGGGTTATATGCCAATCATCAAATGGGTTTTTTCCCTTGCTACTTGTAAGACCCTTGCTATTTTCTTTATTATGAATATAAATCCCTAACAAACCATTGCCTTTCTTATAGCTACTTTTTATTTCATAGTTAATCCATTTTCTACCAGCTGTATTTGTGCCAATTAAAACAACCGTTACTGATGTTCCTTCTAGTTGGCCATCAATCCATTTCTCTATGTCAGGATCTTTTTTCTTTTTAACTTCTTCCCATTCTACAGAATTAAAAAAGCCGGCATCTTTCCTTTCTTGTGTGACCCAGCTATTTTTTACTTGCGAAGCCCTCCAGCAATCTGGTTTGTAATGAAAACTAAAAAATACTCTTCTGGCCATTTTAAACTCCTTCGATTAGATTAATTAACTTTCAGATAAATAAATATGCCGGTCAACATAATAATGACTGGCAAATACAATTTCCAAATTGTTGTTGACCAAAACACATTCCAATAACGATACTTTCCGCCTACGTATAAATCTGGTCTCATGGCAAACGGTTTCAAATCGAGCGGTTTTTCTGAAACACCTGCCACATCGTTATACAAACCCCGGAACTTACGCTCTTGCGTTAAATAATACGCATCCAGAAACCAGAATATGAGAGATGGGAACACGCCTACAAGTATAAAGCAATCATTTTTCGTTGACGCATATAATGCTAAAGTTGCTGATACTAATGTTACAGCCCACCCTTTAATCTGAAAAGAGTTTGTATTCATCCTTGTTATTACATTCTGAATAAATTCCAAATGTTTTAATTTGTCGGGTTCCATTGATAACCCTTTCAATTGTTAGTTTTCATAAAACCGCCATCACTGTATTACTCGGCTGACCCTCGCCAGCTTTATTTACCGCTATAATGCGGTATTCGAGTTCTGTTTTTCCCCGGCTGAGCGACTAAAGTTGCTCCTGCCTGTACGTGACCGCACGCAGACAGGTCGGTTATTATTGATTCACGATAATAATTCCCTTTTCCTGATTTTTTGCTTAATCATTGCAGTCCGTTTATCTCTTGCTTTTTTCAACAGCTGCTCAACTTTCTTTTTATCTTCAGCCTTAATCGCTTCTTTGAACTTAGTCAGTTCCGCTATAACCTTATCAATACCTCTGACCGTGTTTTTCGAATTTGCAGTGAAAACATCCGTCCATATATTTGCCGGTCCCGATGCTATCCTTGATGTATCCACAAAGCCTTTTCCGGCAAACTCAAGGTCGCCCGACCGGTTCGCATTAATCAATGATGCCGCCAGAACATGAGGCACATGACTTATATTAGCATAAATCCTGTCGTGCTCGGCAGGACTTATCTCTTTAACAGCACACCCAAGTCCTGACCAGAACTTCCTTACGATATTGGCTGCCCGGCGATTGGTTGTCGGCCTGGTCGTTATAATACATGCTGCCAAATCAAATAAATCATCTCTGGCAAACTCAATACCTCTTTGCTCTGAACCAGCTATCGGATGAGAGCCGACATAATGAACATTTTTCGGCAATCTCTTTTGTGCCCACTTATGAGGCAGCATCTTTGTCGAACCGATATCAGTGACAATACAGCCTTTACTTAACGCCTCACTGATATCGATGAAAGTTTGTTCGAATGTAGAGATTGGTGTTGCCAAAATTACAAGCCCTGATTTACATACACTTTGCTTAATGTCATCAACTATTTTACTTGCTACCGAAAGTGCTCGAGCCTTTTGGCGAGTTTCGGCTCGGTGGCTGTAACCTATGACTTTTACTCCGGAAAATGAGCGCAAAACACTTAGTGTTATCGACCCACCCAAAAGACCCATTCCTATAACCGTTACTTGCTTTAACTCTTTCACAATAAAGACCTTATGCAAATTCTAATAAAACTAAATTCTCTTAAAAGCTATCGTAATAAACCCCGGATGTCAATTTTTTTCTTTGATTTATCACTATAAAATGGTATTATCCTTATCCAATGATAACTTTGCCGATAGACATGGCAATGGAAATTAACTGAGCCTGCAATGTGTAGGCAGTTTTTTTATATAACCACATGGTGAATTTGAGGCTGTATCAAGGGCGTAATAGCCGGGTACAGTTATATATAAAATGGCTGAAAATAATAATAATATCAGTGACGGTGATTATCTCGATTTTGAGCAGGGTGTCGCCGACATAGATCGTCAGATAAATGAACTGCAAAGGCTAAGCTCTGCAAAAGGCATCGATTATTCTACTGAGATACGCAGACTGCAAAAAGAGCAGGTCTCCGAGCTAAAGAAAATCTATTCTAACCTTTCTGCCTGGCAAACTGTTCAGGTTGCCAGACACCCCAAAAGGCCTCTGCTCAACGATTACCTGAATCTTATCGTGAAAGACTTTCGCCAGCTTCATGGTGATAGATGCTTCGGTGACGACAAATCCATGGTAACCGGCCTTGGACAAATCGGAAGAGAAAAAGTGCTCATCGTTGGCCAGAACAAAGGCAGAACAACAAAAGAAAAGATTGCCTGCAATTTCGGTTGCCCGAACCCCGAAGGTTATAGAAAAGCAATTATTAAAATGAAGTTCGCCGAAAAGTACGGCATCCCCATCGTTACTTTAATCGACACGCCCGGAGCGTATCCGGGAATTGGTGCCGAGGAAAGAGGCCAGGCGCAGGCCATCGCTGTTAACCTTATGGAAATGTCACGCCTGCGGGTACCCATAATCTGTATTGTTATTGGTGAAGGTGGCTCAGGCGGTGCTCTCGGAATTGGTGTTGGTGACAGGTTGGCAATGCTTGAGTTTGCTTATTATTCGGTAATCTCACCGGAAGGTTGCGCTGCTATTCTCTGGAGAGATGGCTCTCAGGCACCGCATGCCGCCGAAGCACTCAAGCTTACAAGTAAGGACCTTCTCAAACTCCGGTTAATCGATGCTGCTATCACAGAACCTCTCGGCGGTGCTCACCGTAACCTTCATGACACTGTCTATAATGTCGAAAGATACATCGTAAAAACTCTTGCTGTGTTAAAGAAGACAAAAGTTGACGACCTGCTTGAAAATAGATATGAAAAATTACGCTCAATAGGTACTGGCACTGCAGAACAACTCGGAAAAAAGACAAAGTTGTCAAGAGAAAGAATAAAAGAGACAATCGAGAAAATTCCTCTCCCACCAAAACCGGTTCCAGCAAAGGCCTGAATGTAACTACTGTATGTAAGCTGTGAGAGTAATCAAAGTTTTTTTCCTCTCACCTGATTTGTTGTAACCGAGCAAAGCACTTGCCGCATTTTCGCTGAAACTTTCTGTCCCACCCAGAACCACAATTTGTCCAGGCCGAACGGTGATTCTCGTCGTAAGCTCTGTCAGTTCAAGGTCACCGCCGTCATTTAAAAATCTTGAAAACACCGGTGTAAGCACCAGGTCAATGGCCCCGCCTCGTAGTTTTTTCCCTGCAACTTTCAAGCTCCTGCCCGCATGAAGAAACTCATAATCCACTGCATTGTACCATCGGTCGAAATAGTAAAATCGAGGCACAAAGATTTCCTCCCCGATGTTTATATAACCCTCTGTTCCGTCAGTTATAACAATGAAAAGCTCTGTCTCTTCGGATGACCTGAGATGACGCTTTGTAATATCCAGCCTTGCCCGAAAGTCCTTGCTGCCCAACCCTACTTTCAAGCCGCTGCGGCTGAACACTTCGGGTCTGTTAACAATCTTTACGTTCTCATCAGTATAATGCCAAAGAGCATCGACTATTGAGCTTTCCACCAGATTTGTACTTAGCATATTAACTACTACTCTGATATTCTCACCAGTTGCGTCCGCCTTGTCTGCCTCTGCTCGAAGTTGCTCTATTTCACGCTCAACCCGCTCATGGTGACTATCTGATTTTTTCTCGAGTATGGATTCACATCCAAAAAACAGTGAACACCCCAGCAAAACAAGAAATGCTTTTTTTCTAATCATATTATAACTTGCAAATTTTTATTCGCTATTGACTGTGATTGTTTTTTACTTCCTGTGGTTCTCTGCCTTCTTCGATTGCTGTTATCTTTCGCACTCTTCTCTGATGCCTTCCGCCGTTAAAGTCCGTAGCAAGCCAGACCTCAACTATTTTACGTAAAAGCACCTCTCCTATCAAATCGCCTGATACACAAAGTACATTCGCATTGTTATGGTGGCGCGATATCTGAGCACTTAATTCATCGTGACACAGTGCTGCACGGATACCCTTTATCTTGTTGGCCACTATGCTCATCCCGATACCTGTACCGCATGCAAGAATTGCTCTGTCAGCCCTGCCGTCTGATACTGCTTTTGCCGCTAAATATGCAGTATCCGGATAATCTACAGGATTGTTGTCGGTTGTTCCTGCATCGATACATTCATGGCCAAGCTGAGATATTATATTCTTAACCTGCTCTTTGGCCTCAAAGCCTCGATGGTCACTTCCTACTATTATTTTCATATTGCAAGCTCGCTTAATCTTTTTTTAACAGCCTCTTCTATTACATCTGCACACCTGTTATAAACCTCCTGAGATTGCCATATCGGATCGGATATGGCCTTCTCAGCCAGCAAGTGACACTTCTTTGCTGATTCCGGACTAAGGGCAATAATATGCTCAAGATGCGATTGAGTCATCGTGAATATAAAATCACTTTCCGCTATCAGTGACAGAGTTACAGCCGTGCTTTTATGCGATTTTATATCCACTTCTTTTGACGCACATGCCTGTATCGCTTCTCCGCTTGCCTCTACATCAATAATTCCCATAGTACCCGCTGAACTTACTTTATAACCTTTTTCATCCAACTGGTCAACCTTGCAACCTGATTTTTCTGCCAGGTATTTGCTAAACAAGCCTTCTGCCATCGGGCTGCGACAACTATTGCCCGTGCAAACAAATAAGAAATTTATTTTCGAGAGCTTCTCTAATTCTTCCCGGCTATATACACCTTCCCTCAAAATCTGTAGCCCGCTTTTACCTATTTTAACTACCGTACTGCTTTTTTTGTATTTACATTCCCCTCCGTCCAGCAGCATCGCTATTTTACCTTCAAAATTAGCAAGAACCTGCTCGGCACTTACCGCAGGCCCATTGCCTGTTATATTCGCACTGGGTGCAACAACCGCATTTTTCGTTTTTCCAAGCAGCATCGAGGCTATTGTCTCACCCGGACAGCGAATTCCTATCGAATTGCCTTTGTAAAGGTTTTCAAAAATCCCAGGTTCGAGGCGGCTGCACTGCTGCTCAATTTCATCTTTCTTTAATTCAAAAACTATTGTCAAAGGTCCGGGCCAGCCGTTTTCAGCAAGTTTTTGTGCCCTTAAACCCAGGCAGGGCACATACTTTTCGACCTCCGACTTCCGGCTTATATGCAGCGTATAGTACTTCTCACTGCTCCGGCCCTTGAGATTGTTGAGTTTGGCTAATGTATCCGGAACAGCTCGACAGGCAATCCCATACACCGTCTCTGTAGGAAAACCAACGAGTTCTCCTGAATCTATCATCCTCGCAGCTTCCTCGATTTTTGACGGTTCAGGTTTTGATGAGTCAAGTTTTATAACTTTCGTCTTCATATAGCTTTAAAGAATACACAAATTCACAAAAAATCGCAAGATACTTACCTGCAATTAAAGGCAAACCTATACTTTTGGCATTAAAGCCGGCTAAAAATATACAAAGTAAATGTTGAATTAGGCAAATTAGCGTTTTAGTAATAAAAACTTTACAAGTCAAAAGACCTATAAAATCACCCACACATAAAGCAAAAGACACAAAAACAAAAAATTTTGCGGAATACCGACAAAATGCTCCAAATATCCTAATCCACCCATCTTGACATTGCCGATAAATCTTCCAATTGATGGAGCAAAGCTGATAAATCATGGAGATAAAGTTATGGATACCTTAATTGAAAGTAGAAGTGACACGAGAACAGAGCTTTCCTGGCCTGTAAGTGTATGGTTACCGCAGGCAAACAGATTTTTCAACGGTAAAAGCTCAAATATTAGCAAAAAGGGAGTTTTTGTTTCTCTGCCTATGACAGCTCCTGTCAGAGATGGAAATATCATGGAAATTAATTTCCCGCGAACATCTGCTTTAGCAAGTGAAAAAGGTCAGTTTGCTCGCATTAAAACCGGAAAAGTTGTAAGGATTGAACGCTCAAATATATTTCAGGACGCAAGTATAGGTGTTGCTGTCGAATTTGAGTAGCAGGTTAATTATTTTCTTGCCATATAATAACGGGGGCAGAAATTCTGAGCTTGAAGTTCAAATAAAGCTGAGCATTGTAATACCCTTTAGGGTAATAAAATGCGCGTTTAGGGAATTGTTTGTATAAGGGTTCTTACCCGCGTGTTAGAGCGTAGTTATTAATCGGAATTAGTATAATCGTCTAAATATAGAGATAATAAAAATATTTTAACATGATTATGGGGGAAATATGACTGTTAAAGAAATAAAAGAAAAAGCTCGATACCTGATGGTTACACCGAGAAGACTTAAAAAAGCTGAGCTTATTCATGCAGTACAAACTGCTGAAGGATACTCTCCTTGCTTTGGCAAATCCAATGGAGAATGTCCACACACCGAATGTTGCTTTAGAAACGATTGCACAAAAATAAACCTTTTATAAATCTGGCTTCGTTACGCAATTTTGTTGCGTGAACAGGGGGGTTAAATTGCTACTGCCAAAAACAACAGCAGAGCGCCAATGGCGGCGCCGGCGAATGTTATTCCTGACCATTTTGTATATACGGCTGTTGCCGGATGCTGGTCCTCGAATTCGTAATAGTACTCATCAAGCTCCGAATCCGTGGGGCGCAGCCGAATTTTGACATAAATATAACCAATTAGAGATACCAAAAACAGACTACTGCCAATTCCAAAAAGAATGAGTTCAAGCATCTTCATGTCACTAATATATACCTGCTGTTACTCTCTTACAACTCAAATCCAGACAGAACTTTTTACAATTTCAGGATTTTAACTTGAACAAAACAGAAAATATTCATACACTAAGCTCCTGTGCTACGGGGGGTGGGATATGGGGGCCGTTGGGAGGAATAATGAAGTTAGGTATTATAAGTGATAGCCATGACAGCCATACTAACGTTGCAAAAGCTGTAAAAATTTTCAACGATGAGAATGTCGATTATGTTTTGCACGCCGGTGATATAATATCGCCGGATGTCGCAAGGGCTTTTGCCCAGCTTCAAAAAGCGAAATTTATCGCGGTTTTCGGTAACTGTGACAGAGACAAGGCTTCACTGAAAGATACTATATCTGAATTCGGCGGCCAGGTCTTCGAACAGCACTATAGAGGCAAAATTGAAAACAGAAGAATTTACATGACACACAGCCCTGATATTGCCGAAACCATAGCGAGCTCCGGCGAGTATGATTTGGTTGTTCATGGACATACACACGACCCGGTTATTCGAAAAGTTGACAAAACATTGGTAATTGACCCGGGTACCTCTATGCGAAAGGTCATGACAAGCTCATATATTGTTATACTTGACCTTGCCGATATGACCACAAGATTAGTGTCGTTGAAATAACATTTAATTGACTGTATTTCCGCTACGAAGTTAATCCACGTTTTTCCTGTGTGTTTGTGGTATAAACGAAAATTGTCGTCCTTGACATAAACCTGCCTGCATCATATCATTGTTCCACAAAGTTGTCTATTGCGGGAGCTCGAAAATGGCAAAGTCAAAAAAAACATGGGAAAAACGTTTAACCTCTAAACCAGACGCTGTTACTGTCGATTTCGTCCAGTCGCTCTCTGTAGACAAACGGCTTTACAAATATGACATCGCCGGTTCGATTGCGCATGCACAAATGTTAGCTAATCAAAACCTGATTAAAAAGTCAGAGTTTAAGCAAATCAAAACCGCTTTGCTCGGTATCGCTGACCGGATAGAAAAAGGGAAATTCAAATTCGATAAAGAGCTTGAAGATATACATATGGCCATTGAAGATGCCCTGATAAAGAAAATCGGTGATGTCGGAAAGAAACTTCATACCGGCCGAAGCCGAAATGACCAGGTCGCCACCGATATACGACTCTGGATTCGTGACCAGATAGAAGTCTTACAGACAAGGCTTACATTATTGCAAAAGGCGTTTATTAAACTTGCGGATAAGCATATTCTGCATATTATGCCTGCATACACTCATCTCCAGCGTGCTCAGCCTGTTGTTATTGCCTCGTACCTGCTCAGTTTCGTCGAACAATTGCAGCGTGATTTTGTACGATTGGGTGACTGTTCGAAGCTGCTGAACGTCTCTCCGCTTGGAAGCGGTGCTGTTGCAGGTTCAACCCTGCCGATTGGCCGCAGGCAAACGGCAGCGATGTTAGGTTTTTCCGATATCACTGCTAACAGTATCGATTCTGTCAGCGACCGTGACTTTTGCGCACAGTTCATCTTTGACTGTGCTCTTATTGCCACACATCTGTCACGATTATCGGAAGACTGGATAATCTATTCTTCCACGGAATTCGGTTTTATCAAAATCGCTGACAGCTTCTGCACATCTTCGTCAATGATGCCGCAAAAACGGAATCCCGACCTGCTCGAACTGGTTCGTGCAAAAACAGGAACTGTTTACGGTTCACTTATGGCAATCCTTACAATATTAAAGGCCCAGCCCACAGGTTACAACCGCGATTTGCAGGAAGACAAAGTTCACATCTTCTCTGCCTGCGATACTGTCAATGCCTGCCTCGATGTTGTAACGGCGGTTGTCTCGAACACAAAATTCAATACTAAAAAAATTGCCGACGGTTTAGATATCGGTTTCCTCGATGCTACTGCCCTGGCTGAATACCTCGTTCAGAAGGCTGTTCCGTTTCGACAGGCCCACGGCATCGTCGGTTGCATTGTTGCCTCATGTGAAAAACAAAATAAAAAATTGTCACAGCTTACGTTGAATGAATTTAAAAAATATTCTGAAAAATTCGGAAAAGATGTGTACAAGTCACTCACTGCCGAAAATGTTGTAAGTAAATTATGTACAGAAGGTGCCGCAGGTCCCCGGCAGGCCAAAAAACAGAGCATGTATTGGAAAAAACTGCTGGCAAAACGATGACCAACGCAGAAGATGAAATTACAGCCTGGTTCAAACAGCAAAGCAATTTATCACAGGCGGATTTCCCTATCGGTATCGGCGACGACATGGCACAAATTAGTCTTGGCCCGAATACCTCTGTTCTTATTACTACTGATATGCTTCTCGATGGCGTCCATTTCGACCTTCAGAAAACAACACTGACACAGGTCGGATACAAAGCGATGGCTGTCAGTCTAAGCGATTGTGCCGCTATGGCCACAATTGCTATCGCTGCCGTTGTCAGCGTTGCCTTACCAGACGGTTTCGGCTCCGAACAATTAAAGCAGCTGCATATAGGTATTCGTTCTGCCGGTGATAAATTCGACTGCAAACTTATTGGTGGTGACATTACGGCCTGGAAAGACAAGCAGCCGCTCGCTGTGTCTGTTGCTATGATAAGCAAACCTGCAAAATCAAGGCCTGTCACCCGCTCTTCTGCTGAAGTGGGCGATGTCATTTGTGTTACCGGTTCTTTAGGCGGTTCTGGCCTGGGAAAGCATCTCACTTTTACACCGAGAGTCCGTGAAGCATTAAAAATTACTGAAATTGTTAAACTCAATTCCATGATTGATATTAGCGACGGACTAAGCTGCGACCTTAATCGTATCTGTACCCAGTCGAATGTCGGCGCTCTTATAGATGCTGCCCAGGTTCCAATATCAGAACAGGCTGCACAAAAAACCGCTTCTCTTAACGCAGCCTTAAACGACGGTGAAGATTTTGAATTACTTTTCACACTTTCAAAAAGCCAGTTTCAGGTATTGTCAACTCAATGGAATCATCCGACAGCCATCACGCAAATCGGTGTGGTTACAGATTCCGGAAAAATGCAAATAAAAGATGCGAAGGGCTGCATCTCAGATTTACTACCTGCCGGCTACGACCATCTAAGGGATTAGTTTATGGATTTTGATATTCTTTCCAATTCGCCCGATGAGACGATAAGCATTGGCTATAAAATAGGTCAGCAATTAAGAGGAGGTGAAGTCATTGCCATTATCGGGCCGTTAGGCAGCGGCAAAACTCATCTGATTAAAGGTATCGCTGCCGCTGCTGCCGCCGTGGATAGCATACAGGTCAACAGCCCGACTTTTGTTATCGTAAACGAATATAAGGGAAAAATTGATGTATACCATATAGATGCCTACCGCCTTAACTGTCCACAGGAATTTGACAAAATCGGGTTCGACGATTTTTGCTCTCCAAACTCCGTTGTTCTCATCGAATGGGCAGATAAGATAATGCCGGCCCTGAAAGGTATAAATTTTACTCAAATCGTCCTTTCACATTCAGCACAGTATCAAAGGAAGATACTCGTACAAAATACACCTCTGTATATAGTCTTATAATTCAGACATCAGATTTCAGATGTCAGAGAACTGATTTCTAATATTTTCCTTCTGAGGTCTTAAACCGGTCAGTTTGAGTAATTATTATTTTCAAGTCATAATTTGGCATCATAAACTTTCTTTTCTATATTTTAATTGAAACCTATAACCTGTTAACAACAACGAATTGGCAAGGTTATAGGACGTGGCTGTTTGAAATATTTTAAGTTTTTGAAATTTCTTTGGCTGTTTTGAATATATGGAAAGTTAAGTTACATATGATTTGAGTCGATAGCTTTGCTGTAGGAAAAGGAGTACAAGAGTTTAGAAAGATATTTGTTGTGATGAAAAAAAGGACGTTTACTAAAAGAAAAGGAGCAAAAAATGAGGACTAAAAAAAGTGCTTTTACATTAGTGGAAATATTGATTGTGGTTGTCATCCTTGGCATACTTGCTGCGATTGTCGTTCCACAATTTACTGATGCCAGCGAGCAGGCAAAAGAAGCCAGCGTAAGGTCAGACCTGCAGACTATTCGTTCACAGGTTGAGTTGTATAAGGCTCAGCACACCGCCGGCGCTCTTCCAGGTGCTGCTGCTGGTACTTCGTTTGTCGAGGCCATGACAGGTACGACCGGCGCTGACGGCTTAAAAGCAGGTAGTACATACGGACCGTATATGCGGGCAATACCAACCAATCCTTACAACGACCTGGCTGTCGTGGCTCTTGATGGTACCCCTGCTGTGGAGACCACCGCAGGCTGGAACTTCAATAGTACTACTGGTGATTTCCAGGCCTGGGACAGTGCTGCTCACTCTGCATGGTAAAATCGGGTACTATGCCGTAATTTGACGGCGAAGCCCTGTGATACTCTCACAGGATTAAATATATGGGCTGACCTTGCTAAGCATGCTAAAGCGGGTCAGCCTCTTTTAATTGAGCGGTATAGGAATTTGTATTAGACACTGATTAACACGGATGAACACGGATTAAAAAAATAAATAAAAAAAATCTGCGTAAATCTGCGTAAATCTGCGTAAATCCGTGTCTTAAGAGTTCCGCCGAAGGCGGTTAATTGAAATATGAACTTTCGATACAAAAACAAAAGCAGGAATGGATTCACCTTGGCCGAGTCACTTATGGCGGTTGTCATACTGGCGATGGCTGCTGCGGGCATCCTGCTGCCATTCGCAAGTGGCGCTGTCATCAGGAATGCAGGTAATCGAAGAACACTTGCGACAAAACTTGCCGCCGATTTAATGGAAGATATTGTTAATACTTCGTATGACAATATAATTGCTGACTATGATGGCTATAGCGAAACACAGGGACAGGTTAAAGACATAACCGATACTGTTTTCACTGACCCAGCCTATGCCGGTTTTAGCAGAGATGCTACTTGCACAGCTGTTTATGTTGACCAACAGCCCGGAACAGACCCACCTGTTTTCATCACTGCTACTGTCAAGGTTTATTATCTTGGACAGGAAATCTCTTCGGTGACCAGGCTTATAGGAGATAATGATGATTCTGCGATTTTCAAATCGTGGTCTTTCGGCTCATAAAAAAGCGTTTACCCCGTTAGAAAGTAAACCTCTAACGGGGTTTACTTTGGTTGAGCTGCTCGTTGCTCTATCGATTACCTCGATAGTGTTAGCCGCTGTCGCTACATTCGCCTATGCAATGATGACGGCTGATATAACCTCCGATGATATCAGCCAAAAACAGGCTCAACTGCGATATTCCACTTTTAGAATTACCGAACTTATAAGATATTCTAATCTTATTTGTCGCTCAAGCACCACTGATATAGCTGTCTGGACTGCCGACTCCGACTCTGACGGGGAAATAGGAATCGCTGAACTTGTATATATCGAAACTGACGGCTCGGACAGCTGCATTAGACTTACCGAGTTCTCTGATACAGGGCAGGAATCAAAAAGATTTACTATTAATCAAATCTCAAATGGCTCTGCAAAAACGTGGCTGAATGCACAATGCACTCTGACATACACCGTTCTGGTTCCGACAACATCCAGTGTCGAGTTTGTCGTTGACCAGGCTGCTCCTGATACCAATTTAGTTGGAATTCTGTTTGATATTACTGAAAACGATATTACAAAAACATATCAGATAAATGCAGCTCTAAGGAGCAAAGCTCCTTAAGATTTGATTGATGAGAATATGTAAACGGCTAAATAAAAATGAAAAATAAAAAACAAAAAATATGCCGTAATAATACTGAAATAACCTGCTCTGCAAGACCTGCTGTTGCATTGCTTGTTGTCCTCTTTATTGTTATGGCAATAACCGTTTTGACTCTTGGTTACTTATCAAAAAGCGATACTGAATTAGCCGCTGGTGAGAACCTCAAACTGAAAACCCAGCTTGACTACCTCGCAGAATCCGGGCTTGAACATGCCAGGGGTCTGCTGCTTACTCCCAAAGGCGTAGATTTGCAGGGAAACGATTATTGGTTAGGTGCTTCAGGACAGCAATTAGTAAGCGGCGATGATTACTATGATGTCACTGTCGATTATAATGATACGGGCGATGCAAATTCATATTATTTAATCACATCTACTGCATACAGAGAGATAGATAGCGTAAGAATTGCTCAAAGCACAATGGCTGTACAAATCCCCCTCAACATGCCGGCACCGGTTAAATACTGGAAACTTGATGACGGCTCAGGAACTGAGGTTATTGATTCTTCCACAAATAATAACCCGGGGGAATTGTTGGGCTTTGGTTTGGCATGGGACACTGGTTTGTTCAGCGGAGCTATTGAGTTTGGCCAGGCTTCACCATCAGGAAACGTTATTCTTTACGAGGATACTGGTTATGGCGGTGATTGGTCTGCCGAGTTTAGTGGTATTGGTACTTATAGACTCTCTGACATCGAGTCCGCAGGCGGTCAAGACAACGATGCGGAATCCATAAGAGTCCCCGCAGGCTATAAGGTAACACTCTATAATGATGATCCGCCTGGTGGTAGTACAGCGGAAAAAACATCAGATGATAACAATTTGGGCGGCTTCAAAAACAAAACCTCTTCGCTTGAAATCGAGTTGATTGGCGGCTACGTCGAAGGCAATGCCGCTCTTTCAGCCACGGGCAGCGCTACTGTCTCTCTTTGGGTGTGTATACCTGTAAGCTATGAGGCCTGGGGGTCTATTGCGACCATTGTTTGTGCCAGTGATGATTACGAAGTTGCGATTAATGATAGTGCACAGTTATTTATAGCCCATGTCGATAGTGGCGGCAGCGATTATCTGGCAGGCCCGTTAACTACCGCTATGAACGATAACCAGTGGCATCATGTCTTATTCACATTAAATAGTACCGATAGTGAAGTTAAACTTTATCTTGACGGAGAACTTGAAGATACCGGTACTTCGTATTCAGATGATTATAATGCTAAGCATTTTTATCTTGGATACAGGGACCAGTCTCCGAATGAATATTATACCGGGAAAATCGATGAAGTACTTGTCTATGATGCAGTTCTTAATCAAATCCAGGTTAGCTACCTGGCTTCTCAGGGACCATAAAGAGGGAACTCATACAGCTTTTAATTATCGGCCTTTTTATTAAGAAATAAAAAAACCCGGAGTAGTCGAAGGATACCAATTTCACCTCTTAAGCATCGAAAACCAGCAGTTTTCCTGTTAATTACCGCTGCGAGCTTGTAACGATTGCAGCGATTTTAATGGGATTCTCTATGTGGAACATGGGATTAAACACCGATAATTGAACCCATGCCGGAGTAGGTACTTAGGTCCTATAGTAATCTCAAGAAAATAACAAAGCACTGAAAATTGGAGTGAAAAATGACCGGCAATCGCTTTGCGAATAAGTCAGGTTTGCCGGTTAAGACAGCCTCGAAACAGGCCGAAAAAACATCTGTGTATAGATGCGCATAGTGCGCAATCAGAGAAAGGATAAGGTGCTTAAAATGGTTAAATTACAGCATTTACGGACAAAGTACAGCAGAATTTGTCATAGTGATAAAGGTTTTACCCTTGTTGAAATCATAATCGTTGTGATTATTCTCGCTATTGCTGCAGCGATTGCGATTCCGAGAATGGGCTCTGCAGGTGCTATGCAAATGCGAGCTGCCGCTGACATGATTGCTGCTGACCTCGAATATGCTAAAAGCATGGCTACAAGCAGACAGGCTGATTACACCGTCATCTTTAACACCTCAACGGAAAGCTATCAAATCGAAGATGCCAGCGGTGTCATTAACCACCCTGTTAAAGTCGGTCAGTTTATTGTTAATTTCTCTGCTGACAGCCGACTCGACGAGGTTGATATAACTAACGTTAATTTTAACTCTACTTCCCAGGTGCAGTTTGACCGCTTAGGAAGTCCTGATAACGCAGGAACTGTTACCCTTCAGGCCGGCGGGGCTACAGCTACAATTACCGTCGAAGCTGAAACAGGGTATATTTCAACTTCGTATTAATGACTGGAAAGTAAAATGATTAGTTGGAACTTTACAAACAGAAGAGTAAAACCCATCGGTTTGGACATAGGGTATCATTCTGTAAAAATGGTTCAACTCAATGCCGTCAAAGATGGCTTGCAGGTCACGGCTGCTGATATGGCAAATATCGACCCTGACATAAATGGTGATGAAAAACAAAGAAAGAAATTCATCGTCTCAGCTATTCGTCAAATGTTAGCTAAAGGCGATTTCCATGGAAGAGATGTCATAACCGCGTTACCGAATGACAAACTAATAATCACAAATTTGAGATTGTCCAGTGAACACAACAGCGAAGTCCATCAGTTCTTGAGAGATGAAGCTGCAAAACGGTTCGGATACGACTCTGAAGATGATGTTATCAACTACATGTTAGCTGGAAATGTACAATCCGGTGGTGAGGTTAAAAATGAATGGATATTATTTGCAGCTGATGATAATACAATCAGAAATCATATAAATATTCTTGAAAGAGCACAGCTTAAACCCGTTTCTATTGATGCTGTTCCATGTGCTTTGTTCAGAAGCTACAAAAGATTGCTCAGACGACAGCAGGACAAAGAACAAACCGAGTTTTTCGTCGACATCGGCAGCTGCTCTACTACTGTTGTTTTTGGGCAGGGTGGAAAAATCTGCTTCGTAAAACAGCTTCCAATCGGTGGTAATAAATTCAATAAGCAAATCGCTGAAAAATTAAGCATCAATATGAAAGAAGCTGAAAATTTAAGAGAAACTCTCAAAAAGGAAAAACTTGTAAACTTCAAAGCAGATTCCCGTCTTCCTGAGCCTGGCTCGAACCTTAAAAGCTCCATTGATGCTTCTGCCAGACAGATAATTGTTGACTCGATAAGCGCCGTCTCTGAGGAACTGGCAAAGGAAATTGCAATGTGTTTGAGATATTATGTTGTTACCTTCAGGGGTAAAAGCGTCGAAAGTGTCGTGCTCTCCGGAGGTGAAGCTTATGAAAGTATACTGCACAATGTTTTAAAGCGTCAGCTGCAGATTGAAATTAATGTTGCTCAGCCGTTCGAAGGATTCGATGTTGCGAATGTGGATTTGGATTGTAGCGAGCATGGGCACCTTTGTGAATGGGCTATTGCCGTAGGACTTGCCTTAAAAAGCTGAAGCTTGTGAAAAATATAGAAATGTAGCGACATGAAAGAAATTGATTTTATTCCGGATTGGTATAAGCGTAAAAGAGACATGCAGCATTCGTATCTCAGACAATATGCTGCTTTAGGGTGTCTGTTTGCAATTATGATGACCTGGAACTTTATCACTGCTGCTTCAATCTCAAGAGCCACTGCTCAGGTTACTCAGATATCACAACAATGCCAGGAGGCAAGAAACTATACTAACCAGTTCGCGATAATTAAAAACCAGATGGCAAAATCAAAAGAAAGGACGGAAATCCTCGATGAAATCGACTCTAAAATTGATGTCGCAGATATCCTGGCTGAACTTAGCTATCTGATAAAAGAAAATGTAATAGTTAATAGTTTCGATTTAAGCGCTGAAAGGCTTGCACTCGAACATACTGACATTTCCAATAAAGGCTTGGCCATAAGAGCTGCTAAAAGTCGGATTCTGAATTCTTCAAGACCTGTAACCGGTGATGTCAGGTTTAAACTCGTCCTCAAAGGCTTAGCTGTCGATGCCAGTGATGTCGCTGAGTTGGTATGTGCCCTGGAAAAGTCGCCGTATTTTTTCCAGGTTATACTTGCTTATTCCAGAAATAAAACAATGCGCGCAAAAGGAGAACTAAGGCGATGGCTCCTGGCCGTCAATAACAATATCACCTGTCCGGGAAAGGGATACCATGTAAGTGAATTTGAGCTGACTTGCTATATAGCAAATTATCGGCAACGGGATACGTTTATAAAATAATAGGATAAATACGAAATAATACCCTTTAGGGTAATAAATTATGCTTTTAGTTTTTATAAGTAACAGTCAACAAGCAACTTATCTATTGATAAGGCGCAATTATTAACCGTAATTGGCATAAGCTTATGGGATTTTTAAAAGAAAAACGACAAATAGCGATTTTTGTAATGGTTGCTTTAATGGCTGCTGCATTCTTCCTGTTCAAGTATCTGCCTTTGCGCGAAAGACTATCAAATGTAAAGCAGGCTTTGGCTGAACAAAAACTTGCTATTATGAAATCGCAGATAGAAGAGCAGCAGTTGCCGAAAGTACAGATACTGCTTGACGACCTGCAAAACCAGGTCGAAAAATTTGACTCTCAAATACCTGGTAACAGAGACCTGGGCATTTTCTTACAGCAAGTGACAAAACTTATGAATGACCATGGACTTAAGGAACAGTACATTCAGCCTGCTGCTGAAATTAAAACAACAACCCTTAACTGCATTCCAATTAATATGCAGTGCAAAGGAACTTTACAGCAATTATTTGATTTTTATAAGGCTTTCCAGAATGCTGACAGATTGGTCAGAATAGAGAGGGTTAGTTTTGATAATGATATCAACTACAGTGGAAAGCTGCAAATGAAAGCCAAAGCAATTATTTACTATTTGAATCAGCAGAACAAAGGATAAAAAAACATGAAACGGGAAGATGATAGTAAAAACGGGATTATCAATGACATTCTTGGACGATTGGCAGTTGAAAAGAAAAAGGCTGTTACAATCTCATGTTTGTTTTTAGTGATGGTCTTTATGTGGGTCAGGGCTTTTATCGGAAAGAGCCCTGCTGACGCACAGGCTGTAAGCAGCTCTGCTGGAATAACGGATAAACAGCAGAATCCCGAGGCAAACGTTGAGTTTATTGAACTGCCTCATATTAAGGGAAGAAACGATGTTCTTACCAGAGACTTTTTCGCCGATAATCAGCGAAAAACAGATAGACAGAATAATCTCGGCTTTTCCGGAAGCACCGATGCGCACATCAGTTGGATTATTAAAAATCTGAAGCTCGAAGCAATTGGATTGGGTAAAAAGCCCCAGGCTTTTATCAACGGCAGGGTCTTCTCGATAGGGGATGAACTGGTACTTAAAGATGGCGATGATTCTTACGTCTGTGAAGTGATTGAGATTGAACAGGAAAGAGTATTGATAAAATACGGGCAGAAAAAAGTGGAGTTGAAATTTACTGAAGAAATCGACGTAACTTATTAACTGAAAATAAATACCAATTTTGTATGGTATGCAAAACATGATTTTAAAAACAGGAGCTAAATTATGAATTACAAAGAAAAATTAATGACAAATGTGAAAACAAAAAAAACCGGTTATGTATTACGGTTGATAGTTTTCTGTATCGCAGCTATCGCACTTTGTGGAGGACAGCAGGGACCAACGCTCGCCTACGCTGAACCTGACAGCACGGCAGACAGCGAGAGTATCAAAATAGACTACTCTCAGGACGAAATTATCCAGTCTATCTCTTTCAAAAAGGATGTTGGGATTAGAGATGCGCTAGCTTTCCTGGCGGCGAAGTATCAAAAAAACATTGTTCCTTCCCCAAGCGTCGATGGGAAATTGGCCTTTACAAATCTTTACAACGTGAGTTTTGAAGAGGCGATGGACGCTATATTAGGAGTTGACTTTAGATACCAGCAAAAGGGTAATCTCATCAAGGTCTATACTACTGCCGAATTTGAAAAAGTCAAAAATGATGTAACAAGGATGACGTATAAGATCTTTATTTTGAAGTGCATTACTGCCGCCGAAGCGAGAAAGCTCATCCTGCCGCTTTTAAGTCCAAGTGGTAAAATCGAAGTTACTACTCCCGCCGCGACCGGTGTACCAATCGATGACGCACTCAGTTCAGAGTCTGGAGGCGGCGATTCTGTTGCAATGAGTGACACAATCATCGTTTATGATTATCCGGAGCGTCTTGCCGAAGTTGAAAAGGTCATAAATCTCGTTGATGTCAGGCCGCAACAAATCTTGGTAGAAGCCACTATTTTAAGTGCTAAACTGACTGAAGAAATGCAATTTGGTATCGATTGGCAGAGTTTAAAAGGTACTATCGCTGCTCTAAGTGGAATCTCCAGCGGTACAGCGGATTTCATCTCTGCAGTTAGCACTTCCCAGGTCAGCAATACCGGTGGACTTACTGCCGGATTTGCTTTTGGTGATGTTGGTGTTTTCCTTGAAGCTGTTGAAGAAATTACAGATGTTACAATTCTTGCAAATCCGAAGATTATGGCCGTCAACAAACAGCTCGGACAGGTCTTTATCGGCAAGAAAATAGGCTATCGCGAGGGCGATACATTTGATACAGCCGGTAATCTTGTTGAAGGTGAAGTCAAGTTTCTTGAAACAGGTACAAAACTTTCATTCAGACCCTACATCATAGATGACAACTATATCCGAATGGATATTCATCCGAAAGATAGCTCTGGTGAGTTGGTATCGGGATTGCCTGAGGAAACTTCTGCTGAATTGGCTACTAATATTATGGTCAAAGATGGTCAGACTATTGTTATTGGTGGAATGTTCCGGGACAAAGTTACTACAGGAAGAACTCAGGTTCCTATTCTCGGAGACCTGCCTCTTATAGGCCCTTTGTTCACAGGTACTTCCGACACAGTTGAACGTCATGAGGTTATCGTCCTGCTTACACCTCACATCATCAAGGACCCGGTTGAAACCGGAGGCAGTGAACGCGCAGAAGATGTACAAAGAAAAAGGTTTGGTGCAAAAGATGGAGTAAATCTATTGTCACGTACAAGAGTTGCTGAAGACGGATATTCCTATGCTGTGAATCTCTATCTCGATGAGAAATATGAAGCTGCTTTGCTGCACCTTGACTATGTCCTCAAAGTAAGACCTACTTACCTTGAAGCTATTAGGCTTAAAGAGAAAATCATCAGCGAAACTTCTATCGATGGCGATACCAAACCTGAAAGAAGCATTCTTGGCATCATCGACCGGGAATATTCGGACAACTGGCTTCGGAGATAAAGGGGAAATACATATAGCTGAATATTTGTTGTTAAAAAAATTGGATTAGAAGTAGTTAAGGATATTTAAGTGGAAACGAGAAAAAGCTTACAATCAAAAACAACGCATGTACTGGCGTTTAGCTTATTCGCCATTGCCCTGGCTGCATGGTTATATTCAGGTTACGTCGATGATAAGCGCACCGTTATTTTAGGTTTGCATGTTGCAGCTGCCGCCGGTCTGGGCTGGATTGGATGGTACTGTTTAAAGCTGTTTGACGTCTTCAGGAAGGCTGTAAAACTCATTAAGCAGGGAGAAGTTGCTAATCTAAAAAAATCCGGTAACTGTCTAACCGGTGAACTGTTCCAGGCAATAAAAAATCGCATTTCTGTCTATCTTAATTACATTACTGAGCTTGAAAGACAGGTGCGCAACATGCAAATCAAGGTACGGCTTTTGCGAAGACTGAAACGGAATACAGATGCCGTTCTTTTACAAATCCCTGATGCCATGATTGTCATTGACGAGTTTAATAAACTTATTATGGCAAACCAGGCAGCTGAAAAGCTATTTAACTTTGACCTGAAAAGCTCAAAGTATAAACCGATTAACGAGGTAATAACTTTATCCTGTTTGGTTGAGCAGTCTTTTGGGGAGCAAAAGAAAAGTAACTTTGTGAATTTATTGTACCAAAGTAAACAAAACAGGTCCCACACAATCAAACATGAAATTGTTCTTATTGGTAAAGAGGATGAATGTGATAAGTCCTTCGATTGTTCTGTTTCGTGCATTTACGAGAACAACGGGAGACTTTGGGGCGTAGTCGCTATCCTCCATGATATTACCCGCAAAAAACAGATAGACCGGTTGAAAGATGATTTTGTAGGCCATGTCTCGCATGAGTTAAAAACACCTCTCGCTTCTATTACTGCTTATTCCGAAATGTTAGCCGGCAGCGATGTAAAAGATGAACAAACTAAAAACCGGTTCTACTCAGTTATTCAAAAACAGGCGAAAAAATTGAATCAGCTTATCGAGGACCTTTTGGATACTTCCCGGATTGAATCTGGAATGATAAAAATTGAAAAACAGCACTTTAACTTACAAATGCTGATAACGGAACAGCTCCAGATGATAAAAGGTTATGCCGGGCGGAAGAAGATAAAAATTATCGAACCTGACAGTAAAAATGCCATCATATTCGGCCAGGTCTACGCCGACAGGAATATGATTGCGCAGGTTATCACTAATCTGCTGACCAATGCTGTCAAGTATACTAAGCATGGAGGAGCGATAAAAATCGAAACAGATATTGACGAGGCGGAAAATCTCGCAAAAGTTACGGTTACCGATACAGGTATAGGAATTAAAGAAGACCGTCTTATGCGCATCTTTGATAAATATTATAGGGCCGGCACTGATGAACATCAGGAAAAAGGTTTCGGCTTGGGGCTTAACCTTGTTAAACAAATTGTCGAAAAACTCCATGGTGGACGTGTCTTTGTCAGCAGTACGCCGGGGGTGGGTAGTACTTTCGGATTTGAGTTGCCTTTGGCCAAAACAGAGAAAGTCGTACAACCGCAGAGTTTATAGTTTTATGGAGGCTAAGTGATGACAGGTAAAAAGAAAGTTTTAGTTGTGGATGATGAGATTCATATTGTGCATGTTGTGGCAATTAAACTGCGAAATAACGGATATGACGTCATATCTGCTGATAACGGTGGTGATGCATACAGAATCGCTTGTGAACAAAAACCGGATATCATTGTCACCGATTTGCAGATGCCGAATATGACCGGCCTGGAGCTTATCCGGAAACTTGCAAAAAATGAAAGTACCAGGGATATTCCCGTCATCCTTTTAACTGCGAGAAACTTCTCTGATAAGAATCAGCAGGACGAGTTGAAAATAGCGCAATGTCTTACAAAACCATTTAGTCCGAGGGAATTATTAAAAAGTGTTCAGGGTATTTTGTATGAAAAGGTTTTGATACAGGATAGTTAAGTATATCTGTGATTTAAGGATACCTATGTTAGGTGTAAATAATGATAATTTAAGTGCGCTACAATTACAGTTGCTGGCAACTTTTGGAGCAAAAATAAACAAGCTCGGCGTCGGTTTTGCCGTCTGCAATTCCAATGGTGAGCTAATCTTGCTGAATAATGCGGGTTCATTCGAAACCGACTCTCAATTGTTAACTTCTATTGCTCAGCAGCTTTTGAGGCAAAATCACTCACAAAATTATACAAATTCAGATAACTGCGTTTATCCATTTGATATGGATAACTTTATCCTGGCTACCGTTCTAAACGCTGATGAACGATGCTGTGCTGTAGCCTTAATCGATACCGGTCAGAAACAGCAGGAGTCTGGTATCTTATTTACTCAGCTACTTGAGTTCATGGCAGACAGCTTCACGGCACTGGCCAAATCAGAACAGCAGACCGAAATCGTATGCAATGAGTTGTCGCATACTTATGAGGAACTGACGCTGCTTTACAGACTTAGCATGTGTATGAAAGTTACTCTTACTGACAGCAGCTATTTACAGATAGCTTGTGACAGCTTAACTGAAATTATTAATGTTGAGGGCATTGCTGTTCTCGTCGAAAAAACTTTGAACGGAGAAAAACAACTTGTCCTTGCTGCCGGTTCCGGCGTTATTGACATCGATGATGATATTGTTGCTGTTGTATATGATAGACTGCAAAACGAATTAGACACAGACAAAGAGGCTTTATTGGACAGCGATATTGATTCACCTTTTAAATATCAATGGCCAAAAAATATCAGAAATATCGTTGCTGTACCATTATACGGTAAGGAAAAAAGCAGGGCACATTTACCCGAAGAAACTCATAATAAAAACTGCCTCATTGGGTTTATGGTTGCAGTGAACAGAATTGGAAAACCTGATTTCGACAGCCCTGACATGAAAATCTTTAACTCTGTTGCTAACAGCTGTGCCATTTTTGTCGAAAACGGAAGATTGTTCAACGAGTTAAAGGCTTTATTCATCGGCTCGTTAAAGGCACTTACCAGCAGCATCGATGCAAAAGACCAATATACCAGAGGTCACTCGGAAAGGGTCGCTTTCATTTCAAGATGGATTGCTGAAAAACAGGGCTATGATGATGACTTTGTTCATAAGATTTATTTAGCCGGCCTGCTCCATGATATCGGGAAAATCGGAATTAACGAAAATGTGCTTTGCAAAGATGGACAGCTCACTTCTTCCGAGGCTGATTATATGAAAATGCACCCTTCTATAGGAGCAAACATCTTAAAAGAAATTAAACAAATGGAGCAAATCGTTCCAGGCGTCCTGCACCACCACGAGCGTATCGACGGCAGTGGATATCCAGACGGACTCGTTGGTGACCGGATTCCTTTGATTGGGAAAATTATTGGGCTTGCTGACAGTTTCGACGCTATGACTTCAAAAAGAACTTACAGAGGTGCGATGACACCCGAACAGGCTTTAAAGGAAATTGAAAATGGTTTAGGAACTCAATTCGATGAAAAAATAGGACGTATCTTTATAGAAAGTGACGTATACCATCTCTGGAACATGATGCAGAATGGTTTTACTCAGATTTGCGACACCGCTAATTTTGCAGATTATAGTACTGCGACTGTGGGAGCTCTTATAAGATGAAAATTAAAACGCAGGATTATGACAATTTTACCGTTATACAGTTACATGGCGAATTTGACAGTGAGTTTACGGAAATATTTCAGAACAGCATCACTGAAGCGATTGCAAAACATAATGATGGTGTTGCCCTCGATATGAGTAAAGTGACTTTTATCGATAGTGAAGGGCTTGAGCGATTGCTCTGGGCCAGAGATTATTGTAATGAGAATAATTGTTTTCTCAAGTGCGTTAGTTTAGATGAAAACTGCAGGAAAATTCTGGAGATTACCCGGCTTGAAAGTGAGTTCGACTGTTATGATGATATTAACATGGCAGTAAAAAGTATTACTTAGAAATAAGCGAATTTCATGTTAATGAAACTTCGGTAGAAGAATATTATGACTCAGGCAATTGCTAAAAAAATGCAGTTAGGTCAGTTGTTACAGGCCAGAGATATTGTTACGGACGACCAGATAAAAGAAGTCCTCGACAGGCAAAAACAGTCCGGACACAGAAAATTACTTGGTGAGCTGCTCGTTGAAGCAGGATACTGCAGTGAAAATCAAATTGCTTCTGCAATTGCTGAAGGTTATGGCGTACCTTACGCGGAAATAAGTCCGAAGATCTGTGATGTAAAAATAATTGAACTCATACCAAGGGATTTCCTCGAAGAACACTCTGTCTTACCTTTGTTTAAGGTCTATAACGTTCTTACTGTTGCCGTTTCTGAACCTTCAAACGTGTTCTTAATGGATGAGCTTGAAAGGATAAGTGGATGTAAGATACAGATTGTTTGTGCCACAGTGAAAGATATTAAAGCTACTCTACAGGTACACCTGCCTGCTGAAAATGTTTTCGTCATCGATGATATTATCAATGAAAAGGGACTTGAAGATTTCTCTCTCGTTGATGATATGATTGAGGATATTACTAACCTTGAAGAAATCGCAGGCCAATCTCCTGTTGTTAAGCTTGTAAATTATATCCTGTATAACGCCGTTCATGAAAATGCGAGCGATATCCATATTGAACCGGATGATAAAAAGCTGAGAGTCAGATACAGGGTTGATGGAAAATTATTTGAAAGACTAAGTCCACCGCATCAAATGCATTCAGCTGTCACTTCTCGTATCAAAATTATGGCTGGACTCGACATCGCGCAAAGAAGATTGCCCCAGGACGGCGGTATTAACATCCTCGTTGAGGGAAGAGCGGTTGATTTAAGAATTTCCATAATGCCGGGAACATACGGTGAAAAGGTCGTTGTTAGAGTTGTTAATCCTGAGAGGGTACTCTTTAATCTTGAATCTCTTGGTTTCAGCCGAAAGACTCTCGAGTTGTATGAACAGGTAATGAAAACTCCACATGGTATGATTCTGGTTACCGGGCCAACCGGCTCTGGTAAAAGTGCGACTCTTTATGCCACTCTTATGGAATTAAATAATGACGAAGTCAATATCTGCACTGTCGAAGATCCTGTCGAATGTAAAATCTCTGGTATCAATCAGTTCCAGACTAACGAAGGTGCAGGCTTCGGTTTTCCTACGGCGTTGAGAAGTTTATTAAGGCAGGACCCCGATATTGTAATGGTCGGTGAGATTCGTGATGAAGACACCGCCTATATTGCTGTGCAGGCTGCTTTAACCGGACACCTCGTTCTCTCAACCCTGCATACCAACGATGCGCCGGGCTCGGTAACAAGACTGCTGGACCTCGGTGTCGCTCCATATCTGGTTAGTGCTTCTCTAAGTGCTGTTCTGGCACAGAGACTGGTTAGGAAAATTTGTGTCAATTGTAAAGCCGAGTACCAACCGCCTCTCGCAATAGAAAAAACTCTTGAACGTTTAATCGGAGAAGTTCCAAAACTTTACCATGGTGAAGGTTGCAAGAAATGCAGAAATACCGGTTTTGCGGGAAGAATCGCAATACATGAACTGTTTATACCGGATGAAGATACGATGGAATTGATTTATCAGCATGCAAGTTTGAGAAACCTGAGAAACAAGGCTATACAAAACGGGATGGCACCTCTTTATTTGGATGGTCTGGAAAAAGTCAAAGCTGGAATTGTAACCATCGAGGAAGTCCTGAGAACTGTGCCCGCTACCGATAATAAAAACAATGGGCAACCTTAATTAAATACCGGGAATATACATGGAGTCCTCAACTAAAAATAAAAACGAGCTGGATTTCCTTTTTGAACAACAGGACGCTTATACTTCACAACAGCTTGATGATAGTAATACCCAGCTTAAGGATTCTGAGCACAAACCAAAGGCTGACAAAACAAGCACGCAAAAACAGAAACAGCAGAAAAAGTCAAAAACCACTCCCGTTAAACGTTCTTATCTTTCCAGGGCAAAAGCAAAACAAACTGACGTAATCCTGTTTACTAATCAGCTTTCGGTTATGCTTGAAAGTGGGGTAATTCTAAGTGAAGCACTCGATGTTGTCGCTAACCAGACACCTCACGGTGTCTTTAAGACTATTATCACAGATGTCGCTGATGTTGTTAGAACCGGCGACAGCCTTTCGAGAGCCCTGTCGAACTATCCGAGAGTATTTAACGTAATGTTCATTAGTATGGTAAAAGCCTCAGAAGCCTCCGGTAAAATGGCCGAAATGCTTAATGTACTTAGCGGCTATCTGGATTTTGAGCACGAAACAAGAAAGCGTATAAAAGGTGCTCTTGTCTATCCGTTTATTATGGCACTGATGGCTGTTGTTGCTGTAAGTACACTTATTATATTTGTTGTTCCAAGACTCGTAAAAGTCTATGAAACGAGAGGAGCCGAATTACCAAAGCTAACTCAAATGCTGATTGACTTTAGCAGAATGTTCACTGACCCGCAGCTTGTCTCTGTTACCATGACCGTATTATTGTCTGTTTTAATGCTATTATATTATTGGATAAATTCAAAACCAGGAAAAAGGGTAATAGACTATATCAAAATCAGATTGCCTGTATTTGGTACGATGGTTGTTGACAGAACTATAACACGCAGTATGCGTATCATGGCAACGATGGTAAACACCGGTGTCGGCATCCTTGATGCCATTGGTGTGATAAAGAATTCTTCTGCCAACTGTTATTTCCAGCAGCTTTGGACGAGGACAGACAAAAGAATTCGTGACGGTTATCAGCTCTCGGAATCGATACAAATCGCCCAGTCTGGCATGAGGTCTTTGTTTAACAGAAAAGACCGGATGTTGGCAGATAAACTGATTGACTCAGGGGTCATCCAGATGATCAAAGCCGGCGAAAAAGGCGGCAGGCTTGGCGAAGTCTGTTTTAAAATTTCCTACTTTTATGAAAAGAGATTCGAAGCGTCAATCAGGGTTGTTACATCTCTTATAGAACCTTTGATGATAATTGTTTTAGGTGGAATCATTGGAACTATCTCCATAGCCTTGCTGCTGCCTGTATTTAGAATCTCAAGTGTTATTGCCGGATAAGAAACAGTTGCATAAGAAACAGTCATAGCTCTTTCAATTATGCACCTGCTCTGTTGTCAGCAGCGTTTTTGACACCATTTGACCTTAACTCACTATTCTTACAATAGTTATAATCCCAAAAACACTCCTTTATGACTGTTTGCATACAAGATTTCAACTTAACTATAATATTTTCAAGTGGTTATAGAAAATACTTGAAAACCTGGGAAATTATGATTATACTAACAAATTCGGTTTTTATAATGATTTGAAGAGTTTTTAGAACATACACAGCGGATGATTCAAAAATGCCTGTGTGTGCCTGATTTTTGTAAAGTAAGTAAGGTATAACTTAATTGGAAAGGATTTGCCCGTAATATGTTAGTGAAACAGGAAAAACAGAAAATCATTAATGATTTCGAAAGACACGAAGGAGATACCGGTTCACCTGAAGTTCAGATTGCCCTGCTGACAAGAAGAATTAATGAACTCACAGAACATCTCAAAACTCATCGAAAAGATCATGCCTCAAGACGCGGCCTGTTAAAAATGGTGGGAACCAGATCGGCTTTGCTTAAGTACGTTAATAAAAATGATGTTAAGCGATACCGTAAAATCATCTCCAGACTTGGACTGCGAAAGTAAATTCAATTTTTATAATCACATTAAAGCGTATCACTTGTTAATGTTATGATACTGCTAATAAGGAAAGTGTATGTTTGATATATGTAAAGTAGAAAGAGAAATTGGTGGAAGGATTCTATCAGTTGAAACAGGTAAAATCGCAAGACAAGCTGATGGCTCGGTTGTTGTGAAATATGGTGATACTGTAGTTTTAGTTGCTGTGGTAACTGCTCCACCAAGATTCGAGGATATCGACTTTTTCCCTTTGAGTGTCGACTACAGGGAAAAGTATAGCGCTGCGGGAAAATACCCGGGTGGTTTTATAAAAAGAGAAGGCAGGCCGACAACTAAAGAAATACTTACCGCAAGACAAATTGACAGACCAATTAGACCATTGTTCCCTGACGGTTATTTTCAGGAAGTACAGATTATGGCATCTGTCTTGAGCTTCGACGGGGAAAATGACCCTGATGTGCTGGCCATGATTGGAGCAAGTGCTGCACTTACTATAAGCAAAATCCCGTTTTTAGGTCCAATTGGTGCCTGCAGGTTAGGAAGGGTAGACGGAGAATTCGTTATTAACCCGACTCATCAGCAGATGGGCACCAGTGATTTGAACTTACTGCTCGGAGGACGAAAAGAAGCGCTAAACATGATTGAAGTCGGTGCAAAAGAACTGTCCGAAGATATAATTGCCGACGCTATTGCACAAGCACAAAAAGCTGTTGGACAGGTTTGCGAATTAATACAGGAGCTTCAGGAAAAAGTTGGCGCCGAAAAAGAAATTCCTCTTGTTGAGCATGACCAGGAGCTTGCAGATAAAATCGATGCGCAAATAGCTGACAAATTATATGAGTTGAAACAAATATCTTCTAAAGACCAGCGTAATGCAGCTGTAAAGGAGCTCTTTGGACAGGTCATTACTCAATACTGTGAAAACGAAGATAAAGATACAACTGTCTTTAGCAAGGCTATGGTCAAAAGAATTCTGGATAAAATCGTTGGCAGAACAGTCAAAAAATTACTCCTCAATGGAAAAAGGGTTGGAGGAAGAGGCTTTGATGAAGTTCGCAAAATCACTTGTGAGGTGGATGTTCTGCCGAGAAATCATGGCTCAGCTTTATTTACCCGCGGCGAAACTCAGTCCTTGGTCAGTGTTACTCTTGGTACTGTAAGGGACGCACAAATTATAGATGGTCTGGTAGAAGAATATTCACAAAATTTTACTCTGCATTATAACTTCCCGCCATTTTCAGTCGGTGAGGTTAGACCGATTCGAGGACCGGGAAGAAGAGAAATCGGCCATGGTTCTCTGGCGGAAAGATGCCTTGCACAGGTGAAACCGCCTGAGCAGGATTTTCCTTATACTATCAGGATAACTTCTGACATTACCGAATCTAATGGCTCGAGTTCTATGGCATCGGTTTGCGGCGGAACCCTTGCGCTAATGGATGCAGGCGTCCCCATTATAAAACCGGTTGCCGGTATTTCTATTGGCATGATTACCGGAGAGGATGGCGACCATAAGCTTTTAACCGATATTCTTGGAGAGGAAGACCATTTTGGAGAGATGGACTTTAAGGTCGCTGGGACCACAGAAGGTATCACCGGTATCCAGCTCGACATTAAAGCTGAAGGTCTCGAACATGGTGTTATGGTTCAGGCTCTCGCTAAAGCGAAAACCGCTCGCCTGCAAATCCTCGAAATAATGAAACAGGTTGTCAGCGAACCGCGACAGGAATTAAGCCAGTATGCTCCGAAAATGCTTTCTATTAAAATTGACCCTGAGCTTATTGGAAAAGTCATTGGCCCGGGCGGCAAAATGATTAAGGGTATTCAGGAACAGACAGGTGCAACAATTGAGATTGAAGATGACGGCACTGTTTTCATTAGTTGCGTTGGAGGTGACGGGCACCTGCAGGCACGGGAAATAGTTGAATCTATTACCCAGCCGCCTGTTGTGGGTAAAATCTATAAACAAGCAAAAGTCGTCTCTGCAAAAGATTTTGGTGTTTTTGTCGAAATCATACCAGGCGTTGATGGGCTTTGTCATATCAGTGAACTGAGCAATGATTATGTGAAAAACGTCGACACTGTTTGCAAACCCGGCGATCTGATTGATGTTAAATTATTGTCCATCGACGACCAGGGAAGACTGAAACTTTCACGAAAAGCCGCTCTGGATGAACTTGAAAAGGAAGATACTCAGCCGGAATCAAAGTAATTCCGGCAGGGCGGGAGCAGGGGGGGCTGAACGTGTTGACGTTCAGTAGCGGGTCTTTCTATTACTAAACGGCAGGGAGGAATAGATGCTGCATTTTATTGCCGGCTTTATCATTGCATTAGTCTTTGTTGTTCCTCTCCTGTTGTTCATATATAAAAAAACCTCTAAAAACCGGAGCAGTAGAGATGGAAATCAAAAACAGCTTGAACAGTTGAGCAAATTAACCGGAGAGCTTACACACGAAATAAAAAATCCCCTCTCTACCATTAAAGTCAATTTAAAACTCGCTGCCGAGGAACTGCAAAGTATTGAAAACAAAAATCAGACATTCCAAAGAGCTGTCAGAAAAATTGAAGTTGTTCAAAAAGAATCAAATCGAATCGAGCAGATTCTTGAAGGCTTTTTACGTTATGTTGACCGCGTCGAGTTACAGCCGACACCTCTCGATATTAATTCACTTGTCAGTGATATGGTCGATTTTTTTTCACCTCAGGCCTATACTAATTCAATTACTATTCGCCACCAGTTAGCCGAAAACCCTCTTATTTGCAATGTTGACGAAGACATGTTAAAGCAGGTAATATTAAACCTCTTTATAAATGCTCAACATGCCATGAATTCAGGGGGAGAATTGATAGTGAAAACTGATAAAAGAAAGGACAATGCCGTTATTCAAATCAGCGACACCGGTGTCGGTATTGCACCGGATAAACTGCCGCATATTTTTGAACCTTATTTTTCCTCTCGTCCTCAAGGCTCCGGACTCGGATTGCCAACAGCAAAAAGAATTGTTGAACAACATAACGGAAATATTTATATTGATACAGAACCAGGCAAGGGAACATTGTTTACTATAGAAATACCACTAATGGACTGACATCAGCGTTTTTTATGAGTAAAAACATTGTAATATTAGTTGTTGACGACGAACGTGACCACGCTGACGGCATTGCCGAAGCATTAGAGAGGTTCTGTGCAAAGGTCATTGCTGTTTACAATGGCAAAGATGCCCTGAATATCTTGAGCAAAGAGAAAATAAATATTGTCGTTACCGATTTGAGATTAGGCGGTGATATCGATGGACTCGCTGTCCTTAAGCAGGCCAAGAGCATCAATAACAAGACGCAGGTTATTTTAATAACTGCGTATGCAACAATTGATAATTGTAAGCAGGCCATAAAGCAGGGTGCGTATGATTATCTTGTAAAGCCGATTGATATTGACCAGTTGAGAACTCTCGTAACACAGGCCGCAAAGGAAATCGCAACTGCAGACCAACAGCCGCAAAGAACACCCAAAACAGCAAAAAAGCATTTCGATTTTGAAGGAGTACAGGGGAAAAGTTCTAAAATGCACGCTGTTCTGGAAGTATTAAGGCGAGTCGCCCCAACCGATATTTCAGTACTTATTGAAGGTGAAAGTGGTACCGGCAAAGAGTTGCTCGCAAAAGCTGTCCATAGCAATTCAAACCGCTTTAACAAGCCGTTCAGACCTGTTAATTGTGCAGGCCTAACCGAGACTCTGCTCGAAAGTGAGTTGTTCGGCCATGCCAAAGGTGCCTTCACCGGAGCCGCTGAAGATAGAAAAGGACTCTTTGAAGTTGCTGACAAAGGCACGCTCTTTCTCGATGAAATCGGTGACATGCCTTTGAATATGCAAGCCAAACTACTCCGGGTTCTCGAAGACGGAATTATTACGCCCGTTGGCTCGAATAAACAAATTGTGGTCGATGTTCGTATCATCAGTGCCACTAATCATGACCTTGCAAAACTTATTGAGGACAAAAAGTTTCGGCAGGATTTGTATTTTAGAATCAAAGGTGTAAGTGTTACATTACCGTCTCTGCGTCAAAGGCTCGAAGACCTTCCAGTCTTCGTTGAACATTTCGCAAAACAAGCTGCTGAACAAATTGGTGTCAATATTACCGGTATGTCAGAAGCCGCTCTGGCTGTACTTATGAGCTACGACTGGCCTGGGAATATTCGCCAACTGAGAAATTGCGTCCAGACTATGGTAGTCATGACTGAAACTGACAAACTTAACGTTGATGACATACCTCCGGAAATTCAGAAGATGCGGCAATTAACTGCCTCTACTAAAACTGCCGGTGATTTAGGTACTGTCTCACTCAATGAACTCGAAAAGCAGGCTATCATTGAGACACTTGCAAAAACTGATAACAACCGTGAAAAAACCGCTAAAATCCTTGGCATTGGCGAAAGAACTCTATACAGAAAAATAAAAGAATATAACTTATAACACCAGCAAATTTCTTTCTGTAAGTGTATTGCAATGTCTGCTTGTTATCTTTTTACTGTTCTTCTGTTATGGATGTTGTTTGTTGACCATGAGGTGATTCGTGGTATAATAGGCAGCCAATAGTTGATTTACATGAAATTGCAGGTGATTATATGCAGACAAGGACATTAGGCCAGTTAGCAGAACATGTCGGGGGATGTGTGGATGGTGATTCTAATATAAAAATCAAATCCGCGACAACGCTTGAACTTGCCGGAGAAGGTGACATAAGTTTTCTGGCAAATAAGAAATATGCCAATGAGCTTCAAACAACCAAGGCAAGTGCCGTAGTAGTGGATAAGAAAGTTGACTGTCCTGCATCTCTTTTAATAGTTGACGATGCTTATTTTGCGTTTAGAGAGATAGTAGTGTTATTGCATGGTCATCGAGAGCACAAAAAGGTTGGGATAAGCAGTAAGGCGTCAATAGCAGAGACAGCCGATATCGGCAGAGATTGTGATATATTTGATTTTGTGACAATTAGTGATAATGTAAAAATAGGCAACAGATGTGTTCTTTATCCGGGAGTATTTATAGGCCCGGAAACTGAAATAGGCGATGACTGTATTTTATACCCCAATGCCGTTGTTTACGATAAATGCATAATCGGAAATAGAGTCATTATTCAGGCCAACGCAACGGTCGGTGAAGACGGGTATGGATTTGCAACTCACAAAGGCCGGCACCACAAGATACCGCATATAGGCAGAGTCATAATTGAAGATGATGCAGAAATAGGTTCAGGTTGTGGTATCGAGCGGGGAACATTGGGTGATACTATAATCGGTAAAGGAAGCAAATTAGGTGATATGGTCGCAATAGGTCACGGTACTAAAGTAGGCCCATATTGTCTTTTAGTTGCTCAGGTAGGAATATCAGGCTCGGCTAAATTGGGCCACCACTGTGTAGCCGGTGGGCAGGTGGGTATTGCCGGTCATCTAAGCATTGGAAACGGCGTTATGATTGGTGCTCAATCAGGTGTACCGAATGATATTAAAGATGGCATGGTTGTACTTGGGACGCCGGCAATTGAAGCGGGTAAGGCAAAGCGTTATTGGGCAGTGCTTCCTAATCTGCCAACAATGCGCAGTGACCTTCGCAAACTCAAAAAACGTTTAGCTGAACTTGAAAAACAGGAACCAGCGGTTAAAGATGAAAAGTAGATTATGCCGGCAGATGATAATGTACTTGGTTTAATAGCAGGGGGTGGGCGATTGCCGTTCATGGTTGCCCAGGGAGCGAAGAAGGCAGGCTTGAGAGTAATTTGTGTTGGCTTGGTCGATAATGCTCAGCCTGAACTTGTTCAGGAGGTTGACAAATTTTTTACCGTAGCGATAGCAAGACCGGGAAGTTGGATAAGAAAATTAAAAAAACACGGCGTCAAGCGGACGATTATGGTAGGTCGTGTTGCCAAATCCAGACTGTATACACCGCTTCGAATTCTTCATTATTTGCCTGACTGGCGAGGGCTTAGGATATATTATTGGCGGCTTAGGAACAAAGACAAGACAGATGAACCGTTATTAAATGCAATAGCAGAAGAGTTGGCCAGCGGAGGTATAATATTGGAGAACTCAACAATGTACTGCAAAGAATATATGGCAAAAGAGGGATTGATGACAGACAATCAACCGAACTCTTCCGTTAACGATGACATAGAATTTGGCTGGCAGATAGTTAAAAAGTGTGCCGAGCTTGATATAGGACAGGCAATAGCAGTAAAGGAACGAGAGATAATAGCGGTAGAAGCGATAGAGGGTACCGCCGAGATGATAGCAAGGGCAGGTAAATACTGCCGCAAGGGCGGCTGGACACTTATAAAGACATCCAAGCCTGACCAGGATATGCGATTTGATGTACCTTGTGTCGGACCGGACACGATTCGCAGCTTGGCTGAGAATGGGGGCAAATGTCTTGTAGTAGAGGCGGACAAAACAATCATTATCGATAAGCCCGAGACAATAAAACTCGCCAACAAATTGGGGATAACAATTCTGGGTTGCCTGTAATTTTAGAACTGTCTCAGAAATCGCAGGTCGTTTTCGAAAAGCAGCCGAATATCGGTAATACCGTACTTTCGCATAGCTAATCGCTCGATACCGAACCCAAAAGCCCAGCCGGTATATTTTTCGTTATCAATTCCGACAGCATCGAAGACATTGGGATCAACCATACCGCAGCCGCCCATTTCAATCCATTGTTCGTTCCCTTTTTTGTCGACCCAGAGCAAATCGACCTCAGCACTTGGTTCGGTGAACGGGAAGAAGCTCGGCCTGAATCTCCATTTTGTATCCGGTCCGAAGAAGGCATGAATGAACTGGTTGATAGCAGTTTTCATATCAACCATGCTGATATTTTCATCGACAACCAAAGCCTCAAGCTGATGGAACATGTACATATGGGTGGCGTCGACAGTGTCGGGCCTATAGACTCTGCCGGGCGCTACGATGCGGATAGGTGGTTTCTTGTTTTCCATGATCCGGATTTGAATAGTAGAGGTCTGGCTTCTTAATAGAGTATTGTCGTCGATATAGAAATTATCAAGCGGATCTCTTGCGGGATGTTCAGGGTCGATATTTAGAGCAACAAAATTGTGCCATTCATCTTCAACTTCGGGTCCATAAGCGATATCGAAGCCCATACGTCCAAAAATTTCAAGCAGCTCGTTTATGGTCTGAGTTATAATGTGGGCTTTACCGATATTAACGCCGATGCCGGGTAAAGTAACATCGACAAACTCGTTGGTTTTTCGTTTTGATTTTGATATGGATTGTTTTAGTTCCTCAAATGCCTGAGTGACTTGTTTTTTCACTTTGTTTGCAAGCCGGCCTGCTTTTGGTTTTTGGTCGGGAGGGAATTTGCCGACCTGACTTAACATTTGCGTCACCAAGCCTTTTCGGCCTAAGTATTTGATGCGGAATTGTTCGAGAGAATCGGGGTCTTTGACTTTTTTCAAGTCTTCAAGAGCTTCGACGCCTATTTTTTCGAATTGGTCAGGCATTGTTCCGTATACCCGAAGAGACATCGGGAATTTAACAACAAAATTTTGTATATTGTGTTATTGAGCCTTAAGAGCTAACACAAATTTTCACTGCTCATGAAATTGCGGTTTTAGCGGTTTCAACTATCCTGTCGAATGCCTCTTTATCAACGATAGCAATTTCGGATAACATTTTTCTATTCAGGAGGATGTTTGCTTTTTTGCATCCATTAATAAACTGGCTGTATCTGATTCCTCGCTGTCGACAGGCGGCATTCAGTCGTATAATCCAGAGACCCCTGAAATCTCTTTTCCTTCTTTTTCTATCGATTTTTGCGTTGGCTGCCGCTCTGACGGCAGCTTCCTTAGCGAGTCGATATTGATGTCCGGCAGCTCCGCGGTGACCTTTCACGGCTTTTAAGATTCTTTTTCTGGCTTGATGCCTTGCAGCACCTTTTCTAACTCTTGGCATATCAGCTTTCCTTTAATGGAGTTTTAATATTTGTTTGCTGGCGGCAGCTGATTGAGAGCCGAGAAGCAAACGTTTTTTATTTAATATCTATTGTCCAAGCATGACCCTGGTTTTTTTAGCATTACTGGGGGTCATAGAGCCTGGAGAAGCAATTTTTCTCCTTCTTTTAGCGGTTTTAGAACTCATAAGATGGCCTCCGAAAGCACGTTTGTGCTTTACCTTTCCGGAGGCAGTAACTTTTACTCGTTTACTTAACCCTTTATGGGTTTTTTGTTTTGGCATTTTGCTAAATCCTTCCTGAAAGCACGGTTAGCCGACTATAAACACGGAATATTAGGCTATTTAAGCATGATGGTCAACAAAAAAATGGAATTTCCCAAATATTAGTGCAAAGACATCATGGTGTTATTTTGGAACAAGCAGTAAAGTCATGCGTCTATGAGCCATTCTTGCAGACCTGTCGATTTTAGCGATATCTTCCATTGCCCCGACAATATTGTCATAAACCTCCAGTCCTTTCTCCTGATGCAGCATTTGTCGGCCCCTGAAGAACATTGTAAACTGGACTTTGTGTCCTTTTTCGAGGAATTCACGGGCATGTTTCAGCTTGATGTCGAGGTCATGCTTGTCAGTCTCAGGTCGCAGCCTGATTTCCTTCAGAGTGGTAGAGTGCTGATGACTTTTCTTCCGGCCTTCACGATATTTCCGCTTTTGTTCGTAAAGCCATTTGCCATAATCCATAAGACGGCATACAGGCGGTTCGCCGTTAGGTGCTACCTCAACCAGGTCAAGGCCTGCTTCTCGCGCCTTTTCGAGAGCCTCATGAAGATTAATAATCCCCACTTGATTGTTTTCACTATCGACGAGACGGACATAATCAGTCTTAATCTCATTGTTAATCCTTAGACCCTTCATTTTACTACTAATTGTATACCACCTTACCTTTCTTAATAAATTAAAGACTTAAGCCTTAATATTTGGTCCTTATTAAAAACAATTTATAAGGTTAAATCCAGAGATTTATCCTCAATTTTCATCTTTGCGAGTTCAATAAACTTTTCGAGTGCAATAGTCTTATTTTCTTTCTGGGCTCTTATTCGAACATTTACGCAATCGGATTGCGATTCTTTTGGACCGACAACGAGCATATAAGCAACCTTTTCGCTGTGAGCCTTTGCGATTTTCGCACCTATTTTTTCATCAGACAAATCTGCTGTACATCGAATGTTCGCATTTTTTAATTTGTCGTAAACAAGTTTTGCATAGTCGTTGGTTTTTTCACTTATAGGCAGGATTCTTACCTGCTCCGGTGCAAGCCAGAGAGGAAAATTTGCAGCGTAATGTTCAATCAGTATTCCCATGAAGCGTTCAATAGAACCGAGCACTGCCCGGTGAATCATAACCGGAGTTTTCTCAGTATTGTCTTTATCGGTGTACAGCAGTTCAAAGCGTTGCGGCATGGAAAAGTCCAGCTGGATGGTTCCGAGTTGCCATGAACGTTTCAGGCAGTCTTGAATATGGAAATCAATTTTGGGGCCGTAGAAGGCGCCGTCACCGGCGTTAATTTTATAATCGATGTTTTTGTGTTCGAGGGCATTGACCAGTGCATTTGTTGCGGTTTCCCAGATATCATCAGAGCCGATGTGCTTTTCCGGTTTTGTGGAAAGCTCGATGTGAAAATCTTCAAAGCCAAAGGCCTTATATATTTCAAATGTAAGCTCGATAACCCCGATAATTTCACTTTCTATTTGTTCGGGAGTACAGAAAATATGGGCATCATCCTGTGTAAATTGTCTAACTCTGAATAAACCGTGCATAACACCGCTTGCTTCATGCCGATGAACCAGGCCTAATTCTGCAACACGCATCGGGAATTCCCTGTACGAGTGTTTGTTTGCTTTATAGACGAGGCATCCACCGGGGCAGTTCATTGGTTTTATTGCATAACCGACATCGTCAACGTCAGTGAAATACATATTTTCTTTGTAGTTATCCCAGTGACCGCTTTTGTGCCAGAGCTGTTCGTTTAGAATGATTGGCGTTTTAATTTCCTGGTAGTCGTATTTTTTATGCACAGCCCGCCAAAAGTCAATTATAGCGTTCCAGATAATCATTCCATTGGAATGCATAAATGCAAAGCCGGGCCCAGCCTTGTTGAAGCTGAATAACTCTAATTGTTTGCCCAGCACGCGGTGGTCGCGTTTCTTTGCCTCTTCAAGTCGCTGGAGGTAATCGTCGAGTTCTTTTTTTGTAGGCCAGGCTGTCCCGTAAATTCGCTGGAGCATTTTCTGCGTCGGGTCACCGTGCCAGTATGCACCTGCAACAGACATGACTTTGAAGCTGCCGAGTTTAGCTGTGTTGGGTACGTGAGGGCCTCGACATAAATCTTCGAATCCATCGCCATGTGAATAGAAACTGATTGTGTCCCCTTCAGCCCGTTCGATATTGTCGATTTTGTATTTGTTCCCTGCCACTTTTTTAATAGCTTCTGCCCGGGTTAATTCTGTGCGTTTGATGCTTTTGTCAGCTTTTACGATTTCGTTCATTTTTTGTTCGATGTGTGGAAAATCTTCGGGCCTGATAGGCTCATCAAGGTCGATATCGTAGTAGAAGCCGTCTTCGACGGTTGGCCCGTAGACCAGTTGAGCTTTTGGCCAAATATCGCAAATGGCCTCGGCCATAACATGAGCACAGCTATGGCGCATGATTTCGAGACCATTGGGGTCTTTTGCGGTTAATATCCGGACAGTGAGGTCACCTTTTACCGGTGTTGTGAGATCGACCAGTTGGCCATCAACTTTTGCTGCCAAGGCAGCCTTTGCAAGTCCCTGGCCGATTTGCCGGGCCAACTGCTCAACGGTGTTGCCGTCAGCTATTTTTAATATGCTGCCATCGGGCAGTGTGACATTTGCCATAAAATAGTTTCCGGAACCAGCTTTCCTTTCGTATTTGGTAATGCAGCTATTGCCTGAATAAATTACCCTGAGTAAACAATTCTGTCAATATAATTTATTGGTCGATTTAAGAACAATTATACAGCAGTTTTACTTATGAGCCAATAAATATGCCGATTGAAAATCTATTGCTAAAGTGAAAATAATATGATAGCCTTGGGGCGTATTGGTACTTGATTTTTGAATTCAGAGCCCGAGGGAGACCTTATGGGGTCATTGTTGTTTACGAAGTCACTTTCCACACTTGCCGTTGCCGATGCGGGTTTTTCTGTTGCGACTTTGCCTTTTAGCATCTTCAAGCTTGTTTTGTTTACAGGATGGGTATATCTGTGCCTTTATTTAGTTCAATACGTAGAATTTAGTCTGCTGGTTCCAAAGAGGTTTAAAACCGCAGGCAAAATAGGGACGTTGTTGACAGGGCCGGTTTGTCTGTTAACGTTCATGATAATTAAAGCCGTCATGAGAGTTTCACAGAGCAACATGGGCATGGTTGGAATAGTGAAAGAACAGTTAGCAGAGTTGTTTTCAAATATAAAGAGCTTGAATTTTCTTTCCGGGCAGCAGCAAGACGGAATAACAATTCTTGATTCATCCGGCAAAAACATCAACGAGATACTCAGCCATGGCAAAAGTGACGGGCGAAGCCATATACTGGATTTGACAGAGCAGATTATCGCCAATGCCCTTGATGGCCGGGCGACGGATATTCTTATCGACCCGAAGGACGATTCGAATTATACGGTCAGGTATCGAATAGACGGAATCTTGACGACAGCTTATAGGCTTGAGACAGATATATGCAAATCCATAATAAATAGTATAAAAGCTGTCTCGAACATGGATATTGCCGACAAGAGGCGTCCTCAGGATGGTGCGTTTATGGTTCTAAAGGGAGGCTCTACGGTATCATTTCGAGTAGCCAGTGCCGGTGTGGTCCATGGTGAGAAGGTCTCAATACGTGTACTTGGTCGAGATGCGAGCAGATTTAAACTGGAAGTAATCGGCCTGTCGAAGAAACAGCAACTGAAAATTCAAAAAGCCATCAAAAAGCCTTCCGGAATGATACTTATCTGTGGGCCGACAGGAAGCGGTAAAACCACAACGATGTATGCAATGCTTAATGAAATTGACCTTAATACTCGTAATGTGATTACAGTGGAAGACCCTGTTGAATATTCATTGCCTAATGCCAGCCAGATAGAGGTCAATCCAAAAGCCGACATTACATTTGCCAAGAGTTTGCGAAGCATATTACGTCAGGACCCTGATGTGATATGCGTAGGAGAGATACGTGATCAAGAGACTGCGAAGATAGCGCTTCAGGCATCGCAGACCGGTCATCTTGTTTTGGCAACGATACACAGCAACAGCAATGTCTCGGCGTTATTACGGCTTATTGACCTTGGGGTCTCACAAACACTGCTGTCTTCAGGACTGGATGTTATTATATCTCAGCGATTGCTTCGCAGTCTCTGTGATAATTGTAAGAAAAAGGCAAAATTGACTGAAACACAGATATATGAATTTCGCCGCAAAAAAATAAACTATAATAATATTATGGAGAAACAAGGCTGCGAAAAATGCAACCAGACAGGTTATTATGACCGGTTGGCTATTTGTGATATTTTAATTCTGGATGATAAGTTAAAAGATACAATTTCCCACAGCAGTTCCTTTATAGCTCAGTTGCACCAGATAGGTGATAAAAAAGGCAAATCCAATCTGCAAAAACAGGCGCTTAAAAAGATTGTAGAAGGCACAACAAGTCTAAAAGAACTGCATAGAGTGTTAGGATAGATTTTATGGTAGCTGGTATAGGCATATTATTGGGTGTATTTTTTGTTTTAATAGCAATTAAAATCGGTTTTTACGAGATATTCACGCTCTTTTTTAATGCTGTGATGTCGGTTTATATCGGGATTTTCTTAGGGCCTGTAATAGCAGCGACCGATCTGGGTGACCGGTTATTGTACGCCAACAGTACATGGATGTTGATCGTTGCTGTTACGACTTTTTTTGTTCTGTTCGCCATATCCTATTTTCTCTTTACCAGTCAGTTCAAGATTCAATTTCCCAGGGTTTTCGATATTGTTATTGCAGGTGCGTTCGGATTTTTGACAGGCTTTTTAATATGGAGTTTTGTCAGTGTGCTGGTTTGGGTAATGCCTGTCTCACAGGACGGTATTTTGGCCAGGTTTGGATTTAGTAAGGACTCTCAGCAAACCAACGTCTCTTATATATGTAAATGCTGTGACATAATCCATTCAATTGTGTCCAGCAGCAGCAACGAACAGACTACGGAGGAACTTTTAGATAATCTTCTTAAAGTTGAAGAAAAATCACCGGAAAAAGAGAAGACGCAAACTGTTAAGCAGAGTAATAAGAAATCAGTTTTTAGCCTGTTCAAGAATGAGGTCTTTTACCTTTTGGCTTGGCAGATTAAGGGCTCCGAAGGCAACAGCCGCCGCACCCCGTAAGTCGGTATTGGTGTCTCTCGAACTGACCATTGTATAGATAGTATCTATCGTTCTGTCGTCAAGCAGGTTTGCGTTTATTTTTGCCGATTCAGCAAGTGACTTAAAAGCAGCAACACGGACGTTCATTGAATTGCTTTCGCTAATTGCCATGGCACAGATAGCATTTTGAGCGTATGAGCTGTTAAGATGAGCCAAAATTTTACCTGCAAGAACCTGAATTTCCGAACGTTTGTCTCTGGTAGCCTCGATAAGGGCATTTTGAGCAGCATTCAAATCAACAACTTTGTTTCTTGTCTGAGCAAGCATCAGCATAGCTTTTGCAGCACGCAGAGCGTAGGTATTTGCTGACTCGGAGCCGAATATGTTGTTGTTACCTGTCTTTTCGCCGGTTTCGGCGACAGCCGTAGCCAAATTTTCGATAATCAGTTTTGCTTCGGGAAAACCCTGTTTCGGTCCGGCTTGAGCGATAGCGATAGCGGCACTGTATCTGACGGCTTTATCATGGTACATGAGAGCCTGCGCAAGTGGTTGGGCCGGGCCGATTCTTGAAAGCAGCGACTGTTCTCCGGCGGTTACAGCCAGAGCTTCCACCACAGCAAGTGCGACCTTGGTATTACCGTCATTGATAGCTCTTGCAAGAGCCAGATGCAGATATTCCGGTCCGGCGGTTGTTGCATACCCAAAGGCGTCTAAATGTCCCTGACCAAAATAATCCGGCATTTCGATTCCGGTTGATTCAGCCTGGAAGAAAGCGGCAAGCCACAGTCCAATTGCTCTTCCGAATAGAGAGTCAGCTTTTAGAGCACACTCACAGCATCGCATAGCCATAAGTTCGTAAAAGTAATCATTGTCAACTTTTTCCCGAACAAGTGCACGCATTGAACCGTCCCAGAACCAGATGTTGGCAAAGTCTGCATCTTCGGCGGGGTTGAGAGATTCGGCATGGTTGTAATATTTTTCAGCAAGCTGGAAAAATAGCTGGCTGGCAGAGAGCTTTATAGCTGCTGGGTTAATTTGCTCGATGCTCTTTTGAGCAAGTGACTTCAGCTCCTGTGATTCGTCTTTTTCAATGATGTATTTTAGATATGGCAATGATTGTGGATACCCGATTTTTCCCATAGCTTTTATAATTTCGGCTTTTACTCCGACGTCCTGCGTTTGCAGAGAAGCAGCTAATGGTCTAATCGCATCACGACCGATTTGAGGTAACGCCCAGATGATATCAGCCATCTCATCTTTTCTTGACATATCAGACATAGCATCAATCATGTGCGGGATAGCGTACTCGCCGGCATTTTGTAGTCTTTTTACAGCAGCAAGTTGTCCCCTTGCAGTGCCTGATAGTCTTTTAATTTCTTCGACGATAATTTTTGCGTCGGTTCTTTTGTCGAATCGGCCCTGTTCGATAAGTTGTAGCACTTTTTCTGTAAGCTCGGCCAGTTCGGGGGCAGGCTTTGTTTCATGAACTTTTAATAGTATGGCATAGCCGTCCGGGTTTTCGTCGGCAAGCAAAAGCAACTCGGTAGGTTCAGGCCCGGCGTCGAGCAGAGCCTGGGCATAGCCGGCGGCAAGGTCAAATCTTCCGATTTTTGTGTAATGAAGAAAATCGTTCCAGTTATCTTCGATAGTCTGTGCGAAACAGCTGCTACCTGCCAAAATTATTACAGCTAAACTTATCAGAACAGTTTTATTTTTAGACATTCACCTATCTCCAAAAGATTCGACGGGATAATCTTACCCGTAATTATGTTAATATAGGACTGAAAGCTGTCAGCCTATATAAATTATTCGGCTTAGAAGCCCGCAAACTACAGAAAAATACCTATTCTGTCAACAAAAAACCGTTCTCAGAAGAGATAACCCGCACAAATAACGCAATTTGGGATAATGAGCGGTTTTACCGCAGGTTTAAACTCACGAATTGGCTGGCGACTAATCACTGTGCTTTTGGAGCCATTTCTGCGTCCATTGAGACGCCTGTTTTTTAGTTTGTAGACTATCTTCAAGTTGAGCAATGTACATTTCTTGCGCAAGTTGGCCGAGAACCGGACCAGGCTGGGCGCCTAATTGCATAAGTTCATGGCCATTGAGTAGAGGCTTTGGTTTTAGCTCAATACCGACTAAACTGTTTATTCTTTTACGCAGTGCTGTCAATGATGCGATACTTTGCTTGTTTGCTTTTTGAATTGCCTTTTGCAGTTGGAACAAATCCTCGAAATAACTTGAAGCCAGAGTAAGCTTCAGTTCAGCCAAACTCATGTTTTTATCCAGCAGTTTGCCGCGATTGGCGAGCAGGAACTTAATATGTTTTATTTGGCTTCTGCTGAGCTTCAGCTTCCTGCAGTTTTCAAGGGTAAGGTTCGTATCACACGCAGAAAACAGAGCTGACAGAGCCAGGGGAAAGCCGACTCTTTCGGGTAATTTTCCAAGAACCTCAGCACCCAATCCAAATTGTTTATCAGTTATTTTAGGAAAGATTGCGTGAGCTAATCCGCATTTGGTCAGGATTTTAATTCCGTCGGTCCGGTTGGGGTTAACCAGAATACCCTCGAGTTCGGTTGCGATTCGTTCGGCACTGATTTTTGTAATATTTTTTGCATTTTCACAGATGGCAGCAAAGGTTTTTGGTTCGATTTTGAAAGCAAGTTGAGTTGAAAATCTGACAGCGCGGAGCATTCGCAGGTAGTCTTCAGCAAATCTTTCATTTGGACTGCCGATAGTTCGTATGAGATGTTTTTTCAGGTCTGTTTGGCCATTAACATAGTCGATAACTTTTTTCCCTATGGGGTCGTAAAACATGCCGTTAATGGTAAAATCTCTTCGCGATGCATCTTCTTTCTGGCCTGAGAATTTCACGGAGGTTGGATGACGTCCGTCAGTGTAGCCTGATTCTGTCCTGAAAGTGGCAACTTCGACCTGCTGTTTTTCTATAAGAACGATTACAACACCGAATTTGGCACCAACTTTCAGAGTTCGGCGGAAAAGCTTTATTACCTTATCGGGTGTAGCGCTGGTGGCGATATCATAGTCTTTGGCGGGACGTTTTAAGAGCCTGTCGCGCACACAGCCGCCCGCCAGCAGGGCATGAAAGCCTTTGCTGCGCAGGTGTTTTATGATTTTTATTGCAGCGGCCCTATTCGTCATTTGTTTTTTGTCCTAATATAGTTATCGCCATATTACCCCATTTTCTGCGTTCAATTATTTTTAACCGGCCGTAAGAATCCAGCAGTTCTATGGCCTTGTGAGTCCGAACTACGACTATTGCCTCAGCAGCCATCCGGTTCGGCAATAAGTTTAATAATCCAGCCAACAATGAATTTTTCCCGACATCCTGGGTTGTCGGGTAGGGCGGGTCGACGAAAATTAAATCGTATTTTGACCGGTCAACGCTGAACGGAGCCCCTGTTTGGAATGCGTTTGCACGTATTACTTTTGATTTTTCGGCAAAGTCAGCCTTGTCGATGTTCTTTTTGAGAATATTGATGATATCAGCCTTTTTTTCGACGAAGGCAGCGAACCTGGCCCCTCGGCTTAAAGCTTCAAGCCCAAGCGAACCCACTCCGGAAAAAAGGTCAGCCACCACCTTGTTTTCCGGTAAGTCGTACCTGTAGAGAACACTGAAAAGCGATTCCTTAACGCGGTCGAGGATAGGCCGTGAGTCCTGTGTTTTTGGACTTAGCAGTTTCATCCCGCGTTTTGAACCAGCTATTATTCGCATGGGGTCAATATACAAAAGCAGAGAGATTTTTACTACTTAGTTTTGAAATAATATCAAAACACCAAACGCTCTAAAAAAGATTTTGCATTTGTACTGCGCAGGTTCTGAAATTTTCAGCTGGGAGCGTGACTGTTTTCCATTTCGGACTTCTTTGTTTCATGTGTTTTATGTAGTCGTCGAGTTTGATGCAGAAGAAGATGTATTTTCTGTTGTTGTATTCATAGATACGCCTGCCGTCGTCATCGATATCGGGATTAGCGATATTGTAGGCGAAGACGAACGCTGCCCTGTGCGTCGGACCGAAAATCTCCTGCCATTTGGAAAGACTGTCGATATCGTCGGTGGAAACCCAGCATTCCAGACCTGTTAATTTTACCAGAGAAGAGCCTTTGAATTTTCGACCCTTTACTTCAGCGACGATGATATTCTCGGATGGGGGATAAAGCAGATAATCAAAGCTTTTGACGTTCGAACTGCCAAGAGCTGCACGTTTCTGTTCGTCGACGGCAATGTACTGTACGTGATTATCAATCAGCCAGTTGCCGAAGGCCTTCTCATAATGGTTGAGATGAAAGTTTTTCATTCACCAATTTTAAAGCTGACTAAAAAATTTATCTTTATCAATAAGTTTCTGCTCACCGGTTGTCATATTCTTCACGATAAGTTGGTTTTTCTCAATTTCATCACCAATTATTATACACCGCTTTGCATTAGCTTTAGAAGCGTCTTTTAATTGTTTGCCGAGCTGTTTGCCTGCATTGTAGCTGAAATTAACACTAAATCCTTTTGTTCGTAGTTTAGCAACTGATTCAACAGCCTTATATTTGTAAACTTCTTTTAAACAAACAATAAAATAATCTAATTCTCGCTGTTCAGGTTTAAGCAACCCTTTTTCTTCCAGCAGAATTTCGAGTACACAATCACCGATACCAAAACCTGTAGCTGGTATCTGAGGCCCGCCGAATTGTTTCAGCAGATTATCATATCGCCCGCCGCCGCCAATAGCGCGGAGCTGCGATTGCTTGTCATATATCTCGAAAACGATACCGGTATAGTATGCAAGACCCCTGACAATAGTGATGTCAAATTTGCAAAAGTCACCAACCCCCATAGTATCCATCAGTTCGAACAATCGTTTCAGTTCATCAATAGATTCTTTGGCTTTTTGGGAAAGTTCAACAATATCACTTAGTTGTTCTATAGACTTGGTGGCCATAAGTTGAGTAACTTTTTGGCGAATGCCGGCATCTGAAATCTTTTCAGCCAGCATATCCTCGAAAGCCTCATCGCTAACCTTGGCACGTTTATCGAGGACGTAGTAGAGTGGTTCAAGGTCTTTTTCTTTTATGCCTATTGCCATAAGTAGTTGAGCGAGCATTTTCCTGCTTGATATTTTAACGATAATGTCTTTAGTTGTTAAACCGGCATTCTGTAAATAATCTAAAGCACAAAAGATTACTTCAGCGTCAGCCAGTACGTCATCAACTCCGATGATGTCGATGTTCCACTGGAAAAATTCGCGAAGCCGGCCTCTCTGTGGACGTTCAGCCCTGCACAGCCTTGGTACTGAAAACCATTTAATCGGCTTTGCCAGTGAGTTTATCTGCTGATTTACCATCCTTGCCAGTGTTGGAGTGATTTCAGGCCTTATGGCAAGTTCACGCCCGCCTCGGTCGGTGAGACTGAAGAGTTGTTCTGCGATTTCATCGCCGCTTTTTATCTGAAACATCTTGAGATATTCAAAAATCGGCCCATCGTATTCTTCAAAACCGTTGCGCAGAGAAACAGTTTTCCAGCCGTCGACGATATAGTTTCGAATCGCCATTTCAGCAGGATAAAAGTCACGAGTACCTTTTACCGGTGGAATCTTCATTTTCTCTTTCTTTTACCTTTTTTGGTTTTTTTCTTTTCGGTTTTATTGTTCCCAAATTTAATCTTTATGTACTCTTCCATTTGCTTATCGTTTACAAAGTGCAGTTCATAGTCGTATTCGCCCTCGACGAGGTCACAGTCAGCGGTTTTATAGCCTCGACAGATTTTTGGCCTGTTGTTGTATATTTTGCACGTGTAATCTTTTTCAGACAGGTGCCTGCAGTTGTTTTTTACGTTTAAGTACCAGTCGCCGTCTTCGACGAAGACGGTAACATTCTTATGGCAGAGATACCATCTGATATCATCGTAGTCTCCCTTATCTTCCGGTGTCTCGATGGGCAGTGCGAAATATCTGCAGCACAGGCCGGTACATTTTGTACAATCAATTTTCTTAGCCATTAACGAAATCTCCAGTCAATTAAATCTGTTGCACGCTTAACTTTGATTGTATAATACGGTATCAGGTATTTATCGTCAAGAAATGTAAAAGAACCACGCTTGATATTGACTAAATTGCGGTGAGATGGTAAAAGTGCGTAACACTTGGTTAATATAGTGAAGAAGTCAAGGTGAGTTATGGTTAAAAATAGAATAAAGATTGGGCTGGTAGGATTTGGCATTGTAGGCAGCGGCGTTGCCAGGATAATTCTTGAACGGGCTGATTCTATAGCGGAAAAGACAGGGGTGCGTTTGGAATTAGCTTGTGTGGTTGATTTGGATACGACGAGCGAAAGGCCGGTCAAGCTGCCTGAGGGGCTGTTGACCGATGATTTGGATAAGCTGTTAAGCGATGAGAGTATTACTGTCGCGGTCGAACTTGTCGGTGGAACCGACGTGGCAAAGGATATCCAGCTTAAAATGCTCAGGGCAGGCAAGGATGTTGTGACCGCCAACAAGGCCCTATTGGCTAAATTCGGAAACCAGCTATACAGGGCGGCAGCAGAGAGCGGCAGGTGTATTGCGTTTGAGGCCAGTTGTGCCGGCGGGATACCGATAATATCAGCAATTCGCACCGGATTAGCTGCTAATAATATCGAGGCAATGTACGGGATTGTTAACGGGACATGCAACTATATCCTTTCAAATATGACGGCTAACAACCAGGAATTTAGTGAGGCACTAAACAAAGCACAGCAGTTGGGATTTGCAGAGGCCGACCCATCGCTCGATATTAACGGCGGTGACAGTGCACATAAACTTGTGATATTAAGTTCGATAGGCTTTGGATATGAGATAAAATTAGAGGACGTTTACGTTGAGGGGATAGAAGGAGTATCGAAGGACGATATTCGTTACGGCGGAGAGATGGGCTATGTTTTGAAGTTGCTGGCGATTGGCCGCAGAGAGGAAAATGGCAGGATATCACTTAGGGTGCATCCGTCGTTTATAGCTGATGATACATCGCTTGCGAGAGTTAATGGTTCGTTTAACGCTATAAGTGTGTTCGGTGATGCGGTCGGTGAGGTTTTGTATTACGGCAGAGGTGCCGGTATGATGCCAACGGCCAGCGCGGTAGTGGCCGATATTATTGATGTTGCGCTGGGTAATTCTGCAACAACGTTTAAACATTTGAATCTGAAGCCGAGAGAGGAAACTGAAAAAATAATTGAGAAAATTGATAACCTCGTGATTAGGTTCTATGTAAGGCTGATGGTGAAGGACCAACCAGGGGTCTTTGCTCAGATTGGGAAAATTTTGTCTGAAAACGAGATAAGCATATCAGGAATACTTCAGCATGAAGGGCTTGGGCCTGATAACACGGTACCGATTGTCATAACGACACATCCGACTCAGCAGAGCAGGATAAGTGCAGCGGTTAAGAGTTTGAACAGTTTGGAAACGGTATGCAGTGAGCCTGTTTGTATTCGGATAATCAATATACCGGAGGACAAGGATTAGTGGCTAAATATGTAATAATAGTTCCTGATGGCGCAGCGGATGAGCCGCTGGAAGAATTTGGCGGACAGACCGTTCTGGAAGCAGCTGAGATACCGAATATGGACAGAGTCAGCCGTGAAGGCAGACAGGGATTGGTGCGGACGATTCCGAAGGGGATGGAGCCTGGAAGCGATGTTGCTCAGATGAGTCTTCTGGGTTATGACCCTTTGAGATATTATACAGGCAGAGCGCCAATAGAGGCAGTTGCCATGAACATTAAGCTTGACGCTGAAGACTGGGTATTCAGGTGTAATCTCGTTACTATAGTTGACGGAAAGATGGAAGACCACAGTGCCGGGCACATAAGCACCGAGGAAGGGACGAAGCTGATAAAGGAGTTGAATGAACAGCTTGGCAATAATGAGATGCGTTTTTATCCGGGTGTCAGTTACAGGCATTTGCTTGTGTTTAAAGGTGCCCAGTTTGATGTTCAGACTTATCCGCCGCACGATTATATAGGCACAGCGTTCGAGAAAATACTGCCTCGCGGTAAAGGTGCCGAGCAGTTAATCGATTTGATGGCACGCTCGCAGCAGATATTTGTCGGTCATGATATAAATAAGGTCAGGCAGGACCTCGGAGAGAGCCAGGCAAGCTCGATATGGCTTTGGGGCCAGGGCAGGCGTGCCAAAATGGCCGGCTTCGAAAAACAGTTCGGTTTGAAAGGAGCTGCCATAACCGCAGTTGATTTGGTGAGGGGACTGGCCAAACTTATAGGATTTGATTTGATAAATGTTGAAGGTGCAACCGGTTTTGTTGATACCAATTACGAGGGCAAGGCAGCAGCAGCCATAGAGGCATTGGAGAAATACGATATTGTATTTGTTCATATAGAGGCGCCTGACGAAGCAGGTCACAGCGGTAATGCGGAACTGAAGAAAAAGGCAGTCGAGCAGATTGATAAATATATCGTCGGGCCGGTATTTGAGGCATTACAGAAATACGATAACTGGAACATGCTTGTGGCACCTGACCATCCAACGCCGATTCGCACTTGTGCACATTCGGATGAGCCGGTACCATTTGCGATGGCAGGAACCGGCATTACAGGCATTTTAAATGCAAACTTCAGTGAAGCTAATGCCGAGAAATCAGGCTTTCGAATTGAAAACGGTTTTGAACTTATGGAATACTTTTTGAAAACTTGAGCAGAGTTTAACTTATGAAAATAATAGTACAAAAGTTTGGCGGCACCAGTATAGCGAGTGCAAAAAAGATTAAACGGGCAGCCCAGCGTGTGATTAAAGCGGTTGAAGATGGATATAAGGTTGTAGTAGTGGCGTCAGCTCGCGGAAAGCAGACCGATGAATTGGTAGCTGATGCGCGCCGGTTAAATCCAAACCCGCCGGCCAGAGAGATGGACCAGCTTTTAAGTACGGGAGAGATACAAACTGTTGCATTGTTTGCGATGGCACTTGAGCATATGGGTTACAATGCGATAAGTTTTACCGGCGGCCAGATACAAATGGTAACCGATAGTGTCCATTCGAAGGCAAGGATTAAAAGTATTGATACGATGCGTATGAAGCAGGAGCTTGAAAATGGAAAAATAGTACTGGTTGCCGGTTTTCAGGGAGTTGACGATGATGGTAATATAACGACTCTTGGTAGAGGCGGTTCTGATACCAGTGCGGTGGCTTTAGCGGCGGCACTGGAGGCAGATAAATGTGAAATTTATACCGACGTTGATGGTATTTATACGACTGACCCCCGGATATTTAAGAGCGCGGTGAAAGTGGACCAGATAAGTTATGACGAGATGCTTGAGCTGGCAAGTTTGGGAGCTGGAGTGATGCATGGCAGGGCAATTGAATTTGGTAAAAAATATAATGTTAAGATTCATGTACGTAGCAGTACTAACGAAATTAATGGTACATTAATTACACACGAGGTGCCACAAATGGAAGAAGTATTGGTTTCCGGTGCAACGATGCAAAGGGATATGGCAAAGATAGGGCTTGTCGGGGTGCCTAATAAGCCCGGTAACGCAGCGAAGGTATTCGCACATCTGGCGCAAGCCAAGGTGATAGTGGGCGATATTGTGCAGACGGAAGTAAGTAAAGAGAAGGCGAACCTGTCTTTTACTACAGGAACATCTGATTTGGCAACGGCGAAAAAAGTGGTTGAAGAAATTAAAGAAGACTTGAAGTGCGATAGTATTTTTGTCCGTGATGACATTGCCGAGATTTCGGTAGTCGGCGTTGGGATGAGGAGTCACTATGGAGTGGCTGAGAAACTGTTTGGTGCTTTGTCGAAAGCGGAAGTGAACATTGATTCAATTACGACCAGTGAAATCAGGATAAGCTGTATAGTTGATGAGCATCAGGCAGACAAGGCGTTAGAGGCTGTGTGTATTGCATTCGAGCTGGACAAGCGGGCAGAAGAGCGAACAAAGTAACCAATCAGGTGACCGGCAAAGACAAAAAAACTGTATATGCCATGAGCAGACGCAGACGCTTTGTAGTATTTAGCATTTGCATTGCGTTTGTAGTAGTAGCTGTCTGGGTTGATAGAAACTTTTATAGACATGTCATAAAAGACAAACCCAAAGAGCAAGATAAAGAGCAAATCAAATCTTATGACTTTGAAAAATATCATCGCAGGGTTTTTACGGTAGTAAATGTTGTAGATGGTGACACTATCGATATAGATATTCCTGACGGTGAGTACGAAAAAACCAGGATAAGGCTTTGGGGTGTAGATACGCCGGAAACTAAAAGCAGCAGGTATGGCGTCATGTATTACGGGCCGCAGGCTTCTGAATTTGCCGCTGAACTTGTGCTGGGCAGGAAAGTTACTATCTATCTCGAACAGAGACGTACACGAGGTAAATACAAAAGATTATTGGCTTATGTGCAGCTTGAAAGCCGAAGATATTTGAATGAAGTTTTAATACAACAAGGTTATGGTTATGCAGATACGCGATTTCGGCATAGTTTATATAATAAGTACAAGCAGCTCGAATCAGTAGCCCGCAGAAATAAAATGGGGTTGTGGGCAGAGGTTAAACCGCAGCAGATGCCGGAATGGAAAAGAAAATCAAATATCCGCAACGGCACCGGGAAACGTTAGTAAAAAATATCCGACCTTATCCTTCCTGTTCCGTCAAATCGTACGTTATGCTGTAAACTTCGCCGTCAAATTTAGTTTTGACCTTGTAGCCGGAGTTGTGAAAAATAGCCAGCATAGACTTATTGGTTGGTAAAACTTTGGCATAGAAACATTTTACCTTACGTTGCCTGGCAATCTTCGTAAGATAATCAAGAAGAAAAGTGCCCATTCCTTTTTTTTGCCATTCGTCTTGAACCAGGAATGCAACTTCAGCGGCTTGAGTTTTAGGGTCGAGGTAGTATTGAGCAATAGCAACAACCTGTTCACCGGAGACACCTGGAACCGTACCGACAATAGAAATATCCTGGGTGTAATTGATGTTGGTTAACTGCTGGACGTCCTTATGTGGAAATGTCAATGTCTGCGCCATATATCGGGTTCGGACAGACGTCGAACTCAGCGAATACAGCATTTCAGACAATGCTGCTTCATCGGTAGGTTTAACGGGCCTGAAGAATATCTCCGTACCGTCACGCAGGGTGTCATAGCGTTCCAGTTCTTCCGGATACGTAACTTTTTCGGTATCCAGTTCGATTTGGTCGGCATAGACATAATTCTGAGCTTTTGCAGCTTGAATCAGTTGGGTTCTGAATTTCGGATGTGCGATGTTAATTAGTGCTAACACACGTTCTCTGATACTTTTACCGTGTAAGTATGCAGTACCGTATTCGGTAACTACATAGTGTACATCTCCGCGTGTTGTAACCACTCCTGCACCCTCAGTCAAGTGTGGCACAATTCTACTGATTGTATCATCTTTTGCCGTTGATGGCATTGCGATAATAGCTTTACCGCCTCTGCTTCTGGCAGCACCGCGAATAAAATCGACCTGTCCGCCGATACCGCTGTAGAATCGATAGCCTAATGAATCGGCACAGACCTGCCCTGTTAAATCAATTTCCAGCCCAACGTTAATCCCAACCATTTTTTCGTGCTGGCTTATAATTGCAAGGTCATTAACATACTCGGTGGGATAAAATTCAAAGAATGGGTTGTTGTCGATATAGTCATATAGCCTCCGTGTTCCCATACAGAAACTTGCTACGATTTTACCGCGATTGAGGGTCTTTTTTGAACAGGTAATTGCACCGCACTCAATCAGGTCGATAATCCAGTCTCCGAACATTTCGGTATGAATACCGAGGTCTTTTTTGTCTTTTAAAAATTCAGCTAAGGCCTGAGGAATACGGCCTATACCGCACTCGATAGTACTGCCGTCTTCGACAAGCCTGGCGATATTTTGGCCGATACGACGCAGGGTTTCATCAGGTTCAGGTATTGACGTTTCAATAATATCTTCATCAAGTGGCACCAGGGCATCAATATCGTTGACATGAATAAAACTATCACCGAACGTTCTTGGCATCTTACTGTTAACCTGGGCGATAACATATCTGGCGTTTGCCGTTGCGGATTTAACGATATCCACCGAGACACCAAGGCTGCACAACCCGCTCGCATCCGGAGGTGATACAGCTATTAAGGCTATATCGACTGGAATTCTGCCCATTTCGAACTCACGAGGTATCTCAGACAGAAATATCGGAGTATAATCGCCGATACCTTTGTTCAATGCGTCGCGAACGTTGTCGGCAATGAAAAAACTGTTCATCTTGAATTTTTCACTGAACTTTTCATGAGTATAAGGCGCGGTCCCCATCGTTAGCAGGTGAACAATGTGAGCATCGTAAATATGACTGGAATGTTTGACTAAAGCCTCTACAAGATGTTGAGGCTGACCGCAGCCTGTACCTATAAAGATACTATCACCGGACTTGACTAATTTCATAGCCACACCGGCGGTGTTTATTTTGTCTTTATATTTTTCTTTCCAGTCGAATTTTTGCATATCTGTTCTCTATGTTAAATTTTTTCCACACTCATTCTGGCGTCAACAGCAATGGGTACTGTGCCTTCGGTTCCGACAACGTATGGGTTTATGTCCAGCTCCTGAATCTGTGGAAATTCCGTGGCCAATTGTGATACTCTTTGCAGTCCCTCGGCAATAGCGTCTATATCTACACCTTCCTGCCCTCGTACACCCATCAGTATTTTATATGTTTTTGTATTGACGAGCATTTGTCTGGCTTCTTCGGTAGTCAGCGGTGCCAGGTAGAAAGACACATCCTTGAGTACCTCGACCATTGTTCCGCCCATTCCGAACATCATCAAGGGGCCGAAATGTGGGTCACGGCTCATCCCAAGGATGACCTCTTTACCGTTTCTGCACATTTCCTGAACGAGAACGCCTATAATATTAGCATCCGGCATTTTCTTTGGTATTCTATACATCATCAGGTCGAAAGCATCTATAACCTCCTGGGCATTTTTGAGTCCGAGTTTAACTCCCCCAACATCTGATTTGTGCAGAATATCCGGCGACCATATTTTCATTACCACAGGGAATCCGATTTGTTGAGCTATACTTGCCGCTTGTTTCGAGGTGGTTGCAACAGAACCTTTTGGTATTACAAAGCCATAGGCCTCAAGTATCTCTTTTGATTCTGTCTCGCCAATTTCACGAATGTTTTGTCTAAGATGTTTCTCTATTATTGTTTCGACTTTTCTGCGGTTGACCGGAAAAAGTTTCACAACTCTCTTTGGTCGGCCACGCCATTTGACATAGTTAACCATAGCATTGATTGTTAGAACAGCGCTTTCCGGAGAGTCGTATTGAGGTATTCCGTTGTTTCTTAATACTGAAACAGCTTCGGCAACCTTGTTGGCGCCCAAAAAAGATGCAAAAATCGGTTTTTTGCCGTTTCTCTCGGAAATTTTTACCATTACCTGGGCAGTCGCCTCCGCCTCAGTCATTGCCTGTGGAGTCAATAATACCAGAACTGCATCTACATTGGCATCCTCGATAACCACATCAATCGCAAATTCATATCTGTCAGCCAAGGCGTCACCGAGCACGTCTATCGGATTATTCACGTTAGCTGCCGCCGGCAATACCTCAGCTAATTTCTTTACTGTTTCGTCAGTTAATTTTGCAAACACCAGGCCATGTTGCTCGATGGCATCAGCTGCCATAATTCCCGGTCCACCGGCATTGGTAATAACAGCAACACGGTTTCCAGCAGGTAACGGTTGATAGGCGAAAGCCTGTGCAAAGTCGAATTGTGATGTTATAGAACTACATCTGACAATTCCAGCCCGTTCAAAAACCGCTTCATAGGCTGTTTCGCTGCCGGCAAGACTGCCGGTATGAGATGATGCAGCTTCTGCCCCTGCGCTGGTACCGCCGGATTTCATCAACAATATTGGCTTGACTTGAGAAATTCTCTCCGCTTCGTTTACAAAAATATTACCGTTACTGATATTTTCAAGATAACCGGCAATAACTTTGGTATCGTGGTCCTGTCCGAAATATTTTATTAAATCCAGCTCATCGACATCTGCCTTATTGCCTATACTAACGAGCTTGCTGAAACCGATACCGTGCGCATTAGCTGTATCGAGAATAGCTGCCAGCAAAGCTCCTGACTGTGAAAGATAACCTATTGCTCCTTTCTTAGGGAGGTCTCCGCCAAAACTTGCGTTGAGATGATTTGCCGGTGCTATTACTCCCAGACAGTTTGGCCCGATGAGCCTGATTCCGGATTGTCGGGCAATTTGAACAACCTGCTGTTCGAGTTTTCTCCCTTCCCCGCCAACTTCCTTGAATCCCGCTGTAATAATAATGACCGATTTGACTTTTGTTTTTACACATTGCTGCATTATCGAAGGCACTATTTTGGCGGGGACAATAATCAGCACCAAGTCGGGTGTTTGACCGATGGATTCAAGGTCAGGATAGCATTTCAGACCTTCAATAGTAGCAAGTTTATTATTAACGGGGAATATCTTACCTTTGTAGCCGGCGCTAATCATATTAGTTAAAACTTCGTATCCGACCTTTCCTGCCGTTTGCGAAGCACCGACAATGGCAACCGAATCCGGATTAAAGAACACTTCAAGACTCATAATAGATAATGGCTCCTGTCTCAAAAACATCGAATGTAACACAGATAGTACCATTCCTGTGAATAATTGCAAAGTGTTTCTTGTGATTTGTTATTAGCACCTGCTCATTTGCCCTTGAGTTTTAGGGTCGCGGTAGTACTGAGCAACACCGAACCAAATCGAATGGTTATTGCGTGTGTTTTTGTTAGTTTAGTCCTGCGACGTGGTCACAGGGTTTGAAAATTCATAGGGCGCAACCGGCAAACAAGTGAGAGAACCAGAAATAAGGCGGATTTGATTAAGTAAATGAGTTAAAAACTGCGAACTATGAATTAAGAGTTATTTTTTGACGCTGATTTCGCCGAAATATCTATGTCAACGGCTGTTCCGCTACCTTGGAGTATGATAAGGGGTCAGATTAAATATGAAGCTTAGCGTTATTGACTGTTATACTTTGGCTTGGAGATCCTTTTCTAAATGGTGGATACCGCTCTGTCTGATATCCGGTATTGTCGTTATCTTTCAGATTATTCCGCGGATACTCGTCCATGACGAAGTACGTGAATTGGGGACCTCAGCAAGCAGTTTCATAAATGCATTTTCGGAAAATGACAGGGACAGGTTAGAGGAGATATCGCAGAAAGCGGCAGCGCAAACCGGTGCGTTGGTGCGCAAGCTCACCAGATTAGGGTTGTATGTTTTTCCGCTTATTTGCCTTTTTACCATTATCCTGCTGATGTATGCAAACTGGGCGGTAAAAAACAGTAAGGACACAAAAAGGCCTTTCTATAGCCTTGTATATATCACCTTTGTTCATGTGATTTTAGCGATTGGTAAACTGTTGGCATTTTTCTTGTTATTTTTTCCCGGCATCTATCTTTATATCAAGCTACTTTTCGTATCGCTGATAATGTTAGAGGGGGAAACCTCAGCGATAGCTGCGATAAAGATTAGCTGGAAGATAACCAGGGGAAATTTCTGTAAACTATTGCTTCTTATACTTATGAATACGGCACTGCAGCTAATAGCCCTGCCAACAATTATTGGTGCGATTCCTGTTACCGGCTTTGCAAATACAGCACGAGCTGCTGCTTTTAGAAGGATCTGGGAAGAAGGAAATTACGCGGAGAACGCAGAGAATTTTTTAGACACGGATTAACACCGATTTGATATTATATGGCCGGACACTTTTAATTTTCCCTTTTGTATAAGAAGTTCCCGTTGCTTCTTCAATATTTATCCTGAGCCAGTCGAAGGACTCGCCCAATCTCTTACGTTTCTCCTATGGAGTCCTTAGGACAACAAATTACGTCCTTTCGTCGGTTATAGTTATTCCGGCTTACACACACTGCGTAAACCGATGTTAGTTCCAGCGTGGTGTTATGTGTTTTCTTCATCTGCCATCGCATCAGATAGCGCTCTCGCAATTTTTCTTATGCTTGAGGTAGCGGTATTTACTGCGACTTTGTCAGAGAGCGATGGACTAAAACGCTCTACTTCTTTCTTAGTGACTCCATGCCAAACTGGCAAAATTACTTTCTTCCCTTCAATTTCTCTAGTAACTAACCCGTTCAATTCATACTGGGGCCAATTCTTAGCAAAGAAATTCTTCGACAAAATAATCACCCCAAATCGGGAGAGTCGAAGTCCGCTATCAATGGCATGCCTAAGACTGTCGCCAACTTTCAACGAAAACTCATCAAACCACACACTGAATCCGAGTTTCCCAAGTTCTTTCGCCAATGGGCGAGCAATATCATTCTTGTCTTCACTAGCATGGCTGATGAACACATCATAGCCAACATCTTGTGGCGCCTTTTTCGATGTCCGAAAATCGTCAGCCATCATGCGTAGCATTAAGCCGATATGCATAGAAAACGCTTCGTCGGCAGAGCGAAAAACTCTCTTACTGTATAAATTCATTGGAGTGTTGCCACCCACGACCCACCATGCTGGATCCTTCTTGTCAGTCGTTCGCACTGAAACAACGATGTCACTCCGTCCCAACAGAGTAAATCGCTCTGCAAAACGCACAGAAGTGACCTGCGTGTGCGCCTCTATTTCTACATACTCTTTAACATGTTGGATAAATGTCTTTAAGTGGATTCCCATGATCTTTTTTCACCTAACAATGATTATACAGTCTGTATAAAACGGGAAACACAGATTGTTTCTTTCTTTATAAGAAGTTCCCGTTGCTTCTTGTTCGCTTGCGTTTAACCTTGATTGAGAGGTCTTCGCCGATTTTGCGAATAGTCCTTCTAACTGTGTCGTACGATACGTTGCATTGAGCAGCGATCTCACGAAAGTCAAGCAAATCGTTCATACGCATTACCCTTTCATTATCCTTGAAGTCCACAATGATTATGCAATCTGCATAATCGACTTACAACGCGACCATTTCGGTATTTGAAGGTTCGCTTTCGCCTGCCTCTGTCATAATATAAACCATATTCACCATGAAAAACTCGAAGTTAAAGACAATTGATATTATATCTCTTCACAATCCTTCGTGGCCCAAAAAATCCGTTTTTAAATTCTCTGTGAACTCTGTGCTCTCTGTGGCTGATTTTCTTCGTGTCCTTTGTGTTCTTCGTGATTAGTAAACCTTTACTGTCATAAAGTAAACCGCCTTAATGGGAAAGTCAGGCCGGCTAATCCTGCGGATAAATTATCACACGGTCGTGAATAACTGTCAATAAATCCGCCTTACCATCGTTTGTAACATCAGCAATTGTTAACTCCCGCGGTTCAACACTGACCTTGCCTCGCCTCTTATCTCGATATCCCTTCTGTTCGAATATCTTGAATCGCATCGCAGGTACAGGCCTTACTTTTTCATCAAGTGCAAGTATTTCAATATGACTGCGCTTATACTCCACCATTATAATTTCTGCTGCGGTATCCGAATTAATATCACCAACTGTCAGGTTACCGTATAAACCATCTTTTATCTTTGTTTCATAACTGAATTGCTGCTCTAAACCCGCTGCGCCTTTACCCTTTGGAACTGTCAAAAGCGCAAACTTCGTACTGTCGAAAAGCAGTATATTATTCGTACCATTTCCTGTTAACGATGAATACAGCATCTTAAGATGTGTTGTCTTGTTCCATTTACCCACGTTGATTTGCTTCTCATAGCGATAGGTCTTATCATCGCCGGCCTTTAAAATCTGAAGCTGTCCCTTCTGGCCATCCATCAACAAAATAGCGGGTTTACCTTTGCCATCAATATCGAATGCAGCAACTGCTGATATGTTATTTTCCGTACTCTTTGCATTATACTGGTCAATTACATTCCAGCTCTTACCCTCGCTAAAGACAAGGCTTCTCGCGAAGTTCCTTTGAACTACCAGAACCTCCTCGCCTTTTTTACCGTCTACATCGCCTGCATTAATTGAATGTAAACTTGCATCTTTAATTAAACTCGCCTGGGTCCCTTTGGAATCAATAACCTCAAAACTACCCTTTTTTACCTGCCTAATCAGTACCGGCTTCTCATATTTCACAAATATCAATACATCTTTCAAGCCATCCTGGTCGACATCAATAACCTTCAAACCTTCCGGATTGTTTTTAAGCTCTTTAATTTCCAATGCTGTATCTGTCTTAGCTGATAATTCTGCACCGGATATTATTTTTTTCTTATTTTGTCCGAGACCGTAAATCACTCGTAGTTTCCTGATGTCATTGGAATCTTTTGATATATAAACACAGTCGATTTTTCCATTACTGTCAATATCATTTAACTCCATCGCCAGCGGCTCATCCACAATACCGACAGGCTGCGGAAACGTCAGCCGGTCGTCCTCGAATTTGCTCAATCCGATAACCTTCTCTTTAACACTCAAAACACCAACCTCTAATTTACCGTCACCGTCGATATCCGCTGACGAGAGACTCTCGATATCAGCAAATGCCGGAAACCTAACCGGCTCGGATAATCCCACTGCTTTTGTCTGCTTATACAAAACAAGTTCCGCTGACCCCGGCTCGCTTATAACAACATCCGCCAGTCCGTCACCGTCGAAGTCACCAACTACCAAATCTCGTTTCATCTCTCCTTCTCCGGTTGCCAGAGGATAAAACAATATAGGCCAGTCCGTATCATCTTTGCTCTCGGTGACAAATTTATAACAGTTTAACCTTTTGCTCCTGGCATCAACAATCAATAACTCTTTGCCTACACTTTTATCTATATCCGATAGATTCCATGCAAAAGGTGCTTCAGTAAAGTATTGTACTTCCGGGCCTAATTGTCCCGTCTCAAGACCAAACCTTACATGAATCGGCTTTTCACTGTCATTCGTTACAAGAACAAGGTCATTTATCTTATCACCATTCAGGTCGCCAACCTTAACACTGAGTATTCTTGCTGACGTCGGATATTTTACCGGTTCTGCCAATACCCCTTTCTCCTTTTGCAATATCAGATAAAGCCCGTCGCGAGCTGCCAACACCAAATCATTAGCACCATCTTTGTTCAAATCTGCGCATACCAGGGCATTTGGAATCAGCAAACCATCATCAATCTTAATCTTTTTTCTTGTTTGCCAGCTAAGCACATCGGCTTTTTCATTTTCATCCTGACCGTCCTTTTGTAATATCACATATAGCCCCTTCGGCTCACCATAAAAAGCCAAATCGACTCGCCCGTCAGAATTCAAATCTCCACAGACAAGGCTCGCAACTTTTTGCGATATCGCTATAGTTTCTCGTCTGAATCTGCTTTCACTAACGAGTAAATTTACATCCACATCATCTTCATCAACCGACACCGCCTCATGCTCAGTACTTTTATCTTCTTTTTGAATTAAAAGCTCGATTTTAGCCTTGCGATTATTGACAATTGCGATGTCATTTCGCTCGTCACCGTCAAAATCTGCAACCTGTAAACATCTTATCCCCCATTCGAGCTTGACGATTTCTATCTCGCCAAAACCATAGTAGGCTGATAAATCATTAATATCAGTTTCTTGCGCCGCACTACTGTAAACCGCACTAAAAACAACTATTGCAGTAATTGTCCTGATTAGCTTCACAGCCGAATCCTCCACATAATTTTATTTATTACCTGAAACTAATAATATACCCTCACGCCCTAATAACATCAATGATTTTACTTCTTGCTACTGTGGAGGGTGAAAGCGGCTGGTATATTTAGCCTGCGGTTTTACCGCAGGTTTAAACACTGCAACGGTGGATATGAAGGTTTTTTTAATTACATTTTGAGTTTTACGTTGTGGTTTTACACTTTACACTTTAAATTCTGAGTTTTCAACGACATGCGACATACGGTTCTACAGCCGGTCTTCTATCGCTTCCCGGAGTTCCTCTGAAATCTCTGCTCCCAGACTTTCTGCAATTTGCAGGTGTGTTAACGCTGATTCATATTCTCGAAGTTTGTAAAAAACAAACGCAAGACCATTATGTGCGTCTCCCATCTCCGGCTCAAGACTAATCGCCTTTTTATACCACCTCGCGGATTGCTCATAGTCTTTCTTCTGTGAATATGCCGTGCCAAGATTATAGCAGATTGTAGCATCCGCCGAATTTATCTTTACTGCCTTTTTATATTCTGCGATTGCTGTATCAAATTTCTGTTTATTAAAATATGCATTACCAAGATTTATCAATGCCGCTGCAAAATCGGGTTCGATTTCCAATGTCTTTTTATACGCTGATATCTCCTGCTCAACCAGTCCGAGTTTATTATAACATACTGCCACGCTGTAATGTGCTTCCACAAACCTGGAATTCAGCTTTAATGCCTTTTTATACTGTTCGATTGCCTCTTCATAATGTTCCGTCTGAAGATAAATGTCACCCATTTGATTATAACAGTTAAAATCCGTTGGCGCTAATTTAATGGCCTTATTAAGATAATATTTAGCCTGTTCGAACATCTTCTTTCTGCTGTAGGCAAGGGAAATATTCTTATATGTATCTGTAAAATTCGGGTCATGAGCGATTGCCGCCTCGTATTCACCTGTCGCATATTCCAGCCAGCCTCGACGCAGATATGCGTTACCGAGATTATTATGTGCCTTGGCATCACGGGGATTGATTTTCAAGGCCTCCTGGTATTCATATATGGCATCTTCCAAACGCTCCTGCCTTAGATAAATATTGCCGAGATTCAATCGCGATTCTGCAAGCGACGGATTTATCTGTACCGCTCGTTCAAGCACCTGCTGTGCCGACTCTACATTGTTGACATCTATGTAAATATTACCCAGATTATTGAAAAAGCAACCCAGCGTCTGCTTTTTATTAAGGTTCTCCATGTAAATACTTTCTCGATAACCTTCCGGCACCTTAAATTTCATCCTGTAATGCTGATTGGTTGCTGTTCCACCTTTGCTTGTCGTCTCTATATTGAAACGCATTCTGCCATCATCATATCTAACGAAGAAATGTCCCGGTACGACAACACCATACAATGGCAAACCCAACCGCTCTGCTATCGAAAGATAAAGAACAGATAAACTCAAACAATAGCCGCGTTTTCTGTCCATTACTGAGTGCAAAAACAGATCCTCAGGGTCGGTTGCCTCGGATACTGATCTAAAGCCTAATTCGTCGAACAAATACTCATTTATCACAGCAACAGCTTTATAATTCATTTGAATACGTTTTTCTCGAAGCCTTGAACGTATCTCTATCGCAATGTCGTCCAATCGCGAAAGATACCTTCTGCCGTTAACCATATCGCTCCATTGCTCCGAAACAATCAATGCCGCCGTTGCCAGGTCTATCTCATTTTCATCGAGGTTAAGTACCTCTTTAATTGACCTTGCATAAAGACCGTCACTTTTCGAGTTGGCAAGCGGGCCGCCGATAGCAGGACAAACACTTATTATCAAAAGCAGGAAACCAATTGTCACTGAATTTTTTTTCATACCACGTCACTTAAAACGATATACTATATACGATATACAAATATCATTCCACTACCCCATTAATTTCTGCCGGCATTCCAACAATTCTTCTTTCAAACAAATCGATTCTCATCCAGCGATTACTCTTGAATCGCCAACGGACTAAAAGGCTCACTACTATTATTTTTGCCGTTGCTGCTATCCATGGCCCCAGTGCTCCAAGCTCCGGGAAAAATGTCAGCATAAAAAACCCACCTGCGCCAAGTACTATTGCCGCTGAAGTTGCCTCGGCTGTCGCAAACCACAACGTATCGCCGGCTCCTCGCAGCGCATCGCCATGAATTATCAAAATAGCGTCGAATATCTGAAATACCGCCGCACAGATAAATATCCTGATACCTATACCGATTACTTTATCGTCACTTGACCACAATGCCATTAAATCATTCCTGAACACAAAAAAGCACAGACCCACAAATCCCATATACACCAGCGCTAGTCTCAAGCAGATTGCTGTCTGTTTTACAGCGATGTCTTTTCTGCCTGCTCCGATTGACTTTCCCACCGCCGCTGTCAATGCTGTCCCTAATCCTATGATTGGCATAAAGGAAACGTTCATACACGAAAATACTGCGCTCGTCGCCGCCAGCGATTCCTTACCAAACCTGCCTACAAGCCCAAACAGTATCACACTAAAAAATGCCATGTTTATCATAAACCCGAAACCTGTGGGAAACCCGATTTTTAAGAGGTCTCTCATTTTTGAAAAATCAACGTGTAGACTTTGCCTGCTTCGGTACTCACGATTTATCCCGCTGCCCAAAAACACCCACATCCTGACTGCCGCACCGACGGCCAATCCTATGAATGTCCCCCAGCCGGCACCGGCTATACCCATAGCCGGAAATCCGAATTTGCCGAATATCAGAAGATAATTAAACACGATGTTAACCACCTGACCACATAATGCTGCATACATAGTGATGCTCGGCCGGTGAATACCCATAAAAAACTGACTGCTCGCCCATACCATCATCACCAGAAACTGTGAATAAAGCATTATTCGAAGATATGCTACCTCCAGTGTTACAACGCCGGCCTCATGTCCGAACCACTTAAATATTAACGGTGCCGCGGGCCACATTACCGCCAAAACCACCGCAAAATAGCAAAACCCCATATATATTGCCTGCCAGCAGTAATTCGAACAGTCTTTTTTTGTACCTTTACCTAAATTCTGGCTGACAAAAGTATTGACACTTATTATCACACCAAGTGCAAAACTCGCTGGAACAAAACTCAGCATACCAGCCGGCAAAATTGCTGCCAGCGCCTCTGTGCCAAGACGTGAAACCATAAAGCGGTCGACGAACTGCATGATAGTAAACGATATATTCGTCACTATCATAGGCCCTGCGAGTTTAAGCATGTATTTTAGCGATGCCTCGACCGCATTCGTATCTTCTGTTATTACCACTGTTTTATCTGCCATCAATTAAATCCAGCTATTACATAGTGCTCACGATTGAAATTTCTCGTTTATTCGCGGGCAAGATACCTTGAAACAATATGTTACGAACCTGCTCGCGGGAATTTTCTACCCTGAAGGGTATACAAACAAAGTTTTTCCACCATCGTATCAGCCGAAACTCCTAAAACCTCTACGCCCTTAACAGGGTTGGTTTGTCCACTGATAATTCTGACAGCACCTTTCTTTACACCGAGTTGTTTGGCTAAAAAATCAATCAGGCATTGATTAGCCTTTCCTTTCTCAGCAGCTGCCGAAACCTTAACTTTCAACATATTATCCAATACACCGCCGACCATTGTCCTGCTGCTGGAGGGAATCACTTTTACTTTAAAAACCACTCCTCCCTCGATTGTTTTGATTGTAAGATTACTCATTGATTGTTCTTATTTCTATAAAGGACGATACGAAAGACGTGGGTTACTCATCGCTTATTCAAAATCATCCCGGAGGTTGGTCCCTATCGCCATCTGCACATACTTTTCAATTTGTTCAGCCAGTTCACCGATTACCTCTAACTGGAAATCTTCATAATGGCCGGGTATAAATTCCTCGTTCAGTGCCTTCTTGAAAATTCTCACTCGTATCACAGATGGCTGCTTATCACTCCTGCTGAAATCGCTGTCCTTGTGCTCGGTAAGCTCGACTCGCCAGGCCTCGCTGATAAAGACAAGGCATTTGCCTGTATAAACAGCTGTCGGAAAGTAATCTCGTAATAATTTCAAAGTTTCCATCTTAAAGGCGAGTATCCCTCGTTCTTGTTGATAATAGTATCAGGTTCCGTATACTTTCGCTGTCCCGTGCCTCCATCCACCGCTGCTCGAATCCTTTTTCCTGGGCTATCTGCGCTATTGCCATCAATGCCCGCAGGTGATAATTACGTTCATCCTTACTGCCCGCAAGAACAAACATTATTCTTATTGGCTCTTTTGCATGTGGAAACCGTATCCCTTCAGACGCTCGAACCACTATAATATCGAATTTGTTTTTACCATCGACTATTATGTGTGGTATCGCAAATCCAGGCTGTACCACCGTTCCTCCCTCAGCCTCACGTGCAATGAACTTCTCGAAAAGAACGTTTTTATCCTCCCCTAATTGTTTAGACAATATTTCTGATAATTGGCTGAAAACTTCTTTCGAATCTTTGCTCTCACTTAAATCCAGTATTTCACATTTATGTATAAGCCTGTCGAACCTGTCTTTAATTATTTCATCCCGTTCTAATAGTATATCGCGAAGCTCACTTTCCAGTGTAACTGTTCGTAGTTCTTTAGCGGTAACTCTTTCCACTATGTGCATCATCGCCGATGCTCTGTCGCCTCGTTTGTAAACATAAATAAAGAACCACGCTATACTCAAAACAAAAAAACCTGCCGTCACCATAAGCGGGACTCTGCCCATATCAATTATTAACCACATATAAACAATAATTGTCAGAATATGAACATACGGGTACAGCGGCGACCTGAATTTCGGTCGATAGCTCTGTATCCTGCTTTCACGCATTATTATTACGCTGGCGTTGACGAGCATGAAAAGTATTATCATTATGGTCGACGCTGTTTTGACCAGGGTCTCAATATCAAGAAATGCAATCGCCATGACCATAAACAGCCCTGTAATTAATATGCTGATATGGGGTGTCTCAAATCGCTTGTTTACACGTGCAAGTATCGGTGGAAGCAATCGGTCTCTGCTCATTGCCATAGGTGACCTTGATGCCGTTAATATTCCGCCGTTAGCTGTTGTCAAAAATGCGGTGATAGCAGCCAAACTCAATACCGCAAATCCCCATTTGCCCATAAATTTACTCGCTGCCGTCGAGATAGGCATAGAACTGGCAGACAGTTCTTCACCACTTAATACTCCCACTGTTACTGTCACCACGCTGACGTAAAGCAATGTCACTATAAACCATGCTGATATCATTCCCAATGGCAGATTCCTGCTTGGGTTTTTGACCTCTTCTGCCAGGCTTGCTATTTTTGTTAAACCGCCGAAACTGATAAACACAAACCCTGACGTTGCCAGTATTGCGCCCCAGCCGGAAGAAGCAAATCCTTCATACCTGCCGAATTCGATACCTCGAATACCAAGACCTGTAAAACATGCAAGTATGACTAATAAAACTGCGACAAGCAGAACCTGTAATTTTCCGGTTTGTTTGACACTTACGATATTGAGTAATGTAAACCCGAGACAGCAGATGATAGCGATTATTTTTAGATGATACTCATAAAGCTCGATTCCTGCCGATTTCAGTAAGACACTGACAAGTATCGCCATGCCCACTACGGCGAAAGCGCTTTTAAGTGCCAGAGAAAACCATCCCGCAAATCCGCTGAATATCCCCCATATAGAACCCAGACTGCGTTCAATAAAAAAATATGCCCCGCCCGCCCTGGGCATCGCCGTAGCCAGTTCTGCCTGGCTCAGGGCACTTGGAAGTATTAGAATCGAAGCCAGGAAATATGAGACTATTAAACCTGAGCCTGCTTTGGTATAAGCAAGTGCCGGCAGAACAAACAATCCGGAACTTATCATCGCACCGGCACCGACGGAAAAAACATCCAGGAAACCAAGCTCTTTTTTTAGTTTAGACATTTACAATCAATCCAATCAGGTCACTCAGGAATATCAATATCGCTCTTAAAAGCTACAATAATCGTCAATGTTGATTTAGTCAAAAAAAATATATTGTTTCTAAGCAGGTGCATGTCATCTTTGCATGGGTATAGTGCTCGCAGTTGAAATTTCCCGTTAATTCGCGGGGAGATAATTTTACAGCAATAATTTACAATCTCACTCGTCCACTCACGGGAATTTATTATCCTGAAGGGTATAAAAGCCATTTGCTCAGGATGAATCCGAAAAGACTTTCCCAGACTAACTGTTGTTGCCAGTCTCAATATTACCTGTCTTGTTATTGTTAGCAGGGGGCGTAAAAACGGGAACAAAAAAAGCCAGATTCCTAAAACAAAGTAGAATCTGGCTTCGGAGGAGGGTGATGAAAAGCCTACAGATGAGGATAACCGACTATACAAACCCCAGCTATTCGCTTTCCATCACCTTAAACCAATTTTCGTTTAACGGGATTCTCTCGCTATCAGTTTAAATCGTACTTATGGTTCGAGAATCTTTAGCAAATTTTGAAATAACATGAAAAAACTAAACCGCCCACAATTGTATAGGCTACACTGCTCCCATGCTAAATCAAGTGTAAAGTACAAAAATTCCGCATCTTTTTGCGGTTTTTTTGCTGGTTTTACCACTTTTTTACCCAAAAGGATGTTTCTATGCTGAAAATCAATATATTTTACGCTTGATAAAGTAATTTTGTTCTAATATCTTAACGGACAAGCTGTTATTTTTTTCCTGGAGTTTATGGAATTAACAAATATGGGTGAAAAAATCACAATTGCAAATCTGCTGCAGGCCAAGCATGAGAACCGTAAAGTCACAGCTATAAGCTGTTACGATTACACAACGGCAAAGCTGGTAGCACAGACCGGTATCGAGATGATTCTGGTTGGAGATTCAGCGGCACAGGCGATGCTCGGATACGATTCGACATTGCCGGCGACGATGGATTTTATGGTAGCGATAACAGCAGCGGTGAGAAGGGCAGCGCCGGAGAAATTTCTTGTGGCGGATATGCCGTTCCTGTCGTATCAGTTAGGGGTTGCGGAGGCGGTAAAAAACGCCGGCAGATTTGTTGTCGAAGCAGGGGTTTCGATGATAAAAATCGAGGCGTCAGAGCCATATCTCGATGTGATAAAAGCGGTTAGCGATGCCGGTATGGCGGTGATGGCGCATATCGGGATTCGGCCCCAAATGATTAGCAAAATCGGCCAATTCAAGGCAGAAGCTACGACAGCAGAGATGGCGGTGGAGTTGATAAACCTCGCAGAACAAATGGTTTATAACGGTGCAGGCTGCCTATTATTAGAGGGTACTGCTGCTGAGGTCTCGAAGATTATTACCGCTCGATTTGATGTGCCGGTTATCAGTTGTGGGGCGGGGCTGTGCTGTGATGGCCAAATCCTTATCGCACCGGATATTTTAGGTCTGACAGAAGGCGCAAAGCCAAAGTTTGCAAAGGGTTATGCACAGCTTGGTGCTGAGATAATCGAGGCATTTAATGCTTATAATGATGAAATAAAGACAGGCAAATTCCCGGATGATGCGCACAGCTACCACATGAAAAAAGGAGAACTCGAGCAGCTTGAAAAGATGCTGACAAATACTTAAGTGGGGATTTAGGCGCGATTATTCGCGCAAGTTCTTAAAAAAGGGCGGTAAAAGTCGTGCAAAAAGTAACAAAAAATCGCAGAAATGCGCACAAATTGACATAAAAACGCATCAAAATGTACCAAAAATGACAAATTCAAAATGAGCGCTTGCGCGGTTTGTTCGTTTCTCGTCGCTCGTCGCTCGTCACTCGAAAAAGAAAATTTCTAAACACTGATTTCGCAGATTACGCAGATTCTATATTGTAGATGTCGGGTTTCCCCTATAGATTTATAAATAAAGCCGAAAAGACCGGGTATTTAACGACAAAATGTCTGTATATAGGGACAAGTTGGGTTTAAAATGGTCTTGTAAGAATTTTATGTTGTTTGTGTTTTGAAAGCGGAGGGTGGTTAAGAGTTGAAGGGATGAAATATAATGAGCAATGGGATAGAATTTGATATTGAAATGAAGTTTGAGGTTCCAAAGCATTGCATTTCTGCATATACCTTAACAGACACTTCGACGCAGTTTATCGTAATGCTTGAAGAGATCAATAAACATCTTTTATTTGATTCAGATGTTCAAATTTATGTTTTTCCATATGAAGCGGGTAGTTTTTGTGAAAGGCTGAGAATATATGCCACAAAACATGTGCTAACACCATTTGTAGAAAATGCATCAAAACAACTGGGCACTGCTGTGGTTATTGGCTTAGGATTACTTATATATGGTTCTACTCGTAATGACAGGGATCAAATAATTATCAATAACACAGGTGGGTTGGTACAAATTTATACGAAAGAGATGCTTGAGGAGTTAAGGAATAATAAACGTTTCTCAGTTGCAAAATCAAGTTATTTTTATGCACTCGAGAAAGATTCACAAGTAGAAAAAGTTTCTTTCCATTCTGCTAAAGCGGATGTAGAGGTTTCAAGGAAAGCTTATGCTAAAAATATTATTCATGAAGAAGCAATTTCAGAATTACAAGAGACAGATATTAAAGAGTTGATAGTTGTGTCTCCCGTTTTGGAAGTAATAAAGAAACAATGGAGTTTCAAAATGGATGGTCAAATTCGATCATTTGTCATGTTGGATGGAGATTTTACCAAACGTGTCTCAGAGGGGAAATTCCATTTTAAACATGATGATAAAATAGAAGCTATTATTCAAATTGTACACTCATTAGAAAAAGAAGAAAAGAAAATAAAGAAGATCAATATTCTTAAAGTAAAAAAATTCAATGATAAGATTTTAGATGATCAGTTAGAGATTGATTTTAAAGGGGAATAGCAATGTCGATTGATGATGGTTCTGGAGAAAGAAATTGCGGGTCTTGTCAAAACTAAAGAACACGGTTACAGATTCTTACTGTAGAAGAACTGCTAAACGGCAAGAAAATAGACTGTTCACCACTTGGCCAAGTAAATGTAACATTTAAAAAGGTCCCGAAGGCAAAAGAAGTATCTGACGGGCAAAATAAGTTTGAATTTTAAATGATTATTCTAATGAAGGAGAATTTAAAATGGAAGGATCAACGTATAATTTAATTCGACAAGCAATAATTGAAAAAAAGCAAGTTGTCGCTACTTACAACGGACATCAAAGAGAGTTATGCCCACATGTCATTGGAACAAAAAATGGTCGGCAACAAGCACTATTTTACCAGTTTGGAGGTACAAGTTCTTCTCGCCCCATAGTACCCGGATCAAAGGAAAACTGGCGGTGCATACCAATTGAGGGACTTATCAACGTAGAGATTAGAGAAGGGCAATGGCATACTTCTTCAGACCATACTCAACCGCAAACATGCGTTGATGTTGTTGAGGTAGAAGTTAATTTCTGATTATTGCTTAATGATTATGACAGGAAGGTTAATAAATGCCCGACCAAACAATTAAATGCCCAAAGTGTGGAACGCAGATTCCTTTAACAGAAGCCTTGACCGGCCAAATAGAACAGAGCATTAAGTTAAAGTATGAAGCCGAAGCGGCAGAAAAGGCTAAAGAGCTTGATAAGGAAAAAATGATTCTCAAGCAGAAAGCTAAAGAGCTTGAGGCTAAGGAGCAGGCTATTGATGAACAGGTTTCCGAACAGCTAAAGACTGAGCGAAAAGAGCTTGCCGAGGCGGAACGCAAGAAAATTATTGCCGAGCAGCTTGAACAGACAAAAGCCCTTGAAGGAGAATTGGAAGAGAAGAATCAAAAACTCAAAGAGTTTCAGCAGCAAGAGCTTGAACTTCGTAGGCAGCAAAGAAAACTACAGGAAGATAAAGAGGCTTTTGAATTGGAAGCCGCCCGTAAGCTGGATGAAGAACGCAAGAAGATAGCCGAAGAAGCGGGCAAAAAAGCTACTGAAGAGCAACAGTTAAAGATGCGGGAAAAAGATGATCAGCTTACAGCAATGAAAAAACAGATTGACGAACTTAAACGAAAAGCTGAGGTCGGTTCGCAGGAAGCACAGGGCGAAGCTCTGGAACAGGAGCTTCAGGAATATCTGGAAAGAACTTTCGCTTATGACAGATTCCAAAAAGTTAAAAAGGGCGCAAAGGGAGCGGATATATTGCAGATAGTCCATAATCAGGCAGGCAAGGAATGTGGTAAAATACTATGGGAATCAAAGAACACAAAGGAGTTTCAAAAAAGCTGGATAGAAAAGCTTAAAAAGGACCAGCAACAGGATAATGCTGATATTGCGGTTATAATGTCTGTTGCATTGCCTGTCGGAATCGATAGCTTTGATATGTATGATGGTGTTTGGGTTACTGATTATAAATCGTTAAAAGGACTTGCCACCGCCCTCAGACAAGGTTTGATAGAAGTAGCAAGACAGAAACTTATTACAACTGGTCAAGATAGTATCAAAGATGTACTTTACCAGTATATAACCGGCCAGGAATTTATAATGCGTATCCGTGCTGTAGTTGAAGCATTCCAGAGAATGAACGAAGAGCTTGGGAAAGAAAAGCGTGCTATGACAAGGATATGGAACAGCAGAGAAAAACAAATTGCCACTGTTATTGAAAATGTTGCTGGCATACATGGTTCGATAGAAGGTCTTGTAGGAAACCAGAAAGCTTTACCCGAAATAGAAGCTCTTTCTTTGGAATCTATAGCAGAAGAAAAGGAGGAAGAATTTTAGCGGCAACTCTCCGAGACGGTATCGGGCTCCAGGCATTCCTAAACTCCTCACACAAAATATACGAATGGTAATGGAAAACCCTGCCATGCGAGATGGCAGGGCTAAACATTTTAAAGATTCCCCTGCCGCGAGCAGAAAGTTAGAAGTCAGATATCAGAAGTCAGATAACAGATAACGGATGGCGGACGACGGATAACAGAAATTTCCCCTGCCGCGAGCAGCAGGGCTAAACAACAACCCCAGCCACAGGTGCTGGGGCTAAACGATATGGATTTCTGATCAGGTTAGGGATGACATTAAATATAATACCCTTCGCTAACGCTTGGGCTCTGTGCTTCGCGGGGCAGTAACGGGATGACGGAGGGCAGAGAGAATATTAACAGAAACCAGAAGTCAGAAATCAGATGTCAGAATACAGAATTAAGAAAAACTAACAACTGATTTTAAAAACGAATGCGTTTGCTAAAATTATTTGTTGGGGACTGGTCTTACCTTTAAGGGGACGGAAGCTTCCTGTCGGCCATCAATGGCTAAATCGACGCGGTAGTCGCCGAAATCCTCGAGCTTCATTCGCTGGATGTTTAAAATCAGATTAGCAGCGAATGAATCTTCATTTTTCGGGATACGGACAGTGATGTTGTCTTCGATTTTCGGGCCTATACTTCTGCCATCGGCGTCAATGACATTGATTTTTATTCTGTGGATGCTCTCTTCGATTTTGGCAAATCTTATCCTGGCGGCAATTGTACAGGCAGGGTAAACCATAGGCATTTGTCTTGACCAGATGGTGTCGAATGCGCCTAAGACATTTAACTTGCCCTGAGAGTCGGTTGCACAATCGCATAAAACAAAGGCTTCTATGTCCATTTTCTCTTTTCCAGTATAAAGATTGTTAAGGAAAGGGGTATTAGAACCTGTATGTAGATGGGTGTCAAGAAGTTTAAAGCCCAAAGCCACGGCGTAAGATTTAAAATTATTTTAGCGTAAAGACGGTGATTTCCGGTCGTGCGTTGTGTAGGAAACGGCCCAGTCGCCCGAGGCCTCGATTGACGTAGAGTTTCGCCTTGCCTACCTCATATAGCCCTGCGTGAAAGTTTCTTTTCTTCATTTTCCAGCCTGGTGATGGTTCGAGCCTGGTCTGTACACCGTGTGTATGACCGCTTAAACATACATCGGCGGGAAAGGCTTTTAGATGGATAGCGGTATCGGGATTGTGGGTAAGAGCGATAACCGGCAAATCAGTAGTTACGTTCTCGAATGCTTTTTCAGGATAAAAATCTTTTGCCCAGATGTCGCCGAGTCCTGCGAGCCAGAGTGATTTGCCGTCGATTTCGATAGCGGTTGATTCATTTCTCAGCATTTTCACACCACAGGCCTCGAATCCGTCGATGAGGCGGGAGAGCAGGTCGTTGCGGTAGCTGCCAAAGACCGAGCCGATACCGTAGTCGTGGTTGCCCAGACATGCGAATGTTCCGTGTCTGCTTTGGATTTTGCCGACCAGCTTTGTAACCTTGTCTCTGAATTTTCCGTAGATGTCGTGCGTGACGAAATCTCCGGTCATAACGACGATATCGGCATCGAGAAGGTTGACTCGTTCGATACAGTGTATGAGGTATTTTGAGCTTACTGTTCGGCTGCAATGCAGGTCGGATATATGGACGATGCGTTTTCCGCCGAGAGCGTCGGCCAGTTTTGGCAGGTGCAGGTCGACTTCGACGACTTCTATCCATTCAGGAGCGGTGCCGTGATTGTGGTCAACAGCCCATGAAGTGCAAAAGCCGAGGTTGCCTAACGACGCACCTTTCAAATATCTGTTCCACTTTGTTAGTTTTCTTTGTTTCAGTTTTGACCAGGCCTTCATAGTAGTTAATATATGGTTTTTAATTGTGTTGTCAAGTTTGCAATTGGTTTTATTTTTTGTGATAGCATGATATTGGATTTTGCGATAAAATTTTAGAAGTTAGAAATAAGCTGCGGAAAACAAGGGCAAAGCATGAATAACGAGCAGTTAGAGTATGTGGAGCAGCAGAAGCGGGCGAAAGAGGTTCGGCCGGTGCTGATTGTATCGAATGATACGGTTAGTGAATATGGTATACCGCTGAGACATTTGCTTGCAGGTTTGGCGGATGAGTCTGTATCGGTTGTGGTGGTTTGTCCGCCGAATTGTGATGTTGAACCGCTTGTAACGCCGGGCAGTGAGGTGATTCGGCATCCTGCGATTGATGTGGTATTTATGGCACGACGGAACCGCAGGATATTGATTGAGCAGCTTTTAAGATTTAAACCGACAGTGCTGCACTGTTTGTCTCATGGCAAGGCCTTGCTTGCGAGGAATCTGGCCAAGCAATTGGCAGTGCCTTATGTGCTGAGTATCAATAAGCTGCAAAAGCGTTTTAGCCGGCTTTCAATTTCCGCAAAGCGATGTGCAAAGATTATAGTTGCCTCTGAAAGTATCGCTTCGAATGTTGCGGAGGTTTATCCGCGTTTTGCCAGCAGGGTTGAAAAGATAAATGTCGGGACATTCGCTGCAGAGAGTGCGAATTGTTTTAGTGACTTATCGCGTATGGCGAGTATTGTTGTGTCGACCCCTGCAAAATATGAGCCGTCGTTTGATAATCTGTTTGGAGCGGTGAGGCATTTGGCGATTGACGGTTATGAATTTATGCTGGTGATAATAGGGGGGCTGCATGGTGATAAACAGTTGCGCAGCAGGCTGCGAACGCTCGGTCTTTTGAATCATGTTATTAATGTGCCTCCGCAAGTGCCGTGGCGGTCAGTTCTGGCGGCAGGTGATATATTCGTTCAGCCGTTTACCAGTGACGCTTTCAATCCACTGCTGCTTGAGGCGATGAGTGTCGGAGCTGTGGTAGCCGGATGCAAAGGCGGAGTGGACGATTTGCTTATCGATGGGCAAACCTGTGTTTTATTTGACCCGGATGATGAGCTTAATATTTATGGCCGATTGAAGCAGTTATTTGACAGGCACGAACAGGCCAGGCAGTTGGCTGGAAATGCGCAGGAAAATTTACGTGAAAATTATCAGGTCAGCACGATGGTTTCAGAGACGTTAAGGGTCTATAGCGAGGTATAGAAATAGTGTTCTGTCGCTCGTTATTTGAGGACTTGTCATTCCGAACCCATTCGGCTTCGCTCAGAGCGGGCTTTGATGCGGAATCCAGACTTTTGAAGATATGGATTCCTGCTTTTGCAGGAATGACATTCATCAATTGAGTGTCGACAAAGCACTATCTGAAACGATAAACCTTTCTTAATCGAACAAACCGTAATCGGTTAAAGTTTGCTTCAGTATAGCTTTTTTCTTTTCCGGTAGTGGTGTCATCGGCAGCCGCAATTCAGCCGAGGCCATACCGAGCATCGCCATTGCCGTTTTGATTGGAATGGGATTGGTTGCAAGACCCAGCATATTTTTGCTCAATTCGAATAATTTGTTATGCCATTTTCTCGCGGTGACTAAATCGCCTGCGAGAATCAAATCTGTCATTGCCTTGACATCAGCAGGTACAATATTTGCAACGACACTGATAACGCCTTTGCCGCCGACAGAGCATATCGGCAGGGTAAGCGAGTCGTCGCCTGAGATGATAGTTATATCACAGCTTGCGGCGATGGCACTGGCCATGTCGAGGCTGCCGGTAGCCTCTTTTATTGCGACGATGTTTTCAAGTTCAGACAGTTGTGCAACGGTGTCAGCGGTCAAGCCTGTTCCGCCGCAACGGCCGGGGATGTTGTAGAGCACCATAGGCAGGTCTACTTCTTCAGCGATTGCCCTGAAGTGCTCGTAAAAACCCTGTTGGGTTGGTTTGTTGTAGTAAGGGCAAACCTGTAAGGTAGCGTCGGCACCGGCTTTTTTAGCAAATGCGGTAAGCTCGATGGCCTCGGCGGTGCTGTTTGAGCCGGCACCGGCGATTACGGGACATTTGCCTTTGACAGCTTTCACGACGCGTTCGATGACCTTTTTGTGTTCGGTATGGCTGACGGTCGGACATTCTCCGGTTGTACCGACCGGTGCTATTGCGTCGATTCCGTTTTCAAGCTGAAAATCGATTAGCTCATCGAGTGTTTTAAAATCGATTTCGCCGTCACGAAAGGGTGTTATTAAAGCTACCATCGCACCTGTAAACATCTTGTTCTCCTATGAATTTATTTTTGATTCCGTTTCTTCCAGGATTTTAAGATAGGCCTTTACAGCATTAGACAGACCCATATCAATTGCATCAGCAATCAGGGCGTGACCGATTGAGACCTCCAGAACACCGGGTACTGCCGAGCAGAATTTTCCGAGGTTGTCGAGGTTGAGGTCGTGACCTGCGTTTATATCAAGGCCGGCATCGAGAGCTGACTGTGCAGTATCGATGTATTCCTGTAAGGTCTGCTCGAAATTTTGATTTTTCTTAAATGCGACGGCATAGGGTTCGGTGTAAAGCTCGATTCGGTCGGCGCCGATTTGCCCTGCGAGCTTTATATTTTGCGGGAGCGGGTCCATGAAAAGGCTTACGCGAATGCCGTTGTCTTTTAATTGTTTTATGACGGGCATCAGTTTTTGGCTATTGGCGTTCAGGTCCCAGCCGTGATCGGATGTGTTTGCGCCGGGAGCATCCGGGACAAGTGTTGCCTGCGTTGGTTTTACCTGTGTGACAATCTCCATATATTTTCCGGTGAAGGGATTCCCCTCGATGTTAAATTCAACTGTTACCATATCCGCCAGTTCGTAAACGTCGCTGTATCTTATGTGGCGCTCATCGGGTCGGGGATGAACGGTAACACCGTATGCGCCGGCATCGATTACGGTACGGGCTGCGCCTATGACATCGGGGATACCGATATCACGCTGATTACGCAGCAATGCAATCTTGTTTATGTTGACGCTTAGTTTAGTCATAATCCGGTCCTCGTGAACAGGAGCAATTATATAGCCGGCTGGGTTTCTATCAAGCAAATTTAAAAGAGGCAGATATTGATGATTTGCAGGCGAGTAGTTTTTGGTTGAATATCGAGGCGCCGAGCGTATAATTTCCATCTTACAGGGATGTTTTAAGTGTAACGTTATAATACTTTCATGGAAGGATTATAAAAAATAGACAATCAGCTTCGAACATCAGTATTACATGCTGCACCGTCCAGACTCTATTATTTTGATGTGTTACGGACATTTGCAGCATTTTCGATTGTGACAGCCCATGTTGCTTCGTGGATGACGCTGACTTTTCCGCCTCTCGTAACAATTGACTGGTGGGTAGGTAATGTTATAAACTCTGCCAGTCGTTTTTGTCTTCCGATTTTCATAATGATAAGCGGTGCAGCTTTACTTAACCCTGCGAAACAGGAAAGCATGGGAGTTTTTTTCAAAAAGCGCACGAGACGGATTCTGATTCCTACGATTTTCTGGTCGATTTTTTATCTTATCTTAAAGGCAACTTTATTCTATGAGCAGGTGACATTAAAAGCTCTCGCAACTGATATTTTAGATGCAAATATGTACTATCATATGTGGTATTTGTATGTGGCGGTCGGGCTTTATCTATTAACGCCTTATCTTCGCGGGTATGTCAGAAACACAGCCAGAGAAAAGAGAATCGGCATTGCGGTTTTTATGCTGATAGTGGGAATAATTTTGTGCCTGATAAATCATGTATACCGCTCAGACAGGCACCTGATTTTTGTTGAGACGATACCTTATCTGGGTTATTACCTGGCAGGTTATGAGCTTAGCCTGCTCGACAGGAAGAAGATAAACCTTAAGTATACTGTCATTGCTATCGTATTAAGCATTCTTGTTATTGCCTTCGGAGCAGCTTTTTATATCAGGCTCTGGGGCACCGTTCGTGACAATATCTTCTATCATCAGTTGAATCTGCCGGCAGTTGTTTTGTCGATATCAGCTTTTTTATTAGTATATCGAATCTGCGGGACTGCGGCACCGGCTAAAGGCAGGGTGATGAACTTAACCGGAAAAGTTTTGCCAACGACGATGGGGATATATATTTTGCATCCGCTGATTCTTGAAATCATTCACGGGATAGCTGTTCATTTCGGTGCTGACAATGACCCGGGGACCGACGGCGTAACCGCATTGATAGGTATACCGCTGGTAAGTTTGGTAACTATCTTTCTGTGCTATAAAATTTCCAGCGCCCTTATGAAAATCCCCTACCTGCGACGGATAATAGCCTGATAAAGACAAAAATATCTTGCCACAGAGGGCACAGAGTTCACAGAGAATATTAACAGAAGACAGAAGACGGAATTAAGAAAAACTAACAACTAATTTTAACCGCGAATACACGCAAATGTACGCTAACAATTATTCTTATCAATTCGCGTTCATTGGCGTGTATTCGCGGTTAAATATTTTTTAGACACTGATTTCGCTGATTACACAGATTTTTTTACCGCAGAGGGCGCAGAGTTTTTTGAGAGTTGTTGGCGGAGGCTACGATGAGGAAATGTATAGTAAAGTATGCTGCAGACATATGCATAGAACAGCGTTCAAACCATAGGCAGCGAAGAGAAGTCAAAAGTTAAAGTGTAAAAGGCAAAACCACAGTGTAAAATTTAAAGTTATTAACCGCGAATACACGCAAATGGACACGGATTTGAAAAAATAGTAAATAGTCAATCGTAAATAGTAAATTATTCAGCCACAGAGGGCACAGAGTTCACAGAGAATATTAACAGAAGTCAGAAATCAGAAGTCAGTAGACAGAATCAAAAGTCGAAAAAGAAAATCTTTAAACACTGATTTTACTGATATCATTGATTTGTCTGGCCACAAAAAAGCTCAAAAGACACAAAGAAATTAACCGTGGATTGTACGGATTAACACCGAAAGACAGACTGTTTATTTTTTTATAACAAGTTCCCGTTGGTTGTTCAATGCTTCTCCAATCTCTTGCGTTTCTCCTATGTGAATTAAATTCATTTGTCTTTTTGAGGTTCGGTTTGAGGAGTAGTAGTTTTACCATCTTGCCGCTTTTTAATGATAAGTGCATGTACAATCATTTGTAAATCTTTAATTTTCGATTCTACCTGTACTCTTTGTTCAGTGTCAGCTATCGTTTCTAGTCGAGCTTTAATTTCCTCAAGTTTATCATCATAATATTCCAGATTACCGAGATTAAGTGAATTGGTTACGTGCTTATTTTCTAATATATCTTTGATATGAGATGTTTTGATGCATTCACTAGTACACTGACCATCTATGGAATGCTGAATTGCTATGAAATATGTTCTTATCACTGTGTCCCACTCTTTCAGAGTTAAGAAGAATCCACCCAGCGCCGTGAAAACCCAAGAGAGGTTGCTACCGACCGCTTTTGTTTGTTTGTCTTCACGGTCATCGATTTGGTTTATTAACTTATTCTCGAGTTTTTGTATTTGTTCTTCTGTGGATTTCTCGAGTGTAGCATCAGCCTGAGACAATCTCTCCTCGAATTTTTTTGCTTGCGTGGCCAGTTTTTTCTCAAAACTTCTTTTTCGATACAACTCTAGGATTATTGGAATTAAGATGCCGATAATTGCGAGACCAGTCGCCATAACAATACCCATTGTCCAAAGAAGATGAGTCATCCGATTATTGTAGAAGGTTTCACTTCGGTCCAGGATTTCGTTTCCGTACTCATTGAGTTGCTTGGCGGCGAATACGATAGGTGACTGTGCGGGTTTTGCGGTTGACTTGACAACGGTTTGTGGCTGCTGGGCAGCTGACGGCACTTTTGTCTGGGATATTTGGGTTGATGTGGATTGTGCGGCCAATGGTGTTGCCAACATTGCTAAGATTAGTATGAAAGCCTTCATGGTATTCCCTCGTATTAGTATTGTATCTAAACAAAGCTTTCGATTTTTGCTCCGCGGATATTGGTATATATTGTATCTGTTAATCTATTTCTTGCCAATTCTTATTTTCTGATTTAGTATACCTGCAATGAAATTAAAAGCAATGACAGCTATAATAACAGGGACAAGCGGGCTTGTCGGCGGTGAGATTGCTATGGCATTGGCCAAAGCAGGATGTAACTGTATCTGTCAATACAATCATAACAAAGAAAAATGCGAACAGCTTGTCGAACAAATCGAAAAGATGGCAGTGGAGGCCTTAGCTGTTCAGGCTGACCTTGCAAAATCCGAAGCGATGGAGAGTTTTTTTGAAAGTGCATCTGCGATAGGTCTGCCGCAAATATTAGTCAACAGTGCGGCGGTTTTTTCAAAAACATCTTTATCTGACGTAACATTTGAGAAGGCACAGGACGTTTTGAATCTGAATCTGGTAGCGCCGATGGTTTTAAGCCAGCTATTTGCAAAAAAAATTAAAGAAACATTTGGTGACACCAAAGAGGTTGTCGGCAAGATAATAAACATCTCTGACATAGGGGGGATAAAACCCTGGGCGAATTATGGTTTGTATTGTTCGTCGAAGGCTGGCCTTATCGGTTTGACGAAATCGTTAGCTAAAGAGCTGGCACCGAAAATACTTGTTAATTCGATAGCACCGGGGCTTGTGGTTGACTGGCAGGACAAGGTTGACGAGAGTCAAAAGGCAAGGCAGTTGTCATTTATCCCGATGGGGAGGATTGGAACCGCAAAAGAGTTAACTTCTGCATTGATTTTTCTGCTTGAGAATGATTATATTACAGGCCAGATATTGAACGTCGACGGAGGGCGTTGCATATAGAGGCAGAAAAACTGAAAGGAAGTCTAAATGAAGATGAACTGGGCAAATCGTATTACTATCCTGAGGATTCTGCTTATAATTCCGTTTGTCAGCTGTATGTTAAAAATTAATGACCCTGCATTAAGCGGCGTGACACAGGATGTGATGCGATATATAGCAACTTTTATTTTGCTTGTCATGGCCGGCAGTGACATATTGGATGGATATCTGGCTCGCAGGAACAGCGAGGTTACCAGGCTCGGTTCGTTTTTGGACCCGTTGGCCGACAAGCTTTTGATGACCTGCGCATGTCTGCTGCTGGCGTCGCAAAAGGCACATGTCGGTGATTTCAGGCTGCCGCAGACGGTAGTGGTTTTGATAATCGGTAAGGACCTGTTTTTGCTGATAGGTTTTTTCATTGTCTATCTGATTACTTTTCAGGTTCGGATTATCCCGGCTCCGATAGGTAAGTTCGCTACGGTGTTGCAGTTGTCAATGGTGACGGCGATACTGCTGGCCCCGGAGATTTCAAGCGTAGTACCGAACTGGATTTGGTTTTTAAGAATATTATGGTGGTCTGCGGCGGCAACAGCAATTTTGGGAACTCTTATTTACATTCGCACAGGAAGTCGCTATATTGAACAGCACGAAGAAAAACTTGCTCAACAGAAGTGAAATTATACCCTTTAGGGTAATAAATTGCGCGTTTAGTTTTTATAAGTAACAAGCAACTTATCTATTGATAAGGCGCAGTGATTAACTGTAATTGGTATTAGTGTTTGGTTTTGGATATGACTGTTCAATTTAGTGGAATACCGGAAATCCTGCAGGACCTTCGTGAAGGCAGGATGATAGTTCTTGTTGACGACGAGGACCGCGAGAATGAGGGGGACCTGGTTTGCGCTGCCGAAAAGGTAACACCGGGAATTATCAACTTTATGGCTATGCACGGCAGGGGTTTGATTTGTCTGCCGCTAACCGCTGAGAAATGCGACGAGCTTGGCCTTTATCCTCAAACGACAGAAAACACAGCCAGTCTGGGTACAGCTTTTACCGTAAGTATCGATGCTGCTGATGGGATAACTACCGGTATAAGTGCAGCTGACAGGTCACGAACGATTCAGGTTGCAATAGCAGATGACACACGTGCCAATAACCTTGCCCGGCCCGGACATATCTTCCCGTTACGCGCTCGCGACGGCGGGGTGCTGGTTCGTGCAGGTCAGACCGAAGGTTCTGTTGATTTGACCAGATTGGCGGATTTGAAACCGGCAGGTGTTATTTGTGAGATAATGAATGAAGACGGCTCGATGGCGAGAGTGCCGCAGCTTTTGGATTTCTGTGAAAAGCATGAGTTGAAAATTACTTCAATAGCAAAGTTGGTTGAATACCGCCTGCAGCGTGAAAGCCAGATAAAACGGGTCGAAACGGTGCATTTGCCAACTGATTACGGCGATTTTAAACTGATTGGATACGACAGCATCAGCTCGGCTGAGCCTCATCTGGCACTTTGCAAAGGAGGTGTCGGCGACCTTGATGAAAATGGTAATGTAATCGAGCACGATGAGCCGGTGTTGGTGAGGGTGCATTCGGAATGTATGACTGGTGATTTGTTTCATTCGCAGCGGTGCGAGTGCGGCAGTCAGTTAATATCTGCAATGAAGATGATTGAGAAGCAGGGCAAGGGAGCGGTCATCTATCTTCGACAGGAAGGCAGGGGGATAGGCATGGTCAACAAACTTAAGGCTTACAAATTGCAGGAACAGGGCCTTGATACGGTCGATGCCAATATTAAGCTGGGTTTTATGGCTGACAAAAGAGATTATGGTATCGGTGCACAAATATGCCGTGACCTTGGCCTGAAGAATATCCGAATATTAACCAACAGCCCCAAAAAGATAAGCAGGCTTGAAGTTTACGGGATGAAAGTTGTTGAGCAGATACCATTAAGGGTAAAAGCAGGCAAACACAATGTCGATTATCTAAAAACCAAGAAACTGCGTCTGGGTCATTTGCTCGACGAAGACACGTAAAGAAGTATTAAAGATTAAAGAGCAAAATGCAAAAATTAAATTTCTTAATATCAGCTCTATCAATTTTGTTTTTATTATTTGCTGGTTGTGAGCCGGAATCCGGAGCGGTTTCACATACAGGTAATGTTGGCCGGATGGTCTATAAAACAATGTATCCCGGTTACGAACCGGTCGAAGCGGGCATTTTGCCTCTGACAGATTTTGTTGAAGATGACCAAACCTCAAAAATAAATGTATTTGTCAGTATAGAGGACAGTTTTGGTTCAGCTGTAAAGGTACCAGCGGTGTTTCGTTTCGAGTTATACAATAGATTGTTGCGTTCGGCAGAACCTAAAGGAAGCAGAATTACTATCTGGCCTGATATCAATTTGACCGATGCCAAAAAGAACAATGGGTATTGGCGTGATTTTCTACGGGTTTATGAGTTCGACCTGGATTTTCAGCCGGCAGATGACCGGCATTACATCCTTCAGGTTACCTGTTTTTGCGCAGGGGGCAGACGCCTGACCGCAGAATATATACTTCGATAAGGCCTGAAAAAGGTTTTTTATCGGACATTATTTTTTGAGTTTCAATTTCAAATTGTTTTTGTCGTAGTTAAGAAGCGGCAGAGTTAGGTCTCTGGAGCCTAAATTGTATTGACAGAAAGGGTTATTTTGGGATTATATCCTTCTGTGGAACATGCTTTTTTTTTGTTTGCTTGGAACTTTTAAGGGTTGGGCGAGTCTAATACAGGAGAGAATCAGTGACAGAAGCGGTAAACATTAACATTGACGACAGGGCTCTTACTCAGCGTTGTCAACGCGGCGATTCCGAGGCGATGGAAAGGATTATCGTCAAGTATCAGAACCGCATTTACAACGTGATATTGAAGATATGCGGAAATGTCGATGATGCCGCGGAACTTTCGCAGGATACGTTTGTCAAAGCAATAGAGAACATACATAGCTTCGAGGGCAGAAGCAGCTTTTATACATGGCTGTTCAGGATAGCTGTTAATCTGACCTTGAATTTCTGTAAGCGAAATGTAAAGCTCGGCATAAGATCGCTGGAAGCTGATGAATGTAGTGAGCATGCGCGGGCGAGTCTGAAAGAGGTACTGATAAATAATGATTCGCCGAATCCGGCGAGAGTGGCTGAGAACAGAGAGCTTTGTGATTTGATTGTAAAGGCAATAATGAATTTGGATGATGACCAAAGAGCCGTTGTGGTACTAAGAGATATTGAGGGAATGAATTATTCCCAGATTGCAGGGGTTCTTGAGATAGAGTTGGGAACAGTTAAAAGCCGATTGAGCAGGGCCCGCAACAATCTAAGAGAAATTTTGGAGGTGGTATTAAAATGAATCCAGATCCAAATAATGTAGATGAGTTGCTGAACAGCTATCTCGATGATGAATTGACACCGAGACAGCAAACCGAGGTACAAAGGCTTCTTGCGCATGATAACAAGATAGCTGAAAAGCTGGAAGAACTTGAGAAGTGCAAGATGCTTGTCAGTTCGTTGCCGTTCGAGCAGGCACCGGCTGAGATGGCCGAGGATGTAAAGCTTGCCCTGGAACGAAGGACATTATTAGGTGCCGAGCCTGAAGATTATAACGAACGGAAGGGCGCCAGGCACTTATTGTTTCGCAAGATAACAGCTGCCGCTGCGATGATTGGCCTGATAGCTGCATTAGGTGTGGTTATTTACAATATCGTTGCACCTGTTAAGCCTGTGGGAAAACCCGTTGCATTAGAGGACAGCATTGTCCCTGCGGTGAAAGTTGCTCAGCCAGAACCAAAACCGGCGGTTGTTACTGTTGCTAAAAAAGCTTCCCCTGCAAAAGTAGCAGCAGGAACTGAATTTAATGGCAAACTTGAACTAATAGCAGCTGATGTAGAGACTATTGCCACAATGGTTAATAAAATTGTTGCCGAACATGGTCTTTTGGATACCGCCTATCCTGCTGACAGGATGGTTTCTTCTTTAAGCTGCTCCAGAGAGGAGTTTAATTTGTTTTTGGTTGATTTAGAGTTTGTCTGGAGCAGGCTTGATTTTGCCAGGTTTGTTATCAAAAGCGACAAAGCAGGTCGTAACATTATCGTTGAAGATGCAGGAATTGAACAGATTGCGGAAATCATAAATCAAACTGATGTTGAGCGGCGCAACAAGGCCGCCAAGTATTTTGCAATCCTGAATAACATAAATAACATGGCTGCAATAATGCCGCGCGGGGACATGTTAAGTAACATCGATACCGATATACCGTCAAGTCTTGCCATTCCCAAACCGGTTCTGACCTCAGGCGAACAAGTGGAAAGTGGCAAACCCGTCGATGATGGGCAGTTTAATCTGACTATTGTTGTTATACCGGCACTGACGATAGAGAAATAAAAAAAGCAGGCTTAACTAATACAGCTCACTGCTTCTTTTTGTCTTTTGCGGCTGATTTATCTTTTTTGCACGGCTTCGAATCTTTAGCGTCGGTTTTGGTATCTTTTTTCCGGGTCTTTTCTTTCTCCCGTGCGTCTTTGTAGCTTTTGCTCCTGTAGTCGGTTTCGTAAAAACCTGTTCCTTTGAAGATTACTCCTGCACCGGCGCCGATGAGCCTTTTTAGCTGTAACTTCTTACATTCTGGGCATCTGCGTAAAGGCTTTGCTACCATAGACTGAAACTGTTCAAATTCATGTCCGCAATTCTTGCAAATATATTCATAGGTAGGCATAGTTGTTACTCTGGTTGTTCTTCAACTTTCTCTTGCTGGTTTTTCGGTGTGATTTTGTTTACGACGACCTTACTTGGCCGAATGACCCTGCCGTTCAGCTTGTAGCCGGTTTGAAACTCTTCAAGGACTGTGTTGTCTTTCTTTTCAGGAACGCTTTGCTGGAGCATTGCCTGATGAACTGACGGGTCGAACTTTTCGCCGGCTGCTTTTATACGTTTGATACCGTGTGATTTCAAAATATCGAGCATCTGGTCGTAAATTATCTGAACGCCTTTGAGAACATCTTCGATACTCTCGGCTGAATGTGCCTTTTGCAGGGTGTGGTCGAAATTGTCCAGGGCAGGCAGTAGAGTTTTAATGATTCTTCCCTTTTCGTATGAAAGGCTGTCTTCAATTTGCCTGGGGACTCTTTTTTGAAAATTTGCATAGTCTGCACTCACACGCTGCAGTTTCTCAAAGACTTCATCTTTTTCTTTTTGCAGTAACTCTAATTCTTCGCGCAGCTGCATAGTTTCATCTTTTTTAGTTTTTGTCTTTTTATGTTCCTTCGGTTGTTCTTTTCTTTTTTCGGTCATTAGTTATCACCAAAATATTTTTTCATTTTCTCGAAAAACCCTTTCGATTTTGGGAACGAACTTTTGTCTTCGCTTTTAGCAAATTCGTTCAGAATCTGCTGTTGTTTTGAATTTAGTTTTACTGGTGTTTCGATGATAATCTGCACTAACTGGTCACCGGTTCTATGGGTTCTGATGTCTGGCAGGCCCTGGCCTTTTATTCTAAAGACACTTCCATATTGAGTACCCGGCGGGATTTTTAATTGTTTCGGCCCATTCAGGCTTGGCACATCGATGGTTGTCCCCAAAGCAGCCTGAATGAAGCTTATAGGTACGATTGCGATAAGGTCGTTTCCGTCGCGTTCGAGAAATTCATGCGGTTTTACTCTTACATAACAGTAAAGGTCGCCATGTGGGCCTCCGTTTCTGCCTGGTTCGCCTTCACCTGAAACGCGTATGCCCTGACCTTCATGAACCCCTGCTGGCACCTTGGTCTTTACAACTCTTTTCTTCGGCAGCCTGCCGGTTCCTTTGCACTTTTTACAGGGCGTGGTGATAACCCGACCACTGCCTCTGCATTGCGGACATGTTGATATCATCTGGAAGAAACCGCCGCCGGTGGAACGCTGACCGCTTCCTTTGCATGCAGGGCAACTGCTGGGTTTGGTTCCTTTTGCACAGCCGCTGCCGCCGCAATCACTGCATCTGTCCTGGCGTGTGAACTCGATTGTCTTTTCAGCACCTTTGGCAATATCGGCAAGTGTAAGTTCGACAGTGGTTTCGAGGTCATAACCCTTGGTCGGGCCTGCACGTCTTGTTCTTCTCTGGCCTGACCTCCCAAAAATGTCACCAAGCCCTCCGCCAAAACCACCGAAGATATCTTCGAAAACACTGCTGACGTCCTGCCATCGCATATGGCTGTAGTCATGCATTCCCATACCGCGCAGACCGTCATGGCCGAACTGGTTATAGCGTTGGCGTTTTTCAGGGTCACTTAAAACTTCGTAGGCCTCGGCACATTGCTTAAACCGGCTTTCAGCCTCTTTATCGTCCGGGTTTTTGTCTGGATGATATTTCATCGCCATACGCCGGTAAGCGCGTTTAATATCATCAGCAGAAGCATCTCTGCTGAGCCCAAGCACTTCGTAATAATCACGTTTGGCCATTATCTCGTATATCGTATTTCGTATATCGTGTTTCGTATAACGCTATGATTATTTGCCATAGGCGTATACAAAACACATGATACTAAGGTGTCTCACTGAGTTATCTGACTGAGCCGGGTATTGGCTCTTCGTCTTTGTCTTTTAAATCGGTAATCAGCACGTTTGCGGTCAACATTAATCCTGCTACCGAAGCTGCTGTTTCCAGAGCGGTCCTTACGACTTTTGCCGGGTCAATGATACCGGCTTTTAACATGTCAACAAACTCTCCGGTATTAGCGTTATAACCGACAGACGGTTGCTTTGGGAGCTTATCGAGAAGTTGTGCAACAATGACGTCACCGGGCTGGCTGGAATTATCAACAATCTGAGTCGTCGGAGCCTTTAATGCTTTAGCGACAATGTCAAAACCGATTTTTTTGTCGCCTTTTGCTTTTGCCCTTGCTTTTACAACTTCAGCAATTGCCCGCAGCAGGATTATACCACCGCCGGGAACAACACCTTCTTCGGTTGCAGCTCTTGTAGCATGAAGAGCGTCTTCCAAGAGGTCCTTACGTTCTTTCATCTCGGTTTCGGTGGCAGCGCCGGCCTTGATGACTGCAACACCGCCGGTCAACTTAGCTAACCGTTCCTGCAGCTTCTCGCTGTCGTAATCACTTGTAGATTTTTCGATTTGTTTATGAATCTGTTCACATCGGGCATCGATATCTTTCTTTTTGCCGGAACCTTCAATAACAGTTGTAGTGTCCTTGCCGATGACGATTCTTTTGGCCTGGCCTAACTGAGAAAGCTCGATGCTTTCGAGCTTGATACCGAGGTCCTCGGTAATTACCTGACCGCCTGTTAAAACTGCCAGGTCAGAGAGCATCGCTTTTCTTCGGTCGCCGAACCCTGGAGCTTTGACGGCGCAAATTTTTAATATACCCTGCAGACGGTTAATGACCAGAGCAGCTAATGCCTCGCCTTCAACGTCTTCGGCAATAATCAATAATGGCTTGGCTACCTGGGCGGTTTTTTCCAGCAGCGGGATAAGCTCGCGAATGTTGGAGATTTTCTTCTCGTGAAGCAGGATATAGACATCTTCAAAAACAGCCTCGAGGTTGCTGGTATCAGTTATGAAATATGGTGAAATGTAGCCTTTGTCGAACTGCATACCTTCGACTACGGTCAGCTCGTTTTCCATGCCATTGCCTTCTTCGATTTCAATGACGCCTTCTTTTCCGACCTTATCCATAGCGTCTGCTAAAATTTCGCCGACTTCATGGTTGTTGTTAGCGCTGATGGTGGCGACTTTGGCTATGTCTTTGTGGCCTTTGACCGGGACAGAAACCGATTTAATAAACTCTGCGACAACATTGGCAGCTTTATTGATGCCTCGTTGAATAGCAACAGGATTTGCTCCGGCAGTAACATGCTTTAGTCCTTCGATGTAAATCGCTTCTGCCAGAACTGTTGAGGTTGTAGTACCGTCACCGACAACATCGGAAGTTTTGCTGGCGGCCTGGTTGACCATTTTTGCGCCCATATTTTTGAACGGTTCGGGCAGTTCGATTTCCTTGCTTACTGAGACGCCGTCTTTAGTTACTTTAGGTGAACCCCAGCTTTTGTGCAGGAGAACATTTTTACCTGTAGGGCCAAGCGTGACCTTTACAGCCGCCGCTAATTGTTGCAGCCCGTCTTTCAGTGCTGTTCTTGCAGTATTATCAAACATTAATTGCTTTGCCATTTTTCATTACCTCTTTATAGCTTTTGGTTTTCAGTTATAGTTACGAACTAAAGTTTACTTTTCAACTATTCCCAGCACGTCACTTTCTCTTAAAATGACATAGGTTTTGCCGTCGATTTCAACATCACTACCCATATATTTTGCGTAGATAACTTCATCGTTTTTTTTGACCGACATCTGGTTTCTTTTGCCGTTATCGAGCAGTTTTCCCTGCCCGACAGCAATTACTTTGCCGATTTGTGGTTTTTCTTTGGCAGTTTCAGGTAGAATAATACCGCCTGTTGTTTTTTCCTCAGCTTTTGATTGCTTGATTACAATTCTGTCATCCAATGGTTTAAGTTTCATATGTCAACTCCTAAGGTTATATTAATCTGTTTTCCTTTTATCTTACATCATACCCATGCCGCCCATGCCAGGCATTCCACCCATGCCGCCCATTCCGGGCATTCCACCCATGCCTCCCATGCCTGCTCCAGGCGGCATAGCTGGCGGGCCGGCCTCCTCTTTTTTGGGTTTTTCGGTGACAAGACAATCGGTAGTTAAAAGCAGTCCTGCGATACTGACTGCATTTTGTAATGCGATACGTGTTACCTTGACAGGGTCGATTACACCTGCCTCGACGAGGTCTTCATATTTGTCAGTGTTTGCGTTGTAACCGAAAGCGTCTTTGCCCTGGGCGATGTTATTGACCACAAGATTGGGCACAGCGCCTGCGTTTTCCGCGATGCAGGCACAGGGCATGGAAAGTGCTTTTGCAACAATATCGGCGCCAGTTTTTTCATCACCTTTTAGTTTCAAACTTTCGACTGCATCGATACAGCGGATAAGAGCGACACCGCCGCCCGGGACGATACCTTCTTCGATAGCTGCTCTTGTCGCATGTAGAGCGTCTTCGATTCGAGTCTTTATTTCCTTCATTTCGGTTTCGCTGGCGGCGCCGACGTTAATCTGAGCAACTCCGCCGGTAAGTTTAGCTAATCTTTCCTGGAGTTTTTCACGGTCATAATCGCTCGTTGTGGACTCGATTTCCGTTTGTATCTGTTTGATTCTTCCGGTGATTGTCTCTTTGCTGCCTGCGCCTTCGACGATAATCGTGTTATCATTGTCGATGGTGACTTTTTTGGCCTGGCCGAGTTGAGAGATACTGATATTTTCAAGCTCTATTCCCAAATCCTTCATGATGGCCTCACCACCTGTAATTATTGCGATATCCTCAAGCATTGCCTTTCGCCTGTCGCCATAGCCGGGTGCTTTTACCGCTGCGACCTGAAGAATTCCTTTCAGCTTGTTGACGACTAAAGTGGCTAATGCCTCGCTTTCAATGTCTTCTGCAATGATGAGAAGAGGCCTTTTGCTCTTTGCCATTTTTTCAAGCAGCGGCACAAGTTTAGTCACGCTGCTTATTTTATCTTCATGGATAAGGATGTAAGGTTTTTCAAGTTCACAGACCATATTGTCGGGGTCGGTTACAAAATGCGGCGATAAAAACCCTCTGTCAAACTGCATACCCTCGACAAATTCGACGGTTGTATCAATGCTTTTACCTTCTTCGACTGTGATGACACCGTCTTTGCCGACTCGTTGAAAGGCCTCTGCCATAATCTTTCCAATCTCGGCATCGTTGTTGGCTGAGATTGCAGCGACGTTTACAATGTCATCTTTTTTACTGATGTCGACTGGTTTGGTAAGTGACACGAGTTTATCAGTAACCGCTTTGGCAGCTTTTTGCATACCGCGATTAAGCGACATCGCATCGGCACCGGCTGCCAGGTTTCGGTATGCCTGCTTAAACATCGCTTCGGTCAGGACTGTTGCGGTTGTTGTACCGTCGCCTGCTATTTTAGAGGTTTTGCTCGCAGCTTCTTTTACTAATTGAGCGCCGAGGTTTTCACTTTTATCAACAAGTTCTATTTCTTCTGCGACGGTCACACCGTCCTTTGTTACGGTCGGCCCGCCCCAGCCTTTATCGATAACCGCATTTCTGCCGCGTGGGCCCAGTGTTGATTTCACTGCCGCTGCCAGTTTTTCCACACCGGCCAGCAGAGATGCCCTTGCATCAGACTCGAATTCCAATTCTTTTACTGCCATGATTGATTTTCTCCTTATTCAACAAGATTCTAAACCTGGTTTGTATCTGATTTAAACCTGATGTGCAAAATATATACCATATTTTGAGCTTAAAACAAGCTTTCGTATTGTGATGTTCTTAACTTCTTTGTTAGCAGGTAATTACGGTGATTAAAAATTGATAGGTTCCCATATATCCATCTTTACCACAGCTGATATTGGCACATTTTGGCATTTTCAACCTGCCTTTTCACGCCAACTTGACAGGCCGGACTTAGAATTGGTCAGTTTGAGTAACCAAGCAATTTTCTACATTCAGCGACGCTTTGTTTTGTATGTTTCTTCCAGACGAATCTTCCTCCTATCCTGACAGCTGTATAGATAACCCGCCTTTTCCATAACGAGACAGTCAACACTTCCATAGCCTCGAGAAAAATCTCATCGCATCGTTTTCTCGGATATAATTCCGTACCGTAACAAAAATCATGTACCACAGCAGCTTTACCATATTTACCCCACGGTGGTATAACACCCCAGAAAAGTCTCGGCACAGATGTGAAGTCGGTAATAAAACCGGATGGGATACCGATGACTTCTGAACTTTCTTTTGTGCCGACATGATATTCAAATGGTTCTTCAAGTTTCCATCGCCGGCCGTCTTCAAGCGGTGCTACTATTAAAGGTTTTGTAAAACTGCTCATAAATTTCTCTCCCTGTCTAAATCTTTTTCATTCCAATGTCAGGCTGTTGGATATATTTAGGTGCCAATGTCATCGGGTCAGCGAAATCACCTGCCCGTGCCTTTAAAAAGCCTAACTTGTATACCTCTGATGCCTTCGGGCTCCAAAGGCTTTCATTAAAAAACTCGCTGGTCTCAGCCTTGAATTTGTCTTTGTAGTACACCAGTCCTTCACCTGTCAGCCAGACACATTTTTGTTTACCTGCAACCTGCTGGTGAAACTGCTCTATTGTCATCAGGCAGTCATCTACTGTCTTTTCCCATTTTTGATTTTGTTTTTCATAGACAGCTACGAAGAACCGGCTTCGCTTTGCATCGAGGATAACAGCGATTGTTTCAATTGGCTTTTTCTCTTTTTCGACATACTCGATTGCATTGGCGGCGATGACGTCCAGCGTGTCTACCGTTACGATTTTGACATCGTTTGCCAGAGCCATCATTTTTGCCATTGTCACAGCGATGCGCAGTCCTGTAAAGCTGCCCGGGCCGACGGAGATGTAAATCTGGTCAATTTCATCCGGTTTTTTGTTAAATCGTTCCAGCATGTCATTGGCAGCAGGGAGGATTTCCGCACTATGGCGCATCGGCGCAGTAAATCTGGTTTCAGCTAACAGATTTGAACCGGCTGAAAGTGCCACCGAACCGAGTCTTCCGGATGTCTCGACGCTTAATATCAAGGGCTTTGTTTGCATTTGACGATAATAATATGGGCAGAACTTCGACAAAGCAAATTTTTCCCTTGTAAAAGGGGTAAATTATTTTACAGATAGTAGGTTTACAAGTATCATGGACGGTGTGGTTGGCCTATGGAAATTGGCTTTAGTTGAATTGCTTATGGAAGAGTTTTTAACTGGAGATTAGTTATGACAAGTTCCGTGTCTAAAAGTATATGTTCTCTAAAAAAAATATTACTGGTTTTGGCCTTGGTTGTTTTGTCACCATTAGCTTCGTTAAAGGCGGTTGGTACCAATAATGACTCTGAGCAAACAGACAGACAACACATAAGCCGGCAGGTAGCACAGGACTGGTTTCTCGTAGGTATCACGCAGCACAAAAAGGGATTGTACTCGGCTGCGGAAAGCTCACTTCTGATGGCAAAGGACTATCAGGACTATTTGAGTGATGATGAACGTGAAAAACTGGATGAGTTGCTTAGGCAGACCCACTCTATAATTTCAGAGCAAAAACGCATCTCTAACGAGATTGAAGCTGTTGATAAACTGATTAAAAGTGACAAGCTTATAGAAGCTAAAGCTGAACTTGAAAGAATCAAGGCTGAACCAAATATCAATAAAGACCAGTTGAAAAAAGCAGAGACCTTACTTGCGGAACTTAACGATGCCCTTGAGATAATTGACTCAAAGCTAATCCTGCAGGATATAAAAAAAGCCGACGCCTTGATTGAAAGCGGTCGGTTCGTACAGGCAGGAGCTTACCTTGAAAATCTCAAAACCAGTGAGGGGATGACAGGTGATATTTTAAACGAGATTGCCAAAAGAGTAAGCAGGATAAATGCACAGCTTGATTTGGAACAGCGGCAGATTGCCGAGCTTTATGTGCAAAGTCTGGAGTATTATCGCAATAATCAGCTTGACAGGGCACGTGAAAGCTTTGACAGGATAGACAAAATTTTGTCAGAAAGGGCCGTACTTTCAGCAAAGGTTGATGAACAGGACGCACTATCTTTTGAGCAGCTGCAGCGACAGGTTTCCCTGCCGACGTCGGAACATCGAGTAGTTTGGCAGCCGGTTGTAGAAGAACCTGAGTCTGTCGGGATTGTTGACGTTGAAACAGAAGAGGTGGAAACAGAAAAAGATAGTGATATTGAAATTGTCGACCGCGAGATAAAAGTATTGCGAAGCTATGTGAAGGCAATTATCAAAGATGCAGTGGCTAAATCACAAAATTACGCAGCCCGCGATGAATTCAGAAAGGCAAAGAAAACTATAGCAGCGGCAGAGCAGCTGATTTCTGAATATCGCCAGTATATCGGGGAAGAGATATTTGCATATTACAGTACTCTGCTGACTCAGCAGTCCATGCGTATAGCTCAACAGGAAGATGAAGCAGCCTGGTAGTTGAAAAGGCTCATGTAACAAGGCCGGAGCTTCAAGGCATCTCTAAAAAGCAATTATTAGAGCTACCCTTAATATTTCCACTTGGTTTTTACATAATAAATCCCAAATTTTCCGTGCAAGTTATCGGACGTCTTGATAACTCAACTTTCCCTATATTGCCCATGTGGCCTATATATTCATATTAATATGGGACACAGGATTTGCGTTGGAATATAATGGTACAGACAGGGGCAAAAAGTATTTTTTTTCTTGCAAACAGGCCTATTTGACGGTAAAATGACATTCAGTAAGTGCTCTATCTTGAAAGGGTGGGTCTACTGACGGTTAATTATTTTAAAATATTTGTCTTGGCTTCGGCGGGAGGTTTATTTTGGGTAAAATAAGAAGAATAGGAAAAGGGTTGGACAAGAAACGCATCTTGGTTATATTTGTCCTGGTTTTGCTTGGGAGTCTCTTTTCAAAGACAGTATTGGTTCACGCTGCAGACGAGTCTGATAAGCGGCAAATTGTTCGCCAGGTGGCTCAAGATTGGGTTAACGCAGGTACTGAACAATATAAAAGAGGATTCTACGAACAGGCAGAGAAATCATTTCTTTTCGCTCTGGACTATAAAGAATATTTATCTGCTGCAGAGCGTGAGGAACTTACAGACCTTTTATCACAAACTCGTGTCGCTTTGCATGAGCGTGAGCCTGTTTTAGGGACAATTCAAAAAGCTGACAGCCTGATAAGAGAAGGGCAGCTTTCAAAGGCAAGAGAGCTGCTTGAAAAAGTTATTGAAAGTCCGTATCTGACAAGCTCGGAACGCAAACAGGTTTCTGAGGCTTTGCGGCAATTGGGCGGTCAGATGGAAATGGAAAAAGAAGATATAACTGAGTTGTACAACAAGAGCGTAGAGTTGTATCGAACCGGTCAATTTGAAAAGGCGCGTGAAGGCTTTTTGAAAATAGCCGGAAGCGGTTTGTCTGGAGCGCCGGCTGGTATGACTGCCGAAGATTACCTTGTTAAAATTGATACAGTGACAAGGACCGAGCTGCTTGAGTCAACTAAAGCACAGCCTGTCATTAGCTTGCCAGGCTTATCTGATAAAGTCGAAAAAGAGAAAATAGTCTTTGACAAAACATTAAGCAGGATGGCCAGGCCTGAACGCATAAATAAATATCAAATTCCTGAATACACAAAACCTGCACCTTTGGATGTACAAACCGAGGGAATCGGTAACGAAAATTACATTGAGGTTGTTACCCGTAAGCGAAATATCATTCAAAGCCATACCAAAGCGGTTGTCAGTGATGCAGTAGCAAATACACGGGATTTTGTCAGCCAGGGTAAATACGTTGAGGCAAAAAACGCTGTTGAGATTGCTGAGCGTAAGGTCGGTGAAAACCAGCTGCATCTTGGTGATGAGCTTTATGAACAATACAGCAAAATGTTAACTGAGCTTAAAGAGCTTATAAATCAGGGTCAAAGCCGATTTACTCTTGAACTGGCGGAAGAGAAACGTCAAAAAGCTGCAGAGACTCAGAAAATTCTCAAAGAGCAGATGGAAACTGACAAGGCTATGAGGATAGATGAGTTGATGACAAATTCAAAGGATTACATAAAACAGCAGCGCTATGAAGAGGCTTTAGGGCAATTGGAAAGTTTACTTGCCATTGACCCGCTAAATGACCGTGCTCTTATCCAGAAACAGATGCTTGAAGATACAATTGGTTACCGCAAACAGCTTGAAGTAGAAAGAGAAACATCGAGGGAGCGCGTGGATGTTTTGCTTGATGCTGAAAAGGCAGGTATCCCTTATGCTGAAGAAATGAAACATCCAAAGAATTGGCGAGAGATTATTTCCAGGCCGACACGCAGGGTGGAAGGTGTGCTTGGCACAGACCCTGCCAATATGGCGGTGATGGAGCAGATGGATGAAGTAATAGAATTGTTGGAATTGACGCCGGAAACGACATTTGGTGAGACTATTGAGATATTAAAAAATTCGGTTGACCCGCCGCTTAGGGTATTTGTCAACTGGCGTGACCTTTATGAGGTTGCAGAGATTGACCAGACAACGCCAATCAATATGGATGCTATACCTGCCATACCGCTTCGTACAGCGATGGAACTTTTACTGGATGCTGTATCGAGTGAATTTGCTGAGCTCGGCTTTATTGTCAGGGATGGAATTGTTACCATCGCTACGAAAGACTCGTTACCGAGTACGATGGAGATTGAGGTTTATGATGTTACTCAACTGGTCAGTGCTCCAGCAGCGTTCTTCTTTGAAATGGAAGTTGGAGAGACCAGTGGCGGCGGTAGCGGCGGTGGAAGCAGCGGCGGTGGTGGCGGCCGTGGCGGCGGTGGTGGTTCCGGAGATGAATCAATTGGTACCGAACTGGTTGAAGAAAGAATGGATGATATTATTTTGCTCATACAGGAAAGTGTTGATTTTGAAAGTTGGTACGAGAATGGCGGCGAAGCTACCATAAGACAATATGCCAATAACAAGCTCGTTATCAAACAAATACCTGAAAATCATAGACATATTAGGAAGGTACTTAAAGGTTTGGGCAAGAGTTTTACTCAGCAGGTCTCAATTGAGGCAAGATTCCTGACTGTAACCGAAAACTTCCTTGAAGATATAGGCCTTGATTTTAATTTTTCCTATGATACAGGTAACGAATGGGGTCTTATTAAGTTCAATCAAGGCTCGTCAGACGCAGTGCGTCCGGTCATAGGAACCGGCGTTCCGGGCGGTTTGACTACGACTTCAGGCGTATCTAGTCCGCAAATCATCCAGGATGCCATTTCATTCAATTTGGCAGGCCCAATCCTTGATGACCTCCAGGTCAGCTTTCTTGTCAGGGCCACACAGGCTCATGCCGAATCGAAGACCTTAAATGCTCCAAAGGTGACAGTTATCAGTGGTGATTCAGCGGCAATAAGAGTTGAAACGGAAAAATCCTATATAGCAGATTATGATTTTGAAGATATAACTGCGGCAGGTGAAGGTCAGGCTATCCGTGTAATTGCAGACCCTGCTGTTGATACCATTCTCGACGGTGTGGTTCTGAATGTCACGCCGATTGTAAGTGATGACAAAAAATATGTTTTGTTGCGAATTCTGACGTCATTTACCCAGTCGACATTTGATTCGTTTCCTATTCCAGCCGGTCAGGGCGAGCTAACCTTCCCGATTCAGTTGCCGGTTTCCGAGGTAGCCGAGATACGTACAAAAGTCAATGTACCCGACGGAGGGACATTGCTGATTGGCGGTCAAAAACTTACCGGAACCCGCGAGATGGAAGTAGGTGTGCCGGTACTGAGTAAGATACCGATACTTGGAAGGCTTTTTGAGAACAGAAGTGAGGTTAAAGACCATAAAATATTGTTAATACTCGTTAAGCCGACAATCCTGTTGCAGGAGGAACAGGAAGCTAAGGCACTTGGCGACTTTGGCAGTGATAGTTATTAGTCTCATAGCATTATATAAAGGGGTTTATAAACTTAAGGCATGGCTGTAAGGCATTATAGTAACGGGTTATGTGATAGTTACACTGGCATTGAACCTGGTCACACCAAAATTAAATGGGGTGCGTGGGGAGGGATACCTGTCTTTATTTATTGGTGTTTGTGGAACTAAAGTGGGAAAGTGAAATTAAAATCGCTCTTAGGAGGCGGATGATGAAACGTAATATTCTGTTTTGTTTATTAGTGTTGTTAACTATACAAACTGTTGTTTCAGCTACGGTGTTTTATGTACCGTCAAGGGATTACGAGACCATTGAAAGTGCTATTGACGATGCTGTTTCTGATGACACTATTCTTGTTGCTCCCGGGACGTATACACCACCTGCCAATGGATATGACTTTGACGGCGACAGTATTATCCTGAAAAGCTGGATTAACCCGGACAACCCCGACCCGAATATTATTGCTGCCACTATTATCGATTGTGGTGGCCAACCTGATGCTTCGCCAGCAGGGGATGCTGGAGCCGCAAACCGTGCTTTCTGGTTCCATAATGCTGAAGACAGCAATAGCAAAGTTATAGGTTTTACTATCATAAACGGTTATGCCAGAGGCCGTAAAGGCGCAGATGGGGAACTAGGGTACATTGGTGATCCCGTGAATCTTTTCAAACACATCGCTTTTTGTGATGACCAGCTTGAATGTCCTCCCTATGCCCTTGATGGAGCGGATGCCTTTGGAAGTGGCTACGGTGGGGCAATTTTGTGCCAAGATGCGTCTCCGACCATACAATACTGTGTCATAAGCAACTGCACCGTTACTGGAGCACATGGTGGAAGAGGTGCTGATGGCTTAGACGGAGTTTGGGAACATTGGACAATCTCAGACTTCAATGAGATAACTGGAATGCGCAATGATGATGCAGAGACGGAAGAAAATTCTGATGGCCAGTGGGGCGGCAGTGGTGGCATAGGCAGCGGAAACGGTTATGGCGGTGCTATTGCCTGTTTGGGCGGCAGCAGCCCGCTCATCAGTGATTGTACTATAAGCGATAATTTCGCCAGGGGTGGCTGCGGTGGTCCCGGTGGAAACGGTGGAAACGCCGAGGAACCGCCGGATTATGACAAGGGAGATGGAAGTTTCGGTGGAGATGCCAACGATAGCATAGGTGACGGTATCGGTGGCGGTATCTACTGTGAAGGCACAAGTACACCAACTGTTGTGAATTGCACTTTCAGTAACAACATCGCTACGACAGGTGCCAGGGCAGTTGGCGGACTGCCAGGACAGGGCAATGCAATATCCGAGGATGATGGCGGCCCGGCTACTAAAGGCTGGGAGGGTTTTGTCTGGGGAATGGGCGGTATAGCAGGCGGTGCTGTATATCATGATAATGTGGACGCAGATTACACGAAATGCGATTTCACAGCTAATCAGGCCTGCGAGGAAGACAATTGTAGCTATTTTATGACATGGCAAGCCAGTTTTGCTTACACCATTGGCGGTGCTCTGTACAGTACAGGCGGGGTTAATGTTAACCTTGACAGTTGTAAGTTTGTAAACAACATGGGCGGAGCGGTATATTGTGGTTCAAATACTACTTTAAATATCAATAATACAACAGACCCTAACACTCCTTGTCTGTTTACAAATAACTCTGACCTTAATGATGGCGATGACCTTTTGTGGCCAATGGTCGGTGATTTAGGTTCCGGTGGTGCGATTTATTTAGACACCGGCTGTATAGATGTTGACATTCAAAACAGTATCTTTTCAGGCAATACATCTAAAAATGACGGAGGTGCAATAAAATCCGAATCAGACATAGCAACACTTAAAAATTGTTCATTCGGCAATAACCAGTCAGGGCGTTACGGCGGAGCGATTGACCTGTACACATGGAATGATACGTTGGCAATAGATGCCAATAACTGCAGTTTCTATGGCAATCAGTCTGAAGATGGTGGAGCTTTCTCTGCCTATGACTTTACAGCTAATATTACTGCCAGCTATTTTATTAATAATACAGCTCTATCGAATGGTGGTGCTCTGGACCTTTGGAATGGGAATATTACGATTTCCGATAGCACTATCAGTGAAAATACAATGACAGGTACAGGCGACAGCTATGGAGCAGGAGGTGGTATCGACTGTTCCTCTACCACAATGACAATGCAGCACTGTACCGTTCAGAATAATACAGCCGAGGGCGTCAATGCTACCGGTGGTGCGATTAATCTTCATGGTGGAAGCGGTGGCATTCAGCATGTTATTCAGAACTGTCTTATTACCGGCAACTATGCCGGCAGTGACGGCGGGGCAATTGCATGCATAGAAAGTACTGCTCCGGATGTCAATAACTGTACCTTTAGTGATAACTCAACTGGTGGTTTTGGCGGAGCGATATTTGCCGACTATTTATCTAATCCGACAATTACAAACGGTATCTTCAATAACTGTAATAGTCATGCAATACACGAAGAAGATGGTGGCGGTGATGCTACAGTGACATATAGTTTGTTCTATAATAATCCTGATGGTGATTACTATGATTCCGTTGCAGGCCTGGCAGGTGTCGGGGCTATCCCGGGAGGCAGTAATAACCTGGATGGCGACCCTCTGTTTTTTGGCGGGCCGTTTGGAAGCTATTATTTAATGCAGACTGCTACCGGTGACCCCAATCAGTTCACAGACAGCCCTGCGGTCGATGCCGGAAAAACAGTTTCCGGCTGGGACCCCTGTACATATACAACTCGTACCGACAGCGTTGGTGACAGCGGCCCGGTGGACATGGGGTATCATTACCCGTTCGTTACAGATGTAGATACCTTTGAGTTGGTTATAAATGTTGCCTGCGGTAATGGCGAAATAGGAATAATTTCACCTGCTCCTCTTAGTAATCCTGCACCTGGTGTATACACCTTCTATGAAGGCACCGTAGTAACGCTTGAAGCTATGCCCGATGCCGGATGGCGTATCGGCTCATGGATAGGAAGCGATGACGATTCTTCAGACGATACTATAAATACGGTTGTAATGAATTGCGACCGGTATGTCAGTATCGAATTCTATTGGCCGAGAACCCTTATCGTTTCAGTCGGCGGCGGTGGAGAAGGATATTTCGCGAACATACAGGACGCTATTCACAATGCAAATGATGGCGATGTAATAATTGTTTATCCAGGTACTTATTTTGGTCCTGGAATACAGGTTAATAAATCCGTTGAAATTAAGTCCTTGCACCCGGATGACCCAAACTGGGTTGATACAACTATTATCGACCGTACCGATTATGGTAACCGTGCCTTTGAATTCCAGGCAGGTTCCGAGGGAGTTATTATAAACGGCCTGACCATTCAAAACTGCAGATGGATTGTTTTAGATGGTCATAATGCTTTAAAGGTTGGCCTGCATGGCGAAGATGGTTATGGGGCTGATGGTGCTGCAATTTACATTTGTGCTGGTATGAGCCCGACATTTAAAAACTGCGTGTTTAGAGACAACTGGATACGTGGCGGCCATGGTGGTAACGGTGCCAACGCTGATGCGGCCTACCATGCCGGAAGGGGTGGTTGGGGTGCCTATGCACGCGGCGGAGCGATATACTGCGGGCAGGAAAGTAACGTTGAATTTGTAAATTGTCAAATAATTGATAACACAGCTATCGGCGGTAACGGTGGTGATGGTGGTAACTGGGAGGCTACCAGTGGAAACCTCCCTAACTATGGTGGAAACTGGAGCAGGGCTGAATGGTGGAATGTCCAGCCTACAGGTGTTAGCTGGGAATCGGGTGACCTCTGGCAGGTATGGCAGATGCATTGGGTCAGTATAGACGGTCAAAATGGCGGACCGCGTGGCTCTTATATGGGCAACTATCGCTGGTATACCGGTTATGGCGGCAGTGTTTTTTGTGATGCCAATAGTACTGTTACATTTACGCACTGTACAATTCAAGGCAATTTGGCTCAGGGCGGTATGAGCGGCCTGGGTGGTGAATGGCCCGCTGAAAACCCGGAACCCGAAATCAGCTATGAGCTGCCGAGTTTCGGTGGCGGTGTTTATTGTGCCGCAGGCTCTACAGTAACATTTGAGGATTGTAACCTGTTGGATAATATGGCCACTGACCCGACATTTGACCATAGCCTTGAAGATGACGAACTGGGGGACGATTATGACCCGAATGACAAGTACCGGATTGACCCGTATGTTGGTCATGGCGGTGGTGTTTGTGCTGAAGATACAGCCACGGTCATATTTACCTGCTGTAATGTCAGAGACAATGAGGCATCAGTCGGTGGCGGTATAAATTTCGCAAATGCCAATCCTGTAATCAGTGACTGCAATATAGCTCAAAATCAGGCCTATCATGGTGGTGGAATATTCGGCCAGGACGGCTCTGCGGATATAATAAACAGCATTATAACAGGAAATCTTGCGTTCATTGAGCCTAACAATCCCAATGACATTCCAATATTTGGTAATGGCGGTGGTATCCATCTGTGGGCAACAAATGCCAATATCTTTAATTGCTTTATTAACCGGAATGAAGCTGTCGCCTCCGGCGGCGGTATTTATTTTGGTGGAGAAAGCACTCCGTCAATGACGAACTGTCTTATTACTGAAAATACAGCAGGCAGAGATGGTGCTGCTGTCTCGACAAATATTTTCACTCAATTGACAATCTCGAACTGCACAATTGCAGATAATAATACCGTTGGTTCACCGGAGTTCTCCAACCATTACGGCGGAGGCTTGAGTTGCAGCTATGGAAGTTATACTGAGATTATTAACAGTATCATCTGGGGCAATGCAATCGTAGACCAGGCTGGTATAACCGACCCAGCCGGCAAAGGGCAGCAAATTGCCATTGGTACAGGCTTCGAATTCGACCCGGTGCCGTCTACGGTAGAGGTTACTTACAGTGATGTTGACGGCGGTGATTCTGATGTGTGGCTCGAGACAGATTGTATTCTGGATTGGGATAATAATACTGATGCAGACCCGCTTTTTGTTGGCGGTCTTCTGGGCAGCTATTATCTCCAGCAGCCGACAAGTCTGGATGCGACAATAATTCCAAGCCCTGCGGTAGATACCGGCAGTATCCTGGCGGCGCTTCTGGGTATGGATAATTATACCACCAGCATTGAGGGAAGCTTCGATGCCAATACTGTTGATATGGGTTATCATTATACAGCCGGCGGAAGCTTACCGGTATATGAATTGCAGTTGAGTGTAATCGACGGTTCGGGTACGGTAACACCGACAACAGGTCTTCTAATCGGTGGTGTTTATAAGTATTTTGAAGGCACAAGAGTAGAACTACAGGCGGCACCGGATGTCGGATGGAGAGTCGAAAGCTGGAGCGGAACTGAGAATGACTCATCTGTCCTGACAACGAATTATGTTGTTATGAATGCAGACAAAACTGTTGAGATTAAATTTGAACTGCCTCGGACAATCACTGTACCTGGTCAATACTCATCGATTCAGCAGGCCTTCGACGCTGCTGGAGAGGGTGACACTATTCTGGTTGGCACCGGTACTTATATTACCTCTAATAGTTACGTTATTCAGGATAAAGTTGTTACTATAACCAGCGAAAATCCCGACGACCCCAATGTTGTTGCTGCTACGGTTATCGAACTTGAAGTAGGCGACAGTGGAGGTGCAGGAAGGGCTTTTACTTTCACTAATGTTGGGCTTGACACCGTGTTGAATGGTATTACCATTCGTGGATTCAGTCGCTATGGTATTAACGGTGAGAATGGTACAGGTTCTGGTTCAGGCGGCAGAAACGGTATAAATATATATGGTGGTGCAATACTTTGCAGAGCAGCCTCTCCAACGATTAAAAATTGTGTAATTTTAGATTGTAATATTACCGGTGGCGATGGTGGTGACGGCGCTGACGGTGCCGGTACAGACCCTAACAATCCCGACCCGAATTTTGATGGTGGTCACGGGGGCTGGCCTGGCCTGGCATATGGAGGCGGTTTGGCTTGTATGGCAAAACGAAATACAGATGGGACCATATCCCCAAGTAATCCTGCTGTTATAAATTGTACATTCAGAAATAACTCAGTTATTGGTGGTAATGGCGGCAATGGTGGTGATGGTGCTGACCCGGACGGCGCCGGTGGTTTAGGTGGCGGCTGGTACTACAGTGGACAGGTTGATTGGGAGTATGGTTACCACGTTATTGACGCGTGGTTTGGGCTTGAAGGAGATGGACAATATGACTTCTATACCAGATACAGTGGTCTTGGTGGTGCTGTCTACGTAGGTCAGCAGTGTGCTCCGACATTTAATAATTGTACCTTCAACAACAACAGTGCCCATGGTGGTACCTGTGGCATTAGAGGGATAAATGAGTGGAGTGGACTTAGAGACGAGCCTAGTTTAAACTGGAAGATAGATAATTTCGGTGGTGCAGTTTACTGCGACACCAACAGTGTTGTAGAATTTACAGACTGTGATTTTACAGATAACGTTGCCGATATCAATTATCCAGCTGATAACGATGACCCATATGTCAGTCTTGGCGGTGCGGTAGCCTTCCAGGATGGCGCAGACGTTATGTTTAACAACTGCAGCTTTAATGATAACTTAGCTACACTTGGCGGAGCTCTATACGCCGACAATTCAAATCTTGAAATTAGCGATAGCAATTTTACCAGCAACACAGCATACAGTGGTGGCGGACTCTATTGTGTTGAAGCGGATGCAATAATTACGCTCTCTAATATCAGCAGAAATAATTCTTCCTCTGATGTAAATGATAGTAACACTGTAATTTTAGGTAATGGTGCCGGTATTTTCTTAAATTCTTCGGATGCTCAAGTTTCAGACTGCACTATTATCGGCAACTACGCAGAAAAATCCGGTGGTGGTGTGTATATTGATGCGGGAAGTGACTCAGAATTATTTAACTGTTTAATCGTAGACAACGGTGCCGGTAATGACGGAGGCGCCGTATCGGTAAACCGGGATTCGAAAGCTGCCGTTTCGCATTGTACGATTGTAAATAACGAAGCGACAGGATTTTATAATACAATTAGCGGAACCGGCTACGGTGGAGGTCTTTTCTGCGGTTATGACAGTAATACAACTGTGATTGACAGCATTATTTGGGGCAACTATGCTTTTGAAGAGGGGCCTGAAATTGCGATAGGAAGCAATTCCGGTTTCGATGAAAGTATTGTGAATGTCTCTTATAGTGATGTACTTGGCTCTCAAGGTCTTGTATACATCGGTACTGATTGTACCCTCGTTTGGGGACCTGGTAATCTTAATACAGACCCGCTGTTTGTGAGCGGACCGTCGGGAGACCATTATCTGAGCCAGACTGCTACTGAAAAACCAGAACAAACCACAACGAGTCCATGTGTCGATGCAGGCAGCGATTTAGCATCCGAAATCGGATTCGATTCCGGATATACTACAAGAACCGATGAAGTACACGACGCACTTGATGTAGATATGGGATACCATTATCCAATCAATGAAGACGATAAATGTAAACTCTGTGATTTATCTCAGGATGGAATTGTCAACATTAGCGATTTGCAGGACTTCGTATTACATTGGCTTGAAACCGGGTGTTCAGCGGCAAATAACTTCTGCAGCGGTGCAGACTTTAACTTTGATGCTATTGTTAACCTGGCAGATTTTGCTAAATTTGCTGACTGTTGGCTTGTTGCTGATACCAATCCGCCATACCCAAATCCTGCCGAATGGCAGGTTGAACCTTATGCTGTGTCGCAGTCGTCGATTGCGATGATAGCGAAAAAAGCCTTTGATATTTGGAGTAACAATGTTTACTACTACTACGAGTGTGTAAGCGGTGCCTGTAATGACAGTGGTTGGCTAAGCAACGACCCCAATTACGAGGATACCGGCCTTGCACCTGATACTGTATTTGGATACAGAGTGAAAGTGGGTGATGATTTTGGTAACGAAACAGACTTCTCGACAATAAAATATGTACAGTCTTCGCCTGATACAGAGCCGCCGATAACCGACCCTGGTGCAAACGAACCTGAAAAGTATACAAGTACATGGGATAGTCCGCCAACCGCCATAAGTTCATCACTTATTAGCATGACAGTTACAGCTGCAAGTGATTCAAGCGGTGTGGAATACTATTTCAAGTGCACAGCCGGTGGTGCTGATCCTAATTTTCATGACAGCGGCTGGCAAGATAGTACTGAATATATTGCAATGACTCTGCAACCTGATACTGAATATACTTTTAGAGTTAGAGCGCGTGATAAATCACCTTTACAAAATAGTGGATACTATTCAATTGAAGCTTCTGCGACTACATGGCTGGAGACGGCGGATAACAATGCCCCGTCACCGGCGCCGATTATTGATAGCTACATGTATTATGAGGACGCTGGCTCCTCTTATCATCAAATCACAGTTGATGTCACTGCTGTAAATGATGATATTACCCCGAGGAACGAGCTTGAGATTAATTTTATCTGTGAGCATAATGGTTCGCGCAGCAGCGGCTGGGTGTCGATGCTTGGGTCAGACCCTGAAGGAACTCCTTCCGGAACTGTAACGTATAATGGCAATATCGTCACTTATGATGCATTTGTTTCGTCTACTATAAATGGACCTACATACAACTGGCATGTGTGTGTAAGGGATGCATCGCAACAGGAGGTTTGCACGGGCACGGTAGAGATAGGTCCATGGTAATAAATAAAAATCTAAGGGCAGTTTCAGTTGCTTTCCCCCCTTAGCGGCTGAAACAAAAGCCATGTATCAAGGCCTTGGGAAGAACCCGGGGCCTTTCTTATTTATTAAGAGCATATAACAAAACCTTGCCGTCATTGCGAGAAGGCCAAAGGCCGACGTGGCAATCTCAAAAACATTAATCGCTCAGTTTGAGCTATTTATTGATTTTTTCTTTTAGCTGCTGATAGCCTAAGTGAGCCATCAAATTATCAAGTATCACGAGCGAGGTATAATTTTCAGCTACCGGCCAGATTCTTGCTGCGATTGTCGCATCGCGTCTCGTGATAGCCGCCAGGGCTTTGTTTTCGAGTGTATATTTATCAATCGTATGCTGGGCCTTATCAATTGTAGGTGTTGGCTTTACTGCCAATCTGACGACAATATCCTGGCCGGTAGTAAGGCCGCCGGTTATTCCGCCTGCATTGTTGGAATCGAAAATAACCTTACCCTTTTCCGAGTGCATCTGGTCATTGGATTCTATACCAGTCATGTCCTTAACGGCAAAGCCGGCACCGACCTCAACTCCCTTGACTGCGCCGATGCCTAACATCCTTCCGAGTTCAGCATCGAGCTTTGCAAATACCGGTTCACCCAGACCACTCGGCACGCCTGTTACAACAACCTCAACAACACCGCCGGCGGAATCACCTGTATTGCTTATCTTATTACACGCTGCCACCATCTCATTGGCAACTGCGATATCAGGACAATTCAATATGGGATGAACTGCGTATTTTTCTTTAATCTCTTCAGCCGAAACTTTCGGAGCTTTACTACGGATATCATCGATTTGCTGTTCTATCTCGCCGAAGACCCGCATCTTTTCCAGAAATCTCATCTCAGGATTGACCCTGCCTTTAACATAAATTTCCTGGTAGAACGGGTCAAGGTCATGCCTCATCTTCTTGTACTTCTCTGTATATTCGAAAGCCTGTTTCAAATCGACATCACCAAGTTTTACGCTCGCAAGTTCTTTAACGTACGAAAAGACCTCAATGCCGCATTTCTTCAATATCTTTTTGGCTACATAGCCGGCAGCAACGATTGTGGAAGTGTATCTGCCGCTAAAGATTCCCGCTCCGATTGCATCATCATCCGGGCCATACTTTTGAAACGAGGCGTATGACGCATGTCCAGGTCGAGGCGTACGGTTTGTGTCCTGATACTGCTTGATGTGAATAAAGTGTCGGTCAAGGTTCGGAATCAGGATACAAAGCGGTGTGCCGTTGGTGTGGTTTCTGTTGCCAGCGCCTTCAACGGTATCTGCAGCGTTTGTTCCGCTGTAAATTACCGGCAGGTCAGGCTCCTTGCGCGGACTCGAAAGCTCATCGGACCCGGGCTTTCGCAAAAGCATATCACCGTAGATTTCCTGTTCTGTTATCAACATGCCGGGCGGATTGCCCTGTATGATAGCTGACAGGCCCTCCTGATACGAGCCGCCGGCTACTGTTACCTGAAATATTCGTCCTATATGGCAACCTATCATTCTTTAAAGTCTCCTAAAAATGTTGCTATTTCTCAAAGAGTATAAACTTATTTGTAAAAAATCTCAAACCTTTCCCAGAAGTCCGGAAACGATTTTGCAACACACATCTCATTTTCGATTATCTGCCCACCACTAACAAGCCCAGCCACGGCAAAACTCATAGCTATTCTATGGTCGTTATGCGGGTCGATTTTCGCACCGTGACAGTTCGGATTGCCTTCTATAATCAACGAATCCTCATCGCAGCTTGCTTCAACTCCCATCTTGTTTAGCTCACCGGCTATCACCGCCAGCCTGTCACATTCTTTGTGTCTCAGATGTCCGATATTGGTCAGACGGCTTGTCCCTTTGGCAAAACCAGCAGCTATGGCAGCCGGCGGTACAAGGTCGGGAATGTCACTCATATCACAGCTAATCGATTTAAGCTCTTTGCCCTCGACGCAAAAACCATCTTCGGTTTGACTAACCGAACAGCCCATCTTTTCCATCAGTTCGAGAAAAGCCCTGTCTCCTTGTTTTGTGTCAACAGCCAATCCAGACACCGCTACTTTCACCTTGCAAATCCCAGCTGCTAAAAAAAAGAATGATGCACTGCTGAAATCTCCCTCGATATCAATTTCACAACCTGTATATTTTTGACCGGTTGGTATTTTTATTTCTTTATAGTTGTTATTTTCCGCATCGATTCCAAACCTGCTCATCATCTGCAGACTGATATCGAAGTATGGTTTTTCGGTCATATCGTCAACACATTTTAACGTCACCGGCTCGGCGGCGTACGGTGATGATATAACGATTGAACTGAAATACTGTGACGTTTTTGAGCCTTTAATTTCTGCCTGTCCTCCGGTGATACCGCCGCCGAAAATTTTGATTGGTGGAAATCCCTCATTTTCGAGGTATTCGATTTTACATCCCAATTGTCTCAGACCGTCGACTACTTCAAGGATTGGCCTTTCGGTAATCCTTTTTGCACCTGTTAGAATCACGGGTTTGTCGCAAAGGTTCGCAGCCGAGGCGAGAAAATTCATCCCGACACCGGATTCGCCCACATTCAGTTCATTTGAAACCGGCGAATACACTCCTGCCATGCCGTGCACTACAATTTCATCTTTTTTCGTCTCAATTTTTACGCCGAGCCTGCCCAGACACTCGATTACATTTAGCTGGTCCTCACCGAACAGGGGATTTCTGATTACGCTTTTTCCTTGAGCCAGTGAGCTTATAATCAAGGCTCGCAGGGTATGGGCCTTCGATGCGGGAGCCTGCACCTGCACATCTTTATTTTGGATTTTGCCTATAGATTTCACGAGATGACTTTTACCAGAAATGCAGGGAAATTAAAAGGAGTTTTTGAGTTTGTGGTTTGTATATCGTATTCTCTGATGTAGGGCGGATTTAATGGTTATGGCAGAAGCTCTGCGTTGGGAGCGGGTTCTATCAAAAGTTTTACTGTTGAGCCATTCGGGTCCCAGCCTTTGGGCGAAAGAAAATGGGCAGTGAAACCGATTATGGTAATATCGTTTGCATCGGTTTTTGTGATTGAGATAACACTATTATCGCGTTGCGGCTTTAAACCGAGAACCTCAGGGCGATAGGCATAAGAGTAAGGACTATTAATCAAAGCACCAACGACGAGGGAGCCTCCTGCATCAGGGGAATCTGAGCCATTGACTGAAACCAATGTGAATTTAAGTGCAAAAGCATCATAGGTACTTATTTCAATCCCTGTTAGTGAACCTTCACCGCCTCTTTTGCAGGAGATATAATATATCGAGTGATTCGGTTTTTTAGTGTTCGGGAAATAGATATTGAACTCTACGCCTGGCCCTTCAATATCTGTTTTTTGTATAACCTCTGACGCAGAAGAGTAATTAAAATGATAGTCCAGCAGCATCAAATCGTCATCAGACAGGGTGAAACTTTCTGCAACTGCTAATGTACTGAATAATCCCAGCGCAAAAACAGCTACCACCTTGGATAAAAGAATTTTCTTTCCCATTTTCTCCCCTTTTGAAAAACTATGGCAAACAACCAGAACCACATAAAATCCTATCAAGGCTGGTGGATTTTGTCAAAAACTTTTTTTAAACATTTCGTGGTTTTTTGGTTATTCAGGCGTGTTTTGTTCTGTTGTGTACCAATCGGTTTGGGCGTCTATGTTGTCCATGAGAATCTCAAGGTCGTTAACATCAACCCTGCCGCTGTCGTCTATGTCACCGAGTACGTACTTTTGTGATTTTTGAAGGTCGGACAGAAGGTAATCGAACATGACTTTTATGTCAGTATCATTAACAATGCCGTCGGCGTTGAGGTCATACAACAGGATGTTATTACTTACCTGTTTTTCTTCCGCATTCCAGGCCAGACCATATCTTTGTTCGACAACGGGTAAATTACTGTCGCTGAATCGAATGATAATTTCGTAATCAGTATAGTTCGGGTCAGTTTTACAATAGATATGTTCGAGATTATCAACGATACTGTCGCTGTAATCGAGCAGGTAATTTTCATTTGGACTTTCGGTATCAATCGCCCAAAGTTCTAACCTCAGATTAGCATCTTTTTCAGGTTCAGCTTTGAAGGGATATTCGCGTTTGTAATGCCTGTTCCATGCGATAGTAGCTGTAATGAATTTGTCTGCCGGTTCTGCAAGTTTAATTTGATAACTGTTTTGTGTATTGTCTTCACTAAGTATGTTATTGTCCCAGCCGATTATCGCAGTGTCACTGTCATCAGTATTGAGTTTTGAAATTAAGTGTTTATAAGCACCGACGGCGTTTAGCATACCTGCGCCTTGGATAAAATCCAAAGGTGCTGTATGGTCATCATCTTTTGTTAATCTACCCTTATGCCAATATGGCAACTTGGTTGCTGAGTTTAGAACAATTGCTTTTATAACGCAGTTACCGCCGTCTCGCGAAACCGCATCAGCCAAATTAGGTTCGTTTTTTGCTTTTTGAACAAGCAGCCCGATTGTGCCGGCTACTACTGGTGTCGAAAAACTTGAGCCGTTATTGGTTGGTTTGTAGCTGTTCATATCATTGACATCAGCAACCAGGCAGTTACCGATTGTGACGATGTCGGGTTTACATCTTCCGTCGCCGGTCGGGCCGAAACTCGAATGTTCTGGATATGCGAGAGAAAACTCCGAAAGTCTGGTTTCAAGGTCGTTAACATCGACCGAATCTATAACTCCGACTCCGATGACATTTGCCGATGCTGCCGGGTATAACGGCGGGTCGAACGAATTTGAACCGTTACCAATTCCTGCGACTATTATCAGGCCGTAATGTTGTGCCAGTGCCTCGATACCTCTTGTCCACCAGTCCTCGGCGTCGCTGCCGATACTTAGGGTGATGATATCTGCTTGCGGCGGCACCAGCTCAAAAACATAATCAGTTAAGAAATGCCGGAATTCATAGATGTTGGCATTTGCATTTGGAATTATACCATGATATTCGAAATCGCCTAATTGGGCATGCGCCGCATAGCTGTCCTGTCCGAACAGTATCGAGCATATAGCGGTCGAGTGCGGCGAAATACCTGCAGCAGTCTCATTAGAATCATAGAAATTGAATTTAGCAGCTTCGAGGCATCTGTGATTGACAGCGGGGCGATAGTCGTTTTGAGGCTCGCCGTCAAGATAGGTAAAACTTCGACAGATTACTGCGATATTGACATCCGAACCGGTCAGATTGGGGTCAATCTGTCTTACCGGGTAGATGCCTGCATAGTCCATGCCCTGAGGTTCAAGCTGCTCATCGGCTGCGAATGCACCGGATGTTGTAACCAACATAGCTATACAGGTAATAAACCTGATTATCGATTCTTTTGTTTTTTGACGCACCTCAGCGCTCCGAAAAAACGGCGTTGTTAATTTATAAAACAGCCCCGCCAAAACCTCATTTCAGGTTAAAAACAGACCTCATACCAATTCACATTAATAATTACGCTTTAATACGCGGGTAACAACCTTTATACAAACAAGTTATAGTCCCTGAACGCGCATTTTATTACCCTAAAGGGTATTGGCTGTGAACTCCCTGCTCCTATAGACCTTGGAAGTATGATACCAGAAAACCTGTTATTTTTCAAGTAAATTCAGCCTCTGCGTATAGCCAAAACAGTTTTTCCCGTTCCGTTATCAATTATTGCCCGAACTGACGAATTAAGTGATTTTAACGTTTTCCTTATAGGACGTAGAGTGTTATTTATGCTCTTTTTATCGAAAAAGCAGGGCATGAGTGATTTTAACTCTTAACTGAATCAGCCTATTGCCGATAGAGTTATTAGCCGACTTAGGGTTTGGCCGAAATTATATTATATGGGGTATTGGCGTGAATGAGGTGATAATGCTGCACGGGGTAAAGTCCCGTCAGGTTTTACAGACAATTATCGAAAAGCGAATACCAGCTACACTGTCGTATATGGCTGACGGAGGGTGGTCTGTTGCACGGGCATTGATTGTAGAGCTTGAAGAAAAGACCTTCGCCATTAGAATCACACCACGAAAAAAATCTCAGATGTCAAACTTACAGATAGGCCGGAGTGTCGGAATCTCATTTAAGCTCGGTTACGGAAGGGAATATGACAAATTTGTTTTCGATACTATGATAACAGGGCTTTGCTCTGCCGATACGAATAATGCAATCGATTTTGTGCTGGAAATCCCCGAAGAGATTGAAATAGTTCCCCGCAGGAGCTATTATCGCGTCAAATCGCCGAAGAGATTGCTTGTGCCGGTTTGTTTCTGGCATAGATACTGCACTACCCAGGACGGAGAGACCACAATCGCAGCTGGCCCAACATGGCATAGCAGACTAATCGATATATCAGCTGGCGGTATGCAGATGGCCTTGCCGGCGTTTCCCGAACATGACTTTAAAAAAGGTGATAATGTCGGTGTGAAGTTTACACCATTGGAATTTGAAACACTGTTGCAGTTGAATGCACAGGTGCGAAATATCATTCCTACTGTTGATGGCAAAAATGTCTGTATAGGCCTGGAAATGCTCGGCCTCGAAGCAAGCCCGGAAGGCAGGCTCATACTCTCACGCCTGGTTGGTATCGTTGAACAATACGAGCAAATGAACCAGCACTGAAAATAAAACCATTTTAAAAACTTCTTTCATAATTCTTGCGTTAGTAAAAGCTAATTGCTATACTCTCTCAAACGAAACCTGCATAAAGAGGTTTGCTGCGATTATGAAGGTTATATTAAATTCTGACCAAATCAAACAAATCCTCGCGGATTTGGCCAGCCGTATTATTTCCGATACTCCCCCCGAACTTGATATTGCTGTTATAGGCATTCGCAGTAGAGGCGAAATTGTCGCTAACAGGCTCGCAGAGCTGCTTTCCGCTGAACTTAACAGGGAAATCCCATGCGGCACGCTCGACATCACACTTTACCGTGATGACCTGAACAATCCCCAGGGCTGTGCTCAGCCTCAGGTTCGCAGCACCGAAATCGATTTTGATATCGACGATAAAATCATCATTCTGGTGGATGATGTTTTATATACCGGCCGTTCCACAAGGGCAGCATTGGATGCCCTGATAGATTTGGGCAGGCCAATGGCCATTCGATTAGCTGTCCTTGTCGACCGTGCAGGCAGGGAATTTCCAATACAGGCTGACTATACCGGATTTAATACCGATGTCGAACCTGGCAAATTAGTTCAGGTACGCCTTGTCGAATCGGACGGTAAAGATGAAGTCATTATCGAATGAGGTGTAAAACTCAAGGCAAAAAACGTTGTAGCTTTGAATTTTGAGTCATAGTTTTTAGCCTTTAACTTTAAGTTTTAAGTTTTGAAAAAATGGCGATTAGGAAGAAAACTAAACAATTCAATTGGACGCGCAAGCATCTGCTTGGCCTGCGCGATTTGACTGCCGAGGAAATCACTTATATTCTTGATACCGCCGAAGGTTTTGAGCAGATAAGTACCCGCTCGGTTAAAAAGGCTCCGGCACTTCGAGGCAAGGTTATCGTGACACTCTTTTTCGAGGACAGCACACGCACGCGTAACAGCTTTGTATTGGCTGCAAGCAGATTAAGTGCCGACATCATCGAGTTTACCAAAAAGACAAGCTCAGTAAGTAAGGGCGAAACCCTTCTTGATACCGCTAAGAATCTCGAGGCTATGGGCATTGATATAGTTGTTATTCGACATAGTGCAGGCGGTGCTGCGGAATTTTTGAGCAGGAACATCAACGCCTGTGTAATAAATGCCGGTGACGGCTTTTGTGAACACCCGACACAGGGGCTTTTGGATGTCTATACTATTCGAAAAATTAAAGGCTCACTTGAGGGATTGAAAATTGCAATTGTCGGTGACATAGCGCACAGCCGAGTCGCGCGTAGTGACATGTGGGCAATGACAAAACTGGGAGCCGAAGTGACATTTGTCGGCCCACCGACCCTTATGCCTGCCGAAGTAAACAAATTACCGGTTAAGGTTTCATATTCACTCGATGAAGTCATCGAAAAGGTTGATGTTATAAATATGCTGCGAATCCAGTTCGAGCGTCTGGGCGGAAATCCGTTCCCGTCAGTGCGTGAATACTCCCATTATTTCGGCCTGACCGTCGATAGAATGAAAAAAGCAAAATCCGATATTCTTGTTATGCATCCAGGCCCCATTAACAGAGGCCTCGAAATTGAAAGTGAAGTTGCAGACGGCAAGAACAGCGTAATTCTTAACCAGGTAACGAATGGATTGGCCGTTAGAATGGCCGTGCTGTTTTTGCTAAACCAGGCAGCAGCGCAAACAAAACAAACTTAAAAATTAAACTTTTGGTTTTAAGCTTTTAACTTTATATGTCTGAATTGCTTATAAAAAATGGCCGTGTGATTGATCCTGCCAACAATATCGACAGGGTCTGTGACGTTCTTATTGTCGATGAGAATTTTGCTGAAATTGGCAATATCAAAAAACAGGTCGCTAAGACAATCGATGCCGCCGGCAAACTGGTCGTACCCGGACTGATTGATATACATGTTCATTTTCGCGAACCCGGCGACGAGGAGGAAGAGACAATCGCAAGCGGTTCTGCCGCTGCGGTGGCAGGGGGCTTTACCTCGGTTGTCTGTATGCCGAACACAAAACCTGTAATCGAAAATGAAACCGATGTCGAGTATATCCATCGAAAGGGCAGGCAGGCTCGCAAAACCCACGTTTATACAATGGGTGCCATCACCAAAAACCGCGAAGGTATCGAGCTTGCCGAGATGGGCTTTATGACGCAGGCCGGTGCGGTCGGTTTTACCGATGATGGCGACGGTGTACAGAATCCGGCGGTAATGCTGCGGGCATTGAAATACGCTGCGATGTTCGATGTGGTAATAGCCCAGCATTGTCAGGATAACAGTTTTGTAAATGACGGTGTTATGAACGCCGGTTACAACTCGACGGTACTTGGTCTTCCCGGCATGGACAAATTGGCTGAAGAGGCAATGCTATGGCGTGACATTCAATTGGTAAAAAAGACAAATGTTCGCTACCATGCCCAGCATATCTCAACCGCTGGTTCAGCCGAGCTTATAGCCCGGGCTAAAAGTCTCTCCTTACCTGTTACCTGTGAAGTAACACCTCATCACCTGCTCTTAACCGAAGAATGTTGCTGCCACTACGATACCAATTATAAAGTCAACCCGCCGCTTAGGACCCAAAGCGACATTGATGCCTTAAAGCAGGCTATTGCTGACGGCCTGGTTGATGCACTTGTAACCGACCATGCGCCGCATCTGCAGAGTGAAAAAGAGCTGGAATTTTTAACTGCTCCGTTTGGAATAGCATCTCTGGAATGTTCTTTAGGCTTATTCGTCAAGGCGTTAATCGAACCGGAGGTTTTGGATTGGCCTGAACTGATTGAACTTATGACGGTCAAACCCGCTCGCATAATCGGGATTGACAAAGGCACTTTAGCTACAGGCAAACAGGGTGATGTCACTATCATTGACCCGGATGCCGAATATACTGTCGATGTGAATAAATTCCGCTCGAAAAGCAGAAACTGTCCTTATCAAGGCTGGAAGTTGAGGGGCAGAGTCGAAAAAACCATCGTCGGCGGCGAAATAAGGTACGAAATTTGAAATTCAAAGCGTTAAACCTTATACTATTGCAACAGATGCTGATGTGTGATGAGTTTTGATTCTTTAGAGAAAGGCATAAAAGGTTTAGCGGTGAGAATAAAAAAATTTAGCCTGCTGTTTGTAATTATAATTTCAGCAACAGCTTTCGCTTCCTCTCAACAATTTCCGAACTATAGTAATGGTAAACGTATCGGCGGTTTGAAATCAAATTTAATATCAGAGGCATCGGGCATAGCAGCAAGCCGGCAAAACCCGGGAGTTTTGTGGGTACATAATGATTCGGGGGACAGTGCAAGATTATTCGCTATATCAAAAAGCGGAGATTTAATCGGAATTTACAATATAACTGACGCTACTGCCAATGACTGGGAAGATATTGCAATCGGTCCCGGCCCGAAGGCCAATACAGATTATCTCTATATAGCTGATATTGGCGATAACGATAAAAAACGCAAATCGGTTAACGTTTATCGAGTTGTCGAGCCGGAAATCAATATGAACAAAAAAGGAGATACATTCAATATCGGGCCGTCAGAAAAGATTGAATTAAAGTATCCAGACGGAGCAGTTAACGCTGAAACGCTAATGGTCGAGCCTGCAACCGGAGACATATACATAGTAACCAAGAACAAGGCTCCTGCAAAAATTTATCGTGCAAGGTATCCTCAATCAATAACTGCGCCGACCGTATTGGAGAAAATAGCAAGTATAGATTTAAAAAAGGCAGTCGGGGGTGACATTTCCGCTGACGGCAAATTAATCATCGTAAAAACAAAGAAAAATATAGTTTTGTGGACCAGACCTTTAGAATCAAATTTGGCAGAGGTTTTCGAAAAAAGCTATGGTTCTTTACCTGCGATGCCGTTTATATTCGAGCTGCAATGCGAGGCAATATGTTTCGATACTGATTCAAAAAATTATTACACAATAAGCGAGGGGCTTTTCCCGTCGATATTTTACTATGAGCAAATCGAAGAAAGCAAAAGCATCGCAGATAGCGATTGAAGAAATGAAGATGAGTTTTTAGTTTTGAGATTTTAACTTTGAGTTTACAAGATGCCTTTTTTAATTGATGGTTATAATTTGCTTTGGGCGCTCGAAGGTACGAACAGTGACCTTACGCCTGCCAGTGACGTTCAATTATGCAAAGTTCTAAGCAAATATTTGAACTCAATAAATGATACAGGCGAGATTGTTTTCGATGGCATTGGCCCGCCGGACAAGGATGTATTCGAGAATTTAAGTAAACTTGAAGTTATTTTTAGCGGCACAAAAAATGATGCTGATACTATCATTGAAAGAAAAATAGAGGCCAGCACCGCCCCTAAAAGGCTGACAGTTGTTAGTAGTGATAACAGACTTAGAAAAGCAGGGCGTACGAGGAAAACTGTTACAATAAAATCCGCTCTTTTTTGGTCGCAGGTTCGCAGACAGCTTCGCCGTCCACGTGGCACAGCAGAGCCGGCGGAAAAACAAGTGGGGCTAAGCCAAAGCGAGACCGAGCAGTGGATGGACTTTTTCGGCCTTGATGAGTAATTTCTAAACACGCATTTTATTACCCTAAAGGGTATGAGAACAACTTTACACATTTCTTTTCTGTTTGAACCGGATTTTGGCAAATTTTGCATTGATAATCTAAGTAAAAAGCTGTATAAGTAACGATTTATTTCAATTCACATTTAACTTTTAGAAGGTGGAGAAATTATGAGTCGCAAAATGGTTACAATTGATGGAAACACAGCAGTGGTTCATGTTGCCCATGCCACGAACGAAGTTATTGCAATTTATCCTATTACACCAAGTTCGTCAATGGGCGAGTTCGCTGACGCAAAGTCAGCAGCAGGCCAGACAAATATATGGGGTACTATTCCTTCGGTTACGGAAATGCAGTCTGAAGCCGGTGCCGCCGGTGCCATTCACGGTGCGCTTGCGACCGGTGCATTGTCGACGACCTTTACCGCCTCGCAGGGTCTTTTGCTGATGATACCGAACATGTACAAGATAGCCGGCGAATTACTGCCGACAGTTTTTCATGTATCCGCACGTTCGCTGGCCTGCCAGGCATTATCAATTTTCGGCGACCATTCGGATGTTATGGCCTGCAGGCAAATCGGTTTTGCAATGTTGGCAAGTGCCGGAATTCAGGAGGTAATGGACATGGCCCTGATAGCCCAGCAGTCAACGTTGGCTTCGAGAATTCCTTTCCTGCATTTCTTCGATGGTTTTAGGACCAGCCACGAGGTGCAAAAGGTCGAGCAGTTCAGCATGGAAGATATACGCTCGATGATTGATGACAAATTTGTGCTTGAACACAAGGCAAGAGCCTTGTCACCTGACAGACCCCAGATTGGCGGCACTGCCCAGAATCCAGATGTATATTTTCAGGGCAGAGAAACAGTCAACAGATTTTATGATGCAACGCCCCAAATCGTTCAGGAGACTATGGACAAATTCGCCAAGTTGACCGGCAGAGCATATCATCTTTTTGATTATGTCGGTGCCCCTGACGCTGAAAAGATTATTATTATCATGGGTTCCGGTGCTGACACTGTACACGAAACCGTTGAATATTTAAATGCCACTGGTGTTAAAGTCGGCGTTTTAAAGATAAGATTGTTTAGACCCTTCAGCATTGATGATTTCATTAGCGCTATACCTAAAACCGTCACGAAGATAGTAACTCTCGACAGGACAAAAGAGCCCGGTTCAATCGGCGAACCGCTTTACATGGATGTAAGGACCGCTGTCGGTGAGGCAATGGGTAAGGGACAGACCCATTTCAACGACTATCCGCTCATAATCGGAGGCAGATATGGCCTGGGTTCCAAGGAGTTTACACCTGCAATGGTAAAAGCTGTGTTCGATAATCTCGACGCCGCCGAACCGAAGAACGGTTTTACCGTTGGTATTCTCGATGACGTCACCAATAGAAGTCTTGACGTTGATGAATCTTTTGAAGTTGAAAGCAAAGGTGTTTATACTGCAATGTTTTATGGGTTAGGTTCAGACGGTACCGTCGGAGCAAACAAAAACTCCATTAAAATAATCGGCGAGCAAACCGACAATTACGCTCAGGGCTATTTCGTATACGATTCGAAAAAAGCCGGCGCCGTCACAATTTCGCACCTGCGATTCGGTAAAGAGCTTATACGAAAGCCTTACCTTGTCACAAAAGCTGATTTTGTGGCCTGCCACAATCCGAGCTTCCTTGAAAAATATGACATGCTTTCTGACGCCAAAGATGGAGCCGTCTTCCTGCTGACAAGCAGTCACAGCGCAGATGAGACATGGGATATACTGCCGCAGGAAGTACAAAAACAGATTATTGATAAAAAGCTTAAGTTCTATGTAATTGATGCGATTTCCTTAGCTGTGAAACTTGGCTTAGGCGCACATATTAACGTCATCATGCAGACAGCGTTCTTCAAGATAAGTGACATCATTCCAATCGAGACTGCTGTAAAAGCTATCAAGGATGCTATCAGGAAAACCTACGGCAAAAAAGGTGACAAGGTTGTCGAAATGAACAATTCTGCTGTCGATGGTGCTCTCGACAAAATTTTCGAGGTCAAAGTTCCGTCTACAGTAACGAGTAAAATAAAAATGCCGCCTGTTGTTCCTGATGATGCGCCTGAATTTGTTCAGCAGGTAACCGGCGAGATTATGGCACGAAAGGGTGATAAGCTGCCTGTTAGTAAGATGCCTATTGATGGAAAATTTCCAACCGGTACAACAAAATATGAAAAACGTAACATCGGTATAAATATTCCCGAGTGGCAGCCGGAAGTTTGTATACAGTGTGGCCGGTGTTCATTAGTCTGCCCACATGCAGCCATCAGGATTAAAGCTTATGCTCCTGAAGTGCTCGAAGGCGCTCCGGAAAAATTCAAAAGTGTCGATGCCAAGGGCAAAGACCTGGCTGGCATGAAGTTTACAGTTCAGGTCGCACCGGAAGACTGCACCGGCTGCGGCAATTGTATTGTGGCATGTCCCGGACTTGAAAAGGACGAAAACAAACAGCCAACAGGGCGAAAAGCTATCAACATGGTTACGCAGGAGCCTATACGTGCTCAGGAAAGAGATAATTATGATTTCTTTCTGTCTATACCGGATACTGACCCGAAACTATTTAATCGCGATACGGTAAAGGGCAGCCAGTTTATCAAGGCACTGTTCGAATACTCAGGTGCCTGTGCAGGTTGTGGCGAGACCGCATGTGTCAAACTCCTGACCCAGTTGTTTGGTGACCGTGCTTTTATTGGTAATGCCACAGGCTGTTCATCGATTTATGGCGGCAATTTGCCGACCACACCTTATACCACAAGAGCTGACGGCAGGGGACCGACATGGAGCAACAGCTTATTCGAGGACAATGCTGAATTTGCCATGGGTATGCGTTTGACAGTCGACAAGTTTAAAGAATATGCACTTGAGCTTTTGGATAAAGTCAAAACCGCAGGCTGTGTAGAAGCTAAACTGGCTGACGAAATCAGACAGGCAGCAATTGCTAACGAAGCTGACCAGCAGGCAATCGAGGACCAGCGTGAACGCATTGAGCAATTGAAAACGCAATGTGAAAAAAGTAAATGTGAACAGTGCACCCAGTTGCTAAGCGTTGCTGACTATCTCGTACGCAAATCTGTTTGGGCATTAGGTGGTGACGGCTGGGCATATGATATTGGTTATGGAGGCCTTGACCATGTCTTGGCGAGCGGCGCTGATGTCAATATACTTGTGCTGGATACCGAGGTTTATTCGAATACCGGCGGGCAGATGTCAAAAGCTACACCGCGGGGTGCAATTGCCAAGTTTGCAGCAGGCGGTAAATCCACGCCCAAAAAGAGCCTCGGGCTTTTGGCAATGACTTACGGTAATATCTACGTCGCCAACGTAGCGATGGGTGCTAACCCGAATCAAATTGTGAAGGCCTTCATTGAGGCGGAAGCATACCCGGGACCGTCATTGATTATTGCCTATACTCACTGTATTGCTCATGGCATCGATATGACTAAGGGCTACGACGAGCAGAAAAAGGCGGTCGAGTGCGGTCATTTTCCGTTGTATAGATTCAATCCATTGCTAAAGGCAGAGGGTAAGAATCCGTTACAGCTTGACTCCAAACCTCCCACACTTGATTTCGAGGAATATGCTTTAGGTGAGAACCGCTGGCGGGCATTGCAGAAATCAAACCCCCAGGCTGCTGCTGAACTGATAAAACTTGCCAAAGAAGATGCTATTCACCGATATGCCCTTATGGAGCAGCTTGCTAAAATTTCGCTTGGAAGTAACGAACAATAGAATCTTAGCTTATTGCAATTGCCTTGTGTTCGAGAGTTTTTCAAGTCATATTTGAGAAAAACTTCTTTCGAATACAGGGCAGTTTTATGCGTTATCTTTTGGGGGTGGGAATAGAAACTTGAGGCTGTTTTGGCCAAAAAGCGGTCTTTTTCTAAAATAGAGTAAAACCAATTCCGATTAATAATTACGCTTTAATGCGCGTGGTAAGAACCTTTATACAAACAATTCCATAAACGCGCATTTTATTACCCTAAAGGGTATAGGGTTTTAAAATTTGATTGTTTTTATCGAAATTTTAATTTTTTTTCTACCTTTGAAGCTTCCTTATTCATACTGGTATCAGGATAATTATAGGGCACAGCAATTGCCTGAAACCGAACAAATCATGCCCTCTTAAAGTATATTAAAGTATTATTTTTTTATTGAAAGCCTGAAGTTGATTTAGGCAAACATGCAACTGCGAATACAACCTCTTTAGGTATGCGTAGTTACGAAAAATAAGAAGCATTTTTTTCATGCCAATCTTGTTTTTCACACCTGAAAAATTATAGGACCAGGACGTCCCGGAATACTAATCGCCGATAGGATTTAATTTCTTTGTAACATTGGCTTTATGACAGTTAAAAAAGTTAAGCGCAGAGGGTGTTAAACCGATAAATTTTAGCAAAGCAGCAGGATTTGTTAACGAACCGCAACCATGATTGTGGTCAAATTATACGTTAAAGCAGAGAAAAGTTGGTTTTGTTATTTAACGACTAAGAGGCAACAAACTTTGAGAGAATGTAAAGATATGAAAAGGACGCGGATTGTATCAGCAGCATTGTTTTTGCTTATTTTGGCCTTTTACTCAACTGGCTGTAGTGATAAGTTTTTTGACCCTGGCCAGGTAGGGAGATTTCGCCCTGTGCCGGCTGTGAATGTAATACTGGATTCGCTGGGAGTTGCAGAGGAAACACCTCCGGCCTGGGAAACGGGTGAAGAGCCTAAACCGGTTGATGTTATGGCTTATGAAACTGATTATGTTTTAGGGTCTGGCGATATTATAAGAATATCTATTTTTGAATTGCTCCAGCAGGGTGTCCCTTTCGTCAACGACTATGTTATCACCGAAACCGGTAAAATATCCATTACAGAAGTCGGTGTTATCGATGCTGCCGGACTGACAGAATCTCAGCTCGAAGAGGAATTAAAACAAATCCTTTCACCGGGCATACTGAAAGACCCGGCAGTTTCAGCAATCCTGCTTCGTTCCGAGCAGCGTACTTATTCAATACAAGGCAATGGTGTGCCGCGGCCAAGTAGATACGAAATTCCGCGGTATGATTTCAGGTTGCTTGACGCCCTTGCCCTGTCCGGTGGTATCAGCCAGTTTAATACAAGCTACGTTTATGTTTCAAGACAGATTACCGGTCAGGAAGAAATTTCTGAACAGGAATTTGCCGAGCCGCTCAAGCCGCAGGTTATAGAACCAGCCGGGCAGCAGGGTGCAAAGCCGGTTGATTTGCAAAAACTGATTAAGCCTGAGCAGGAAATGATAGAGATTATTGCACCTCGGGCATCAGGGCAATGGCATGAAAATAAAATAATTATAACTTTGGCAGAGATGGTAACTGATAAGGAACTTGCAGAAGCTGCATTGCCCGAAGGTTTTGAATTGCCGGTCACTAATTTGCAGGACGAAAATAAACTTGATAATCAATATGCTGAACAAGCTGAACAGGTTATCATTGATAAACCAATTAATGAGGTCAATGCCGGACGAATTGAATGGATATTTAGAGATGGCAGATGGGTTCCTCTTCAGGTTGGTCGTCGCCGGCCCGCTGAACCGGTTGATAAAATCGAACTGAAGAAAGTATTTGAACCGTTAAGAGGAAAAGAGAGGATGGATTTTGGTTGGGATCAGCTGGAAAGTGGCGGTCAAAAGACAAGGGTTATAAAGGTTCCTGCTGACAAACTACTCGGTGGTGACCCGCGTTATAATATTATTGTTAGGCCGGGTGATAATATCCATGTTCCTCTTGATATTATGGGTGAATTCTATATCATGGGCAATACGACCCACCAGGGCTTTATTAATCTTACCGGCAGGCCTATGACTTTAAAGATGGCCATAGCTGCTGCTGGAGGCCTGGGACCGTTAGCTTGGCCGAAACGTTGCGAGGTCACAAGGAGAATCAGTAAAAACAAAGAAGAGACCGTGATGGTGGACCTGAATAAGATAGCCAGTGGAGAGCAGCCTGACTTCTTTATTAAACCGAATGATTTGATTAATGTGGGAACACACCCAACTGCGATATGGAGAGCGGTTTTGCGAAATTCGTTCAGGGCAACTTATGGTTTTGGTTTTATATATGACCGTAACTTTGCAGACAGAGATTATTATACCAGTAGACCAATTCCATCTTTTTTAACAGGTTTGTTTAATTAGAATCTATTATTTATGACAGAATATATCACTCCTTCTGTTGCGGGAAAACAAAAAGCAAATGCCTCTTATACAAGTTGGCTCGAGCTTGGGGTTCATAATTATATCAAGATACTGATTATTGCATTATTGTTTTGGTATCTTTTTCGCGTGGAGATTGACAGTATTGTTAAAAAGTGGATTACTGACCCAAGCTGGTCTCATGGCTTTCTCATCCCGTTTTTTAGTTTATATTTCATTAATCAACACAAAAGTGACATCCTGGCACTTAAAATCAGACCCAGTTACATAGGTCTGTTTTTTTTGATTTGCGGGATTTTGTTTTATCCACTGAATATAGTGCACTTTCAATATGGTTATCTTAAACCTATCGGCATGATAGCAACTCTTGGTGCCATGGTTTTATTTTTAGGTGGATGGTCACTGGTTAAATATACATGGCTTCCGATTGGTTTTTTGGTTTTTGCTGTTCCTTTACCACAGAGATATTATGTTGCAATTACCATGCCTATGCGAATATTTGCTGCGAAAATTTCCACCTTTTTACTAAATCTGGTCAATGACTTGAATGCTACAGTAAGCGGGGTAGTGATAGATGTTATATATAAAGGCCAGAGAATGGACCCGCCGCTTAATGTTGCTGATGCGTGCAGCGGGATGAGATTATTGATGGCTTTCCTGGCTTTGGGCGTTGCTATGGCATATCTTCACTATAGACCCGTGTGGCAGCGAGTTATTTTGTTAGCTACAACAATTCCGATAGCAGTCTTTTGTAATATCATCAGAGTTACTGCCACAGGTTTTATCTATGTGCTGGGAAATCCGAAGTATGCACAGGGAATCTATCATGACCTGCTTGGAATGTTGATGTTGCCGTTGGCTTTTGGCCTATATGGTTTCATTGCATGGTTTATGTCGAGTTTGTTTATTGAAGAGCTTTCTCCTGAGATGAAAAAAGAGAATGTTATTATTCGAAATCGTCGAACGTGAGTCCACAAATGGGATTTAGGATGAGCAATACAATAAAGGTTTACCTTCAACCGGCTTTTTTGATATGTGTACTGGTGCTTGTAGTCGCTAACAGTGGCATGTCGGTTGCTATCAGGCATTTCGATGTCTATCTCAAAAAAGAACCTATGCCTTTAAAAAAATCCTTTGAGCTATTGGATGAGAAGACGTTGGAACCATATAGGGTTGTGTCGAAACTGAAAATCAAAAACAAAGATGTCCTGGCGGCTCTGGGTACAGAAGATTATATCCAATGGATACTCGATGACACTACTGTCGCCGAGAACAGTCCTGTACGAAAGTTTCTGCTTTTTATTACTTATTACGAATTACCAGACAGAGTACCGCATGTGCCTGAAGAATGTTACACTGGTGGCGGATACCAGAAAATGACATCTGAAGCAGTAACGTTTGTTCTAAACACACCTGTCTTTAAGGAAGAAATTCCGGTAAGATACATGATATTTGGAAAAGCAGGTCATACTTTTAGACAGTTGCTTGCGGGTACGAAATTTCCGGTTGTCTATCTTTTCAAAGTCAATGGACTGTATGGAAATAGCAGGGAGGATGCTCGAATAGCATTAAATAAGAACATTTTCGGTAAATATTCGTATTTCTCAAAAATAGAATTAGTGTTTAATCAAAAGGCTGTTTCTCCGGATAAAGAAGAAACGCTCGAAGCCGGTAAAAAGATTTTAAGTTTAATTTTACCTGTTTTAGAATCCGAGTACTGGCCTGATTGGGACAGTAGATAAAACCGTTAACTTAACTATATGAGGATAAATTATGGCGAGGAAAAGATTGAATAAAAAAGTTGCTATTATTGGTTCAGCAACGTTTATTTTTGTCCTGGTTCTTATTATTGGTGTGATTTTATATCTAAGCCAGGACCCGGAAAAGTTCATCAAAGACGGTGATTTGCTTTTGCAGCAGGCGCAAGAGGAGACGGATGAAGAATTGAAGGACGAAAAGTATCAAAAAGTTGCATATAATTATCATAAGGCAAGAGGTCTTGCAAAAAGCGATAAGCTTAGAATCGACATACTTTTTAAACTTGCTGACCTGTATATCGAGATTGACGAATGGATGAATGCCATGGGATGCTGGAACAAGATAATCTCGATAGAACCGGAGAACATGAAAGCACGCTTTAACAAGTTAAAATACGTATACATCGTAGCCGACAGCGGCCTGGCACAGGTATGGCAGGATGTGGATTCAGCTGCTTCAGATTTCTTGGAAATAATTGATGAAGATGTATACGATGAAGATATTGCTCAGTGGGATTGTTTTACTGTAACTCAGGCTCCACCTGTTCCACTGAAGTTGGGACCTTGTTTGTATTTATTCAGGGGCAGAGCTGCTTATGAAACAGCCAGAAGAGGCGCATTGACCGATCCGAACGAATCACTGGTTAAAGCTGTTAATGACATGGAAAAAGTGCTTCAGTTACAACCTGACAATATTGACGCTTATATGTATTTGTCCGAAACGATGCTCGAAAAAGGCAGTCTTTTGGTTTCCGAAGGTAATCTGGAAGCAAGAGATAAGGCAGTAGAACAGGCAAAGGAATTTTTGGAAAAAGCTGTTGAAATCAGTGATAACCCAAGAGCACACATTAACCTGATTAAAATGAAATTTAAAATTGACAGGACTATGGGAAAAGAGAAAATTCTGGCGCTTGAACCCGAATACCTGGAACTTGTTCAGAAATTTAGTTCGAATGCTGAAGCATATAATGCTTTGTCTGAGTATTATCTTTATCAGCAGTTAAGAGTTGACCATTTGGAAAAGGCCCTGGATGCGATTCAAAAAGCTATTGAATTGGACAGGGAAAACGTAAGCTACGCCTTAGCTGCCACAAATATATACTATCGCAGGTATTTTTTGTCTGGTGAAAAGGAGTTGCTGGAAAAAGCAATAAAAGTAGTCGAGAATGCCCTTGCCTTTCCGGGTGCACAGGAGAGCCGGGGGCCGAGAAGCTGGGTTAATAAATCGTCGAGAACATCATTGTATACTCTTTTAGCTATGTGCAACATTGAGCAGATTGTTGAAGCCGAAGAGTTGAGTATAGATGAAGATACAAAAAAGAGATTATTAACAGATGCTGAAAACGCTGTTCATCAGATTGAGCAGCTTATGGGCAGTGGTGAGGATCCAAGAGTAGTTAAATGGCAGGGGATGCTTGAGTTGGCGAAGGGAAATAGGAAAGAGGCTGTAAAAAAACTCTATGCAACCTACGAGCACTATAAAGCATCTATAAAAAACCCTGCACAGATGGATGCACATCTTGCCTACGCTCTGGGACAGATTTTTCAAAATACGCGGGAAATTGGTGCAAACCTTGAGTATTCTACGAGTGCTCTTAACGCATATTTTTTCCTGACTAAGCCGAAGGCTATACTTGATCATGCAGATATTCTACTTAAATTAGAGCAGTATAATAGAGTTTTGAACATGATAGACTTATATGAAAATAGCTTTGCCCCGGATAAAAGAAGCAAAGTGCTTCGTATTGGTTCTTACATTGGCGCAGGCCAGTTTGACCAGGCAGTACAGGAGTTAGAAAAGGCAGAGTTGGAGGAGGCAAGTGAAATTAAATTAAAGTTCATGCTGATACGGGTCAGGATGAAACGTGCCAGGACAGCAGCGATGCGTCAACAGGTTCGGGATAAACCTTTGAGGTCCGGAGAAACTGCCGAGCATGACCAAACCGCCGAGCGGTTAATGATTGATGAATTGAAAGACTATAGGAGGGATTATGCTCAATTGTTAGGCAAGCTGCTGGCCGTAGAACCAAATGCGGTTAATATAAGTGATATTATTTATATTTGTGATTATTATATTACTGAAGGGCAGCTTAACGAGGCTCGGAATGTTATTGAAAAATTCTTAGGATATTTCCCTGAACATATTACCGCACAGGTTTATTCACGGGTGCTTAATGAGCCTGATCCTGCAAACATTTCACTGCAACAGCGTAATGAAATCGAAAAACAGGTTATAGAAACTATTGACGATCCGACAAATAGGGCCTTGAATTTAGGTATGTTTCATTTGCGTGCAAATGAACCGAATGAGGCAATGGAATTATTCAAAGAGATAGCTGATCTAAAGCAGATTCAGCAACAGCCTGACATTGAGTTAACGGGTTCACAGCGTATGGCCATAAGATATCTGTTTGATATAGCATTTGCAAAGAAAGACTGGAACACCGCAGAACAGGTTGTTGATATTGCTCGACGGTTGGATTTTGATGGGTGTGAGGGCAATTTCTTTGATGGCCGTTTGATTATGGCCAAAACTGTGGAAGCTGATGAGCAGGATGTACGAATAGAATCTTTAAAGAAGGCCATAGCAAAATTTGATGATTGTTTGCAGCAAAGACCTGTTTTTTCGCAGTGTTATTTGTTTAGAAGCAGAGTTAATAATGCTTTGGGAAATGAACACGCTGCTATCGAAGATGCCAAAAAAGCGGTAGCTATGAACCCTCTCGATGGAGATATTGCCAAGCAACTGGCATTTGTGCTTTATCAGCTAAACCGGAAACTTGGTGATACCGTAACTTATGACCAGGTAATCGAAACTAAAGCTGCTTTGGCCAGGGCATTGAAAACAAATCCTAAGGATATCCAGTTGCTGAGTTTTTACGCTGAATATATAAGCGACGAAAATCCAGAAGAGGCCATATCAATTCGGCAAAATTTACTAAGTGCTGTTCCAACTCTGCAAAATGCGGTACTGCTGGGAAGGCTTGCAATGAGAGTTGCACAGAATGAAATTGATTCGGAACGTCAACAGACACTGCATGATATAGCAGGGGCAGCTTTTGAACAGGCAAGGCAAATAGAGCCGGATTCTAAGGAAATGCTTGCCAGTTATGCAAGGTATTTTGAGGTCATAGGACGTGGAGAAAAGGCTGCTCAGTTGTTATCAGGATCGCAGAATAGGAAGTTGTTATGGCAGTATTATTACCAAAGCGGCCAGCTTGAACAGGCGAAGAGTATTTTGGAGCAGTTATACAAGACTGATCAAAAAGATATCGCTATTATTAGAGGACTCCTGCTTGTTGCGATACAGGAAAAAGATGCCGAATCGGCAAAGAACTATTCTGAGAAGCTTATAGCATTTGATGACAGCATGGGAAATTTAATTTACCAGATTCGTGTTTACCTGACAATTGGGCTTATAGAAGAAACAGAAAATAAACTGCAAAGCTTCAAAGAAAAGTATCCTGACAATTCTGAGATATTATTGTTTGAGGCCTGGCTGAGAATGAAACAGGGGCAGATAGCTGATTCTCTGGCACTTGTAAATAGAACTCTCGAAGCTGACCCTGAAAATGCTAAAGCATGGCTGTTGCGCGGTGAGGCGAATCGTTACATGGGAGATTATGCCAAGGCTATCATTGATATTAAGAGAAGCAAGGCTTTGGAAAATGAGCCTTCTACCAGAATTGCACTGGCAAAGACTTATCTGAAGATGGATCTGGCAGAAGATGCGATAACGGAGCTTAAAAACACGGTTGATGACCCAAAAGCTCCTCCTGAGACGCGATTGTTACTTGAGCAGACGTATCAGCATCTGGGAAGAACAGATGATATGATAAAGTTCTACAGGGAAACCTTGGAAAAATTCCCTGACAGTGTGGTTTGGAATAACAAAGCAGCTGCATTTGCTGCGACAGTAAGAGATTTGGAATGGGCAGAAAAATTATATAAACATGCTTATGACAATGCAGACGAGAAAACACAAGGTAGAAGAACTGCATTCAATGGATATTTAAATGTACTTCTTGCAAGGAGAAAGATGGACAAGATGCTTGCAGAAGCTGCAAAGCATGTCGATACTGATCTTGCACCTGTGGCTTTTGGGATGATGGCGGAGGCAAAATTGAAATTGGGAGACAGGCAAACTGCGGTTGACTATTATCGAAAAGCAATAGATAAAGCAGGGGCTAATGATGCACTTATAGCTGGAATTTTACGGTCAATGTTCCAGATGCTTGGAGGTAAAGAAGTGTTAAGGTATTGTGATGCGAAACTGCGGGCCGAACCGGATTCACTTGCTGCCAATGTGGCTATGTTTAATCTGGCAAAAATGAATGGTGAGTTTAACAAGGCTTTGGATTATGTCGAAAAATGTATGAAAATAGCAGAGGACGATGAATCTCTTTGGCTTGAGTATTCCATACAAAAAGCGATGGTTTTGCAGAGAGCGTATATGCGAACTTCCGATAATAGTTACCTTCAAAAGGCTATTGAACAATATGAAAGTCTCTTGGAAAAAATGCCGAACAATATATCTATATTGAATAATCTGGCATATATGTTGGCAGACAATGATGAGCAATTGGATAAAGCGCTAAAATATGCAGGACGTGTTTATGAACTTACATCAAGTAACCCGGATTATTTGGATACTTACGCCTATGTACTATATAAGAACGGAAAATATAAGAGAGCTGATGAAATCATTAACAGTGCAATACAACAGATCGAGAATACTGAAATGTTTGCTCTGGCAGAGATGTACGAGCACTTAGGTATGATAAAAAGTGCCCTTGGAGAAAAAACTTCGGCACTGGAAGCGTATAAACAAGCGTTAGATGTAGGAGAAAAAAGATTATCTGATACAGCAAAAGAGCGGATAAAACAGGCTGTCGATAATCTTTCATATTGATGGGCTGTTTGGTATATGTGTTTTCAAATTTAATACTTAGTAATAAAAGGTATGTGATAGAAACATGGCGGAGCAGAATCAAAGTATGAATAGAATGGTAAGGCCTCCTGGGTTTGGACAGCCTGCAAATACCGCCACATTAACACCAAAGGATATTATTGGCATATTGCGTCGGCACGTATGGTTGATGATTTCTTTGACTATTTTAGGGTTGATAGTTGGAGGTGTGAGCTGGTATCTTTTACTGAATTATTACCCGCGATATACTGCTTCAACCTATATCAGGGTACTTCCGCCGATGGAAAAGGACCCTTCAGTTATTGGTGGAACTTTGGTAAACAAAGATATTCAATACGGCCATCGTTTATCAATAGTTCGGCTTATAAAACGGCCTACCACTTTGATGGCATTGATTGAGAGAGACAAAGTACAGCAGACAAAATGGTTTAAGCAATTCGGAGAGATTAAAGATAAACGTATTGCAAAAGCTGTTAAAAATTTGAAAAAACGTTTTCATGTTTATGCAGAAAGAGATGCTGAATTTGCCGTTTTATCTATGGTATGTGGTGACAAAAAAGAAGCAGCGCTGATAGTTAATGAAATGGTGAGAATGTTTCTTGCATCGCAGGGTTCTTCAAAGAAAAAAGAAGTAGCCGAGAAGTTGGCAAGACGTAATGACCAGCTTGCTCGTGTCGAAACAAATTTAGCAGCAGCAGAGAGAGCATTGGACGAGGTGCGGAAAAGATGGGGCTTTGCAAATCTTGAAGAAGAGCATTTTGAGTCTACTATCACCAGGAAATTAAATAATCTGGAACTTGAGCAAAATAAACTTTTTCTGGAAATGTCCGAAGTTGAAGCTTCTGTCGAACGGCTTAGGGCTCAAGCCGTCGGTCCTGTAGTTGAGCAGGTGGCCAGGCAGGTAGAAACCGATCCAATTACGGTTAATCTTGCCCAACAACTTGCTGCACTGGAAGCGCGTCTTGCCGGCACACTTACGAGATTAGGTGAAAACCATCGTTCCGTACGCGAATTACAGGAGCAAATGAGAGCAATTGAACAGGAAAGGGTACTCAGAAAAGCGGAAATAGCAGAGCAGGTGAGACAGGCAAATCTTGGAAATGCACAGGACATGCTGATAGTGCTCCAGAGAAAATATGAGCAGTTGGAGGAAATGCGAAAAGAAGCTATTGCCAAAAAGCAGGACTATGACATGGCAAGAGTGCAGTATGAACAAAGGGTAGTTATAAGGGATGAAAGAAAAGACAGGCTTAATGAAATAAAGCAATCTATCGAAAAGCTGAAAATAATGCATGATGACCCGGAGACACCGAAGGTTCAATTTGCTGGCGATGCACCGGCGCCATTGGAAGTAAGTTTTCCGAAGTGGCAGATGTTTTTCCCGGGCGGGACATTTCTCGGCTGTTTGTTGGGTATTGGAATTGCTTTCCTGATTGAGATGCTTAACGATTTGGTCCGTACTCCACGGGATGTTGGCAGGTTTCTCCATATTCCGCTTCTGGGAGTTATCCCGGACGCTGATGAGGATGACCACGCTTACAATGTTGACCAGTATCATGTTTTAAGGCAGGCACCTTATTCATTCGTAAGTGAATCTTACAGACGATTCCGTACTAACCTGAAGCTGTCAGACTCAGCAGCTTCTTCAAAGTCTTTTCTTATCAGTAGTGCTGCTGCAGGAGATGGCAGAACTACGGTGGCGGTTAACCTTGCTACAGCATTTATTGCTGAAGGCAAGAAAGTGCTTCTAATTGACGCTAATTTCTGGAAACCGAGCTTACACACAATTTTCCCGAGCAATGCTCATAAGAACGAAGACTCAGCAGAAGCCGAGTCTGGATTCGGTTTAGGTGCACTGCTTGCCGGCCTGTGTGGCTACAAGGAAGTTATTAGACCAGGTGGTATCGATGGCCTTGATATTATTGATGCAGGTTTGTTGCCTGTAAATCCTGCTGAGTTAATCAGCGGTTCACAGATGCAACAGCTGATTAAACATCAGCGACAGGTATACGATTATATTATAATTGATGGACCGCCTGTATTGCTCGTTAGTGATATAAAAAATTTGGCCAACTATGTTGATAGCACCATGCTGGTCTTCAATGCCGCTGCTACAAGGAGAGGTGTTGCTTTAAGAACGATTCGTGAACTTAAAGAAGTGGGCGCCAACGTCGCAGGCTGCGTTCTTATGGCCGTAAAAACAATAAAGGGCGGATATTTCAGCCAGCAGTTCAAATCTTACAACGAATATCAAAAGGCTCAGCTTGCTCACTCTGTTTAAGCGATAACTACCGGTTATATAATAATACTTTTAGGAATGTAATTTGATGGAGAGATTTTTAGTTACCGGAGGAGCCGGTTTCATCGGCTCGAATATCTGCAGAAAACTCATCTCTCAAGACTGTTTCGTAAGGGTCATCGACAATCTGCTCACCGGCAAAAAATCGAATCTTGACGACATCATCGATAAAATAGAATTCATCGAAGCTGACATGGGGGATGAAGATGTAATCCGTAAAGCTATGAAGGATATTGATATCGTTCTGCACCAGGGCGCACTGCCTTCAGTGCCGAAAAGTATTGACAATCCCGCTGCCACCCATAAACACTGCGTCGATGCAACTTTTACAGTTCTTTTAGCTGCCCGTGACATGAAAATAAAACGCCTTGTTTATGCTGCAAGCTCGAGTGCTTACGGTGACACTCCCGCCTTGCCGAAGGTAGAGACCATGCCGGACAATCCATTGTCACCTTATGCAGCTGCTAAACTGGCAGGGGAATACTACTGCTCGGTTTTTGCCAAATCTTTTGGCCTTGAAACTATTTCACTGCGTTATTTCAATGTTTTCGGACCGTACCAGGACCCAACAAGCCAGTATGCCGCCGCAATACCTGCCTTTGTCACTGCTATCTTAAAAAACACTCCTCCGACTATTTACGGTGACGGTGAGCAAAGCAGGGACTTTACACATATTGATAATGTTGTCCAGGCCAATCTCTTAGCTGCTCGTGCCACTAAAACTGCTGGCGAGGTTGTAAACATCGCCTGTGGCCAAGCTGTGACGGTTAATGAGATTATTCAAATTATCAATGAATTAACTGACAGGAATGTCAAACCGATTTATACTGACACTCGTCCAGGCGATGTAAAACATTCTCTTGCAGATATCAGCCTGGCAGAAAAACTTATAGGCTACAAACCTGTTATTGATTTCGCTCAAGGCCTGAAACTCGCCATCGAATGGTACAGCAAAAACCTTATATAGTTTAGCCCTGCCATTTTACCTGTCCTGAGTTTATCGAAGGAATCCGTGAAATCCGTGGCTAACAACTTTAAATTTTGCACTGTGGTTTTTACTTTTAACTTTTAACTTTTTTATCCTGTCATCCTGTCTAAAAATCTTCGTGTTCTTCGTGGTTAATTCTCTGTGTCCTCTGTGGCTAAACAGATTTTCGCATTGTTTGCGCAAGTCGGAAAATCATACATGTAAATTTGTGCGCATTTTGGTGCAATTCATGTCAATTCGTGCGCATTTATGCGCATTTTTGTAATTTTTTGTTACTTTTTGCGTGTCTTTTTCGGCAACTTGCGCATTTAATCGCGCCCAAACTTTTTATTTCGCCCATTAAATCACTTTGGCAATCTCTTTAAATCCTTCTTTTTCAGCTATAAACCTTCACAGCTAATTTTTTAACGGAATTAACACAGGTAGTCGTCATTTCTTTTTCTGACAGACATCACAAATCCCCTCAAGATACACGGTTTTTCTCAGTACCGTATACTTTGATTTAATACTTTCAGGAATCTTGATATTATCAAAAGGTTTATGGTGAAAATCAATAATTTTCCTGCATTTTACACATTTGAAATGCTGATGATTTTTCAACTGGCCGTCAAATCGCTTTACTTCACCGGAACCTTCGACAATAAAGGCCTCGCCAATATCAGCTAATGTCAAAAGCGTCCTGTTAACAGTATCCAGTGATATATTTGGTACCTCTTTTCTGACTTTCTTAAAAACCATTTCGGCAGAAGGGTGTTCTTTCGATTCGAGCAATGTTTTATAAACTGCCAATCGTTGAGGCGTTACTTTCAAGCCCTTCTCACGGCATATTACCCGAAAAGCTTCAATTTTCACTTTTAATTCATCGCTGTCATTTAACATAGAATAACATCGCCATCATTTAATGAAATTGTTAGTCTCTAAATATCATTATCGATGTGCGATTATAACTTCTATGTCTCATTTTTGGTAGAAAATTTATCTTTTACCAAGGTGCTTTGTGGAGAAAAGGCCTCAATATTTAAATTGTGCCCAAAAACTGCCATATAAACAGATGGAGCCACCCTCCTCCGACCGGCTCCATCTTTGGAACGTACCCTATAACGTCCATCCGTTTCATGTGCAGGACAACGCCAGTTACATTCCATAACATAACTTATGAACGCCTTTGAAAAAACACCGACAAAGCCGAAACTACTTACTATTGACCTCGTTCGTAATTACTACAATATAGGAGTAACTCCTATTTGTCAAGGGTCTTTCTGTTTTTTTTTGATGTTTTCGTTTATTAACTTCTACGAGCACTTCGGCGTCTTGCCTAACTTCTTTAATTATATGAAGTTATGCTACGTTCCATGGTTTTTGTTCTGCCACGATCATTTATTTTCAAGGGCAGATTTTTGACTCGTATTTTTTCCGTAGACCTTTTTGTGGGTAAACCTGTGTATTTGAAATCACTATAATTATTGTTTGAAAAAGTTGAATTTCAAGAAAGGAAAATCTACAAAATTAGCTTATTCCGCATTATGTAAAGAGGATTCGACTGAACAGCTTTTCATTGATAATGGCCACTGTTCTTTATTTTTGTCATAAGCTTTCTTGAAGGCTTCTACGATTTCAGGGTCAAATCTTGTCCCGGAACCTTCAATGACATTCCTCAGTGCTTCTTCACCTAAAGCGGCTGGCCGATAACAACGGTCAGAGGTAATCGAATCAAAGAAATTCGCCACAGCCAGAACACGACCGCCAATCGATATTTCTCTTCCCTTTAAACCATCGGGGTAACCGGTGCCATCGAACTTTTCATGATGCTGACGTATTATGTTCAGCTCGTGACTGAAAATCCCAATTGGTTCCAAAATCTGAACACTTATAACCGGATAGTTTCTTACAATTTTTAATTCTTCTTTCGAAAGTGGTTTAGTCTTAGTCAGGATACTATCAGGAATGCCTATTTTGCCGAGATCATGCAACATAGATGCTGTGTCAAGCCTTTGTTTAAGCTCATCCGACAATCCTAATTCTTCCGCTATCGAAGCAGTATAAATCTGCACATGTCTCGTGTGGTTTGATATGTAAGGGTCTTTGATTGCCATCACTTTTGTAAAAGCTGATACTATCCCCACAGCCTGAGAATGCAATTTTCCGGCTACAGAAGATAGCTTGGTTTGCAGTTCGCTGTAGTCAAGTTTCTCCTGCTTCTCAACCTTTTTGTTAGGATCAATCTGGTCCCATCTAACCACACAGTTTCTTCCACTTTGTTTTGCAGCGTAAAGAGCTTTATCTGCCCGGTCGACAATTTCATTTGAATTAGGCAGGTCACTTGAGTCAACACTAACCAGGCCTATACTTGTAGAGATTGCTATTTTTTCATCGAAAACTTCCCATTGCCATTCATCAACAACTTTACACAGTCTTTCGGCTGCTTTAGCTGCCTCATCAAATGTCACTCCTGGCATCAGGATAGTGAATTCTTCTCCTCCATACCTGCCGGCTACGTCAAGTGGATATATATTCTCGGTAAGGATTTTGCCCATTTGTTTCAGAACCATATCACCACCCAAATGACCGTATGTGTCATTAATACTCTTGAAGTGGTCGAGGTCTAACATAAGAACAGCCAGAGGAGTGCCTTTCATTTTGGAGCGAAGAAGCTCGCGCTCGAAAATCTCAAAGAAATGCCTCCTGTTCACCAGAGCTGTTAATTCGTCTGTATTGGCAAGCATTCTAAGTTGTTCCTGCAACTCAACAAGCTGTATAGCAATTCCGATACGTGTTCTCAGCACACTCTGGTTGAATGGTTTTATTATATAATCGATAGCGCCTTTCTTTATAGCCTCAACACCTATTTCTTCATCATCAAGACCTGTCAGGACGATAACAGGTATCTTGGGATTGGCCTGATGTACCTTTTCCACGGTAACAATACCAAGACTATCCGGCAGGCCAAGGTCAAGAAGTACAAGGTCACATTTATTTGTCTTTAGACACTCCAGACATTCACAGAGCATACCGGCGGTCTCGACCACAAATTCCATTTCCTGAGAGGAATTTTCCAGGGCAAGCTTTGTCAGACGGCGATCGCCAGGGTCATCATCTACGAGCAGTATTTTTATCTTTTTGATACTCATATCCTGTCAGTTACCTCTACACGTTTGCATACATTGAACCAGTATTCCTGAAGGCTCTGCATCATAATCTGAAAACCGTCCATGGTTACGGGTTTTTTTATGTAGCCTGAGGCATGCAGTTTATAACTTTCGCTTATATCGTGGTCCAAATCCGAAGTTGTCAGGATAACAACAGGAATCGTTCTGAGTTCATCGTTGGCTTTGACACGCTTCAAAAATTCCTTTCCACCCATTCCTGGCATATTTAAATCGAGCAAAATCAGGTCTGGACGGGGACTCTGGCTGTCACCGTTTTGGCTGCGCTCTAAATAATCAAGTGCCTGCTCTCCACTTTCAGTTACGAGAACATCATTAACAATTTTTGCGTCTAATAGCGATTTTTTGGTCAGCTTCTGGTCTCCGGGGTCATCTTCTATTAACAAGATTATAACCGATTTTAAGTAACCCATTTCTTCTCCTTTAGACCACTGTCCTGTAGTATAAGCCTAATCTGTTTGTAGATATTCTCTTGCTGCTTCAAGAATCACCGAGAACGTTGAGCCTTCACCAATTTCTGATTCAACACTAATTTGGCCATTAAGCCTGTCAGCTATCTTTTTACAAACTGCCAGACCGATTCCGGTCCCCTCGTATTCTGTGCGAGAATGCAGGTGTCTAAACATTTTGAATATATCCTCATGGTATTCTTTTTTAATACCGATACCGTTGTCCTTAACCGATATTTTGACCTTGTCCTGCTCAATATTCTCTGCTGTTATTATGATATGTGGGCTAACTCCTTTAGTATGGTACTTGATACCATTTGTAATCAGGTTCTGCAAAAGTTGTCCAAGTTGAACCGGGTCTGCCCACACTTTAGGCATAGTCTCGGGTACTTCAATCTTGCCGCCGGTATCTTCCAATAGTGCTGCGACTTCTAATTGACTTAATCCGTTTACCATTTCATTCAAATCAACTATTTCAAAGACAGGTTTATTTTTGCTGACCCGTGCATAAATCAGCAGAGCTTCTATCATCTTGGTCATTCGTTTTGCACCATCAGTCATAAACCGGAGGTTCTCGGTATCGTCTTCAGTGAGTTTACCTTTGAGTGACTCGGCTAAAAGTTCACCGAAGGATGATATCTTTCGCAACGGCTCGCGAAGGTCATGCGATGCTATATAAACAAAATCTTTAAGGTCATGATTTGCCTCGTCAAGCTTACTCACAGTCTGTTCCAACTGCTCGGTTCGTTGTGCTACTCTTTGCTCAAGATTATTTATCAATTCCCATTTTTCCGTCAGGGAGCAGGCAATCTGACGAATTTCCATGTTGTCAAAAGGCTTTTTCAGAATTAACAAACGGTCTGTTGTGCCTAATTCAATGAGCATATCATGCCAGGAATAATCTGAATATGCCGTACAAATAACAACCTGAAGTCCAGGGTACTCCTGCCAGATATGCTTAATCGTTTCGATTCCATCCCAGCCAGGCGGCATACGTATGTCAACAAAGGCCATCGCATAAGGACGGCCGTCTTTCAGGGATTGCTGAATCTTTTCTAATCCCTCCTTGCCCTGAAAAGCCGAGTCTATCTGATAACGTTCTTTCTTTGACGAATCTAAAGAGGAACCAAAAATAGCTGTCTCTTCCTTGTCAAGACAAATTGTCTCATTGCCTTCACATCCAAGAATGCCTTTGAAGTCTTTATGAATTACCTCATTGTCATCTATCACCAGGATGCGCCTGTTTTTCTCAGCCGTTGTGTTACTGGTTTTTTTAGTTTTCTCAGTTTTTGTTGTTTCGATTGTCTTTGTCATAATCTTCATGTAATACCCATTTTTGTTTACTAATCTTAGCGTCGTACATCACTGGAAGTCTCACTTGCTACCAATTCTCTATCAGCTGTATCACTCAAATCACATACATGCAGAAATTTATCCCAACAATTACAAAATGCATCAACTATAGTTGGATCAAAATGTTTGCCTGACTCATTTATAATCATACTTCTCGCCACTTCAGGTTCTAAAGCGGACTTGTACACTCGAACCGAAGTCAACGCATCATAGACATCGACCAGCGCAACAATTCTTGCAACAAGAGGAGTATCATACCCGCTTAGACCATCAGGATATCCGCTGCCGTCAAATCTTTCATGATGACTTCGTGTAATAACGGCAGCCATGTTAAGAAAACCGCCTGCTCCGCTATGTCCTGCTGCCATCTCGAGTGCCTCAGCCCCGATAATCGTGTGCTCTTTCATCAGTTCGAATTCACTGTTACTCAACCTGCCTGGCTTTAACAGTATCGTATCCGGTATCCCAACCTTGCCAATATCATGCAATGGACTTGAACGCCACAAATTCTGAAGAAACTGTTCGTCTATCTCATTAGAAAACGCATGGTCTTTTTTAAGCTGTTCAGCAAGAATTTGCGAGTATAACCTGATGTGTTCAAGGTGCGTACCTGTTTCCGGGTCGCGGGATTCAGCAAGCTTGGCCAGTGCAAATACAGTGACATCCCGTGTCTCGGCAATCTGCTCAGTCCTTTGACGGACTAACTTATCGAGATTATATAGAAGTTCCCACTTTTCGGTAAATGAGCATGCTATCTGTCGTACCTCAATATTATCGAACGGTTTTTTCAAAATCAGTAATTGATCTGTTTCGCCAAGCTTTTCTATCATATCATGCCATGAATAATCTGAATAAGCGGTACAAAGAACAACCTGAAGACCCGGATATTTTTGCCATATCCGGTGTATTGTTTCAACTCCATCCCAACCAGGCGGCATACGAACATCCACAAAAGCCATGGCATAAGGATTGCCCTCCTCCAAAGCTTGTTTGACCTTCTCAAAACCTTCCTGTCCCTGAAAAGCTGAATCTATTTCAAAACTCACTTGTTCCGATGATACAGAACCGGGAGCATGACCGAAAATTGCTGTCTCTTCTTCATTGACACTGACATTACTATCTACGTCAGCAACTCTGTTTGTCAGAACAGCTTTAAAATCTTTATGAATCTCCTCATTGTCATCAATAATGAGAATCCGTCGATTCTTTGTTGTAGCATTTATGTTTGACATGCGTCAACCCCTACCTCTTTTAACGGCAGCTCCAGCGTAAATGTTGCTCCATGCCCAAGACCATCGCTATGAACAGTCAATGACCCACCCATTTCCTTGGCTGCAAGCGCACCACTGTGCAGACCAAAACCATGACCATGTTTTTTGGTTGTAAAACCATGTCGGAATATCTTGGTCAGATTTTCTTTAGCAACCCCGACTCCGTTGTCTTTTACATCGAATCTAAATTTGTCTCCGTTCCCGTGAAGCCGAATTGTCATTATTTTTTCTTCATTTTTACAACTGGTTAGTGCATACTTTGCGTTACCAATCAAATTAACAAGAATTTGCAGGATTCTTTGCTTATCAATATTGACTATCGGAAGCTCATCAAAATCACGTATCAGACTGATTTGGTGCCGTTCGAGACCGGCACAGTTGATCTGGATTGCGTTTTCAACCACCTCATCCAGTGATGCTGCTATCTCGACACCGGATACCTTGGAATAAGACTGCTGCATCTTAACGATTTCTTTGATATGACCAACGTTATCTGTCAGCGACCGAAGCTTTTCAAGAATATCTTCCCGCTCACCAGCCATTAGCTTTATCACTTTTGCCAGGTAACCTGGTATATGTTTTCCCTGCTGGTCTTCGGTAAGAAATTTTCCAATATCCTCACTGTGTTCATCGATCATATCTACCACTTTTTGCAAATTCGACAATTTAGAACCGGAGACCTTTTCAGTTATTAAGGTTGTTGAAACATTAATGCTGTTCAGAACATTTCCAACATTATGTAAAACGTCGGTAGCAACCTCTGCCATACCGGCTTTATGTGAAGCTTCAACAAGCTTTCTATGTGTCTCAGCCAATTCTTCTTCCGCTTTCCTGCGTTCTGTAATATCAATAAACAATCCGACCATTAAATTTTTGCCGCGTAGTTCTATCTTTCTAAACAGTATCCAGACAGGAATTTCATGGCTGTCTTTATGTACTATTCTTCCTTCAAAACCTTCAATACTTTCCTGGATAGAGCCATTTTTTTCCTGTGGGTTTTTTTTGCCTGTTATACCCCTGTGGTAAAGTTTTGATTGTTTAGTACCAATTATTTCAGATCGTACACATCCTAATATATCTTCGGCCTGTGAGTTACAGTCCTGTACTTTTCCTGTATCTTCTTCAAATATAAGTATTGCACCGCCTGCATTTTCAAATATCGTTTTAAATTTAAGTTCTGATTGTCTCAAGGCATCAGCAGCGCGTTTACGCTCTGCGACATCCCGGCTTAACTGTTCGTTCGCCACCGTCAATTCTGCGGTACGCTCCTTGACACGCATTTCAAGTTTTTCATTTATTTCAACTAATTCAAGGTCACGCTGCTGAATTTGCTCTAACATGCCGTTGAATGAATCAATAAGTAAACCTACTTCGTCGTTGCTTTGTTTAAGTGCACGAGTCGAATAATCTTTCTTTTCTGAAACGCCTTTTGCAATTTCAGAAAGAGCAAGTATCGGTTTCGAGATAATTCTTTGAAGTCTTGAGGACACAAAGTATGCAACTAATGTAGCAAACAATAATACAGCAATAGTAATTTTAGTATTTTGCCTTAGGATATTTCGCATAGGCTCAAGGTCTGAGCGGATACAAACTATACCGATCATTTCCTCTTCGAGCACAATCGGTTCGAAAACTGTGAGAAAACCACCATCAAAGCTATATCCTTTTTCCTGAAATTTGGAAAGATTGGCCATACTATCATTGCCACTGCGGTAGTATGTTGCAAACAGCTCACCTTCACTATTATAAACACAGCCGAATACAACAGAAGATTCCGCCTTCAATGCTCTAAGAATGTTCTCGGCATCCTCAGCGTCTTCGAATGCCAAAGCTGCTTTACAGTTATCGGCTATCATCGCAGCCTGAGTAGACAGGTTTCTGACCATAGTCTGACGTAAATTTGACCACTGCCACACGATCAACGTACTACTTACCAACAGCAGTACAGCGATGCACGTCACCATAGTGATCAGTATCAGTTTATCCCTTATTTTCAGGTTTGTTATAAGAGACATAATTAACTCCCGCCTGAATCTGTAGTTACAGTATCTTTTTTAATTACGGTTTTGGCCAATCTCAATAGCTGTGACCGTATTTTAAGATTGGAATCTTTAGCAGCTGTTACGTTTACATCAAATCGAATCTTATTCTGTTCCATTGTAAAGTTGATGATACCACCGTTTTCAAGAAAGTTTTTCATATCACCTACGGTTAAGATATTATATTCGCGTATCGACTTGGTAAGTTCACTGATGTGTGATTTTTCTGAATTACAGACAAACAGCAGATGGCTTTGGCCAATCGCCTTAAGTTCTTTTTTCTGTGTATTCTCGTCCAATTGTTTAATTTCACCAAAGCTTTTGAACCGCTTTAAAATAACTTTCCTGCCTTTAATCTTTTTACCTTTGAGGGGTTCCAGGACATTTCCAAACGAATCTTTGCCGATAATTCCAATGACTATCGGCTTGCCTTCATTGCTCATTTTTTCTTCCGGCCATTCTACAAACCGGATGAAGTTGTATAAAAAGGCGGCCTTGAGCTTGAATATTTGATATGACCTGCTGGATTGCGATTGTGATTTCGCATATCCGGCATACAGCATTATCCCGCAAAACCAGACAAGCATCAATATCAGCCCGGCTATTGGCATAAACTTTTCTTTCTTAAGTTTTGCCCATCGAGGCTGCATATTATTCATATATTTGCATACTTCATTATTCATTCAATAGCTCTAATGACTGATAACTACTGTTTTCGATTATCTACAATCATCGGTTTCATTTGTGTCGGCGATAGCGTAGGCCCACTTTAGAACCTTGATTTTTTGAGTTGATTCAGTAGCATCGCAAGCGTTTTTTGCAGGCACGGACATATTATCGGTCGACATGGTGACATAATAGCGGACAAATGCGGACGTTTATTATACTTAGAGAAATGCGACTACAAATGTTCACCTGTTCTAATATTCACCTACTCCATTTTTTGCCGAAGGCAAAAAATCGGGGCGAGAGGACTTGAACCTCCGACCTCATGACCCCCAGTCATGCGCGCTAGCCAAACTGCGCCACGCCCCGAAAAACGCAAAATAATATAAAAACAAGCACGAATGTACCAAAGTCCTCAAAAAACAGCAACTTTTTTCAGTAATTTATATGTGACTCACCTGAAGGGGTAGGGGGGGCAACTAAAGCACTTTAATATTTACAAGCTGCTCAGCCAGTTTTCTGCAAAAACAGCAAAGTCAACCAGGTCAACATCACCATCCAGCTCTAAATCGGAGCCCTGACAATAATTATTTTCAGCTGCGCAATCGTCATCCAGCCAATAGAGGACAAAATCTTCGAGGTCGTTATTGTCAACGATGTAGTCACCATTGAAATCGCCAGGTGTTGGTTTATCACAGGTTGTTATAGATTGTGACACAAAATCGGTATATGCGCTGACGCGCACGGAATCCAGGTAATTCCGGTCAAAAGCAGGGGTATACCAGCTTTTATCCACAACTTTCAAGCCGCGGGATAGTCCTGCTACTTTCCATTCGGAATTGTCTTTTATGAACCATCCGCCACCGGAATCAAATTCAGCTATGGTGCATTCGTAGAGAGAGGCTGAAGGCGAATTAAAATGAGCGACGAGTATCTCGGAATCGTAAGTATCGGTGTCAACAAAGCCAACGTTGTCGACTTGGTTTGTACCGAAAAGAAGGGGACTGTTGATGTTATTAGTTTCCGTGGTCCATGTGTAATAGTTTGTATATTCTTCATTTCGACGTTTACCGAATCCACCGATTACTATCGGTTGTCCAATTTCATTTGGTTCAGTATACATGTCAACATAAGATTTTAAGTTAGCGCTGTGTAATTTAACCACACGGAAATCAGCAGTTGGATGCGGCCATATCTTATCAATGCTGTATGTTACGCCTCCGATTACTACAGGGGTAGCTAAGGTTCCTCCCTGATGTTTAGTGGTGATGATATAATTTGGTGCAATTGCTACGCATGAGGCATTGGTACGCCAGCATCCTACTACATTAGAATCTGGTCTTTCTGTCCATGTTGCCAGGTTTGGTTCATATGTAGGATGAAGAACAATACCAAAAGACTGCTCTGCTCTAAATAGTAAAAGGATTGATATAATAAAAAAGAAAATATTTCTTGCCGGGCATTTCATAAATTAAAAATGAATATCTTTAAAGATATTCAGATGGTTCCCCCGTAAAAATCACCCTGTCTTCCTGGTCTTTATCTTCCATACTGAAAACAGTATTATACCAGAAATAAACAATTTATACAAGTAAAATCTTTATTTACAGCACGATAAAGTGCTATAAATTGAAAATTACATGCGCTCATGCTGAGTAGATAATAACAATTCCAAGTGCGAACAAAACTAAAGCTAAAGTACGAAAAAAGAATTTTGACTGTTTTTGGTACCAGCCGATTATACTATTAATTTTTTCCTGACCAAGAAGAATTATTAGCAGACCAGCCACTAAAAAAACTATTCCCAAAGTACCTATTACCACCGGCATATCACATTCACGAGCTCCAAGCAGAAAAACAATACCCAATATAAACCTTGCTAATGCAGCCAAATATATTCGTTTGCCTTTTTTAAAAAATTCCATTAGCGATTTAAAAATATCCGGTTTCAAAAAATAGCCAATTGCTGTCAGAACAAACACGACCCCTATTACTTTGATAACTAAATTCATTTTTCAGCTCCCTCACTTTCTATCAAAGAATTATCATTTAAAACTTTAGGGCAAATCAACTGCCTCAACCATATCGGCGTCTACTTCAACACTTGCTGCCTGACCCAACATATCTATCTGCAGAATCAAACGCATTGCCCCTTTTGTTGTTACTACAATCCCCTGCAAATTTTCTAATGGACCTGCAATTACACGACAATATTGACCTTTTTTGAGATAGTCATGAGGCACTAACTCAGCTCCGGCTCGCAGCGCCTGTTCAATCTTAGCTAACTCATTAAGTAATTGTTCCTGGTTTTCAACTTCAATGAGATTTGCTACTCGATTTGTGCGCAAAACTTCGAGCCGTTGTTTTTCATCGCCGCAAAAAAACACATAGCCGCTAAATAGTGGCAAGAGCGACTGTATCTTTCGTCCCTTGTGACGACGAATATTCCACGTCATCGGCAAAAAATAGGAAATGTTCCTGTCAACCAAATCATGAGCGAAGGCTTTTTCATTTCTGCTTTTTGTGTGTGCTACCCACCACTGGCCTGTGAAATCACGGATTGATTCCGTTTCAGGCCAGGAAAACGGCGGATTTTCGCTTGCTTTAAGCAATTTGACTACCTCTTTCGTTAGACTAACGCTTATGCCTTGATAATTTTCTTTCGACCTTTTCGTACTGAAGCAGTGGCATTACGAGTATCAACAATTAACCTGGAATTTTGAACTATCCAGTCATAATCGTAATCACTGTGGTCGGTCGAAATCAGAACAACATCATAACCGGCTAACATTCTTGCTGACAGCTTTTTGCTGGCCATTTTAAGGTCATGCTCTCGCTGCTTATGGGTTTTAGCAATGTAGGGGTCATTGTAGTCGACCTTAGCTCCTTTTTTGTATAGCAGCTCAATCAGTTCAACTGAAGGGGATTCCCGTAAGTCATCTATATCTTTTTTGTATGCCAAACCAAGCACAAGTACCTTTGAACCTTTTAAGCTTTTCTTTTGCTCATTTAAAGCCTCTATGGTTTTTGCAATAACATAGTTTGGCATATTAGTATTGATTTCACCTGCCAGTTCGATAAATCTCGTCGGCATACCATATTGTCTTGCCTTCCATGTAAGATAAAACGGGTCAATGGGAATGCAATGTCCGCCAAGCCCGGGACCGGGATAGAACGCATTGTAACCAAATGGTTTTGTACTTGCTGCTTTTATAACCTCCCAGATATCGATACCCATCTTATCAAATACTATCTTAAGTTCATTAACCATTGCAATGTTTATACAACGATAAACATTCTCAAGAATCTTTGATGCTTCTGCCGCTTCAAGGCTGGATACCGGCACAGTTTTGACTATCGCTGTGTTGTAAAGTTTGCATGCCGTCTTGCAGCAGAGATTTGTTAATCCGCCTACGACCTTTGGTATTGTTTTAGTTGTATAGTTTTTATTGCCTGGGTCCTCACGTTCAGGTGAATATGCAAGGTAGAAATCTTTTCCGGCTTTTAGTTTGCTTCTTTCAAGAATCGGGGCAACCAGTTCGCGGGTAGTTCCGGGATAAGTCGTACTTTCAAAAATTATTAGTTGGCCTCGTTGTAGATACCTGGAGATTGTTTCGCTGCTTTTTATAATAAATTGCATATCAGGCTCGCGGTTCTGCGTTAGTGGTGTAGGTACGCAAACTAATACTGCGTCAACGTTTTTCAGCCTGGCCATATTAGTTGTTGCTCTAAACAGGCCTGTTTTGACTATCTGTTTTATGTGAGAATGCGGTATGTGCTTGATAATACTTCGGCCTGAATTTAAAATCCGAACTTTTTTTTCATCAATGTCAAAACCTATTACCTTTAGACCTGACAGTGCAAATTCCCGTACCAGCGGAAGCCCCACATAACCAAGTCCGAGGACACCTACTATAATCTTTTTATCTTTGATTTTTCTTTCTAATTTTGTCATAAAATACCTTTTTAAAGCCCCACCTAAAATTGCGTAAATAACCGGAAAAATCCGCTTTTCTGGTTATTTTCTTTATTTTTAATAATTAAACTTGTTATTATTTGTAGTCGATTATACAAAGTCAATGGTAATTTTGCGTTAATAAAACTAAAAAAGTCAAATAATTCGAGTAAACGATGAATATTTTGTTTACATGTATTGGAAGAAGAGTTTCGCTGGTAAATAGTTTTCGCAAAGCTGCAACGCAATTAAAAATAAAAACTGCTTTGCTGGGAACTGATATCACAGAGCTTAGCCCAGCTATGCAATTGTGCGATAAACGGTTTCTCGTTAAACCAACAACACATCCCGATTATATCAAGCAATTATTGCCAATTGTGAAAAAACACAAAGTAAAATTACTCATTCCTACGGTTGATTTAGACTTGAAACTTTTAGCCGAAAATAAACAAAAATTTAAAGCCATTGGTTGTCAGGTGCTCATATCTGCGCCTGAGGTTGTCGACATCTGCCAGGACAAGAGGCAAACTTTCCGATTTTTAGTTAAAAATGGTTTTGATACACCTGTTACTATGAGTATTCAGACTGCCTTAGGGAAAAAACTGAACTGGCCTTGTTTTCTAAAACCATGGGATGGACACGCCAGCAGAGGTACTGCCAAAGTAAAAAACAGAAAGGAACTTTTATTCTACTCTAAAAAAGTACCTAATGCCATTTGTCAGGAATTTATAGATGGTACTGAATATACATGCGACGTTTATGTCGACTTTGAAATGAATATCCGATGTATTGTTCCAAGAAAAAGAATTGAAGTAAGAGCAGGTGAGGTTAGCAAAGCTCAGATAGTGAAAAACCACCATATCATGAGTGAGGCTAAAAGGCTCGTTGAATCTCTTGGTGCAGGTCCAGGAGTGATCACATTGCAATTATTTCTAACCAGGGACAACAACATAAAATTTATCGAAATAAATCCAAGATTTGGGGGAGGAGTTCCACTTTCCATAAAGGCAGGAGCGAACTTTCCAAAATGGATTTTGCAGGAACTACTTGGGCAAAAACTAAATACCCGTTTTAATGGTTTTAAAGACAAACTAATCATGCTTCGCTACGATGCTGAGGTATGGTTGTAGTCTTGCCAGATGAAAGAGAAAATAGATGATACTTGATACAATAATTGGGCCAAACAGACCAATAACCTGGGTCTTAGACTTTTGGCCTATTTTAGCATCATCATTTATTGCTTCACTAACCGCAACATTACTGTGCAAAAAAATAGCCCTCAAATTTGGAATTGTAGACAAACCTGATAACCTTGTTAAAACACACAAAGAGCCTATAGCATATCTCGGCGGCATCGGAATACTGGTTGGATTAACAGTGGGCGTTCTCACAGGTATAGCATGTTTAAAAGACAATGAATCTTTCTCAACAATACTAAAATGGTTACTGGGTATTCTTGCCGGCGGCTCCATTGCATGTTTTGTTGGATTAACTGACGATATGTTTGATATTAGTCCAAGACAAAAAATCCTCGGTCAGATTTTAGCTGCTGTTACATTGATTTTGGTTGGAATTACTCCGAATCTACATATGATTAATAAATTATTAAATATCTCTATTCCAGCCGGATTTGAAGTGCTTATTGAAATCTTACTCGTAATTATTTTTGTTTTAGGCGCCACAAACTCATTAAATCTTCTTGACGGACTTGACGGTTTGTGTGGTGGAGTAACCGCAATTATTACAATTGCCATGTTAATATTATCAATCCATTTGACTACCTGGGGTTTTAGCGAGGTTGGTGACCCTGTAAGGATTATAATTTGCCTTGGCCTTGTAGGTGGTGTCTGTGGTTTCCTGCCTTTCAACCGATATCCTGCCAAAATATTTATGGGTGATGCCGGCAGCATGCTTTTAGGCTTCATGATAGCCACTCTAATGATATTATTCGCTGAGCAAATTCCAAGGTGGTGGATGGCATCAATTGTTGTGTTTGGCCTGCCAATTTTAGATACCGCTGTTGCATTGGTTAGAAGGTTAATAAACCACAGGCCTTTGTTCGTTTCCGACCGTGGACACATTTATGACCAGATGATAGACAGAGGTATACCTTTGAAAAAAACTGTTGCGATTTGTTATGTACTTGCAAGTCTCTATGCATTAGTTGGCCTGGCAATGAGTCAAATAAGAACAAGGTATGCAGCTGTAGTTTATGTTGCTGTTTCTATCATCTCTGCCCTGATTATCTGGAAGAAAGGTTACCTGAAAATGGAAGGACTGCGGGGAGCAGTCCGAAAAGAAAAACAAACCTGATCCACTAATTTTACAAAGTCACAAACAGATATTCAGTATCATCAGTAATGTGAACAGTTGCTGCTTAGTATCTCATATCCTGTCTCGGTAACGAGAATGTCATCTTCTATTCTTATACCTAATTTGCCGGGCAAATATACCCCTGGTTCTATAGTGATGACATGGCCTGCCAGTAATGTGCCCTTGCTTTTTCCTGAAATAACAGGTTCTTCATGTACTTCCAGACCAAGCCCGTGTCCTGTGCTATGACCGAAAACCGGTAAATTATATTTTTTTATAACCGCTCTTGCTGCAGCATCGACCTGGCTGATTTTAACGCTTGCCTTAATCATTCGTATCGCAGCCGCCTGAGCTTCTTCTACTGCCTTGAACACTTTTTTATATAGAGGATTAACCCTGCCAACCGAAAAACATCTGGTCAGGTCGCTGCAATATCCTTTATATTTAACTCCGAAATCAATAAGGATACTGTCATTTTTCTTCAGTTTCCTTTTTCCGGGTTTATGATGCGGTTGTGAAGCATTTGGGCCAAAAGCGACAATTGTTTCAAAGCTGTTCATCGCTCCGGATTTGCGTATCTCAAGTTCCAGCCGGCCTGCCAATTCATTTTCAGTTATGCCTGTCTTGATATTTCTTTTGATTTTTTCGAGTGCATTAGCTGCTATGACAACAGCAGTTTTTACAGCTTTGATTTCTGTCCTATCTTTAATGCTGCGGATTGATTCAATTAGATTTGACACCGGCTTAACGTTTGCATTTAAATTCTTCTTTAATTTTCTTAAAATTGCTATAGTTACAGACTCTTCAATAGCTGCTGTTTTTACGGATTTTAACCTCTTTAAAAGTTCGGCAACAGCTTTGGGCATGGATTCGGTGCGTTCTGTTATTTGACAGCTGAGACATTCTTTTTGTGCCTGTTCGGTATATCTGCTGTCTGTTAAGAGATAAACCTTTCTGTCTGTTATAACAGTCCAACTGTCATTACCTGAAAAACCGGTGACATAAGTCACATTTACCGATTTTGTTATTATTAAACAATCTATTCGCCTTTTTTCCAATTGCTGACGAACGGCTTTAAGTCTTTCAGTTATTATTTTATCGTTCATTTTGCCCTTTTTTAGAATATCAAAAACATGTTACAGGCTTTTAAGTACATTGATTACCAGTATCAAGGCGAAAAATAAAGGTTTTTTATTGTTTATACTTCTGCTTTTTTACATCTTGTTCCTAAGGCAACTTGTCGTTACAATATACGCCTTTATATAAATGAAAAATTGTTTTTTAATGTGTAGATTCTATTATGTTGTTACCGATTCATACAAGCATAAGACCGGGAAAAACGCCTTACCTGAACTACGCTATTATAGCGATTAACGTTTTTTTATTTTTCGTTACGCATTCTTATCATCAATCGACGTATGGCGGCGGCCGTGTTTTGGCTTTATCGCCGTGGGCTGAACATTTTATGCTCAATCCAGCCAGCCCATCCCTTTGGCAGTTTGTAACGTACGCCTTTTTGCACGGTGGTTTTGCCCATATTTTCGGCAATATGTATTTTTTATACCTCTTCGGCAACAATGTTAATGATAAACTTGGCAATACAAATTACCTGTGCCTTTATCTTGGCGGAGCTGTTTTTTCAGCTATCGGCCATACTGTCCTTCATATTAACCCTGTTCTTGGTGCCAGCGGCGCTGTTGCCGCCGTTACCGGTGCCTATCTGGTTCTTTTTCCTCAGACCTTAATTACCGTTTTATACTGGTTCATCTTCATTGGAACGATGGAATTGTCTGCACTGTATTTTATACTCTTTAAACTTATCGTCTGGGACAATATTTTCGAGCCTCGTCTTTCTCCTGCAGCCGTAGCTTATGATGCACATCTGGCCGGTTATACCTTCGGTATCGCAGCTATACTTATAATGCTTTCTACCGGCCTAATCAAGACCAGCCATTTTGACTTATGGTCCATGATTAAAAGGTGGAACCAGAAAAGACGATACCGCGATGTTGCAGCAGGAGACTACGCTTCCTTGACGGGCCGAGCAGCAGCAAAGCGTATAAAAGTGAAGCAAATCAAAAAATCACCTGAACAAATAGAAAAAGAGGAAAAAATAACACAATTGCGAAATGAAATCGGAAGTTTGATTACCCAGCGAAATTTACCCACCGCTACTGAAAAGTACCTTGAACTTATAAAAATGGATGACAAGCAGGTCCCGCCGCAACAGTATCTGCTGGACGTAGCAAATCAGCTCGCAAGTGAAAGCAAACACGCCGAATCTGCATTAGCCTACGAGAAATTCCTAACCAGCTACGAAAAATATGAGCACATCGAGCAGGTTCAGCTAATGCTTGGAATCCTGTACTCGAGATATTTGAACCAGTCCGAATTAGCGATTAAGCACCTCAAAGCCGCTTGTAAAAAGCTCACCGAGCCCGGCCAGTTAAAAATGTGCAACGACGAACTCGACAAACTACAGGTTTAAGCTCCGACGGATAAATCCGTCTAAAGCCGGACGCTATGGCGCATTGAAGAAACAACGGAAACTTGTTATAATGGAAAAAGGAGCCTGTTTTTCCCGTTTTATGTCCGCCTCCCGCGGATATAAGCATTGTTGGGTGTCTAATGACTAAGAGACGTTTAAAAGAGTCTGATGTGTTGCGTTACAGCTATACACAGAAACGGAATAATCGGCCGCCCGGAAGCCTCGCCGTTTAGTCGCCGCAGAAAGGATCAAACGATGGTACGAATAAAAACAACATCTCTGGGACTCCTATGTTGGACGCTCGTCTTGTTCTTCGAGGCAAGTTTGGCACTTGGCCAAACTGCTCAGGAGATTGCCAAAACGGCGTTTGGCTCAACTGTGCTCTTGGTGATGGAAGACGATAACGGTCAGACTCTTTCGCTTGGTAGCGGTTTTTTTGTCCGCGATGGAGAGATAGCCAGCAATCTCCACGTTGTCGAGGGTGCCGCGAGAGGCTATGCAAAGCTCATTGGCGAGAAAACGAAGCATGACATTGAAGGTATCACTGCCGTTGATCCCAACTATGACTTGGTAGTGCTAAAAATTTCGGATGGACGCGCGCAGGTGCTTCCTCTTGGTAACAGCGACGCCGTTCAGGTTGGCGAGTCAGTTTACGCTGTGGGTAACCCGCAGGGATTGGAAGGCACGTTCTCACAGGGCATCGTTAGCAGCATCAGAGAGGTTGGCACAGACAAGCTTCTTCAAATCACGGCACCAATCTCACCCGGTAGCAGCGGTGGCCCAGTGCTGAACGAAAAGGGAGAAGTCATCGGTATTTCTGTGGCGACCTTCAAAGGCGGGCAGAACCTCAACTTCGCCATCCCGGCGAACTATCTCAAGACGTTGCTTGGAAAGGCAGGCCCTGCAAAGCCATTGGCCCAAGCAAAACCAGTCAAGGCCCAACGCTCAATCCTGGAAGATTTGGGCGGGCGAAGCACCGAGGGGGTTGTAGGCGGTCAACTCACTTGGGACTTACCCGGAAACCAGTTTTCTGGCAGTTATTCTTTCTCTCTCCGAAACCAACTGAGAGAAAGTGTAAAGAATGTCTATTGCCTCATTATTTTCCGCGATGCTCAGGGCAGCCCAATAGATGTGGATCTCGTTCGATTCGACGGCATGATTCCGGCTGGCCTTGCGAAAAGAGTAACCAGCAGTGTACATAAGAGCATTGGAGTCTTGACTAAGTGGAAAGAATCGGCCGTTGAGTTCAGGATTCTGGATTTCGAGATCGTCAATTGAACTCACGATCGCCTAACAAATCGCATACAAATTAGCTTAGACCTAATGTTTTTTTAAATGGTATGTAAATGATACAGTTAACAGATAAGTGGTTAGAAGAGATAAACGGACAATTTCGAAAAAAGGATATACCCCCGGGCAAAAGGCCTTGGCTCGCAATTCAAGAATGGTCAACTATCAATAACATCGCTATCTATTTGGACTCTGAACAAGCAAAAAAGATTTTTAATTGGTTTGAAGAAAATACCAAATCTGGTTCACAAAAAATAGGTGATTTTTTTACAGGGATTTTTTATTTTGATTCTTCATTCTGGCCGGTTTTTATACCATTATGTTATGGAAAATCTAAAGTTGTTGCTTTAGATTCTCTAAAAACTATGCCAGATAAAATGAAAACGCATCTTAGTTTAGACAAAAATAAATATTCAGAATATATAGCTGTTTGGATAGATTGCTTTGATTACGCCTACGGTATTGATGAAATAATTAAGATTGTAAAAGGCAGCAGTTTCGCTAAAGGAATACTTCGTAGCGCAGACAAAGAATTAAAATCTACAGTTACATTGATTTTAGCTAATCGCCCAAATCCCAAATCGGTTGAAACTGCTCGATTCGCTACAGAAATGTTTTTAAAAGCTTTCCTTGCCTTTGAAAATAATCTTGAAGATAAAACTGCAAAAGCCCTAAATCATGATCTTGTAAAAATATTAAACATCTGTATTACTATTAGTGAAAAAGATTTTATAGTATTGAAATCTGTGATAACCCGTTTTCCGCCGATAGGTGACCGATATGAAGGCAAAGACAAAACAAATAGAGAAATATGGGATTCATATATGATTGCCCAACTCACTGCCATAATTGTGGTACGCTTATTATCAGGGCGAGATAGTCGTTCAAAACTTACAGGTGGATGAGAAAAATAAAGGGGATCAGACACCGTTTTCTGCTAAAAGTGTTACTATGTCTTGTCTGTTTTGTGTTAACTATGTGTTGTCGTCACACCAATCTGTGTTCATTCGTGCCTTAGGTAATCCGTGCTAATTCGTGTTAATTCGTGGTTAAAAAACTCTGTGCTCTCTGTGGCTATACTTGTCGTTAGTTTTTTCTTCTGATTTCTATCATTCTCTACAAAATCTTCTTGAAAAAAAACAAAAAACATGTTATAATACGTATCTGTTAGACAACAAATACGGGGGTTTCTTGAAGTGCCGAACATTTCTATTAAAAATCAACTCCGCCCAAGGCGGTTTCCAAATTGGTTAGCCCGCCGAAGGCGGGCCATCCTGTATGGCAGGGTTTAGAAATAACCACGACACACGAAATACTGTATACGAACAAATTATGCAACACGAAGCGCAGCGCAGAGCCCGATGTTTTCTCGGAAACAAACCCAATTTAGGAAATACTAAAATGAACATAACCTTCTATCCAATAAAGAATTGCCGACATTTCGTCGTTAAATGCCCGACGTCGTTTCGGCTAAAACAAACCCAAACGAACCCAATTTAAAAGCCATAGGCGGATAAATAAAGGCGAAATTTGACCGAAAAATAAAGGGTTGACAATTGCAAAGCCGCCTGATAACTTGAAATATATAAATGGATTGAACGTTTTACAAAAGTTCCTCTAAGGAGGTAAAAAATGCGGTCAAATATCAAATCTTCTATTATCGTTTGTTTTGCAATTCTCGTATCGGTTTGTTTTGCTGAGCAAACCGTCGAGACATCTTCGGAATCTGCTCCGGTTGCGAATGAAGTTTATGTCGGTGAAATAGTTGGTGACGAAGTAAATGTTCGTTCGGGCCCCGGGACAAATTATTATGTTTGCACAAAGCTAAGTAAAACTGACAGAGTTAAAGTCGTTGGCGGTCAGTTCAGCTGGTCCTGTATCGAGCCGCCTGCCGGCTGTTTCTCGTGGATTTCAAAACAGTATATCAGCATTGACCAGAACAATCCGGAAATTGGTATTGTTACCGGTGACGCTGTTCGTGTTTATGCCGGTTCTGCTGCAAGACAGCCGATTCACTCTACGAGCCTGCAGGGAAAGTTAAATAAAGATGATATGGTTAAATTGCTGGGCGAAGAGCAGGAGGACTATTACAAAATCGCTCCGCCGGCATTTGCTTATCTCTGGGTTAGCACAAAATATGTAAAACAGCTTGGTGCTGTCAGAGATGTTCCGTTAATCGTTGAATCTGCAAAAACTGTAATTGAACCTCCGGCACCTGCTGTTTCGTCAAAACTCAAAGAGTTTTATTCGCTCCAGGAAAAAATCGCTGCCGAAAAAGCAAAGCCGCTAACTGAGCAAAATTACTCGGATATAAAAGAAGCTCTTCTTGAAATCGCGAATGACAAACAAATCGGCAAAGCTGCTCGTTATGCCCGGTTTACTGTCGGGCAAGTTGGGCGATATGAATTGGCCATAGAAGTAGACAAAACCGTTGAACTGCAGCAACAGCAGTTGCAGGAAACCAAACAGCGAATAGAAAAAGCCCGTGTGACAAAATTAGCTCAAGTCCCTGACCTGGGCAGATTTGCTGCTATTGGCAACTTCCAGATTTCAAGCATTTACGGGACAAAGCCGGAATTAAAGCACTATCAGCTGATTGATAATAATGGCAAAATCGTTTGTTTCGCATTACCTGCCGAACCGGCTTCTGAACTGGATTTGGACGAATTTCTTGGTAAAAATGTCGGACTGGTTGGAAGGATTGAGCCTCATCCTCAAACCGCAAGGGCGTTAGTAAGATTTACTAAAATAGTTGAACTGAAATAGTTAACAAAGATAGATACTTGTTATTTGTGCTTGCTCGGTTTTGTGCCGAGAAGGCCTGCCGCTTCCTTTAATACCGGCAAAGCTTTGGTTTTTATTTCAGGGTTGTTGAAATTGCCTGTCACATCTATGCGGACAACTCCCTCACCGAGACCTTCAGTTAATGACTGGAAAATTGAAGGCTCAACATTTGCTATCCTCTCACCACGAGCGGTTAGAGTTACATCGATATTTTGGTTCTTTAGATTTAACCGCCCCGACCCATTAAAGGCTAAAGCCTCGCCGGACAGGTCAATATGGTTGAGTAATAACTGGTCGGCTTTTATGTATGAATCCACAAGCATTTGCTCGAAGGCAAAATCTTTTGCTTCTGTCACTTCCAGTTCACGTAACACCTTTGCTACCGGTGACCGTTTGCCTGCCTTCATATCTGTTATCAGCAATCTGCATCGGCCTATGCGTGATTGGCTATCGTTAAAGCGGCCGGTAAGACTTAAAAATCCTGCAAGCTTTCCACTACTGGGTTCGATATGAGAAGCTTCGATAGGTTTTGTTACCTTGGTGGTCTCAGGTGATATTTGTTTGTATTTACCCTCTAATAAAAATTCTTTCAAGTCAATATCATCAAAACCTATTTGCAGCAGGTATTTTAATCCTCCCTCTTCAGGCAGCTTTAATTCAAATTTTCCCGCTAATTTTCCATTATAGCAATTGCCCCTTAGATTTTCGGTCAGCCAATCCTGTTCGACAGAATCATAGTACAAGTCAGCTCTTAAATTGTTAAAGAATCGTTTATTAATCCGGACACCATGTGCAATAATGGTAATCTGCCCGTCAGAAAGTCCGACCCCTGTTTTATACAGCCCTTTCGTTTTAAACGTTGCATCTAATTCAGTTATCGCAGGTGTTGTATTAAAATTACAGGACTTGAATTTGGTGAAACCTTCAAAATCGATATATTTTTCACCCTCATCTGAAGTGAATATAGCGACATTTTCAAGGTTCAAATCGAATCTGCCGGTAGGTGAAAGATTGGAGTAAAAAGGCTCAATATCTTCAGGTATCGCAAGACCAAGTCGTTCGTCTAAAAGAATGTCACTTGCGTAAAGACTAAACAAAGCATTACTGAAGGTATTATCTACCAGAAATATCTGGCCGTTTAATGTTATTTTTGAACTACCTGGAACGATATGAACACTGTCAGCTGTGCTCGCAGAAATATCTTCGAGTTTGATATTGTTCGTTCGTATTTTCAGGCTGCCAGTGATATCTTTCAGGGGATATGGAAAAGGGGCGAAATCGATACTATTACCCAAAAGATCAACGACTACCATATAATCAAATTGTTTGTCACTACTGGCTTTATTCAGGTCGATACTGTAGTTTATCTTTCCTTTTGGGTCTAATCCAGTGACGAATTTTCTGGACTCTGTCGGCAAAAGCTCAAAAAGTTCATCATTGATTTCCAGGTTCTCAGTACCTAATAAAAGTTGATAATTAGGTTTCTCTTTATGTTCTTTTGTCCAGATTCTGCCGTTTAGAGAAATTACTCCCTCTCCGTACTTGTTAATTATTTCAAATTGTTTTTCGAGCAGCTGTTTTTGTTCAGCAGGCAGTAAATTTTTAAGTTTTGTGTCCAGCGGGATACCTTTCGCTTTAATTAAAATGTCATATATAGGTTTGTTGGTATCTGCTACTGTCGCCTGGCCATTCAAGATTATTTTTTGTTTGCCTGCCTGTGAAACTAAGTTCGAGACTGTCACGTTGCCTTTTTCAAAAGACAGCTTGCCTGTAAGATTCTGCAATGGATATGGAAAGTGAGTATACATAGCGTTAGCACCCTGGAGATAAATTTCCAAACGTTTTCTTATATCCGTTTGTGTTTTTCTGTCTATAAGATAGTCTATTTTGGCGATTCCGCTTGGTGAAAATGTTGACCAAAGCTGCTTTTGTTTTTCATTCAAAGCGTTGTATAAATCATCATCTAATATCATATTGTCGCTTGTAATCTGAACTTGTGACTTGCGATTTGGCCCGTAACCTTCGATATGTCCATCAATCGTTACTTCAACGGTGCTATGAGTACCTTGCAGGCTGTTTAACGTGACATTTTTTGCAGTGAAATCTATTTTGCCTGTTATGTTGTCCAGGAAGTAAGGAAATCTGCTGTCGATAATTGAAATACTGTCACAGTTAACCTGGCCGTGTAAACTGCTTTTACTCAGCTGTGTCAGGTCACCCTGTGCCTCGAGTTCAACATCAACCTGCCCTTTCGGGTCATAGCGGTCGAAAAATCTTTGAAGGGCTGCAACTGCCGCAAAGTTTTGTAAAAAAGGTGGTTTAGCAAATATCGGCATCTCAGGTATAGGCGTATGTTTGAACTGCGTATCAGTCATTTTTAATTGAAGTGAATATGTATTGTTCTCGTCGTAAGCTAATTTGACATCCAGAGCGTTTATCCACCATTTTCTTTCAAAGGCCGGCAAATCTGACGAGGATATCGAGCCTCCAATCTCAATCCTCCCTGGCTGCCAAAATCCGAACAGAGTGCTCTTGTCCAGGTCATGTCGTTTCGCTGTTGTAATATTGAAGCTGTAACCACCAATTATCGCTTTAGCAGGCCTGAATCTTGCATCAATGGGTACCGCTGCTATTGTTTTGACTAAGCCATCTGAAATCTTGCTGTATTGGAGTTTGCCTTCTTTGAGATGAATATGAACAGAAGGTATTTTGCCCTGGTCGTTTTTTTGCAGTAAATTGATTTTGACATCAGACAAATTCCAATAGCCAGTATCTACATCTTGTTGTGCATTAAACACGAAATCTCTAATAGTTATTTTTTTCAATTGAGGATTTCGCAGCAGCAGGCTGAACAAACTAAAGCGAACATACACTTTGTCTGCTCTTAATATCGTGTCATCATACGTTTGTCTTTTTTCGGGACTGACTTTCAACCCTTTAATAACAACCGAGCCGTTAAGCTTAAATACTACGGATGAAGTGGTAATTTTAGTGTTCGTTAGCTCGGAGATCTGCGAGATAGCAGCTTTACACAAGGCCCTGCCGGCAAGGACAAAAAAAAGCCATAGTAATGCCGCAAGAATTAATATCTCTATTCGTCTGGCCAGGATGTGTCGCCCTGGCTTTTTTGTTTTGCTGGTTTTGTCGGATACTGCCATTTGTTAAACCGGAATCAAAAGTACTACTATAGTGCTCACAGTTAAAATTTCCCGTTAATTCGCTGGGAAGTAATTTTACAATAATAACTTACAATCCCGCTCGCGAGAATTTATTACCCTGAAGGGTATAAAATTCAAAAGCCAGCTGTCACTCATAGTGCACGTTTTGGTATAGCTTTGAATTTAAGTGTTGGGTTTAAATTCTATTTTCTGCGATTTATCGCTTTATCAGCAATGTCGCGACGACAATAAGCACCTTCAAAGCTGATTTTGTCAACAGCTTCGTATGCTCTGGCCTTGGCATCGGCAATTGTTTGTCCTATTGCAGTTATCCCGAGTACTCTTCCGCCATTCGTAACAATATTACCATTTTGCCTTGCAGTTCCTGCATGGAACACTACAACATCTTCAAGTTTGCCGGCTTCATCCAATCCGCTTATCTTTTTTCCTTTCTCATAATCCCCTGGATAACCGCCTGATGCCATCACTACACAAATTGCAGGTCTTGGGTCCCATTTTAAAGTAATTTGGTCCAGCCTGCCATTGCATACAGCAAGCATAACTTCCAGCAAATCACTTTTAAGACGCATCAAAATAGGCTGTGTCTCAGGGTCGCCAAAACGGACATTGAATTCGAGTACCCTTGGCCCGCCGGCGGTCACCATTATACCTGCATAAAGGACACCTTTGTAAGCTGCACCGCTGCGGTTCATGCCGTCAACTACCGGAACTAAAATCTCCCTTGTGATATGTCCGGTTATCTTTTCTGTAACTACCGGCGCAGGACTATACGCTCCCATTCCGCCGGTATTTGGGCCGGTATCACCTTCACCGACAGGCTTATGGTCCTGGGATGACTCCATGACATAAATATTTCGACCATCGACAAAGGCCAGTATCGATGCCTCTTCACCTAAAAGTTTATCCTCAACTACAATCACGTTACCAGCTGGGCCAAACATTTTGTCGCACATTATTTTTTCTGCTATCAGAATGCCGTCAGCTGGGTCATCACATACGAAGACACCTTTACCTTTTGCAAGACCCGCAGCTTTTATAACCACCGGCTCATCACGACTGGCAATGTATGCCTTGGCGTCACTGTACCTGTCGAAGACTCTTCCTTCGGCTGTTGATATGGCACTTGAACGCATCAACTGTTTTGCAAAGGCCTTATCTGCTTCAAGTTTGGCCGCTGCCTTGCTTGGACCGAATGCCTTGATACCTGCCTCTTCAAATGCATCTACCGCTCCTGCAGCTAAAGGCTCTTCCGGCCCGACAACAGCAAGTTCAATTTTATTCTGTTTGCCGAAATCTATCAATGCAGGTATATCATTGGCACTTATATCAACATTTTCGCCGCATTGTGCTGTGCCCGGATTGCCGGGTGCGATATAAAGTTTGCTTAGCTTTTTCGATTGAGCCAATTTCCATGCAAGTGCATGTTCACGACCACCGCTGCCGATTAACAATACTTTCATACCAAAACCTCAATTTAAATATTAATATTGCTCTATTAAAATATCAACTAACACTGTTGAGCATACCCAGAAGAATAATCTACCAAAGCCGATTGCTTTACTCAAGTTTTCTTTAAATTACAAAGAAAATCTGCTACTATTGTTTTATTAGTGCCGATTTATATTAAAGCAATAGTTTTACTTTTTTTACAGAGGATTCATTGTGAAATTATCAGTTCTAATGAAGTGCAGGATTGCAGCAACCGCTGCTGCAGGTGTTGTCATAATAGGACTTGGTGCCTGGTCTTTAGTGGCGTCCGAAGAACTCATGGGTGTTGTATCCATTGGCACGATAACTGTCACAGCAGCTGTAACCCTGTTTTTTTTAGCGGTTCTGGTTGGTTTTGTTGGATATTTTCTTTCCTGGCCCTATGGCAGGGAAATTGGCGGATTGGCAGTGCCGGCGGGTTTGGCGGTCTGGGCGATTCGTACAGGGAATATGAAAAACCTTATGCTTACAAATCAATCCATCGAACAAAAGCAGGAAATCTTTACAACACTTACATGGGAACCGGCTTTCTGGCTAATTATTGTTGTTGCCGGGTTTGCCGGCGTTAGAATAGCCCAAAAAATATTTCCACAAAAACAATTAGATGAGCAGACAAAAGTTGAAAGCGACTCTAAGAGCAGAAAGTACATAAATTCAGCTATCGCAGTAATAGGTTCAGTCGTAATAGCCCGGTTTTTTATTGAAATACTGGCTCAGGACTTTAGATTGTCGGATGTTATATTAGGTTCAGTTGTGGCTCAGCCCGCCGCAGCCCAAATTGCATTTGCTGTTGTAGTCTCATTTGGCATCGCAGCTTTTCTGATTAAAACATTTCTGAATACCGGTTATATATGGTCGATATTTGCTGCTGCTGTCACAACTGCCTTAATGAGTATTAGTTGTAAAAGACCGAATGTCTTGCAGCGTCTATTTGAGCATTATCCTTCGGTTTTTTTCTCTAATGCCATCGCCGCAATTTTGCCTTTACAAATGATAGCGTTTGGCACACTGGGCGCTATTGCAGGTTACTGGTTGGCTGTTCGCTATCAGTATTGGCGTAAGCACGGAATTTGATGTCAGATTAGCAGGGTTTTTGTGGTTTTAATATATCTTTTTGCAAATCTTCCTACGCCCTAATTCCATATATAGTATGCAGTTACACAATAATAGTCCCATAACATGCAATTGTTGACAAAAACATAACAAAAACAGCTATTTTCGGTAATAAAATTGGTCGAATATATAGCATAGAGAGCCTTTTAGCTGGACAGCTTTGAGATAAGTTCTTTTGAAATAACGACATAACAGGTTTTGACGAACTTGTTGGTGAACATTTGTTGGTGCGTTACGTAATACTCGTGGTAAAAACCAACTAACAAAAGGGATTGAATATGTTGGTCTTAAGCAGGCAGAAAGACGAATCAATTATAATTGGCGATGACATTGAGATTACTATTGTCGATGTCCGCGGGGATAAAGTCCGTCTTGGGATTACTGCTCCCAAGAGTATAAGCGTACACCGCAGGGAAGTTTACGAGGCTATCCAAAGAGAGAAAAAACAGGAGCAGGAAAAACAAGAGCGGGAAAAACAGGATAAAGAGCAGTAAAATTCATATTCCGGCAAACCATTGCCGCGAATTTTTCAATATTTTCAAGAAGACTTCATCGATATCAAACACCTCATTTTATATGCCACCTTATACTTGGTGACATTACACTCTGACAGGATGTTAAAAAATTAATTTAAAACTTGTCTTGAAAAATAAAATATTGTTTAATTCATGTCTCTTTTGCACTTTTGCAGGACATTTATAAATTTTTTAAGGCGAATAAAATGGCAGATTTGCAGGCATTGTCTGAAGCAATTATTGCCGGTGACCAGAATACCGCTCTGGAGATTACAAAAGCTGCTCTTGAAGAGGGAGTGACCCCAAAGCAGGTTCTCGATGATGGATTGATTGCAGGTATGAACATTGTTGGTAAAGGATTCAAAAAAAACGAGATTTATATTCCTGAGGTACTTATTGCAGCCAGGGCGATGAAAGCAGCTATGCAAATTCTTGAACCTGAACTTGCAAAAGCCGGTGTCCAGCCTGTTGGCAGGTTGGTTATTGGGACGGTTCAGGGAGATTTACATGATATCGGTAAAAATTTAGTCGCTATGATGTTAAAAGGTTCTGGTTTTGAGGTTATTGACCTTGGCGTGGACGTTGAACCTGAAAAATTTGTCGAGCAGGCGAGAGCAGCAAATGTTCAGTTGGTGGGCTTGAGCGCACTTTTAACTACTACAATGCCTTCGATGGAAAAGACTATAAATGCTTTAAAAGATGCGGGTCTTTCTGTAAAAGTCATGATTGGCGGTGCACCAGTAACTCAAAGTTATGCCGACAAAGTAGGGGCACATGGATATTCTCCTGATGCTGCATCAGCTGTTGATTTAGCTAAGAGTCTTATCGCTTAATTTCTGTTAATAGCTGGTCTGAAACAAAACAGTCCCTGCTATAAACTCGGGGCTGTTTTTTTGCGCCGGATTTGCTACAATGGTTGCTGCTCTTAGTAGATATGCGAAAGATACAGAATCACAATCTGGCTCAGTTGTTAGTACAACTTCGATTCACTCCCCCGAAACAACGGTTAAAACAGCTCGGTGCTGCAGAAAAACTTTATGCTATTATTGAGCCTGAAAAAGAATATCCTTTTGAGTTTGTTATTTTTCATATAACAGGCTTCTATCCTAAAAATCTCCCTCCACAGGAACTGATAAAAGGCGACGAGCTTGCCGAAGACTTAAGGCTTTTTATTGCTAAGTTGAGTGCTCAGCTTGACCTGGATGTCAATGAGCAAAAGCAGAAGGTTTATACTGTTGAACAGCTTGCACGGGAGCTTGGGGTTTCTTCTAAAACAATTGACAGGTGGCGCAAGCGTGGCCTTATTGCGAGGAGATTTGTCTTTGAAGACGCTAAAAAAAAGCTGGGTTTTTTAGAGTCTTTTGTGAAAAAGTTTGTGAAGGAAAATCCGGAGCTTACTGCACATGCCAGGAATTTTACAAAAGTTACGGAAGTAGAGAGAAAACAGATTATAAAACTGGCTGCTGCACTTGTATCTTCAACATCACTTTCTCCTTACCAGATATTTGAAAAAGTAGCTGCCAGTACCGGAAAGGCCCATGAAACCGTCAGATACATAATACTAAATCATGATAATGCCGATTCTCGTAAACGGGTTTTCGAGCAGCCGCCCGGAATTATCAAACCTGAGGCTGCCGCTGAACTTTACAAATTATATAAACAAGGATACCTCGTTAAAGAATTGATGGCCAAATTCGGACGAAGTAAAGCCTCAGTTTACCGCATAATAAATCGACAACGGGCAAGAGCGATTCTTGCTAAAAAAATCGATTTTGTGAAAAGTGACGAATTTCATAAAGCCGGCGCCAAAGAACAAATACTCGCAATCCCGGTCACCGGATTGGAACCGACCTTTGAAAAGCCTACCGAGCCGCTTAAGTTAGCCAGTGGTTCTTTGACAAAATACCTGCAGACTTTGAAAGATACCCCGTTACTCAATCGAGAACAGGAGCTTGATTTATTCCGAAGGTACAATTATTTGAAGTACTTAGTTTGTAAAGCGAGAGAAAAAGTAAAGCTGATATCTGTTTCAGGGACCCAATTGTATGCAATCGAAGATTATTTGGAACATGCCCAGAAAATCAAAGAGATATTAATCGAGGCGAATTTACGCCTTGTTGTCAGTATCGCCAATAAACATACTGCTAAAGGGGCAAATCTATTAGACTTGATTAGTGAGGGTAATTTCTCGCTTATGCGTGCGGTGGAAAAATTTGACTATAAAAAAGAGGTCAGATTCAGTACATACGCCTCCCTGGCAATAGCCAAGGACTATGCCCGCAGGATACCTGCTGAAGTTTCTCGACCTGATAAAGCTTCCACAGCACAATTAGAAGATGTTCAGCGTAACTTAAGAGCTGTTGAAGCCGCTGATATCGCTGTTATTGAGCGTGCCCATAAAAGTCTTGTTCAGGTTATCAGGAACAATCTCAATGAACGTGAACAGTATATAATTTTAAATCATTTCGGCCTGGTTGGTACCTTGATTAGGAAAAAGAAAAAAACTCTACGACAAATTGGCGAAGATTTGGATTTAACCAAAGAAAGGGTGCGTCAAATTGAACTTGTTGCCTTGCAAAAACTAAGACACTCACTAAGTATAAAAGAGTTTGAATTACTGACACGGTAGCATAACACAAAAAGAAAATTTCCTACGAGCTCTATGACCAAAACAGCACAACAATATGTCGAGTAGATACGAAGGCACAAAATTGCAGACTAAAAAATTATGCTACCCTTTTTGCGAGTCGCAGGAGTTTGGAGTTGATGTAAAAGCTTTGTTTCTCCGCACTGGTCATGTTGATTTCGAAACGAATTTTTTTCCGGTCTTTAATGAAATTAATAATCCCGCCACTGTCGATAAAACCGTTCATATCGCTAATAGTTAAAACGCAGTGACCATGAATAGTTTCAAATATTTTTTTAAGATTTAGTTTTTCCGATGAGCTGATAAATAATAATTGACATTCTTTGAGTTTATCTTTGTCCTTGATTTCTTTAAACCTGCCCAGATATTTGATTGTCAGCTTTCGATTTCTGACTTTTTTATTTGCAATTAGCGTAAGAGAATCACCGAATGGATTATCGCCTAATATCCCGATAACTATCGGTTCATTGTTATTGGTATCTTTCCATACCGAACACTCTATAAACCTGAGAAAATTACAGAGAAACATTGCTTTAATCTGGTATTCATTTAAAGGTGCTTTTGTGCCGGCGTAGGTGACAGGGATATTAAGGCAGACGGTCATCATTACTGCTGCGACGCAGCAACGCAGCTTTCGCGGTACAGCGACTGAATTGTTAATATCAATACGCATTCTAAAAATACTCTCGGGTTACAACGTTACTTCGGAAATCAAGCGTCTTATGTTAAAAAATAATAAATAATTAGCACCACTGGAAGTTATTTATATATTTTTTTGTTAGTGACGTCCGATATAAAATCAATAAATATTTCTATTATGCTAAAGACATCAAAGTGAAGTTTCGGCGCAAAGAAAAACCTCCAGGTTTTCCTGGAGGTTAAACTTTATTTATTCCTCGGCGAGGCTGGAAGTTCAAACTTGAAATCTTCCAGTCGATGTCAACATCGTCAAAAAACAGCTTCCTGTAACCATTGTTCACCAGCTTCAGCCATTTGCTCTATCTTAGTTTGCACCTGCTGACCGGCCGGCATGAATTTCGGTGCTGTAAGTGAAGCGACACACAATACCGTCACTATTATTAAACTGGGTATCAATGTGTCCAGCTTGTCCTGAAACCAGTCATTCTTTTTATTTTTCATACTTTATCCCCTTGCGGGAAACCTTTGTTTTTTTTGTAATTTCTCTCAGCATAAAAAATATAAGAAATAAAAAAACCGATGCCAAATTAGTCTTACTCGCCAAGAAGGAATTTCAGCAGACATGTTTTGAAGCAGTACAAAAAAGATGTGATTATTGGACGGAACCTAATTTATGTCCCGGCCCGATTGTATACAACCGCTTTTGTGGGTCAGTGTTAACGTGGGATTCAACTACTTGTCCCACAAAGATTATATGGTCACCTGCCTGTGTTTCTGATACCAGGCTGCACTCGAAGTTGGCTGCAGCCTTACTTAAAAGTAAGGAGTCAATTTCCTTAGCTGTTTCAGTTTGACAGTCAAACTCGGCGAATTTGTCAACATTTCGCCCTGACCGTGAACCGAAAAACAGTGCTGCTTCTGCCATCTGTGAAGAAGGAAAAGCGATTGTAAAACACCTGGAATGCCGTATCGCTTCAATAGAGTAATGCTTACTTGCTACAGCAATCGCCATCATTGCCGGTTCTCCCGAAGCTATCATTGTCCAGCCGAGCGTAACGGGATTTGCTTTGCCGTTTTTGTCTTTGGCTATAACGATTACTATTTGTTCCGGATATTTGGTTTTTATCGCTTCTGAATAATCAGCCTGTTTTTGCATTGCCATTCTCCATAATTAACTATATATTGATTAGTCGCAGAACTGCTGAAATTATACCTTTAAGGTTACTTTTAACAAGGGGAAACAGGTGAGTAAAATTGGATTTATCGGCGGAGGCAATATGGCCGAAGCGCTCATAAAAGGAATAATCGCCGCAGATGTTTATTCTCCGGAAAATATCCTTGTAAGTGATGTCAGACAGGACAGACTCGATTTCCTGAAAAAAGAATATAATGTTCAAATCACTGAACGAAATAATGCTTTAGCTTCGGACGTGGATATTCTCGTATTGAGCGTAAAGCCGCAGAACATGACCGACGTTTTGGAAAGTATTCAAGGTTCATTAAGAGATAATGTTTTGATTATCACTATTGCAGCAGGTATTAAAACTGCCAAAATTTCAGCCGTTCTTGGTAATATACCGATAGTTCGCGTCATGCCCAACACACCTGCCCTGATAGCCGAAGGTGCAAGTGCATTATTTGCTAACGACAAGGCAAAACAGATGCTCGATAAGGCCCGGGAAATATTTTCTGCAGTAGGAACTGCCGTTGTTGTTGAATCCGAAGATTTAATTGACGCTGTAACTGCTGTAAGTGGTAGTGGGCCTGCGTATTTTTTCCTTTTAACAGAAGAGATGATAAAAGCTGCTGTCGAATTAGGCATATCTGAGGATACTGCCAAAAAGCTTGTCCTGCAAACTGCCAAAGGTGCTGCCTTACTTGCTCTAAATGCCGACAAACACGGCGAAACACCTGCTCAGCTTCGACAAAAAGTCACTTCCCCCGGAGGAACTACTCAAGCTGCCTTAGAAGTTTTTAAGGAAGTGGGGTTTGGCTCCCTTGTTACTGCTGCCGTTAAACGTGCATGCGAAAGAAGCAGGGAGCTTTCAAAATAATAAGAGCTTCATAAAAAGCAGCTGATATTTCATGACCCTAATTTACAGTCATGCGATAATGATAGCTTCGACGGGACATTCCTCTGCTGCCTGCTGCACGGCGTCCTCTAATTCCGCCGGTACCTCGTCAATTATTACCTCAGCAATATCATCGGTTAACCCGAATACTTCAGGGCATGTATCGACACACAGCCCGCACCCTGTACAGGTATCTTCTATTGTAACTTTCATGAATTTTTCCCCTTAAAAACCCATTTTTAAACATGCTTGATTATTGATTATGCTCCGGCCATTGTCAATAACCAATAAACAATATTTGACACTCAAAAACGTTCTTCTGGCGGGAGGGTAAAATTGGGATTTTAAAATGTTTTTGTGGAAATCGTTGTTTTTTTTGCTATACTGCCAATGGTTTTGGACGTAATAAATTATTTCAGGTAATCATTTTTTACGGCCGGGTCCCATGCAGGCCGAGCCCGCGAATCTGGTCAGGCGGGGAACCGAGCAGCCATAAGCGTGTGCTCTGTTGTGCTGTGGCAAACCCGGCCACTTTTATTAATATGTCTTATACTGTACTTGCAAGAAAATATCGCTCGCAAAACTTCGATGACATCGTCGGTCAGGACCCCATTGCCCGCACCCTGAAAAATGCGATACAAACCGATAGAGTTGCTCATGCCTATCTTTTTGTCGGCACTCGCGGTATAGGAAAAACAACTATGGCGAGGATTCTGGCCAAAGCCCTTAATTGCCTTGATTCTGATGCTCCAACAACAGAACCCTGCTGCAAATGCGAAAGCTGTATCGCTGTTAATGCCGGCGAAGATATCGATGTTATCGAAATCGATGGTGCATCCAATAACGGCGTTGAAGAGGTGCGTAAACTACGCGAAAATGCTATTTACCGACCGGCACGAGCAAGGTTTAAAATCTATATCATAGACGAAGTTCACATGCTGAGTACCTCGGCTTTTAATGCTCTGTTGAAAATACTTGAAGAGCCGCCCGGACATGTAAAATTTATTTTTGCAACTACCGAACCGAATAAAGTAATACCAACGATTCAATCCAGATGTCAGAGGTTCGATTTCAACAATATCTCTCCTGCAGATATTGCTACGCAGCTCAAGTTTGTTCTTAAGCAGGAAAGCATAAAATTTGAAGAAGATTTGGTTTTGCCTTTGGCCAAGATGGCTAATGGTTCTATGCGAGATGCCTTGAGCCTGCTTGACAGATTAATCAGTACCGGCGCTCAGCCGTTAAATGTTGAACTGCTTGAGCAGTTTTTAGGCTGTGCCAACAGTGAAAAAATCTACAATCTTGTCGAGAAAATCGGTGATAGCGATTCAGCACAGACTCTTGCCGCAGTAGATACTCTTATCAATACCGGCCAAAGTGAACCTCAGATTGTTGACTCGCTTATAGATTGTATGAGGGATTTGATGGTAGCCAAATCTGCAGGACAAGATACCCAGCTTCTTATACTGACAGATGAACAAAGAAAGAGGCTTATGCAGTTGGTTGAAAAGTTTGATATCGCAGCTCTTATTTACAATATAACTGCACTTGAAAAACTCAGATGGACGATTAAAAACAGCGATACCCCGAGGGCACTTTTAGAGGCTTGTCTTTTAAGGTTTGCCTTAAGTGAGCATTTTTTAAATGTTGACACTCTTCTTTCGCAGGTCCAGTCAGGCCGATTTCCTTCAGTAAAAAAAAACGAAATAGTTAATCAAACCTCAACAATTAGCTCTGATGCCGGCCAAAATGACCAGAAAGTCAATGGGCAGTCAGATTTGACACCGCTCGGTAACCTGCAGTCTATAAAAGATAATTGGCAAGGCATTTTAAAAGCTATATCTTCGAAGTTTGGAAACGGGACAAGGGCACTGTTAAATTCTGCTCTGCCGTCACATCTCGAAAATGGAATCTTAACTCTTACATTTCCTGCTTCTGCTCAGTCGGCAAGGCAAATGTGCGAAACCACGGGGCGGGCTGAACAAATCCAATCTGTTCTTTATTCAAATTATAAAACAGATGTAAAAATTCAATTTGAAACAGAAATTGAGCCGCAACAGGAAAGCAAAATGGATGATAACCAGACTAAAACAGCAGGACAGAAGAAAAACCGGATTGTTAATGACCCGGCTGTGCGAACCGTTCTTCTGGGACTCGGAGCAACGATTACCCAGATTGAGGAAATCCAATAAAAAAACATAAGAGAAACAAAGTATGACAGATGTCTATACGGAAAGTTTAAACAGGCTTATTGACGAGTTCGGCAAACTGCCCGGGATAGGCCCTAAAACCGCTGAGAGACTTGCCTTTTATATTTTAAAAGTCGGTACAGCTGATGCAATGGCTCTTGCAGATGCTATAAGTGATGTCAAAAATAAAATTAAACGCTGTGAAATTTGTTTCAATTTTTCGGAAGCACAAATCTGTCGGGTCTGTGCCGATTCTAACCGTGACAAAAACTTAATATGTGTTGTTGAACAGCCAAAGGACATCATAAGTCTTGAAAAAACTCAGGTTTGCAAGTGGGTTTATCACGTTCTTGGCGGGCATATTGCGCCGTTGGAAGGTATTGAACCATCTGATTTGACTATTGTTCAGCTTGTTGAAAGAGTACGCAAAGGTGATGTAAAAGAAGTTGTAATGGCCACAAATCCAAACATGGCCGGCGACGGCACCGCGCTTTATATAAGTTCATTGCTTAGACCCTTACAGGTCAAGGTAACACGTTTGGCAAGAGGAATTCCTTCCGGAAGTACTATTGAGTATGCAAGCGGGAAAATCCTTACCGATGCTATTACCGGCAGACAGGAATTGTAATAAAATCATTTCTTCTCCTGGCAAACTTTTTGGATTAACAACTGAATATTGCCGATTTTTTGGTAAGTTTATGGTACAATATAATTGAAAATTAAACTTTGTTCAGAACACTAACTAACAAGGATTATATTACCTTATGAAGTTGGAAATGAGAGGACAGATGAGACTGGAGCAGCGCATGAAGCTTGCTCCGCGTATGATTCAGTCTATGGAAATTCTCCAGCTTCCCATACTCGCTCTTCAGGAGCGAATCGAACAGGAACTTAACAGCAATCCCGTTTTGGAACTCGATGAGCCTTCAACGGACGATACGGACGCATCTCTTGAACAGACCACTCAGGAAGATACCAATGAGAGAGAATTGACTGCTGATGCGACTGGTCAAAGCGGAGAAGACTTCGAGAGTATTAATAATCTTGATGACGATTATAAAGATTATATGAGCCAGTCTCAGTCTTTCCATCGACGTGTTCAGACAGACGAACCCGACCGAAAATTGGAAGCGATTAAAAACACTGCTGCTCCTCAGCAGTCGCTGCACGAATATCTTACTGAACAATGGCGGCTCATAGATGCAGACGAGCCTGTAAAAAATGCCGGAAATGCTGTCATTGACTACATTGATGACAGAGGCTATTTAATTGTCAGACTTGAGCAGCTTTACAACAAAGACAAATCTGTTTTTTCAGTTGATGATTTAAACAGAGCTTTGGAACTTGTGCAAACGCTCGAGCCTGTAGGGATTGGAGCTCGTGATTTAAAAGAATGTCTTCTTATACAGATGGCTCAAAACGGTGAGTACTCGGATTTTGAATATCGTCTCATCGCCGACAATATGGACGCCTTGCTCGAAAACAGACTGCCAGATATCGCCAAAAAAATGAATTGTGCCATCGAGCAGTTAAATCATGCTATCGAACACTTGAGCAAACTTGACACCTCACCCGGGCTGCAAATTGGTCAGGACCATAATCATCCTGTTAGAGCAGATGTGATTGTTGAGCAGGATGTGGATACAGGAGAATATATTGTACGCTTGGCTGATTCAAGTCTGCCGGCCTTAAGAATAAATGACAGCTATACAAAAATGTCAAAAGATACAACGGTCAATAACAAAACAAGAAAGTTTCTGCAAAACAATATTCGTTCCGCTACATGGATAATAGAAGCAATAGAGCAGCGAAAAAATACGTTACTAAGAGTAGCAAGGTCTGTGATAAGGTATCAACAGGAATTCTTTGATAAAGGGCAGCTCTATCTTCAGCCTTTGCCTATGGCCAAAGTTGCTGATGACGTTGGTGTTCATCTGGCTACTGTTTCACGTGCTGTTGCCGGCAAATATATACAATGTTCACGTGGACTTTTACCTTTACGAAAATTCTTTAGTGGTGGAACGGAAGATGTTAACGGCCAAGCGCGTAGCTGGCAAGCAATTAGAGCAAAACTTCAGCAGATTATTAATAATGAAGACAAGAGCAAGCCGTTAAGTGACGACAAGATTCGCAAAAAACTTGCTGAGACCGGCATAGAGAATCTCGCCAGAAGAACCATCGCAAAATACAGAAAACTCCTCAATATACCCTCTGCAAGATTCAGAAAAAAATATTAGGCTTACTCAAACTGACTGATTCTGATCGCAAGAGTTTACCCTGAGTGTAATCAAAGGGAAGAATCTGCCTTAATTTACTTCACTCCTATTTCTATAAAGTAACAGAGCTAAAAGTTTCTCAGTTGACAGTTTAGAGCTTTGCCGTGTATAGTATTTACACGGTTGTAGTTGCTTTTGAGTTCTTAATATAAATAATTACAAGTACTTATTAAAACTTAAGTTAATGGAGTTTAATATGGATCCTGCGATTTTTAAGGCCTATGATATCAGGGGTATTTACCCTGACCAGGTAGACGAAGAGGGGGCATGGAAGATTGGCTATGCCGCAGCTCAGTTCCTTCGTTCTTTACTTACCGGATACGCTCGCGGTCAGGCAAATTCTCAATCTGTCTGTGTTGGACACGACATGAGAACTCACAGCCCATCATTGGTAAAGGCTCTGATTAAAGGAATGAACGCTGCCGGAGCAAATGTGATTGATATAGGAATGATTGATACTCCGCAAATATATTTTGCAATCAATCATCTCGGGACATGCGGCGGAGTTCAGGTAACTGCCTCTCATAACCCCGCCAATTACAACGGTTTTAAAATTTCAGGCCTGGAAGCAAAACCGGTTGGTGTCGATACAGGCTTAAAAGATATAGAGCACATTGCCATGGCCTTGATTCATACAAAGGGTAATCTCAATGGCTCTGTGGAAAAATACGATGTGACCGCAGAATATAAAAACCATGTCCTGAAATTCCTTCAGTCTGGCATCAGGCCGCTGAAAATAGCTATTGATGCCTCAAATGGAATGGCCGGCAAAATGGTTCCCATTATTTTTGGTGACTTACCAATTGAAATAATCCCGATAAACTTTAGACATGACGGAAAATTCAAGCATGAGCCAAACCCGCTTGTCGAAGAAAATCTCGCCGAATTAAAGGATATCATAAGGGAAAAGAAATGTGATTTTGGAATTTGTTTTGATGGTGACGCTGACAGGTTAATGATGGTTGACGAAAAAGGCCAAAACATCGGTTGCGACTTGATTACTGCACTGATGGTTCCGTATTTTATGGAAAACTCGCCAAATTCAACTGTTGTTTATGATTTAAGAAGCAGTCTCGTTGTTTCAGAAGAGATTCTCAAATACGGCGGTATACCCAGAAGAGAACGTGTAGGTCACTCATTTATGAAAAAAGCACTTCGTGACGCACATGCTGTATTCGGAGGAGAACTTTCAGGCCATTTCTACTATCGTGATAACTTCCACGCTGATTCCGGAATGATTACCTTAACTCATGTCCTGAATATTGTAAGTGATGCCAAAGTACCGGTCAGCAAGTTGATCAAACCACTGCGAAGATATTATGGCACCGGCGAAATTAACTTTGAGATTGAGGATAAGCAGGCAAAGATGGAAGAACTTGCCAGGATTTACAAAGATGCTCAGATTGACCGTCTTGATGGTATCACTATTCGCTACAAAGACTGGTGGTTCAATTGTCGAGCGAGCAATACAGAACCCCTGTTAAGGCTTAATATAGAATCCAAAAGCAAGAAAATGCTGAACGAAAAATTTTCCGAACTTGAAAAATACCTTGGTAAACCCGTGTGATTTACCTGCCTGTCCTGCGAAGTATGTCTTTTACGAAGGATGGGCGGTTTTTTAGTTCTATTATTTAGCCTGCGGTTTTACAGTAGGTTTTAACTCCAAAAAGAGAGGGGACAAAATGGAAACCGGAAAATATCTTTTCGTATTTACTGCCGTTACAGCCTTAAACGTTATTGTCTTTGCAGGGAGCAGAACCTTATCACCTCAGCAGGCGAATCCGGCTTTAACAGGTATAGAAAAGTTATATGTTGTTGTCGAGCCTGCCGACAGCGATTCAGAGCAAGATGCCCTGGTCTGGAGTGAACTTCGAAAAAGCATAGAAGATAAGCTGGTTTTGGAAGGTATTGAAATTGTCTCTGAGCCTGAGAGTAAACCAAAAAAGAAAGACCGCGACATCCCGGAACTCAGGGTGTCTATGGAGATGTTGAAATTTACTCAATCTGAAGTTTATGTTTTTCGTTTACAACTGTCTTTGGCTGCAAAGATGTATTTGAAAAAGCAAAATATCTCTTTTAAGGCTCGAGCTTGGGAGACTGCTCCAACTATTGAAGCGGTTCCAATATCAAGTATGCCAGCTGAAGTGACTTATGCCGTTCTTGCTCAAACCGAGCAGTTTATTCAGGCATATAAACTTGCAAATCCGCAAAGTACACATCCGGCTGACCCCAACTATGTTACAGTGGCAATTAAAAACAGCAGCAATCCTGTAACAGCAACTGAATATAAATATCTTGCATCTAAAAACAGTAAAATCTTTCATAAAGCTGATTGTAGTTGGGTAATTAAGATTTCTCCTGAAAACATTGTTGGCTACGACACTGCAGAACAAGCTCGGCAGGCAGGAAAAAGACCGTGTAAATTGTGCAAGCCATAATACCTCAGGCAGGTAAATTAAAACGGATGAAAAGATTTCAATTTATAGTTTGTAAGGTTTTACAGCGAGAGGCATATTTTTGTGCTGCCCGTTCAGGAAATAATATTGATATCGTCTTTGTGGAGCAGGGCCTGCACGAACAGCCTGCTCAACTTCGCCGGCAGCTTCGGGATGCTCTTAATCGCACTCATGATGAACAATCGAATAAATATGATGCCTCTTTGTTAGGGTATGGCCTTTGTAGTAATGGTATTGTCGGACTTTCATCAGATATCCCGATTGTAGTCCCTCGTGGCCATGATTGCATTACGCTTTTGCTCGGTTCGAAAGATAAATACAGGCAATATTTTGAATCGCATCGAGGAGTTTACTGGTATAGTCCCGGATGGATAAGCACCGGAAATATGCCGGGTAAAGACCGTTATGAACAAAATCTTGCCCGGTACAGGCAAAAATATGGTCAGGACAATGCCGAATATCTTATGCAGACCGAGCAGAAATGGATTAAAGAATATAATTGGGCTGCATATATCGACTGGGGATTGATTACTTCAGAGCAGGACAAAAAATATACCAGAAGTTGCGCCGAGTTTCTTGGCTGGAAATATGATGAAATAAAAGGCGATTCCTCCCTTATACAAAAACTTCTTGATGGACAGTGGAAAGACGAAGAATTTTTAGTTGTAGAACCGGGGCAAAAAATCACTGAGGATTTAATCACTGACAACATAATTAAAGCTCAGTAATCAATTATTTTCAAAAATATGACTTTAATTACAATAATAATCATAGGGCTAACAACATTTGCTTTTCTAAGCTTTTCTTGAAATTGGCAACAAAAGTAATATAATCTGGAGTTACCATGTCATTAGGACAGATAATAAGAAAAAAGCGGGAACAACTGAATCTCACACTTGATGAGGTCGGCAGCCGTATCGGTTTCTCGAAACCGTATCTATCAACCATTGAAACAGGAAAGGTTAAAAACCCTCCCGGCGATGAGTTATTAGTGAAACTGGAAAAGATACTCAAGTTTGAGCCTGGTTTACTTCTTCACATTGCCCACATGGAAAAAATACCTTCTGATATTAGACAGGGTTACGAATCCGCAGAAGCCGAAAATCAAAAATGGCGGCAGTTTATGAAAAACCTTGTGGATGCAAAATCAAATGCAAGCCAGCTCAATACCCTATTGGCTGAAAGTGAATTAGGTATCAAGCAGGAACTCACTTCTTTGGCAGCAGGGCGATTGATTCCTATAATAAATAAAGTCTCTGCCGGTTATCCGACTGACTTTGGCGATTTAGACTATCCTGTTGGTGTTGCTGATGATTATGTTCGATGCCCCGATATCCATGACAAAAATGCCTTTGCAGTCCGTGTCATCGGCGATTCCATGGAGCCTAAATTTTCTGAAGGTGATATAGTAATCTTTTCGCCGGCTGCTGAGGTTCACAATGGTGATGACTGTTTTATTCGTTTTTCAATGCCGCATGAAACAACTTTCAAAAGAGTTTTTTTTGAACAGGAAAATAAAGTGCGTCTACAGCCGAGGAATGAAAAGTATTCTCCGATTATTATTGATGGAAAGAGAATCAATGGTTTGTATCGTGCTGTGATAAAATACGAAAAGCTGTAGCCTTTCAAACCATACTTGTGCTTAGAGGATAAGAAGTGCTTAAGAGTTTAAAACATCAGTTATATGCCTGTGGCAAAAAACCTATTCCAGAGCAAATCATTGTAGATGACAGTGGATATCAGCTTGAAAAAGTTTTAAAGCATGATTTTTATGCAGCAACTGCTCTTTACAAATCTAAAAACCCGACCCAAAAGGCTGATTCGAATCCTCAAAAAGTCATTCTAAAGCTTCAGCGGCAGAGTAATTTCCTTTTCATGCCATTGGCATGGCTTGGTAGGATGCTTTGTCATCACGAGGTATCCATACTTAGATATTTGGATTCAATACAGGGCACCCCAAATCTTCTGTCGCTTTATGGTAAAAATGGTTTTATATACGAATTTATTGAAGGGGTTACGCTCGATGAAACCACAGAGCTGCCGCAGGACTTTTTTGATAAGCTCCTTGAACTTGTTCACAGACTTCATCAGCGTGACATAATTTATCTTGATATGAACAAGCGCGGGAACATTATTTTAGACAATAACGGCAATCCCCATCTCATCGACTTTCAAATTTCCCTGCATATTGGAAAAAAACTCAGAATCTTTCAGCCGTTTTTCGATTACTTGCGCCAAATGGGACAAAGAGCGGATATATATCATCTCTTCAAGCACAAACGACGCCTGTCTCCCGAACTTCTAAGACCTCACGAATATGTAATATCGCGTCACACTTCATTGTTTATAAAGGTTCATCGAGCAACAGCTACTCCTTTAAGAAAGCTTCGGCGCAATCTTATGAGACACTTTTATTGTAAAGGCATACTTGCCAAAGAGGAAAATACACACTACAGCCCCGAAAACGACCCCGAGAGGTTTATAAAATAAGGTACTATAAATATTCAGCCTGTATTCTGGTCGGCAATAGCGAGAACCAATGCAAAAACCTTAGATGCACCTGCTTCTTTTAATGTCTTAGCGCACTCGTTTAATGTAGCACCGCTTGTTTTAATATCATCAACAAGACAAATATTTCGCCTCTTTAATTGGTGCCCGAATCGAACTCGAAACGCACCTGCTACATTTTTAATACGCTGAGCTGAACTTGCCGCTGCAAATTGAAATTTGGTTCGACGAATTCGGACAAGGTCGGTATTAATTTTTACTGTCGGATGTTTTAGTCTTTTGGCAATAATTAAAGACTGGTTAAAACCTCGGAAGAATCTTCTTGTCCAATGCAGCGGAACCGGCACAAAAAAATCTATCTCATCATAAAAACCGCTTGCCTCCAGGGTGCTTTTGCTCCATGAGCCTAACATGTCGCCTAATTCGCTTCGCCCTTTCTTGAGGGATAATATCATATCTCGCAGGCTGTCTTTATAAATTCCACTTCGAGCTATCCCGTCAAAATGTATTTCTCTGCCCTGACAGTCGGGACAGGCACCTTCAACTATACCATATTTACTTGCCTCTTTACCGCAACGGCCGCAGTAGTCATCACCGGTACAAAGCAAAAGCTTACTCCAGCAGTCTTCACATAGGCTGTTTTCACCGTCACTGATATTCGTACCGCAGTTGGAACAAACTGCCGGCCAGAGCAGATGATTCAACCCCTGCAGAGAAAATGTTATTGCGTTTTTTACTTTTGTCATCTCCACGATGGTTATTATATGCTTTTGAGGGTAGAAATAAATATTTATTTTAGGTCAAACAAAGTGTTGTCTACCGGATCGAACCAGCCTAACTTCATATCAGCAGAGTTAACGCCGTAAATATTTTGTCCATTATAAATTGCCATTTTTCGTGAGTCAATATGGCCGTCAGCCCAACCAATGTTTGTATGTTCCCGATGACGAAAATGAATAGATGGTGACATGTAAAAGCTCGTTAAAGGCTTGCCATTGTAAAGAGTAAAAGGTGGCTCAGCAAAAGAGTATTCTATAAGATTATCGCCATCATTAGCCATCGCACAATCAGCGAACATTAACGTTTCAGACGGTTTACGGACTTTAGACATACAAGTAGTTAAGATAGAGCTTTGTTCAAAACTTATGCCCTTTTGACCAAGACGGCTGCCAAGATAAGTCATATTATAACCATAACCGCCACAGCCTGCCTCAAAGGCGTTTTGGCTGTCGTCATTGACAAACTTCACAATTTGAGGGCACTGTTTAACTTTGCCATCCCCAAGATAAGCTGCAAGCGGCCCTTTGAGTGGGTCAAACGCTTCATTAACGCTATTTCTTACTCCGTGCCAGCGATGAAGACCACCCATATAGTCCCATATATCGCTCGCAGCTGGTACGTAAAAATCATCGTTTTCAATACCATAACCGATACTTGCTATTGTAAGCTGGCGAATATTGGATGTGCAGACCATACTGCGGGCGACAGACCTTGCCGCCGCTAATGCCGGCATCAATATCGCCATCAACAAGGCAATGACGGAAATTACTACCAGCAACTCAACCAATGTGAAAGCCCTTCTTCGCATTGTGCCTGCAAATTCCTTTTGTTTAGCCTCGCCATCTGTGGGCGGGGTGTTTAGTCATGCCACTGTTCCATTTTGAGCCACTCAGCAGCAAACACAGCAAAATCCAGAAAATTGATGAATAAGTCTTTTGGTTCAGCCAAGTCGCATCTATCTATCCAGCTTTCTTCTCCGAAATGACTTAGCCAAGCCGATACAAATAGTGTAAAATCAAAGAAATCAACAATGCCATCAAGATTTATGTCAGCCGAATACTCTTGCTCTTCCAGAACGCCGATTGCCTCCAAATCCAGCCCGCCGGAACCCCATGTAACCCAGGCGTCATAAATTGGATGATTGACATCATAATAATCCCAGTCAGGCCAAGTGTTTGGGTCAGTATGCTCTACCGCCACATCGTTAAAATCGCCGCTCCCCGGAATATCAACTATCCGCACATAGCTTATATTGTTGATATCGACGATACCATCCTTAACCATTTGGTCCTCTGTGATTTCACTTAAATCGAATGGCGTGCCAACACAAAGGCCGTGAGCATTAGGATGCTTACCAACAAGATTGAGAATATTGCTAATCTCAATAGTACCATAAGCTCCCACAAGTTCGGGTGTTAATGATACGGTAGGAAATCTGGCAAAATTTACGCTGTCAGAAGACACTTCCACATATCCTAACTCTGAAAACATTTGTCCCTCAATGGCGCCACCGCCGGTATTGTAATTAGATACGAAACCATTCTCAAAAACAACAAAATCATAACCGTTGACATTACGAATATGATTGGGGTCGCTGAAAAATAAAGTTATCTGACCGGGCGGGATGCCTTGGTTAATCTGGTCTTGGTCTAAATCGCCCATGCTTACAATGTCAAGATTGTTGCCTGTAGCCGGACCCAGCGATTTGTCAGGATTAGTCCAATCATAATCCACTCCCGGCGCAGGCTGATAATTAAACACATCAGTGGCCCAGCCGCGAAATATCGGGTTGAGAATAGCGTCGGGGTCTTCGAATGGATTAGCGTGTCGCCAGTCATCACCAATGTATCCGTTTACTCCTGCTTCGGTGTAAGGCCCGGCGTCGACAACAGCTGTCAAACAAAGACAGACCATGAGAAAAGCTGTTTGTGTTTTTCCGCCGAACATTATCTTTCCTTTCATATTATGAGTGGGGCTACTGCCATAGCCCCACCCACTCATTGAGATGAAACAACTTTATGTCAAATAGCCAAAGCTATTTTTACCCTTTGCGTCTCCTAAGAAGCAATCCTCCGAGGCCCAGCAATGCCAGAGTAGCCGGTTCTGGAATGACCGTATCCATCGCAAAATATGCTGGCGTATTCATGCCCCAATCACCGACATCACTTGAGTTGAGGGCGAACTCCAGACTCTTTACCGCTCCCAACGAAGTCAAATCAACGTATTCCCATGTCTCCACGATGTAATCC
>CBDVDM010000002.1:0-134431 GCA_965372745.1 uncultured bacterium
GGATTCAACACTATGAAACGAGTTCGTGGAATAACTGCTGGTCATATATGATTGCCGAGACAAGCACCTACCTTGAGTACCCTTATGGCGAGGCTTCTTCAAGCGCAAGCGGCTATGAGGCATACAAGGCCAAAGACGGTGATTTAGCTACAGGCTGGCGCTCCGGTGCAGGAGGCACTCAGAGCTATACACTTACTTATGAGAATCCTACCAAGCTATGTTTTGCCACTATAGTATGGGGTGATACCTACGCCACTTCTTACACCGTTGAGGTCAACGACGGCAATGAGTGGAGTACGGCCTACAGCACCACCAGCGGCGACGGAGGCATCGATGACATCTGGCTGGACGTCGGCTGGCATGACCCCAACATATACGATAACGATTGGAACTATGTTTCTACGCCGCAGCTTAAGGTACGTTTGACCTGCACGGCAGGCGGGGCCTCTTACGAGGTTCGTGAGTTCAGGGTTTCGCTTGGCAATCAGTATCCGCAGGTTTATGCCTCCGAGGCATGGAAAAATGCCGATGCGTTTGATAGTCCGTACTGGCGATACCAATATAGCCCGGGCTTTTTGGTCAACGGCGGCATAGATGGCGACTACTGTCGCTGGACCACCGGAAACTTGGCTAAGTATCAGGATATCTGTATTGACTTGGGCTCGGAGCAGACCTTCGATGAGATTAAGATATACTGGCAGACGAATGCCGACTGTAACGACTATACGATTTCAGGTTCGACAAACGGCAAAAGCTGGACCGAGCTTGCTCATCAGACCAGCACGACCGGCGATGTGGACTCCATCACTTTTACAGAGGCAACTGCCCGGTTTGTGAAGCTTGAGCTGGAAAATATAGTTGACAGGCCATATTCGATTAAGGAACTCTATATTATCCCCGGCACTTTTGCCACTTCATGCCGGTCGGATGAATGGGGTTCACAGGTGCCTTTCAGGGCAGTGGATGGTGATTTGACCACGGGTTGGTACTCAGTACCGCCTTGGGGCAATTATGACCATAGTCCCTCGGAGTCTGTGCTCAACGACCAGTCAATCACCATTGACTACGGCCAGAATGAGGTAAGCTTTAACACCGTTATCCTGCACTGGGGCGGTTGGTTTGCCAGGTCATACTCCATTGATGTTGCAGATGATGTAAATGGCCCATGGACAAACAAGTACTCAACCACTATAGGAGATGGCAGCACAGACCTTATTTTACTGGACGAGGATATAACCACACAGTTTCTGCGGATTCACTGCACCAAGCGAGGAAATACAAAAGTCAGTTATTCTCTTGAGGAGATTGTGCTGGAGTCGCGTATCCGATACCCTGTTGCGACGGCCAGTTCCTATCTTGGCGGCAACATACCCGCCAACGCTATTGACGATTCAGATACGACCCGCTGGGAGTCTGCGCACGCAGACCCGCAATGGATACAAATAGACTACGGACAGTTGAAGCAGTTCGATAAGGTACTGCTCTACTGGGAGGGAGCATACGGCAAATCCTACCAGATTCAGACCTCAAATGACGGCAGCAGCTGGACACCCCGCTACAGCACGACGACCGGAGACGGCGGCAATGATGTCATTGACCTTGGTGGGGTCATAACAGCCCGGTATATCCGTATGTATGGAACGCAGCGCGGGACAGGTTATGGTTATTCACTATATGATTTCAGCCCGCAATTGAGCAGCCCGCCCGTAAAACTGGCTGCCCTGTATACTGAGCCGCTCACTGCGGTGGGCAGTACAGCCAGCACCTATCAGGGCGGCTACCCGCCTTCCAATGCCATTGACGCTTCGGATGCAACACGCTGGGCCTCCGACTGGTCAGACCCGCAATGGATAAGGATAGACTTAGGTCAGTCAAAGCAGTTCAATCAAGTCAGACTCTACTGGGAGACTTCCTACGGAAAATCCTACGAGATTCAGACCTCAGACAACGACAGCAACTGGACGACCCGCTACAGCACAACGAAGGGGCTGGGCGGCGATGAGACGGTCAGGCTTGGTGAGACAGTAACAGCCCGATATGTCCGGATGTACGGAACAAAACGCGGAACGTCCTGGGGTTATTCGCTGTATGATTTCAGACCCATATTTGCTCCGCCCGGCAAACGGCTGCTGGTAAATGACCAGCCGTTCATTATGAAGGGCGTCTGCTACGGTGGAACACCGGTTGGAATGAATTACCATTACGACTGGTCCGGCGATGCGGATATGTATAATATAGACCTGCCTCTGCTGCAGAATATCGGATGTAACGTCATCCGTTTATACCAGCCGCCGCTATATCCTGACGGTATGGATGCTGCCTATGAGGAAGGAATCTATGCGATGATGGGTTATGACATTGCTCAAGGCTCTGACATCACCGACCCGAATGTCCGGAATGCCTTTAAATCACATTTTCTCGAAATGGTAGAACAATGGAAGGACCATCCGGCGGTACTTATGTGGTCGATAGCCAATGAATACAACGTTCATGTCGGGGACACAAACAAGCCTATATGGTACGAGTTGGTAGATGAGTGTGCTGCTGCTGCCAAGCAGATTGAAGGCAGCAATTATCATCCGGTAACAACTGTCAATGTTGAGGTCGGAGACCTTGAAAACCGTGAAACTATGGGCTGTGCCGACAGTAATATGCCTAATCTGGATATCTGGTCTGTCAATGTTTATCGAGGCCGGCACTTCTTCGACCTGTTCGCACTGGATAAGTTTGCAAGCTGGACCAGCAAGCCGATGTGTATTGCCGAGTTCGGCTGTGACGTTTATCATACCCTTGAGGAAAGGGTATTTGAGACCCCGCAGGCTGAGTATATGAAGAACTGGTGGACCGACATGTTAGCCAACGGCAGTGGGCTTAATCCGGACAAGCCATGTATTGGCGGAACTCTCTTTCAGTACGCCGATGACTGGAACAAACAGGGTGACTCCAGTGGACACGCCCTCTGGCCGACCGGCGGATGCTGGAACTTATACGATTCGGTATGGGATCCCGAAATACAGAACCTTAAGCCGAACTGGGAAGACGAATGGGTTGGAATAGTAGGCATAGCACCGGATACTTATGACAAGACAATACGCCAGTCTTACTACTCGCTGGGTGAGGTATGGTCTGCGGATACCGTCTCGGACAACTTCGCTACCAATACTCAGGCTAATTATACATGGTACGGGTCAGAGCACAGCCATGACGGCACGAATGAATGGCTCAACACATACGCCGGCACCGGCAGCAGCAATTATGTTACTATGACTCGAAGCTTCGAGTCCGATGAAGTAGCTACCCAGGCCGACTTCCATTTTACCAATACGAGTGGTGCAAACGGCGCTATCTGTGTTTTCGTACGGGCAACGGCAGGAAGCGAACCAGGCACGCAGGACAGCTACTGCGCGCTCATAGATGTAAATGACGGCGGCGCTGTACACCCGTCACTTTACAGAACAAACGGCGGAACATGGACATCGCTGGTAAGCGGAGTCAGCTATCCCAAGCCGGGCCTGGACGAATGGCATACAGTCAGGTTTGCCGCTACTGGTAACATCTTAACACTGTTTATCGATGGACACAACATGTTCAGTTACGAGGACAAATCCGGCTCGGCAATAACCGCAGCCGGCAATGTTGCTGTTAAGACGATAGACGGAGATGCCTACATCGACAATTTCTTTGCAATTAAGTGCGGATTCGGCGGCGATGATACCTATGTTGATGGTGATTTAAATGGTGACAGCGATGTGGACTTAGCTGATTTCGCCATCCTGGCCTCAGCTTGGCTGAGTAGCCCAGGCGATGATAATTGGAATCCGGCTTGCGACATCTCTGACCAAAAAGATAGTATTATCGATATATTGGACCTCGCCGTTTTAGCTGAAAATTGGCTTAACTAAAAAACAAAGCATAAAGAGCGCAGTGTCGTTGGCTTTGGTGTTAGCAAAAAAGCATGGGACGAGGGCTGGTACATAGATGATGTTACAATTAAATGACTTTTTTAAAGCTGTTTGAAGCTATTCAGGCGTGGCGGTCATAAAAACCGCCACGCTTTTTCTTATACCAATCCTCGGACTGAAAATCCGTGTGTAGGCGGTTCAGGGTAGGGAGGGAGATTGCGGTCGTGTGAATTATATGGATGTTTGGTGGCGAAAGGCGGTTTCGTTAAGGCATCAGCCTTTTTGCCTTTACCTGTTTGGTTCCGGCTCGTTCGGGTTAGGGAGTATTATAATGGTTTTGTATTGACGGCCCTGAAAAGAAGTGTAAAATACCTTATTTGCATAGGGAGGGTCGAGCAAATTCTGAATAGTTGTTTGTTTTTTTATCTTAATATTCCCTAATTGAAAGTTTGTTATGTATTCAGATTATATTCGTAATGTAGCAATAATCGCCCATGTCGATCATGGCAAAACAACGCTCGTAGACCAGCTTCTATACCAGTCCGGCATGTTCAGAACCGAAGAGCTCGATAAATTAGCTGGCGGCCAGCACAATTTGATAATGGATTCAAACCCCCTCGAAAAAGAACGCGGCATAACAATCCTAAGCAAAAACTGCGCGATTTACTATACCGACTCAAAAGGCGATGAATATAAGATAAATCTGATTGACACTCCGGGCCATGCCGATTTTGGCGGCGAGGTCGAACGAGTTTTAAAAATGGCAGATGGCGTACTGGTCCTGGTAGATGCATTTGAAGGCCCAATGCCGCAAACAAGATTTGTATTGACCAAAGCCCTCGAACACAAATTAAAACCAGTAATAGTCATAAACAAAGTAGACCGCGAAAACAGCAGGCCGGACGATGTGGTTAATGAAGTATTCGATTTGCTCGTATCACTCGGCGCAGATGATGAGGCTCTCGATTTTCCACTTGTTTACGCATCAGCCAAAGATGGTTGGGCAACAACAGATATGGCTAATAAAACCAATAATATCCAGGTAATATTTGATGCGATAATAAACAATATTCCATCGCCAACAGTTGACCAGAACGCGCCGCTGCAAATGCTGGTGACAAACCAGGAGTATTCGGAGTATGTTGGACGAATAGCAATTGGCAAGGTTTTCGCGGGTAAAATAACCGAAGGTCAGCTGGTTACAGTAATTGACGCCGATGGTTTGCATACTCAGCAAAAGGTTATGCACATCCATCAGTTTTTTGGTCTTGGCCGAAAACAGGTCTCAAGCGTTCTGGCAGGTGATATCTGTGCGATATCAGGGCTTGACCCTGTGGAGATTGGTAACACTATTGCCTGTGCGGATAAGCCTTCGCAGCTTGCGGTTATTTCAGTTGATGAGCCGACAATGGCCATGACATTTAGAATTAATGATGGTCCTTTCGCAGGAAAAGATGGAAAATACATAACCAGCAGGCAAATTGGAGATAGACTCCAAAAAGAATTACAGCAAAACGTTGCCTTGAGAGTAGAACCTGGCCGGACGCCTGAAGAGTTCAATGTTTCAGGCAGAGGTTTGATGCATCTTGGAATTCTGCTGGAGACTATGCGGCGGGAAGGTTATGAGATTTGTGTCGGTAAGCCGAATGTGATATTGAGGACGGTTGAAGGCAGACGTCATGAGCCGATAGAACTGCTCGTAGTGGATTGCCCATTGGGTTGCCAGAATTCCGTGATGAGTCTTCTGGGAGATAGGCGAAGTGAAATAGTTAAAATGGATGCCAAAAGCGGAGCCGGTGATTTTGTTCATATGGAATTTTTGATACCGTCGCGTGGTTTGTTCGGCCTTCATGCAAGGATGATGAACGCAACTGCCGGCAGAGCGATTATGCATCATACGTTTGAAAGATATGAGCCGATGCGCGGTACGATACCTCAGCGCAAGGCAGGGGTTATGATAGCGACCACTACCGGAGGAGTGACTGCTTATGCACTCGATGCCTTGTACGATAGAGGTGTTTTCTTTGTCGAGCCGGCTGAACAGGTATACGAAGGACAGGTGGTAGGAGAACACTGCAAGGAAAAAGATATACCTGTAAACGTGGTTAGAGGTAAGCAGCTTTCTAACGTTCGGGCATCGGGTAAAGATGAAGCAGCTAAGGTCAGACCTGCCAGGAAGATGAGTCTTGAGGCGACTATGGAATACATTCAATCCGACGAGCTTGTTGAGATTTGTCCTAATTCAATTAGAATCCGCAAAAGGCTGTTAAAAGAAACCGATAGACGGCGTCACGAACGCAAAAACCATTAATAATATGTTGTAATGTTCAAAAATGGCGTAGGCCGGCAGTGGGGTGAAATTATCATTCGAAGATGTTACCATTGATTTGCAGGGTAATGTTGCAAAGACCGAAACGATTGATTAATCATTTCAGGAAAGGCAGGTGCATTATGGAACTTAAAGGTAGTCAAACAGAAAAGAATTTATTAACAGCGTTCGCAGGTGAATCACAGGCGAGGAATAGATACACGTATTTTGCCAGCCAGGCCAAAAAAGAGGGATACGAGCAGATAAGAGCTATTTTTGAAGAAACAGCAAATCAGGAGAAGGAGCACGCCAAGCGGGAATTCAAGTTTTTAGAAGGCGGTGAGGTTGAGATTTCAGCGGCTTTCCCAGCTGGTGTTATCGCCAGCACAATCGACAATCTCAAAGCCGCCGCAGCCGGTGAACACTACGAAACGACCCAGATGTATCCGGAGTTTGCAGAGGTGGCAGAGAAAGAAGGGTTTGGCGAAATTGCTGAAGTTTTCAGGAATATTGCCGTCGCGGAGAAACGACACGAGGATAGGTACCTGGCATTAGCGAAGAATATGCAGGCAGGTAAGGTATTTAAGAAAGATGCTCCAATTCGCTGGGTATGCAGAAACTGCGGCTATGTACACGAAGGTACTGAGGTTACTGATAATTGTCCTGCATGTGCACATCCGCAGGCTTATTTTGAAATGGAAGCAACCAATTATTAACAGCCGGAATATCTGACACACCGACGGGAAACATTGCAGCAATTTTGGTTTTGAAAAATCCAGAATTTTGAAAAAATAGCGAAATTTGGGGTTAAATTTCGGGGATTTTGGGGGATGGATGTGGGTTTTTAGGTTAAAAACGGGGATTTGAGTCAATCAAATGCGTAAGTAAACGCGAAAACAGGGGTAAAACTTACAGAAATTCGCAGAAATTTACAAAAATGCGCACGAAACAAACAAAAACAGCCCAGTTTTGAGCAGAAATTTTCCCCTACTTGCGCGTTTGATTGAAAAGCAAAACGCCACGATGTAAGCTCACAAAACCACCCCCGATAAATCGGGGTTTTCGCTGCGCTTCAACATCTACAGAACAGCCATTACTGTATTACTGGCTTGGCCATCGCCTGCCTTATTAACGGCGATGATGCGGTATTCAAGCTCTTTGCCCTTCGGCTGTTCGACTAATGTGGCCTCTGTAATAACTGCCGTTGCGACATCTTCCCACGCGCCTGCCGGTCGTTCCCTTCGCGTTACCTTATAAGCTGACGGTGCGCCGCCATCGATGGGGGCCTTCCAGTCGAGAAATACCCAGCCATCGCCCTGTCGTGGCGCTTCCAAAAGTCTCGTCTGTCCGGGTATAGCCAATGGTGTCGGGGCTTTTTTGCCTGCCCAGCCGAGGAGCTTCAATTTGTCATCATCGAAATCGACGGTATTCTCGGCGTAGCGGATATCGCTTTTCATTGCATCAACCAGACTATCGAGCGCATCGTCCTTAGTGGTAGTGGCTGCCTCGGCTGCGGCTGCGGCGGCAATCGCGGCATTGAGTGCCGTGATATAGGCGGTTTTCGCTGCCGTCAGATCAAGCACTGCTACCGGCGGCGCCGGATAAAGCACTGCATTGGCGGTCAGTCCCGTTATTATCGCCTCGGCTAATGCTATAACTTCTGCTTCTGTTCTTGGAAATCTTGCCATTTTATCTAAACTCCTTTCAGTAAAAGTTATTCCATTATTTTCTCCCCGCTACGTTGCGGGGTGTTTTGCAACATATTATTTTATCTTTTCAATATCCCTGCGGCTAATACACCCTTTAATGCATTAATCAAAGATTCAGCTTCCGCTTCTCCTGCAAAATGTAACTCAACTCCTTTTTCAGTATTCCTTGCAAACGGAATAAATGAGCTGCCTTGATCATCAATTTCAAATCTGAAAATCACCCCTCCCCTATCCTCATCATCAACACTAGTGAAAGTTTGAACTATTGCAATTCCAACTGCTCCAGAAATATATTCGATGCTCGTCTGTGGCCCTGGAACAGTACCTGCTCGTTCACCCTCTGTGTTATCGCAGTTGCGTCCAATAATATTTGGCATAATCATTTTCCTTTTTTAAAGTCTTATCTTGTTTGTTTTAAAATCCTGCCTTATTTGTTCCTTGCTTTACAATTTTAAGCATTTCCCCATCTTTTGAAAAACGTATTATTAAGACAAATCCTTTCGCGCCTAACATATTCCCATGTACATATTTCCATGTCAAATCATATGTCTCATCATCATTATAGGTTCGAGTGCAGGGTTGACCGCCAAGAGTATCAATAACCTCTTGTTCGCTGTCGCCGGGCTCTAAGTTGTTTATTGAGTTATAATCAAAACTGTTTCCGACAGAAGCACAGGAAACCAGAAACAAAGAGAATCCCATAGATAACAACAATGCAATACTTAGTGTTTTTTTCATGTGTTCCCTTTCAAATTTTCAATATCTATTCCGTATTGCTATCAAACGTTAATCAAATTCTATACTTTCCAATATCCATCTATTGCCATCAACAGTTTCGATGCCTTTTAGAATACAAGTGTACCTACTTCGTGTTGTTGCTCCAAAGCTGTTTTTTGCATCGACATATGCAGAAACCTTAAACCGACCTTCACCCAAATCAACTCCTATCAGCTCACGATTGTTCAGTGGATTAGGGAATTTTGCTGACGATGAAGATTTTAATCGTTGTCTAACATAATCACAACTCTGATAATAAGCGGACAATCCATTAGGTTTTGGAGTAGATTTTGGTTCAGATTTTGAACCAGAACTCATCCAATGACCCGCAAAACCAAAAATTAGAAGGAAAACAATAATAAAAACGGCGGAAGTAAACCTGACTGCAAGGATTTTTGATCTCATTTCTGACTCGGAAGGTAATTCATCTTCAGGAATGATTACATTTCTGCGAAGCAATTCCTGCTTGATTAAAGATAATGTATTTTTTCTGTAATTATAATAGTACTTCGTAACATATTCTTTCAGTTCATCTGTTGGCCGAGTTTTGTAAAGAAGAATAAGTTTGCGACGTTTTTCGAAATTCATGGCCTCTTGCCTTTCCATTAGATTCAAACCACAGAGCAAAATCGCCCTTTAAGGGATTTTTCTCATAACTCCATTAAAATCAATGACTTACACGCCTCTTAACCCGTTTACAATGCCTCAATGCACCCTTACAATGCCATATTGTAAGCTCACAATGCCACGGTGCACGCTTACAATGCCTCAATGTAAGCTAACAATGCCTTGATGTAACGCTACCTAATGCCTCAACGTAAAGCTGCAACATCACGATGTAAACTTACAATGCCACATTGCAAACTCACAACGCCGCGATGTAAACCTGCAACACCACGATGTAAGCTCACAAAACCACCATCACTGTATTACTCGGCTGACCTTCGCCTGCCTTATTTACCGCTATAACGCGATATTCGAGTTGCGTTTTTTCCGGCTGCTCAACTAAAGTAATTTCAGAGAGTATCGCCGTTGCGACATCTGCCCACCGGTCACTGACCGGCTCTACTCCAACGACACGGCGCTGTACTTTATATGCCTTTGGTTTACCGCCGTCGGCGGGGGCTTTCCAGTCGAGAAACAGCCAGCCCTTACCTTGTTTGGGAGCTTCGAGCAGGCGCGTCTGACCGGGCACAGCAAGCTGTGTTCTCATTTTTTTGCCTGCCCAGCCGATAAGTTTCAGTTTGTCGTCATCGAAATTGATGGTATTCTCGGCGTAACGAATGTCGTCTTTTAGAGCTTCGATGAGGATTTCCAGAGCCTCTGTCTTATCGGTGGTAGCTTGCTCGGCAGCAGCTTGGGCTGCCAGAAAATTATCGTGTCGGGACTGGTAAATTATCTTTCTGAATCTTATCGCCAGCGGGTGAACCGGCGGCTGAGAGAAAATAGCGTTATTGTCCAGCAATCCCCGCCATAGCTGCTCAGCTAATGCGGCGATTTGGGCTTGGCTTTTGGGAAATCTCGGCATTTATTTTCCGTCTTTTGCCTGTTGTCAAAAATTTACAATCAAATCCAAACAATACTGCCACATAGTAAACCGCATTGGCGGGAAAAGTCAACTGATTTTGGCTTGCATCCCCGTTACCCGCTACCCGCATACGCGGGCACAAGCCACGCGGGCACAAGTTTCACAGGGACAAGTTTATTGCTTTATGCCGCCGATATGTCTGTGTATAATAACGTTAGGCAAATATAAAGAAGTCAGAATTGTAACCTGAAATTTCCAAATTATGAAAGGGGAGAACTATGGCTGAGAGACTTCAAATCTACAAATGTGCGGTGTGTGGTAATATCGTAGAAGTGATTTACGGCAGTACCGGCGAACTGGTCTGCTGCGGGGAGCCGATGGAACTTCTGGATGAAAAAACCGCTGATGCCGCAACAGAAAAACATGTGCCGGTGATAGAAAAAATCAATGGCGGCTACAAGGTTACAGTTGGAAGCACTTTGCACCCGATGGAAGAAAAACACTATATAGAGTGGATTGAACTGCTTGTTGATGGCAAGGCGTATCGTCAGTTCCTCAATCCTGGTGATTCGCCTGTGGCGACATTTGAGGTAAAAGCGGATTCTGTAAGTGCAAGAGAATATTGCAATGTTCACGGATTGTGGAAAGGAGACTGACAATGACAATTACATTTAATGCAAATGAAATTTTCGAGATGGCCGAGGAAATCGAAAGAAATGGTGCCAGGTTCTATCGCAAAGCAGCCCAAAACGCTTCGGATGACCAGGCAAAGCAAATGCTGCTCGATATGGCTGATATGGAAGATAGACACTTAAAAACTTTTCAAAAGATGAGAGAAGAGCTCAGCAATAGTGAAAAGGAGCCGACGGTTTTTGACCCTGACAACGAGGCTGTTTTGTATTTGCAGGCAATGGCAGACTCCCGTGGTTATGAAGGCAAAAAATCCCCGGATGAAGAGCTGTCCGGTAATGAAACTACGAGGGAGATTCTTGAGATAGCCTTGAATTCTGAGAAAGAGTCGGTTGTTTTCTACTTTGGCCTGAAGAGCTTAGTGCCCCCCAAAGCTGGCAAAGATAAAGTCGAAGCGATTATCATCGAAGAACTGGGGCACATTACTACTCTGTTGAACCAGTTGAAATCCTTATGACCATATTGAAGTAAGGAGTTAAAGAGATGAAAAAGTACAAATGTCTTATGTGCGGCTATATTTACGACCCTGCGGTTGGCGATTCCGATAATGGAGTTACAGCGGGCACTGCTTTTGAAGATTTATCTGATGACTGGACATGCCCTGAATGCGGGGCCGGCAAAGATGAATTTGAGCCGGTTGAAGAATAAACATACCATTAAGAAGGAGACTGGCAATGTTACAGGACGGTGAAAAAGGTGTAATTATCCAACGGGACAAAAAAACTTATGCCGTAGCTCCGCATATTCCATGTGGAGTTGTTCAGCCTGAGACGCTTCGAAAGTTGGCTGATGTAGCTGAGAAATATCAAGCCCAGGCTCTGAAGATAACCAGTGCAGCGAGAATCGCGATTGTGGGTATAGATGAAAACGACATTGATGCGATATGGGATGAATTAGATATGTCGCCAGGTTTTGCGGTTGGGCTTTGCGTTCGTAGTGTCAAGGCCTGTCCCGGAACAACGTTCTGCAAACGTGGTATGCAGGACAGTCTCACTATAGGCCTAAAGCTCGACGAAAAATACCATGGTGTGGAAATGCCCGGCAAACTCAAAATCGGTGTTAGTGGCTGTCCGAATCAGTGTGCCGAGACCTGTATAAAGGACATCGGGCTTGTGGGAATGAAAAACGGATGGAGGTTGTTTGTAGGCGGCAATGGTGGAGGCAGGCCACGGCTTTCAAAGGAACTTACCAGAGACCTGACAACAGAGCAGGCACTTGAGCTAATCGACAAGATTATCGAGTTTTATAAATCAAACGGCAAGCCGCGTCAAAGATTAGGAGCAATGATAGAAAAAACAGGTTTCAATGAATTTAAAGCAGCGATTCTTGGTGATTACACAGATTAAACGAATAAAAGATATGTTGGAAAAGCTGTATCCGCTGCAGTTTGTTTATAAATATCGCCGTAAGGCTGATATGGAAATTGTTGCGCTGCTGGCGTCTGCTCTTGCTTGTGGCAGAGTGGGTCAGATTGAAAAAAGTTTGACTGACCTCTTTGGGCGTATGGGTAACAGTCCTTTTGAGTATATCCAGAAGTTTAATTTTTTTCGGTGCTCTCCATCGACTCTTTCGACTTTGATAAGATAGGTCTGCTCGGGACAAGTCTGTGACAATAATATTTTTCCAATAATCATTTACAAAACCACTATCATCGTATTGCTCGGCGGCCAAACGCCAGCCTTATTAACAGCGACAATCCGATATTACAGTTCTGTTTTTTTCGGCTGGTCGAATAAAGCCCGCCAATGCTCTCATAAAGTAAATCGCCTTAGCGGAAAAGTAAACTTATTTTAAGCTTCTAAAGAGGAGCGTTTTGTTTTATACTGTGGACAAGTTTAGGGGCTTAGCTCTTTACAAAGTCCCGGATAGTTATACAGTTTGCCTGAAAGGAAACAATAAAATATGAGTTTTAAGAAGATGCCGGCACTACGGATAGGGGATTGGGAAGCTGATATACCAATTGTACAGGGAGGCATGGGGGTCGGAATCTCACTATCAGGCTTAGTTTCTGCGGTTGCAAATGCCGGCGGGATAGGTGTTATCGCTACTGCAGGAATTGGCCAGTTTGAGCCGGACCTCAAAACAAATTTCAAAGAAGCAAACAAAAGAGCCTTACGGAAAGAAATCCAAAAAACAAAAGCCAAGACAGACGGCATTATCGGTATAAATATAATGGTTGCACTTTCAGATTTCGACGACCTTGTGCAATGTGCAGTGGAAGAGGAAGCGAATATACTTTTTCTTGGGGCGGGTCTTCCGATAAGGCTTCCTGAGACATTGCCGCTGGACAAATTAGGAGAACTGCCTACTAAATTTGTCCCTATCGTATCTTCCGCCAAGGCGGCTAAACTTATATTTAGGTCGTGGGCAAAACAGTTTAACCATATACCTGATGCGGTGGTTGTAGAAGGACCATTAGCTGGTGGACACCTCGGTTTCAAAAAAGAGCATATCGACAACCCAGACTATACGCTGGAAAAGATACTGCCGGAAGTAATTGCTGCGATAAAACCCCATGAAGAGCAGTTTACTAAAAATGTTCCTGTAATCGCAGCGGGAGGAATATACACTGGTGCGGACATTTATAAGATTATGCAGTTAGGTGCTCAGGGTGTGCAGATGGGAACCAGGTTTGTAGCAACTCATGAATGTGACGCCTCTCAGAAATTTAAGGATGCGTATTTAAACTGCAGGAAAGAAGATATAGTCATAATTAACAGCCCCGTAGGACTGCCTGGAAGAGCTATACGAAATGAGTTTCTTAAGCGTGTCTCATCAGGAGTTAAGGAAACTTTCAAGTGTCCATGGAAGTGTCTGAGAACTTGTGATTTTAAAAATGTGTCGTATTGTATCGCTCTTGCATTGACTAATGCTAAAGAGGGTAACATGGAAGAAGGGTTTGCTTTCGCGGGAGCTAACGCATATCGGGTAGATAAAATCATCTCTGTCAAAGAGCTTATTGAGACTTTAACAGAAGAATATGACCACAGCAGTGCAGCAATGCAGCGGTAGATACCGGACAGAAAGTTGATATTGAACATTTCAGGCAAATCTTGCTGAAAATCCGGAAAGACTTATTTAGTCGTCTTGAACAGTTCTCTGAAGAATACAACCTGTCGTATAACAGAGCAGCGGACATGTAATCCGTGTCTCGGCGGTTCAGGATTCAACTATGGCTCACAATTGCAAAAATCCCATGTATGTGGTACAAATAATTTATGGTAGGTAAAACACAACCTGAAGAACAAAGTGTTATTCTGGACTCAATAAGTGAAGGTGTTTTCACAATTGATATGGACTGGCGTATAACCTCTTTTAACAGGGCTGCAGAGGAAATTACCGGTATCCGGCGCCAAGAGGCCGTTGGCAAACGCTGCAGGGACGTTTTGCGAGCGGATGTTTGCGAAACCGATTGTACGCTTCGCCAGACAATGGAAACCGGCAAACCCATAATGAACAAAGCTGTACACATCATCGATGCCGGCGGCAAGAAAAGAGCAATAACCATATCGACAGCCTTATTGAAAGATGCAAATGGCAGTGTTATTGGCGGAGTTGAAACGTTTCGTGATATGAGCACTATCGAACAGCTTCGCAAAGAAATTGAGGGCAGATATCTGTGTGAGGATATAATCAGCCAAAGTCATAAAATGCAAAATCTCTTTGCCGTTCTGCCAAATATCGCGGAGAGTAATGCCACGGTTTTAATTGAAGGTGAAAGCGGTACAGGTAAAGAACTTTTCGCCAGAGCTATTCATAATCTTAGTTTCCGCAGGGATAAACCTTTTATTGCGCTAAATTGCGGTGCCTTGCCCGACACTCTTTTGGAGTCTGAGTTGTTCGGCTATAAAGCGGGCGCATTTACAGATGCCAAAAAGGACAAGCCAGGCCGATTTACTTTAGCCGAGGGCGGAACCATTTTTTTGGATGAGATAGGCGATGTCTCTGCTTCCGTTCAGGTTAAACTGCTACGGGTTTTGCAGGACAAAACCTACGAGCCGGTAGGCGGTCTTTCTACTGTTAAGGCTGATGTGCGTATCATTACAGCGAGCAATAAGAAACTCGACCAGCTTGTCCAGCAGGGCAAATTCAGGGATGATTTGTATTACAGAGTCAACGTGATGAAATTAGAATTGCCTCCGCTAAGAGACAGGAAGGAAGATATTCCGCTGTTGATAGACCATTTTATAAACCTCTTTAACAGCCTGCACAATAAGAATATCTGCTGTGTTACAAATGAAGTGACAACGATTCTCTGCACCTATGATTATCCCGGCAATGTACGTGAGCTTGAGAATATTATTGAGCACAGCTTTGTTCTGTGTGAGGGTGAGATAATAGAGACGAGACATTTGCCTTCATCGGTTCGTCCGGTTTTGAAAACCGAATCGCCGGCAGGCGGACCTGCAACTATTAAGCAGATGGAGATTATTCTGATAACTCAGGCCCTGCGGCGAAACGAAGGCAATAAAACTGCGGCAGCCAGACAGCTCGGTATCGACAAAAGCACATTATTCCGCAAGCTGAAGGCCTACGATATCACAGACAAAATCGATTGACTTCCCCACTGATGGGGTTTACTTTATTGCAACAATCGCGTTATCGCGGTAAATAAAACGGGCGAGGGACAAGTCAGTAATACGGCTATGGTGGCATTGTGAGCTTACATTATGACAATAGATGAGTGAAATTGATATTTAGCGACGCTCAAATATCAGAGACATCGATTTTGCCGAGTACAGCCAATGGGATTTTTACATTTCCAAACGGAGCGCTTATAGCAAATCCGGCGACGTGTTTATCGATTTCCTCCATAACTTCTCTCGCGATTTCTACGCCGGTTTGCAGAGCTTGTTGTCGGTTTTTAGCGGCATACATCTTTTCAAGAATCTCATCAGGGACAATTACTCCGGGGACTTCATTTTTCATAAATTCAGCGTTTTTATAACTTGTAAAAGGCCAGATACCGGCAACTATCGGAACTTTGAATGGTTCTATTGCTTCGAGAAATTTGAAGAAACTTTGTGTGTCGAAAACAGGTTGCGTTATGGCATATTCGGCGCCGGCTTCGACTTTCTTGCTGAATCTGTCGAGTTCAAGATTAAAATTCGATGCGACTGGATTAACACCTACAGCAATGGTAAACGACAACTGGGATTTCAGCAATTTTCGCGCTATGTCGATACCACGATTAAGATTATTCACCACGGCTGTTAGTTGGATTGAATCCAGGTCAAAAACACCAGAAGCATCCGGATATTCTCCAATTTTGGGAGGGTCGCCTGTGATAAGCAGCAGATTTCGAATACCTATTGCCTGAGCACCGAGTAAATCGGATTGTATGCTTATCAGGTTTTTATCACGGCAGCACAAGTGAAGTATTGTTTCGATAGGAACATTTTGCTGAATTGTGATAGCTGTTATCATAGCAGACAGCCTGGAGCTGGCACGGGGGCCGTCAGGTATGTTGATTGTATCAATACCCATCTCGCTGCATAGTGAGGCTTTCTCCAGTAGCCGGGACGTTTCGATTCCTTTGGGTGGCGAGATTTCTATGCTTATAATCTTTTCTCCATTAGCGAGCTTTTTTCCAAGCCGGGATCTATCCTTTAACGGCACAGGCTCTTTGGCAGCAGCCTGCTCAGACCTGATAGTAATCGTCGTTTTGGACTGTGATGGAGTTGATATTCGCTCGAGCGGCTTAAGTGTTCTGGCTATTTCCTTAATATGTGCCGGGGTTGTCCCGCAGCAACCGCCTATTATTTTAGCTCCATTTTCGAAAAAACGCTTTGCGTACTCAGCCATATATTCAGGCGTGCACATATACATTAGCCTGCCGTCTACGTGTTTAGGTAAACCGGCGTTTGGCTGAAGCGATATCGGCTTGTCTGTAAGATTTTTTATCAGTTTGAGAGAATCCAGCATCGCCGATGGCCCTATTGAGCAGTTCAGGCCGACTGCAGCTACTGTTGCTTCTTCAGAAATTCTTGAAATACCCTGTTGCAGTTGATTGCCGTAAGCGGTTTCCTTTTCCTCGCTAACTGTTAATTGCGCGATGACGGGTATGTCCGTAACTTTTCCGACAGAAGCAATCGCAAGGAGCATTTCATCCAGGTTAAAAAAAGTCTCCAGAATCAGAAAATCAACACCTGCCCTTACAAGTGCTTTGGCCTGTCGGCTGAATGCTTTGGCAAAATCCGACTGCGAGGTTTTTTTGTTTGGCAATTGGCTTGCCGAAGGTCCTATTGCACCTGCTACAAGGACGTTGGTGCCAGCCGCGTTTTTTGCGAGCTCGACGGCTTTTTCATTTATCTCTTCTGTTTTTTCAGCAAGACCGAATTGTGCTAATTTGATATGATTGGCACCGAATGTGTTTGTTTCAATAAAATCCGCTCCTGCCTGCACATACTCGGTATGTATCCTGCTGATTAGGTCAGGTCTGGTCAGATTCAATTCATCATAGCAGGTATTTACAAATGCGCCGTGCTGATACAACATTGTTCCCATTGCACCGTCGGCGACAACGACTTTTTTGTCAAGCAGCTCAAAAAAGGTAAGTTGGCTGGAAATACTCATTTGTTAAAAGTTCACTTTCTTTAGATATACAGCATATTGTTTATAGCTTGTTTTCACATTGCCGGTAATATAAGAAAGTGTATTAGCACAATTGTATTAAGTCAAAAGATAAATGAATTGTCCGCTGTAATATCTATACTGTTACAATTATTATAATGGATTTGGTAAACTCAATCAATATTATCAGCCATCTAAGAAACTTCACGAGATGAGACATGGCCAGGCGGCTTAATGCTGAACTTCAAGTGTTTGTCATCTGTTTGGCACCTTAATCAGGTTTCACCCGCTATCCATGAGGCCACTTTTTTATTTACACATGGCCTTGCCGTAGCCGGGTTTGTAATGGCATTTTGCAACTACCGACTGCCCAATAAGTTGCAAATTGCGACCAATCTAAGGTTTTTTGAGTCTGATTTCAAGGTGTTTCACTTTCAATAACCCCTTATCTAATAGTACGTTACGCTTCTTTGGTCATGTCGCCGCCTTTTTTGGCATATCATTTGCTAATAGTGTTAGTTGAGGTATAATACAATGAAGATAGCGATACCAATATATAGAGATAATGTTTCGAACGTGTTCGATTTCGCCCACAGGCTTTTGTTGGTGGATATCGAAAGCGCTAAGGCGGTTGAACGTTCCGAAGTTGAGTTGAAGGCAGAATCGCTGCCGCATCGGGCAGGTCAGTTAAAAAGTCTTGGAGTAGATGTGCTTGTTTGCGGAGCAATTTCACAGGCACTTGCAAACATGGTTACAGCTTCTGGAATTCAGGTACTGCCATATGTAACCGGCCGTGTTGACGATGTACTTCAGGGATATTTGACCGGTCAATTAGTACAGCCTCAGTTTACTATGCCGGGGTGCTGGCCTGGTGCGAGAAAAGGTTTTGGCAGGGGCAGGCAGTGCCGATGGCGAGGCGGACGACGCTAATTTTGGATGTGTATTGTTTATGTTAATCACAGCAGGCAGTAACGGAGTTTAAGCAGAGCGAAGAAAGGAAGAAAAAATGAAGATAGCAATAACAGCACAGGACAAAGAGCTTACAAGCGAAATTGACCTCAGGTTCGGGCGTGCAAAATGGCTCATCGTTGTTGACAGCGAGACAGATGATTTTACTGCCCATGACAATGTTATGAATTTAAACGCTGTTCAGGGAGCCGGTATTCAAACAGGCAGGAATATAGCGAATCTTGGTGTCGAGGCGGTGATAACCGGCAACGTAGGCCCAAATGCCTTTAAAACGCTCAATGCAGCAGGCATAAAAATATTCCTTGCGGAAAAACAAACTGTTGCCGAAGCAGTAGATTCACTCAAAGCAGGCAAGCTGAAAGAAGTAGACCAGGCCAACGTTGAAGGACATTGGATTTAGAGTTTTGGTTTTTATTTAGGTAGTAACATTATGCGGATTTTTTTAGATTGTATTCCTTGTTTTGTTCGTCAGGCGCTTGATTCAGCAAGGCTGGCAACCGACGATGAGCAAATTCACGAACAGGTAGTGCGGGAGGTTCTCAGACTGACAGCTGACTTAGATATGAGCCAGAGCCCTCCGGCAATTGGCCAGCAGATACACCGATTGATTCGAAAATTAATTGGTAACAATGACCCGTATCACGAACTGAAGCAGCGATTTGACCGTTTGGCCTTGAGAATGTGTGCTGAATTAGAAGGATGTATTAAGACATCTGAAGACCCATTGGAAACAGCTGTTCGGCTGGCTATTGCGGGAAATATCATCGATTTGGGCGTTAAGACATCAATAACCGAATCTGAAATTGAGAAGGTAATCAGAGGTTGTCTGGCAGCTGATTTTGATAGTCGGCAGATAGAAAATTTTAGAAATACTGTAAACCAGGCAGAACGAATACTCTATTTAGCGGATAACGCCGGTGAGATAGTTTTCGACCGTTTGTTGATTGAGCAATTACCGTATGAAAAAGTCACTGTAGTTGTTAAGGGTTCACCTGTCATAAATGATGCCACGATGGAAGATGCTGAGACTGCCGGCTTAACCGAACTGGTGGAAGTAATCGACAACGGCTCAGACGCACCGGGTACAATTCTGGAAACCTGTTCGCAGACCTTCCGGGAGCGTTTTGAGGATGCTGATTTGATTATCGCTAAAGGACAAGGCAATTACGAAACTCTCAGTGATGCGGATAAGAATATATTTTTCATACTAAAGGCCAAGTGCCCTGTTATTGCAGGGAACTTAGGCTGCGAAGTTGGCGAAATGATTTTGAGAAAGAGTGAAGCTCTTAATGATATTATTGATTTAGTTAAGGAGGCAGAATAGATGCCTGGTTTTAATGGTACAGGGCCTGCGGGTCAGGGTTCCGGCACCGGCCGTGGTATGGGTCGAGGTCAGGGCAAGGGTAGAGGCAGAATGGGCGGACCATTTGCAGCAGGGCCGGGCGGAGGTTGTGTCTGTCCGAACTGCAAAGCAACGGTTGCTCATGTTGCAGGGCAGCCTTGTAATACAATAAACTGTCCGAAGTGTGGTACGAAAATGACGAGAGGTTAACATTTTTTTCTAAAGGAGGTGGCATGTGCCACTTTCGTATTGCGGTGAATAGTTAATAAACTTGTGCACTTTTTTACCGCAAAAACAATTTTTTATTAACGTATTATTTTAGGAGAAATATCATGCCAGGTGGAGATAGAACAGGTCCTGCTGGAATGGGACCAATGACAGGAAGAGCTGCCGGTTTTTGTGCTGGTTTCTCTGTGCCGGGATACGCCAATCCTGTTGGTGGACGTGGATACGGCGGTCGGGGCCGAGGTTTTCGAGGTGGCGGTTTTGGCAGAGGTCGAGGTTTTGGTTGGGCAGGAGCTGGATACGGTATGCCTGCTTATGAAGGCGCAGTGAACCCTTATGCTTATGGCGGTGCACCGTTTACCCAAACAGTTGCGCCTCAGCAAGAGCTGGATAGTCTCAAAGGTCAGGCGGAATATCTTGAAGACAGCCTTGACGGAATCAAAAAGCGCATAGAAGAACTCGAAAATCAGAAAAGCAGCAAAGAGTAAGAAAAAGAGAGCTAAAGAAGCATTTTCTTAGATGTTTCTGGACTTTTAAGGGGATGGTGTGTTTATATAACACTCAGCACCGTCCCCGCACTTTTCTGTAGATTTAGGTTTTCTGTTCTCGGTTGCGTGTGGCAGTTGAGAGGTGTATTTCATACGGTGTTTAAGAACGCTGTGTTTTGAGGTGAGGTTTTAACAAGTTTATAAGGAGTTAAGACGATGCCAATATTTGAATACAAGTGTAATAAATGTGGGCACAAGACAGAATTCTTGGAAAAAAGCAGCGGTAAGGGCAAGCACGTCTGCGAAAAATGTGGAAGCTCGGATATGCAAAAACTGTTTTCGGGATTTTCCGTTGGACAAAGCAGCCAGACAAACGGTTCCTGTCCAACCGGAACATGTGGACTCTGATAGAAAGGATTGTTTATGAAAATTGCAGTAACATCAACAGGTCCCACTCTCGACGACAATGTGGAGGCTCGGTTTGGTCGGTGCCCTTATTTCTTGATTATTGACACTGACACAATGCAGTTAGAGCCGATTGAAAATCCAAATATTGTTCTCGGCGGTGGTGCAGGAATTCAGTCAGCTCAATTAATGTCAGAAAAGGGTATAACGACTGTACTGACAGGTAATTGCGGCCCTAACGCATTTAACGTCTTTGGCCAGGCAGGGATACAGGTTATCGTTGGCGTCAGCGGAATTGTGCGTAATGCCGTTGAACAGTTCAAAACCGGTGCTTTGGCTTCTGCTTCGGGGCCGAGTGTAGCCAGCCACTTTGGCATGGGCGGTGGCGGTGGTATGGGACGCGGCATGGGTCGAGGTGGAGGTATGGGTCGTGGTATGGGTATGCCTTCGACTGGTCCGGCAGCAGGTTCCCCTGAAGATGGCGAACTTCAAAACACTGAGCAGGAATTGGCAGCCATAAAACAGCAGGCAGAACTGCTTGAGCAGCAAAAGCAACAGTTAAGCGATAGAATAGCTCAGCTTGAAAGCGGTCGCAGGGCTGTTGCGGTTGTTGATTCTGAAAAATGTACAGGCTGTGGTATTTGTGTCGATGTGTGTCCGGTGGGCGCTATTGAGGTCAATGAACAAGCTGTTATCAACACAGATGCCTGTACCGGTTGTGCCGCCTGTGTTTCTGAATGTCCAAATGAGGCTATTATAATTGCGCAGAGAAAACCCGGTAAATAAATCCGATTAGGGCCTTTGCTTTTTGCACAGCAAGTTTTCAAGCGAAAAGTTTGAGCTTCTGATATGCAGGCAGTTTAACTTTTTGGTGAGATAGAAATGCAGAATTTGGTCAAAGATTTTTTAAAGCAAAAAAAATTCGCCGTAGTAGGTTCATTCCGGCATGAGCAGAAATATGCCTACCAGATTCTAAAGTCCTTGAAGGATAGCGGACATGAGGTTTATCCAGTTAACTCACGCTTCAAAGAAGTTGAAGGTTTAATCTGTTACCCAAGCATTAAAGATATTCCCGTGGTTTGTGATGTTGCTAATATAATTACTCCGCCTGCGGTAACTGTGAAAATCGTGAAAGAATGCAGGGATAAAGGAATCAACAAAATATGGCTTCAGCCTGGGGCTGAAAGTGAAAGCATTATAGAATTTTGCAGGCAGAATAATCTTAAAGTTGTTTTTAATCTCTGCGTTATGCTGGAAAGAATATGAAACTTTGAATTAGTTTCTTTTTGTGGTTGGTTTATAACATGGAGGAATAATGGAGCAGACATTTAATGCAACAGAAATCAAGGTTGGATTTCACCCTGCCGGTTACAGAATAGACAAGACTGCTTCACCGATGAATCGATACACGAAGTGGCAGATATTACAGGGTAATCAATGGCGTAATCCGAAACCGGTCTGTTTCGAGTCTTTACCACAGAGCGGTTGGTTTGCAAAAGACAGATTTGACTGGGACAAAACTGATATTACTGGGGAATAATCCTGATATGAAAATTGCGATTGCAAGCGGTAAAGGCGGCACAGGTAAGACAACTATAGCGACAAATCTGGCCTGTTCAATCGCCCGGATGGGTGAAGCGGTGCAGTATCTTGACTGTGACGTTGAAGAGCCGAACGGCCATATCTTTTTGAAACCGGATATAGAAGAAACACAAACTGTTACAATCGAGGTGCCGGAAGTTGATGCCGAAAAGTGTAACGGCTGTGGTAAATGTGGTCAGCTTTGTCAGTACAGCGCTATCATTTGCCTGAAGGACAAAGCGATGGTTTTTGACCAGTTGTGCCATTCATGCGGCGGTTGTATGCTGGTTTGTCCAACAGGTGCCATTACGGAAAAACCCAAAGAAATTGGTTTTGCTGATTTCGGAACGGCAAATGGTGTAAAATTCGGACAGGGTCGGCTGAAAATCGGCGATATTCATACACCATCATTGATAAAACAAGTTAAAAAGAGTTCAATTGACACAGGTGTTGTTATTATTGACGTTCCTCCGGGGACATCATGTCCGGTTATCGAAGCGATAAAAGACAGCGATTTTGTTTTGCTTGTAACCGAACCTACACCGTTTGGCTTAAACGACCTGAAATTGGCGGTTTCAATGGTCAGAGAGTTGAAGTTGCCTTTCTCTGTGATAATAAATCAAAGTGATTTAGGCGATGCCCAGGTACAGCAATATTGTGATGGGGAAAACATACAAATCATTCTTGAAATACCAAACGACCGCCGAATCGCAGAGGCTTACTCGGTTGGTAAGATGATTATTGACGTTTTACCTGACTATAGGAAGGATTTTGCAGATTTATATAAGAATGTCTCCCGAAATCTTAAAGACAGAGAAATGAAAAGAGACAAATCAAAATCCAAAGAGGAAAGATGCAAATGAAAGTTATTACATTTTAATGGAGACTTGTTTTATGGAAAGAAAAGTAGATGTTTTAGTCATAGGTGCAGGACCTGCGGGGATAATAAGTGCTGTTACAGCCAGAAAGTATTATCCGGAAAAGAAAATCACGGTAATGAAAAGCGTAGCCAACGGTGTGATTCCATGCGGTATCCCTTATATGTTTGCGAGTTTGAAAGACCCTGAAGAAAACAGGTTGGGTAATGCTGCAATGGACAAAAATGATATCGATGTAGTTGTAGATGAAGCAATAAAGATAGACCGAAGTGAGAAAACTGTCGCTACCAAAAGCGGTCAAGTATTCGGCTATGAAAAATTGATTCTTGCTACCGGTTCAGAGCCGATTACCCCACCAATAGATGGTATTGATAAAGAAGGCGTTTATCCTGTATTCAAAGACATGGATTACCTCAAAAAATTTATAGATAATGTTAAAAAAGGAAAAAATGTTCTGATATTGGGTGGCGGTTTTATAGGTGTAGAATTTGCGGACGAAGTATCCAGAATAGACGGTTTAAATGTTTCGTTGGTAGAAATGCTGCCCTCATTGCTTCTTAATTCTTTTGATACTGAGTTTGCAGTAATTGCACAACAGACATTAGAAGCGAGAGGCGTAACAGTTTTAACCGGCACGAAAGTCGAAGCGATTTTAGGCAATGAAAAGGTCGAAAAGGTTCGGTTTTCGAGTGGCAAAGAGATTCCTGTTGATAGTATTATCATTGGGATTGGCGGAATCCCTAACACGAAAATCGCATCTGATGCAGGGCTGGATTTGGGCGTTGGCAGGGGAATATTGGTAGATGAATATATGCGTACCCCTGACAATGACATTTTTGCTGTTGGCGATTGTGCCGCAAAAAAAGATTTCTATACCCATAAAGAGACACCGGTAATGCTTGCCTCGACAGCAACTGCTGAAGCCAGAATCGCAGGCGCAAATCTTTATAGTCTGAAAGTTGTGCGGGAAAACAAGGGTACAATTGCTATATACTCGACTTATATCGATGGAAAGGTATTGTGCTCGGCAGGCCTTACTGAAAATGCCGCTGAAAAAGAGGGTTTTGAAATTATTACCGGCATCGCAGAGGCGGTAGATAAACATCCTGGCACATTACCCGGTGCGAGCAACATTAAGATTAAGTTAATCTTTTCAAAAAATTCCGGCATTATATTAGGTGGACAGGTAGCTGGCGGAATATCCTGCGGAGAGATTATAAATCTTATTGGTGTTGCTATTCAAAAGAGAATGTCTTTTAGTGAACTGGAAACCCTGCAAATGGCTACTCACCCATTTTTGACCAGTGCGCCTACAGTTTACCCGGTCGTGTTAGCCGCTCAAAATGCATCTGCTAAAAGATAACTTAATATATTAAGGATAAATTGTGAAAGAAATAGTTGTCATAAGCGGTAAAGGCGGAACCGGTAAGACAAGTATTGTGGCGGCATTTGCCGCACTTGCGGAAAATGCAGTGCTGGCAGACTGTGACGTGGATGCAGCGGATTTGCACCTGGTGTTGGAGCCGAAAGTAAAACAGAGTTTTGATTTTTCTGGCGGCAAACAGGCTTCCATTATCACTGAAAAATGTATCGGCTGTGGTAAATGTAAAGAGCTGTGCAAATTTGACGCTATAAACTTTGATGGTCCGGCAAATGACATTGTAGCTAAGACGTTTACTGTTGACAATGTTTCCTGTGAAGGCTGTAAGGTATGTGTTGAATTCTGTCCTGCCGATGCGATTGAGTTTAACGATAGTATCAACGGCCGGTGGTTTATATCGGATACACGGTTCGGAACAATGGTTCACGCAAAGCTCGGAATCGCTGAGGAAAACAGCGGAAAACTGGTGTCTCTTATACGCAAAGAAACAAAAAGAATCGCTGAACAGCAGAAGAAAGACCTGATTATCATCGACGGTTCGCCGGGCATTGGCTGTCCGGTAATTGCTTCAATCGTAGGGGCGGATTTAGTATTGATAATTACAGAACCCACACTTTCTGGAAAGCACGATTTAGAGCGAGTAGCGGAATTGGCTGCGGGCTTTAACATTCCTACTCTGGTCGCAATCAATAAGTTTGATTTGAATCCTGATATGGCCGAGCAAATCGAAGAAGATTCCCGTAAGCGGAATATAAAGGTGGTTGGAAAAATACGTTATGACAATGCATTTACCAAGGCCCAGATTATGAAGTGTTCAGTGGTTGAATATACCGGCGGTGCCGTAACAGAAGATGTAAAGGCCTTATGGAGAAATGTTACATACGCCTTTTAATGAAAAACAGCAAATAATAAGGAGCATAGCAAAATGAAAATAGCGATTCCGTTAGTACAGGGAAAATTAAGCCTTCACTTCGGTTATTGTGATCAATTCGCAATCTTCGATATCGATGACAATCTTAAAAAGGTTATAAACAGGGAAGATGCAACCCCTCCTGCTCATGAGCCAGGAGTATTGCCGCGGTGGTTACATGAAAATAATGTGAATGTGATTATTGCCAGCGGTATGGGTCAGCGGGCACAGCAGTTGTTTACACAGAATGATATTAAAGTAGTTGTTGGCGCATCATCCGGCACGCCTGAAGAGCTTGTCTCATCATATCTGGAAAACACACTTGAAGCAGGAGATAATATCTGCGACCATTGATTATGGTGGATGAAAGAGAAAGATATTTTGTCGATATAGATGGCGAAAGTATCTTGTCGAACACTGTCGCTGTCGTGCTGTAAATTATTTTGTGCAGACTTTATAATCATTGTTACGATTGCAGGTTAAAATCAGCGATTGGGTTCCGTTTTCGGTGGCTGAAAATAGTTATAATAAATGGTTACGAATAATAATATGGAGAAATGGGAAACAGCCGATGGGGTGGAATTTTTAAAAAAGATTGGACTCAAATCCGGCCAGACAGTTCTGGATTTCGGCTGTAGAGTAGGCCATTATACTATTCCAGCATCCAGGGCCGTCGGAAATAAGGGAATAGTTTATGCTGTGGACAAAGAACAACAAGTACTGAATGAGCTGGAGCAAAAAGTAGTTCACCTGAACTTGAAAAACATAAGAACAATAAACACCTTAGGCCGGATAGAAATAGACTTAGAAAATGACTCTATTGATGTAGTTTTATTCTATGATGTCCTCCATTATCATGAAAAAGAAGAAAGAGAAAAGCTGTACGCCGAAGCTTATCGTGTTTTAAAACAAGATGGTCTGTTTTCCGTTTATCCCAAGCATACTTTGGAAGATGACCCGATAATGGAGTTTCAGGACCTGAGCTTAGGGGAGATTAAGCAGGAGATTCAAAATTCAAATTTTGTTTTTGAGAAAAAACATTGTGGCCTTATAAGCCACGACGATGGGCTTAACAAAGGTTGTGTTTTAAACTTTAGAAAAATAGGCAGTGTTTTTGATATTTAAATCCAAAGCGAAAGAATATGTATTGGTTATTTTTATCACTGGCAAGCGGTGTTTTAGTAGCTACGAAAAATGTCATCACCAGGAAGCTGGTTTTCCTGACCGACAGGCGGGTAATTCTCTATTCAAAGTATTTGTTTGTTAGTTTATTCGCTCTGCCGCTAATCTTTTTTACAGGCGTTCCGGAAATCAAGCCTGCCTTCTATTATTCTATCCTTGTTGCTTCTGTTATAGATGTTATAGCCGCCTGGTGTTTTCTTAATGCCATTGCTTCGACCCAACTCGCTAAAACATTTCCATTAGTTGCTTTTACACCAATTTTTTTGCTTGGGACATCTTTTTTCATATTAGGAGAAACCCCATCAACTCTGGGTTTAGCAGGCATACTGCTGATAGTTTGCGGGGCCTATTTGTTGAGAGCAGAAAGTATAAAGGTCGGTGTTTTAGAGCCGATTAAGCTTTTGTTAAAAGAAAAAGGTCAGCGATATATGCTTATGGCGGCATTTTTGTTCAGCTTTCTGGCGGTCTTTTTCAAAAAGGCAATTTTGAATTCATCACCGTTTTTTGCTTTTGGCGTAACACAGTTATTGAGCACTCTGTTTTTAACAGTGCTTTTTCTCAAGAAAAAAACTCTCGGGGCATTGCTAAGGAAAACGGCGGATAACTTCAAGCTGCTTTTTATTGCAGGCATAGTTGGATTTTTTGCAGGGCTAACATTATTTGCGGCTTTTCAGTTTGGTCTGGCGTCCTATGTAGTAAGTGTAAAAAGGACAAGCATTTTGTTCACTATTATATTGGGATATATCTTCTTTAAAGAAGATCATCTTATAAAGAGCTTGATTATTGGCAGCATTATGGTATTGGGGATTTTTCTAATATCTTTGGGTTGATTTGCATTATGAAGACAAAAATTACAAAAGAGAAAAAACAAGAATATATATTTGGGCCGGTTCCTTCCAGAAGGCTGGGACGTTCACTCGGTGTTGATTTAGTACCATTTAAGACATGTAGTTATGATTGTATATACTGTCAACTTGGGAGAACAACCAACAAAACAATCAAAAGAAAAGAATGGGTGCCGATTGATGTTGTTACCGAGCAGCTCAAAGCAAAACTTAGTTCCAAACCAGATTATATAACTTTATCCGGTTCAGGTGAGCCGACGCTTTATTCACGACTTGAAGAACTCATTTCCAGGATTAAAGGTATTACTGATATTCCTGTAGCGGTGATTACCAATGGCTCATTATTGTGGCTGCCGGAAGTAAGAAATGCCTTGAAAGCTGCAGATTTGGTTGTTCCATCGCTCGATGCAGGAAACAGCCAGATATTTCAATATGTTAACAGGCCTCATAGCGATATAACTTTTAGCAAAATGTTAGATGGATTAGTAAAATTTCGTGATGAATATAACGGTAAATACTGGCTTGAGGTTTTTCTTCTGGCTGGTGTAACCACCCCGGAAATGGAAATAAATAGGCTGAAAACCTGTATAAGCTCTATACTTCCCGATAAAGTTCAGGTAAATACTGTTACTCGTCCACCTGCCGAAGGCTTTGCCGAACCAGTACCACTAAAGCAATTGCAAACTATAACCGAGAAACTGTACGAGAAGGCAGAAGTTATTGTTGATTACAGCGATGTTCATAAACAACAGGATTTTTCCGCCCAACGTCAAGATGTTCTGACACTTTTGCAGCGTCGGCCTTGTTCTGTTGAGGATATTGCAGCAGGTCTCGGCCTTCATCGAAATGAAGTTGTTAAGTATATAGAAGAGTTAAGTTCTGAAGGCAAAATCGAAGCAAAGCCACAGAATCAACAGCTCTATTATAAAGCTACTATTTAATAATAACTCAAGGAATATGACATGAAAATAATAGGAGTCAATTGTAGCCCGCGTAAAGGTCAAACAACTCAAAAAAGCTTAGAGGTTTGCCTCAAGGCAGTTCACAATGAGTCGGGCGATATTAAGACTGATATTATTGAACTTGCTGATTTAGATGTTCGTGGGTGTTTGGGTTGTGGTTACTGTAAAAAACAGCTTAAATGCAAACAGGAAGATGATTTTAATTCATTAATTCCTGTTCTCTGCGATGAGGAAGTTGCAGGGATTATAATAGCAACTCCAGTTTATCTTGGTACGATGACGTCACAGTGTAAGGCTTTTCTGGATAGAACGGTTGTGTTGGCGCGCAATGGTTCTCTTTTACGCAATAAAGTCGGAGGTGTTCTGGCCGTAGGCGGTGTGCGTAACGGAGGCCAGGAACTTACTATACAAGCGATTCAGGCAACAATGCTCTGTCATGATATGGTATGTGTCGGTGGTGGCACCAAGGCTGCACATTTTGGAGCGTCCTTAGTGAGCAATGAGCAAAAGGGTATTGAATGTGATGAGATAGGACTCGAAACCGCAAGGGATATTGGCCGTAGAGTTACTGGGTTGGCAATGTCACTCAATCACTCAAAATAAGTATGATTTAAATAATGTTTTGGAGAACTCAATGGATAAAAAAATCACGATGAGTTCTATTGGCATCATACATTCGCCGTATAAGCAAGTTAAAGATATGCCAATTCAGGGTAAGTTTAAGCCTGGTGTCAATGCGAAGATTGAATTAAAAGAGGAATATAGTGCTGGCCTTAAGGATTTAGACGGCTTTAGTCATGCTATTATAATTTATTATTTTCATAAGTCGGAGAAAATAGAAATCGAAGGAAAGCCATTTTTGGAAAATGACAAGCACGGTATATTCGCCATAAGAAGTCCACATCGGCCCAACCACATTGGCTTATCCGTTGTAAAAATCGAGAAAATTGAGGGCAACAAATTACATTTCAGCGAAGTTGACGTTTTAGATAGCACACCGGTATTGGATATAAAACCATACGTTAGGCAGTTTGATGTCCGAGATAACACTGTTTCCGGCTGGATAGATAAACACTTCCAGAGCACCGCTCTGCCGGACAAAACTATTTTGAAGTAACATAATACACAACAAAGCAGAGGAGGCATTAGTATGGCACAATTGCCAGACGAAGTAAAAAAAGCAATATCAAAACAGGAAATTTTTCCCGTAGCAACATGCAATCAAGACCGAAGTCCAAATGTTGTATACATTAAATATTTGAAGGTTATCGATGACCAAACGGTTCTTATCGCAGATAACTTTCTTAATAAAACACGTGACAATATTTTGAGCAATGGCAATATCGCTTTTGTTGTGCGCGATGAGGAAAAAGGTTCTTTTCAGATAAAAGGCACTGCCGAAATACTAACAGAAGGAGATATGTTTGACGAAGTTCAGAAATGGGTTCCGGATAAGCTGCCAAGAGTCGCGGCTGTCGTAATGCATATAGAGGAAATATATAATGGAGCAATTCTTATGAATCCGGATATTCGTATAACAACGTTGGTTGAGAATACTGCGTCCGACCCAAAATTATTGGCAGAGCACGGCCTGTCGTTCTGGATTGAATATGGTGACAAGAAAATCCTTTTCGATACAGGCCAAAGTAACATTCTTATTCAGAACGCAAAGACACTCGGTATTAATTTATCCGAGGCTGACGCTATTATATTAAGTCACGGCCATTATGACCATACCGGTGGTCTGGCTGCTGTGCTTGATATTGCTGCCAAAGCAAAGATTTATTTGCACCCTGCGGCAATCGAACCGAAGTTTAGTCGAAAAGCCTCTGGGGCAGAATCAATTGGTATGCCTGAAGATGCAAAAAAGGTTATTCGAGACCGTGAAGTTATCTGGACGGAAACACCGACCCAAATTTTTCCCGGAGTTATAGTAACCGGGCAAGTGCCGCGTATCAATAACTTTGAGGATGTCGGCGGCGCTTTCTTTCTTGATGAGAGTTGCCGAAAACCTGACGAACTGTTGGATGACCAGACTTTGTTTATCGAAACAGCGAAGGGATTGGTTATTATTTTTGGTTGTGCCCATGCCGGCGTAGTTAATACCCTGCATCTTATCGCAGATTTAAGTGGGAAAAAGCAGTTTTATGCTGTACTGGGCGGGATGCACCTTTTACGGGCATCCGAAGAACGAATTGAACGAACGGAAACTGTTTTTCGCCAATACAACCTGCAAAGAATAGGCCCGGCACATTGCACTGGCGGTAAAGCCGTCGAAAAATTCAAGAGCGCTTTTCCTGACCGGTATTTTACATGTTCTGTGGGTACGCGGATTGTTTTATAAAGTTAGGTGTCGGTGCTGAGTTATTAAAAAAGCCGCTTTTCCGAAGCGGCCTTTTTAAGACTTTTCTTAAGTCTTGTTTCAGGAGTAACGAAGATTACGGCGCTAAAAAGGCATCACTTTCACACCTGGGCAGTTCCGTTCCTTTATAGACATAAGTATCTTGTAGCGTAAAGATATCGTCGGCGGTAATGTCCTCTGTTCGTTTTTTCCGGAATTCAACACTGCCGTCACTGAACAATACGTTTTGGCCTCTGCGATTATGGTTCGCGCTGTTTAGCTTTAAAAGCTTTTCGCTAAGCTGCAATTTAAGTGGAGAAGAAAAATCACGCGGCAGTCTTTCGAACAGCGGATTTAAATCCGACATTAGGACCTTTCGTCCTGTAGTATTTTTGTGCATTGCTTTTTTGTCACAGCTGATAACGCGGAAGCTGTAAGTTACATAGCGGCGGTTAGGGAAGTCGTTATAGTATTTGGCTTTTGCCGGGTCGAATTTCAGGATGCGGCCTTGCCGTTTTCCGGGACAGACAAAATCAGCGGTATTGACATAGCCTTCTTTTGCTAACAGCCAGATGTTGCGTGTATTGGAATGGTTTTCGGTGCCCTGGTAGCCTACCTTCCACCAGGGCTGACCATCGGCACGTGCGACCATTGGCATATTGCCGTCGTGGTCAGCTTTATAGTTTGCTAATCCGGCTGCCACACGTGAAAGCTGCATCTGGCATTGTTTTTCCCACGACTTTGAACGGGCATAGCGCATCGACGGAAAATATGCGCTTGTCAGTATGAGAATAATCGCTGCTGCAGCTGCCAGTTGAGTTAAATTACGGAGGAAAATTGTTGTCGGTCTTGTTTTTTCTTTTACCTGCTCGGCGGCGAGCAGATGCTCGAGGCCTTTCTGGCTTGAGCGGGCAAGCTCATTAACTTTTTCGATTGTTTGCCTGGCCAGGTAGTCCGGACATTCGTCAACTTCGCAAGTATCAAGAACACCCAATGATGCTTTTAGTTGTTTTGCAAGTTTTGCTGCCTGTGGATTTGAAAAGATAAGTTCTTTAGCCTCTGCTGACTGGCTTTCGTCTGTGATACCTATACAGTAATCAAAAATGAGATTCTTTTGTTCGTTTGTCAACTGCTTCATTTAAGTTTCCCTGCTCTTCGCTGCCGCCTTCCATTCTTTAGCAAATCTTCCTACTGCCGAATGGAGCCTGCTTTTAACCGTTCCAATAGGTATACTGAGAGTCTCGGTCATTTGTTTGTAAGAAAATTTGTGAAAATAGGCCAAAATCAGTATTTCTCTCAGGTTTTCAGGCATATTTGCGATGATTTTTCGGACCTTGCCGGCGGTTTCGTTGTCAATAAGCTGTTCGTAAGGCATTTCATCGGTAGAAGTTAAGGTATTCAGGACATCACCGAATGACATTTCATCGGAATCTGCAATAGTTCCGATGGAAATAGCTGCTGTTCTTTTCCTTTTTCTAAGTGCATCTTTTGCCTTATTGGCAGCGATAGTGAACAGCCATGGTCTAAGCGGTCTGCTCGTGTCGAAGCTGTCGCGGCTGTTAAAAAGCTGGATAAAGGTCTCCTGGAAGACGTCGTCGATAAGGTCTTTCTGGTTGATAAAGCGATGCAGAAATGCGTAGAGACCGTTTTTGTAGCGGTTTACAATTTCGCTGAATGCTGCCCCATCGCCATCGGAATATCGAGCCAATAATTCAGCATCTGTCGGGTTGTCAGGGTTTTGTTTCATTTAATGGTTTTCCAGTTGACACTGTAATTATAGTATAATTCAGGATTTACAGGCAAACAAAAACTTTTTGTACAAACCACGCTAATTTAATCAGCTTTTCAGGACATGTTTTCAAGACAGATTTTTGCGTTACGTTTTAGTTTTTCCAGCCCTGTACGATAGATGGGTGAATCGCTAAATCTTTCTTTGAATTCATCTTCGTTCATTTTCAAAATGTCATTTAGGTTCAGTCCGGCTCTTTCTGGATAGAATTTGAATTCTTTATTTTTGTAAACGGGCGCATTTTCGTAATAAGGACATACAATCACGCATCTGTCACAGCCGAAAATTCTACCGCCAATTTTTTCAGACAACTCTTCGGGAATGTCACCTGCATGTTCGATAGTCAGATAGCTGATACATTTATTTGCATTGAAATTGCCGTCGGATTGCAATGCACCGGTAGGGCAGGCCTTGATACATCTATCACAGCCGTAGCACGGGTGAGACTCCTGGCTATAGTCAGAGTGACGATTTGGTTTGTCGTTTTCCAATTTTAAGTCGGTGATGATTTCACCGAGCAGGATTTGCGGGCCAAGTGCCGGGTTAATCAGCATACGGTTTTTTCCGATAAAGCCCAGACCTGCTTTTTCAGCCAGGCTACGCTCGGCTAAAGGTACTGAATCGACACAGAATTTAAAAGCAGGTTTCGTCTCTGCCGAATCGGTAATGAAATCAGCTAACTTGCGCAGCATACCTTTAATGAAGGTATGATAGTCTTCATACTGAGCGTAGGCGGCGACTCTGCCGGCTGGTTCATTCGTATCGGAAGCTTTTGAAAGGGGCGGTTTGTAATTTAGGCCGGTGACAATTATCGATTTTGCGTTTGGTAAAAGCTTGCCGGGGTCGAAGCGTTTATCGAGGTTTTTGTGCAGATAATTCATCTCCGCTGCAAAACCTGCTTTTAGCCATTTCTGGTAATAACCTTCGTGACCGGTGCCTATTAGCGACCCATCCGTTACACCGACAAGGTCGAAACCTAATTGAATTGCTTTTTGTTTTATTTTTTCGGTTAAGGTCATATCAGCTAAATTATACAAAAATGCCGCTACAAGTACAAAATAGTTGTAATGAAAATACAAAGAAGATACTATAACGGGCGATTTTTAAGTGCAGGATATACGATAAATGGCGGAAAAACTAACAGGGATTATTGGCGGCAGTGGTTTGGGCGATGCGCTGGCCGAGAAACTAAGCAGCGCTGAAGAGGTTGAGCTTGCTACACCGTTCGGCAAGACCAGCGGGCCTATACTGCTCGGCAAATTTGGCAACAGTAAAGTCGCCTTTTTGAACCGTCACGGCAGGGGACACAAACTATCACCGAGTCAGGTTCCTTTTGCAGCCAATATATTTGCTTTGAAGCAATTGGGAGCCGGAGCGATTATTGCCGGCGGAGCGGTGGGGTCACTGCGTGAAGAGATAGCTCCGAAGGATTTGGTAATAGTTGACCAGGTTATAGATAAGACTTTCAAACGCCGGAGTAGCTTCTTTGACGGGTTCGGAGCGGTTCATTGTGAGATGGCTCAGCCGACCTGTGGACGATTGCGAAAGCTTATTAGCCGGGCAGCTAAAGAAATCGATATTAAGACGCACGACGCAGGAACGTATATATGTATGGAAGGGCCTCAATTCTCGACACGTGCAGAATCGCTGATGCATCGCGAGTGGGGCGGTGACCTGATTGGCATGACGGCGATGCCGGAGGCGAAACTCGCCAGAGAAGCCCAGATTTGTTATGCCTTGATAGCTTTGGTTAGTGACTATGACTGCTGGCGGCCGCACGAAGCCGGCAAGGATAAGCAAACTCTTTTGAAGGAGATAATCGGGAATTTGCAGCAGGCCACTGCCAATGCGATAAGGCTTATAGAGACGGTGTTGCAAAAAACTGATGATTTGACAGAGGACGAATGTCATTGCAGAAAGAGCCTGGAACTGGCGGTATGGACAGCGCAGGATAAAATCAGTAAAGCCGACACCGAGAAACTGAAAGTACTGTTTGACTAAATGTGAATTGATAACAGTTTTTATTCGAAAGGGTGAGTAGATGAGAAAAATATTTGTTTTTGCGATTGGGACTATATTTTTTGTTATGCTGTTTGCCGGCTGTGAGGAGCAGCAGGCCATGAGTTCTGCTGACAGCAGAAAAAGCAGACTTGTTAGTGCAGAGAATATTGAGCTTAAGAAAGAACTCCAGCAGTGTAGCAATAAACTTGAAAAGTGTGAAAACCGACTCCGGGAATGTCAGCTTGAAACAGAGGCTTCGATAAAGAAAACGACGGAGGATGCAGACAGTCTTATCAGGTTTGTGATGGACGAGATGGAGAAATTGATGAAAGAAAATACCGAACTCAAATCCCGGATAGAAGAGCTTGAGAAGCAATAGGTCGCGCAGTTCCAAATCAGCTTCAGGTGCAGACTTTCTGTACAGCTTTTAGTGGTTCCGGCAGGTTTTCATTGTAGTAGTGTTTTCTCATCGCAGCGGCGACCAGGCCCACAAACATAGGCTCAGGTCTTAGCGGCCTTGAGGTAAGGCACGGATGGGCCTGCGTTCCAATGAAAAACGGATGGTCGGGCAATTCAAGGATTTGCATTATAGGCTGTTCCGGCGCCTTACCGGAAAAGACCAGCCCATTGTCTTCAAGGATTTCGATGTATCGCGGGTCGACTTCATAGCGGTGTCTGAACCGCATTCTTACTTTCGAGGCCTTGCCGAAAAGTTGCCATGCGACTGTTTTTGATTTTAGCTCGATATCTCTTCCACCGAGTCTCATATTTCCGCCGAGTCCTTCGATTTTTTTCTGTTCAGGCAGGATGTCGATTACCGGCTCGATACACTCGGGGTCAATTTCGGTGCTGTGGGCCTGTTTTATACTACAGACATTGCGTGCAAATTCGATGACAGCCATCTGGAAGCCGAAGCACAGACCAAGATATGGCAGGTTGTTTTCTCTCACGTATTTGATACATGCGATTTTACCTTCAGCTCCGCGAGTTCCAAAGCCGCCAGGAACGATAATGCCGTCAACGTTGGCTAAGTGCTCGGCAGCATTTTCATCGTTGATATCGGTTGTTTCAATCCATTTTATTTTCACGTCACATCCCAGCGCGATACCGGCATGTTCGAGAGCATTGATTATAGATGCGTAGCTGTCGCGCACCGAGGTATATTTTCCGGTTATGCCGATAGTAACAGAGTATTTTGCGGTACCGATTTTATCTGTGAAGTCGCACCATTTTGCCCATGCTTTTCTTTCGTGCCGCAGATTTATTCTATCCTCTATTTTGAGCAGCCTTAATACCTCGAAGTCCAGTCCGCAATCTCTCAGCATTGATGGAATAGTATAGACACTTGCCGAATCGTGCATACTAAAGACCCTCTCGAATGGGGCATTGCTGTATACGCTGATTTTCTGTCTGATTTTTTCACTTACCGGATTTGTCGCCCGGCATGCAATGATATCAGGCTGTATCCCGCATTCCATAAGCTGTTTTATACCGAGTTGAGCAGCCTTTGATTTCTGCTCGCCGAGTGTTTTTGGTTCGAGAATATAAGTTAAAGCCACGAAACAGCAACTGTTAGCCCCTTCTTCGTAGGCCAGTTCACGCATAGCCTCGATATAATATGCGTTTTCGAGGTCGCCGACTGTTCCGCCGATTTCAACAAATACGATATCGGCGTCGCTGTCCATTGCCAGTTGTCTAAGTTTTAATTTTACCTCACCGGTAACATGCGGAATCATCTGGACGTCTCTTCCGAGATAGTCACCATGCCGTTCCTTGTGTAGGATTGAACGAAAAATCTGTCCGCTCGTAGCGAAATTTGCACCGCTTAAGTTCTGGTCGAGCATTCGTTCATAAGTCCCCAGGTCCATATCGCATTCCATACCGTCATCGAGAACAAAGACCTCGCCGTGACGGAAGGGATTTAAAGTACCCGAATCAATATTCAGATAGCCCTCGAGTTTTATCGGGGCGACTTTCAGACCCTTGTCCTGCATGAGTTTTGCCAGGCATGATGAAAAGATTCCCTTGCCAAGCCCGCTCATTACTGTACCCACTACAAAGCAGTATTTTGTTTTTCCGCTTTTGTAACCGGTCGGGATAGGCGAGAAGAATTCACTTTCGGTTGAAACGTCGCTTACCGAAGCCAATAGCTCATTTTCTTTTGTCATAACATTCCTTATTTAGCTTCAAAGTTCACAAATTTTATTTAGCCCGCCGCTTCACGGCGGGTTTTTGTTTTTTAAGCCACAGAGTTCACAGAGAACACAGAGAAAATATAATTCATTTATTTTCCCATAATAATAGGTTGACAAATTGCTTCTATATCTGAAATCACTTTTTTTAAACGATGGTCAATAATGTTATCTTTACCACCGCTCCAAATTACAGATTGATCTTCCTGTTGATCTTCCTGCTCTCTTTTTTGTGTAGCTTCGCTTTTTCCACTAATACTCCATATTTCTGCCAAGCTATCTGCTGACACTTGTATTTCAATAACTATCATTCTAATATCTTCAAATGGTTTAGCTTTCTTAGTGCCAAATCTGGCCATAAACTGGTAACGTTTAGAATGAAGCTTATTAAATACCTCTTTCCTTTTATCAAATCGTTCATAAACAACATAGGCACGGTCTCGAGCTTCTTTTTCCTCCTGTGCCTCATTTTCCTGCGGTTTTCTTGTTGCCCCTTCTCCTTGGAAACCAAAAGGATTTCGTATGGCACGGATAGCATCTCTTGCTTCATAAAAAAGGGCTAAAACTTCCTCTGCAAGTTCTATTTTTCGCTTGCCCTTAAATTCCTTTTTCCATGCATATATAGCAATAATTGTAGTTATTACAATTGCAAGAGTGCTAACTAGCACCAAAGCAGTATTTACCACTTCCAAAACCAATTTTATTTCTTCGCTCGTCATTATTTTATTTTTTTCTCTGTGACCTCTGTGCTCTCTGTGGCTAAAAATTATCTTTTCTTGTAGCTATTTTTATACCTTTTTACAAATTCAGCGTACTGCTGCTCTGTATCTATCCCGTCACAGGTGTGTTTTACTTTGCCGACCAATATCCCGAAGCCATTCTCAATTGCACGCAGTTGTTCGAGTTTTTCGATTTTTTCCAGAGGTGTTTGCGGCATTGAGGTAATCTTTAACAGAAAATCTTTTCTGTAAGCATAAATTCCAATATGTCTTAAATAATTTCTTATCTCACCAATACCGCCTGTGTGCCTATCGTATGGTATAACCGAACGTGAAAAGTAAATTGCCCTGTTATTACAATCCGTCAAAACCTTTACTATATTGGTGTCAGCGATTTGCTCAGCGGTCAGGAAATCGGCAGCTAACGTTGCCATAACACAATCAGGATTTTTTATCATCATTTCAGCAAGGATGTCAATGTCATCAGGATTGATTTCAGGTTCGTCAGCCTGCACATTTATTATAATTTCTGCATCTGTCTCTTTAACAGCCTCAGCGATACGGTCGGTACCGGATTTATGTTCCTTGCTGGTGAGGATACATTTGGCGTTGAAGGTCTTTGCGGCATCAGCTATTCTCTGGTCATCAGCGGCGATTAATATTTCTTCGGGCAGCTTTGCCTTGCAGATTTGTTCGTATGTATGCTGGATGAGGAATTTGCCCGTCTCTTTAGCGAGAACCTTGGCTGGAAATCTTGTTGAGCTGTATCTTGCAGGTATACACGCCAATACTTTCACTATTTCAACCTTCGACAGCCAATGGTTTTTTCAGGTAAGCAAAACAACAAGCCGGCCCCATTGCCGAAAGTTAGCTGGCAAATGGGAAATCCAACTGGGGATTTATAGTACGACTATTTCCTGCTCTTGTCAATAATCTAAAAATACTTTCTGAAAAATTCGCATTTTAAGATTACCCTTGACAAGACTAAGTAAATTTGGTCTAATCGCTATATTATGAGGCAGATTAACCGCAAAAGCACTGTTAGCTGGTGGTGGCCTGTAGGATAAATTCCGACAGGTAAGCGGTACTTTGCTATAAACAATTTGTTTGAAGTGTAAAAAGGCAGCCTGTTGGAAAAGCAGGCTGTTTTTTTGTTTGTATTTATGGCGATTTGCGGATAAAAAAAGGCTTTAAAAGGTATTTGAAAATGGATAATCACAGACAAATTATATTAGATGCCAAAGCTGGTCAGATAGTACCAATCGTAAAAGAGATAGAAATGGGCGACCCTTTGGATTTTTTTGCCAAAATCAGCGATTACGGCAGGGCGAAGAACTGCTGTTTATTTGAGTCGAAGGAGTATCTTGCCGGCAGCAGCGCATTGACATTCGGCACCGCCGGGCCTGCCCTTTATCTTACAGGTACAGGCCTCGAATTTAGCATCACCGCATTGAGCAGTACCGGAAAGCGGATGATTGAGTATCTTTCTGACGAGAAGAGATTTTCGTTTTGTGAGTCAGTTGATTTTAGCGACGACCGAATCAGTGGTAAAATCAAAAAAAATGATGGAGTAGTCGATGAGCAGACGCGTCTTCAGGGTATAAACCAGATGGATGTCCTGAGGGCGGTAGCATTTGCTTTTAAGCTGGCCAGCAAACCCTTTAGAGTAACATGCGGACTGCTGGGTGCATTAAGTTATGACTTTATAGACCAGTTTGAAAAACTGCCTCAAAGCAACACAGACTTGCTGTGCAATCCGGATTACGAGCTTTATTTCGCCGACAATATCTTCCTGATGGACCATGAAAACGGTAAAGGCTATTGCGTCGTTAACGTAATGATAACCAACGGTGACCGTCAGGCAGCGATTGACGAGGCCATGGAATATTTCGATTATTATAGCGATATTGCAAATACCAAAATGCCTGCTCCCCGGAAATATCAAGCTCGGCTCCAGACCGAATCGACGGATACCACCCAACCGCAATATGAAGAGATGGTCAAAAAAGCCAAAAAGCATATCATAGATGGTGACATCTTCCAGGTTGTCCTGAGCAGAACAAAGACCGAGCCTTGTCCGGATGAACCGCTCGATGTTTACAAAAGATTGCGAGCATTGAATCCCTCACCTTATATGTTCTATCTAAATAGCCCCAATACGATACTAATGGGTTCGAGTCCTGAGCTTAATTTGCGTGTCAGCGGAACCGGACAGCGTGCGGTGGAGATTAGACCTATAGCAGGTACGAAACCAAGAGGCAGGAAAGACGGCGAGATTGACCCTGATACCGATTTCAAATATGAAGCTGAATTGAAATTAGACCGCAAGGAACTGGCAGAGCATATCATGCTGGTTGATTTAGCGAGAAATGATATTGCAAGGGTAGCCCAGCCGGGCAGCAGGGTGGTAACCGAACTGTTGATTTCTGAAAAGTATGCGTCTGTCCAGCATCTTGTAAGTAATGTCAAAGGCATTCTGGCCGATGACCTTGATGCATTAAGTGCGTATCTTGCGACGATGAATATGGGAACGTTGACAGGGGCACCGAAAATCGAGGCCATGAAGATAATCCGTGCTTTCGAGAAGACCAAGCGCGGATATTACGGCGGTGCGGTGATGTACCTGACGGTGGATGGTGAGTTTGACAGTTGTATCACGATAAGGAGCTTACAGGTAAAAGACCATACAGCTTATATCCGGGCAGGTGCCGGTATTGTGCACGACAGCGTCCCGAAGACTGAATTTGAAGAGACAGAGCATAAGGCCCGTTCGTGCCTCAGAGCAGTTCAAGGCTGATGATAAGGGGAAAACAATGGCAGAAAAAAACCCTAAAGTTTTGTTTATAGATAACTTCGATTCGTTTACATATAACCTTGTGGATGATTTCTGCAAGCGCGATTGTGATGCGAAGGTATATCGAGCAGACACAACTCTGGAAGATTTAAAAAAGATTGCGGAAGATTTTAAGCCTGATTTGCTGGTTATTTCACCGGGGCCAGGTGTGCCGGATACGTCGGGAGTGACACTTTCTGCGATAGATTATTTTAAGGATAAGCTTCCGATATTTGGTGTCTGTCTCGGCCATCAGGCGCTGGCCCAGTATTTTGGCGGTAAGATTGGTCATGCACCGGTGCCGATGCACGGCAAGGGTTCGCGGGTCAATCATAATGAAAAGGGAGTTTTTGTCGGGGTCGAAAATCCGCTCCAGGCAGGGCGTTATCATAGTATTTGTGTGCTGCAACTGCCGGATTGCATGGAGCAAACTGCCGAATTTGAAGGAATTGTTATGGGAGCACAGCATAAACATCTTCCGATTTTCGGCGTTCAGTTTCATCCGGAAAGTATTTTGACACCGGCAGGCGGAAAAATAATCGAAAACATCCTGGAAATTGCAATGACCAAAGAAGCAGGCAGCACATAGCAAATACACTGCCCACTGAGCGCTGATTTTGTGGAGAAAAGAATGAGTACAATAATTGAACACATCGAGAAGCTGCTGGCCGGTGACAATTTAAGTTTTGACCAGTCTGCGGCGTTATTGGATACGATATTTGAAGGCAAGGTGCCCGAGCCGCAGATAGCAGCATTTCTGACGGCGATGCGGATGAAAGGAGAAACATCGGAAGAGCTGGCAGGTTTGGCCAGGTCGCTTAGAAATAACGCTGTTTCGATTGATGTTGGTGTTGAGCATCTGGTTGATACCTGCGGAACCGGTGGGGCCGCGATAAAAACATTTAATATATCGACGGCAGCGGCATTTGTGGCAGCCGGCGCCGGTGTTTATGTCGCCAAACACGGCAATCGCGGAATTACAAGTAAGTGCGGTTCCGCCGATGTCCTGGAGGCGCTTGGTGTAAAAATCGACCCGACACCTGACGTAGTTGCTGGCTGTATCCGACAGGCGCATATCGGTTTTATGTTTGCGCCAATGTTCCATCCTGCGATGAAATATGTTCAGCCTGTACGAAAGGGGCTGGGTTTCAGAACGGTGTTTAACATATTGGGTCCGTTAGCCAACCCTGCCGGAGCAGAGGCTCAGGTAATGGGTGTTGCTGATGAGGCCTTGATGGAGCTTGTGATTAATGCGCTGGATATAATTGGTATTCGACGTGCTATGGTTGTCCATAGTGATGGTCTTGATGAGATAAGCACGATGGGTGAAACAAAGATACTGAAGTTGAAGGACGGCCATGTCACTGCCATAACACTTAATCCATTAAAACATGGGATTAAAAAAGCCAACCTTGAAGATTTAAAAGGTGGTGATGCAGCGACAAATGCCGGCATTGTAAGAGACATTTTATCCGGCAAGGATAACGGGGCCAGGAAAGATATTGTCGTGTTAAATGCAGCTGCTGCAATTGTTGTTGGCGGCCTGGCGGATGATTTTAACCGGGCAATCGATATGGCAGAAACCTCAATAAGTGACGGCGGGGCAGCCCGATGCCTTGAAAAGATGATTGAGCTTAGTAATAGCTGAAAAAGGATGATTTTTAACTGACATGTTAATCGTTAAAGTTAAAATTTGTGGAATTACAAATTACGAAGACGCTGTCGCAGCTGTAAATATGGGCGCAGACCTGATAGGTTTTAATTTCTACCGGAAGAGTCCCCGGTACATACCGCCTGAAAAGGCAACCCTGATAATAGACAGGCTGCCGGCATTTATAAATATAGCCGGTGTGTTTGTGAATGCGTCTTTTGAACAGATACGGGAGATAATGGAGACCTGCCAGTTAAACTGGATTCAACTGCACGGCGACGAGAGTCCGGAGTTTTGCGAATCTTTTTTATCACTTACTGTAAAGACGATGAAGGCGCTGCGTGTTAAGGATAAAACTGACATTGAGCGGGCGGACGAATATTATACGGATGCAATTTTATTAGACGCCTTTGAAAAAGGAAAGTACGGAGGCACGGGAAAGACATTTGACTGGAACATTGTTGGCCATATAAGCAAGAGGATTTTTCTTGCAGGCGGGATAAATCCTGACAATGTCACACAGGCGATAGCGCCGGGCGTTTACGGGATTGACGTTTGCAGCGGTATAGAATCCGAGCCGGGAAAGAAAGACCATAAAAAGATGCAAAAACTTTTCGATAACATTCATCATCTGAGAGCTTAGAAGGGAAACAGGAATGAAGCATAAAGGCAGATTCGGAGATTACGGCGGCTTCTATGTGCCGGAGGTTTTGATACCGGTGCTTGAACAACTCGAGGAGGCGTTTTATAAGTTTTACAAGGACAGTCAGTTTGTAACCGACCTTAATAACCTTTACAGATATTACGGCGGCAGGCCGACACCGCTTTACTTTGCCAAAAGGTTTAGCGAGTATGTCGGCTTTAAGGTTTATATAAAGCGTGAAGACCTGCTGCACGGCGGTGCTCATAAGGTCAATAATACTTTAGGCCAGGGCTTGCTGGCAAAATATATGGGCAAGACAAGAATTATCGCAGAGACCGGTGCCGGCCAGCACGGACTTGCAACGGCTATGATTGGTGCACTGTTCGGGATGGAGACAAAAATTTTTATGGGTGTCACCGACATCGAGCGTCAAAGCGTTAATGTGCATAAGATGAAACTTTGCGGTGCGAAAGTTATCAGTGTTGAATGCGGAACAGGGACATTGAAAGATGCCATTAACGATGCGCTTCGTTACTGGACTGGACATGTTGAAGATACATTTTATTTGTTTGGTTCAGCTTGCGGGCCTCATCCGTATCCGACGATAGTAAAGCATTTCCAGTTGTGCATCGGCATCGAGGCCAGGCAGCAAAGTCTCGACCAGATTGGCCGGTTGCCGGATATGGTAGTAGCCTGTGTCGGAGGCGGAAGTAACGCCATCGGAATATTCAGCGCTTTTATTGATGATAAGGATGTAAAGTTAATCGGTGTCGAAGCCGGTGGCAGGAGTTTGGCTTCCGGAGAACATGCTGCGACATTGGTCGTGGGCAGAGTGGGTATCCTGCATGGTGCAAAGGCATATCTGCTCCAGGATGATGAAGGACAAATTACCGAAACCGAATCAGTAAGTGCAGGTCTTGATTATCCTTCGGTCGGGCCTGAGCATTGTTTGTTAAAAGACAGTGGCAGGGCAGAATATGTTGCCGCTGAGGACGAGGATGTGCTCGACGCATTTGAACTATTGAGCAAAACCGAGGGAATACTGCCTGCGCTGGAAAGTGCGCATGCGCTTGCGTATTTGATACAGCAAAAGGGGAAATTACCGGCAGAGACCGTCGTTGTTGTAAACCTTTCCGGCAGAGGCGATAAGGACGTTGGCATAGTTGAGAAGTTTAGACCGGTTAAAGATTGATTAGAAGAGGATAAGGAACAGGTAATGAAGACATATAAGCAGGTTTTTGCAGAGATAGAAGGAACAGCATTGATACCGTTTTTTGTTATTGGGGATCCGGATTTTGATACGAGTCTGGAGATTATCAAGGCAGCGATAGATGCCGGTGCTGACATCCTCGAGTTGGGCATACCATTTTCAGACCCGATAGCTGACGGGCCTACAATTCAAAAGGCCGACGTTCGGGCGATGAAAAGCGGAATAACCGTAGCAAAAAGCCTGGACTTTATTAAAAAACTAAAGCAGCACAGGGACATCCCCATTGGTCTTTTGATGTATTATAACCTTGTATATCAATATGGCACTGAGAAGTTTTTCAGGGATTTTCATAACGCCGGTGTCAATAGTGTCTTAATAGCGGATTTGAGTATTGATGACGCTGATGAGATAATTGCCCCTGCCCAGGCCGCCGGCATCGATACCGTCTTTATGGTAACACCGATAACCGATGAGCGGAGAATCAGGACAATAGTATCTAAGACGACCGGTTTTATTTATACGGTCTCTTTATTGGGCGTAACTGGCAGCAGGAACCAGCTTTCCGAACGTATTGAAGGGCTCGTGAAGAAACTGAAGGAACTTACTGACGTTCCGGTTTGTGTCGGATTTGGAATAAGCAGACCGCAGCATGCGACAGCGGTGGCAGCAGCGGGAGCTGACGGGGTAATAATCGGCTCTAAAATTGTAAGCCTGATTGAAGAAAATCTTAGTGATAAGCAAAAATGCGTTGAGTCGATATCTGCATTTATACGTGAAGTTAAAAAAGCAATTTGAGGTATTGTCATTCCGCACTTGATGCGGAATCCATACTTTCGGTAAACTGGATTCCGAAACGACGTCGGGCAATTAACAACAGATTGGCCTGCTTAATTGTTCACCATCTGGTATGCTCTGATTAGTTCCGCAACGCTCCATGCCTGTGCAACGCATCCTCTTGGCAGGTGTGGTGCATCACCATCGAAGATTTCAGAGACAGACCCCAGACAGCTTTCATGGCAGAAATGCAGGAGTAATGGTTCGATGAATTCAGCAGCCTGTTTTTTGGTTTTTCTGTTGGAGCCGTGAACTTTTAAAAAGCTTTCAACGAACGCTCCAATCAGAAACGCCCAGACGGTTCCCTGATGATATGCCTGGTCACGCTGTTGCTGCGGGCCTGTATATATACCCTTGTAATTATCATCGCAGGTATTTAAAGAGCGCAACCCGTAAGGAGTAAGTAACTTGCTCTGGACAATATCCACAACAGCTTTTTGCTGTTCGCCCGACAATGGTGAGAATGGCAATGAGACAGCGAAGATTTGATTTGGGCGAAGGCTTGAATTGACGTCACTCTCTGGAGAAATGCAGTCGTTTAAATAGCCTTTTTCTTCATTCCAGAACACCCTGCTGAAACTATTTTTTACCTTATCAGCCATATCGTGATAGTGTTCAGCAACGGTTATGTCGCGGTCGGTATAGAACTGTGCAACGAGACAGAGAGCGTTATACCAGAGAGCGTTAATTTCGACTGCCTTTCCATGTCTTGGCGTGAAGACAACACCATCACATTTAGCGTCCATCCATGTCAGTTGAGTTTCTTCGTTGCCTGCGGTAATAAGACCGTCGATGTCAGCGTGAGTACCGAAGCGGGTCCCTTTGTGGTATGAGTCTATTATCCATCGGATTGTTGGGAGAAGTTTTTGTGTAAAAGTTGTGCTGTCGCCGGTGGCGTCGAGATATTGAAAAGCTGCATTTATAAACCACAATGACGCATCGATACTGTTAAAGTAAACAGTATTGCTGCGGTCATCGAAACGGTTTGGAATCATTCCGTCGTCAACAACCCGGGCAAAAGTGGCCAGAACTGATTTTGCTTCATCGAATCTTCCGGTTGAGACAAGCAGACCCGGCAATGCTATAAAGGCGTCTCTTCCCCAGTCGGCAAACCATGGAAACCCCGCCAGCACGGTGGTTCTGCAGCTGATGTCAGTCTTGCGTTTTGTAACGAACTGGTCAGCGGCAACACAAAGTTTCCTTAGTTTTTTGTCTTTTGTTTTTGCATCGGCGATTAAAGTTTTTTGATGGGCTAATAAATCATTCCTTGCAGCTTCGAGATTGAATTCTGCTCGTCCGAAGTCAGGTTCATATCGTTTTGAAAGATGTGCCCACAAAACAATCTGAGTTGAAGAACTTATGCAGCATTTGAAAAAACCCGGTGTCCAGAGGTCTTCGTTAAAATCCTGTCCGCGTTGTTTGTCGTGGCGGTATAAAAAATTGAACCACCATTGCGGGTCTTCTTCTATATGCATGTCAGGCGATTTTAGAAACAGCTCACAGCTTTCCGGTATGTCATGGCGAACAAGCAGACCCTCATCTAATGGACTTGCGCACAGCGGCGCATAGGATTTCTGGAGCGAATGAAAGTCACGAAGGCTGACAAAAGGCCTGACAACAAATTCGACAGGTGATTTGACATGTGTAAAATCGTATACCAAAGCAACAGTGTCAGAATTTAATAGAAGATAAACAGATTTGGTCAGTTCGACAGAACCAATATGGTAATCAAAATGCACACCAATGTCACGACGGAATCGTTTTACATGGGTAAAGCCCTGAGGTGTAAACTTTTCATTAAACTCAAAAGTAGCCAGGTCATAGACTTTATCATTGGCAACTACCATCTCAAGGCAGTTTGGCAGCCCAAGCACCCTGTTTACCGGAGGGTTTAACGAACCGATAAGCAGGCCGTGATACCTTCTCGTGTTACAGCCGATGATAGTTGATGATGCGTAGCTGCCTCGTTTGTTGGTTAGAAGCCATTCTTTGCTTAAACAATCCTCAAGATTTCTATCAGCGGTTGATAAAGAGGTGATTTCAAGGCCGTTGGTTTTTTGTAAGGTTAGCACAGTGGTTTACTCCATTAAAACAAAGAAGCGGTCCTTCAAACAACAAAATACAACTCAAATCTAACCTGCGACTTGTGTCAGGAGATTTGATATTTTAGTCTGCGCAATTTCACTAATCTCGGTTTCCAGCTTTTTACAACGTTCATTAAGATTGCCTAAAACGTTCATAAAATTGATATACGAATCGTAAGGCGAGTTGTAAGGATTAAAATATTTATGCACATCACCATCGGCAAAATACTTCGTGCACATGTAGTAAAAATGGTCAGAGGTCTGTAATTTGCGCCAGTCATTAATCAGTTTTTCATCGCCGACTCTCTTGATTTTTCTTTCAATGCGGTAAATTTCATGCAGGGCATTTGACTGCATTGCATTTCCGAGCCAGGCCGAGAGGTCTCTTTCGGTATCCGCCCAGCTTATCAGGTGTGGTACGTCAACTGTACCGACGGCGTCATAAGTTTCTGCTACTTCACTCGGTGTTTTGAAATCATTGTCAGGATGATTTAAGACTTCGCCCGGCAGGTGCCTGATAAAGTTGAAAATTCCGGTATCTTCCCACTGATGCTCACCAAGTGTCTCATAATCCATAAACAGATTAACCACGTGACCGTTTCCGTTGACATCGCTTACCCAGCGGGCGAATTTGTCAGCGGTCAACGGCCATTCCGTCCAGCCGCGGTTTGAGAATCTGAATGCGATGTCATCGCTTAGTGAATAATTTTTAAGCAGCAGCTTTAATTTGCTGCATCCGTGAGGTTTATAGACAAAATTCGGACTTCTATAGCCTAAAATATGGTCGGCGCCCTCGGAAATTATACCATCGAATCTGCCCATGGATTCGACGAGATTTGCCAGTTCATTGTTGTAAATCAATTCGGTATTTCTGAAAATTTTCGGCTTTTGTCCGAAGAGCTGTTCGATTGTTTCTGAATGTTTATTTACCTGCTCGACGAATTCGTCATGTGAATATAAAAAGCTTAAGCTGTGATAGTAAGTTTCAGCCAAGAACTCGACACAGCCTGTTCGTGCCAGTGCGTCAAAGGTGCTTAAAACTTCCGGCGCATAAAGCTTAAGCTGTTCGAGAAGTATTCCGGTTATGCTGTAGGAAATCTTGAATCTGCCGTCGAATCTGTCAATCAGTTCCAGCAGCAGACGGTTCGCAGGCAGGTAGCATTTACCCGCTACTTTTTTGCAGATTTCAGCATTTTTGTAATCGTCGAAATAATGTTCGTTATTGTCAAATACTGTGTAGTGCCTTAAGCGGTTAGGCTGATGCACCTGAAAATAAAAACACACTGAAGCCATATTTTTTGTCTCGAATCCTTTTAAAGTTAGTATTGACTGTCCTGCATTCTGACAGGATTATTAAACCGTGACCGGAAATTGCTCATAGACTCTCATACATTTTTCGGCGGAGTCTTTCCATTTCAGTTTTCGTACCTCATAGTTACCATGATTTTGCAGTGTTATTTTGAGAGGGGGATATTTCAGCACTGCGATAATCTTATTGGCCATTTCGTTGATATCCCAGAAGTCGACTTTAAGGGCATGAGTTAAGACCTCCGAGACGCCGCTTTGTTTACTTATTATGACGGGAACATCATTGTCCAACGCTTCGAGCGGGACCAGACCAAATGGTTCTGAGACCGAGGGCATAACGAAAAGGTCTGCCATTTTGTATATCTTTTGCACATCTTCGCCCCGCAAAAAGCCTGTAAAGAACACTTTATTCCCGATACCGAGTTCGGCAGCCATCTCTACTGCTTTGTGCATCAAGTCTCCGGAGCCTGCCATAACGAATTTGACGTCGTCCATAACTTCGAGGACTTTTTTAGCAGCCTGTAAAAAATACTCAGGCCCTTTTTGCATTGTGATTCGGCCAAGGAACAGGACGATTTTCTCATTGTCTTCGATTTCAACCTCACTCATATCCCATGTACCGTTTCGTTCGACACCGTTATGAACGACTTCAACTTTATCTCCGCTGATACCATATTTGCTTATGATGATATTTTTTGTCAGACAGCTCACAGCAAGAATCTTGTCGGCCTGTTCCATACCGGCCTTTTCGATATCATATATCATCTGGTTCACATTCTCGCCGCTGCGGTCGAATTCAGTGGAATGAACGTGTACAACCAGTGGTTTACCGGTTATTTGAGCAGCTTTGATAGCAGCAGGAAATGTCATCCAGTCGTGTGCGTGGATAATATCGTATTGCTCCTGGCTGGCTAATTCAGCGGCAATTCCTGCGTAGCGGTGAACCTCAGAATACATATCGCCGCTATAATCGATTTCTCCGATGGCTTGTCCGGCAAATCCAGGATTGTCAAGGCTGTGTTTTTGCATCAGGTAATTTTCCATTTGACGCTGGTAGGATGTTGGTGTTGAATAAGGTTGCATAAGTGAGTTGACAGCCATGAATGTAACGTTTTTGAGCTCATTGATCTTGAAACACGCCGAAGATGTCAGTGAACCTGGGTTCATAAGCTTAACGTGGGTAGCATATTCCTGGTTAACCATTTTTGGCAGAACGAAAGTGACCTTTATGCCAATCTTGTCCATCGCTTTTGTCAGCCCGTAACAAGCGGTACCAAGCCCACCGCTAATGAACGGCGGAAATTCCCAGCCTAACATAAAGACTTTCATATTACATTCACCTGGATGTCCCTTCAAAATGCTCATGAAATATGGACTTATGTGCAGTTCCCCCCAAAAACTAACCTTTACAAAAGTCTCACCTCCAAAAGTTGCTTTTTACCAGCAGGAGTTTATTCGGCAATAAAATTCGACAGCCTTAATTGTCGAGTTGGCAAAAATGGTTAAATAAACTGTTTATACACGGAATCTTACAATATAAATCGGATTTTTATAGTGACTAAGTCCAGCAATTTTTCCGAAAAATGGGAATTATGATACTGAAAACAAAGATTTTACAGGTCTTTGTCGTCATGGATATGAAAAGGGAGTTGCTTTATGTGACTTTAGGGCGATTTTGCCAAATATTTTGTGTTAAAATGAGTAAAGTCAGATAATACCAAGTCAAGTTAATTCTTGCGCGGTATCCCAACAGAGCCCAAGCGCTAGAAGGGTATATTTAATGTCATCCAGGAGGCTTCTCCCTGTTTAGCCTAGTCATCGAGATGACTGGGTTTGTTCCAGCGGACTGAAGGCCTCGCAATGGCTAAAAGGCACGTTTTGAAAGTGAAAAAGCCGCTCCATCGTCAAAAATGGAACGGCTCTAATTGCTATAAAGCTCGCACAATCATAAATTCCCACCCGCAAATGGTGGTATTTCCCACCAGTTCTGTTACAAATCCTGGGGCTTGACGGTACTTCGGCGATTGGCCTTTGTGCGGACGATGGCGCAATCAAGCATGTCGTAGATCTTGTTACTTAATGCGACCAGGGCATCAGATGAAGTCATCATCTTTTTGCTCTTGACATAGGCCTTCACTTTACTTGCTACAACTAATGACTCTTTTTTCTTTGCCATTACGCAAACCTCCTTGAAAAAAAATGAAGTTCTATTAGTCCGGTATAATTCCTTAATTCCGGCACGTTAGTTAATGAGTCTAATACAGCAAGCAAACCGGATTTGCAACAAAAAAATACCGTAAATGCTAAATTTTTATAGTTATACCACTGTTTGGCAAAAATGAAGTTTTTTAAAACCCGATAATCAGCTTGTCATTTTCTCAAAAGTAAGTACACCTTAACTTTCGCAGTTTTTTCAGCCCAATTTTCATTCAACAGGGCCTGTTAGGCGAAAATGGACTTTTATATGATTTCGATAAATGTTTCGCTAACGTATAAAATTATCAGTTCCAGCTCCAAAGGCCATGTTCTAACTTTACGTATAAACAATACACAAGAAAAAGTGCGAAATCGCACTATAAATTTTCGTAAATTTTGCTGATTTTTAATTATTGAGACCGGTCATCTTGTCGACAACGTCATAGGTGTATTTATGGCCGATAGAGCGTATCTATAACCGATAAATTTCGAGACAGTTTTCGGGTATAACAGGGTTTGATAGGGAGAAAGGAAATGGCGGAAGAATATAAAAGGATGCCAAAAACGAAAGTAGGCGAGATGGTCATCGTCACTTTTACCGAGGATATGGAACAGGCAAGGGAATATGAAGCACTTTTGAAGAATAATGACATCCCCGCAATGGTTAAGGAACATAAAGGCCAGCCGGATGGTCATAATGAGATTGCGATACTGGTACCCGAAGAGTACCTCGACGAGGCACATGTGGTTATAGAAGAGTCACAGGACGCCTATGATGATCATTATGACTTTGACCTCGAAGACGATGACAAAGACGATATGTTTGGTAGTATCAATTTCGATGACGACTTTTAACCGGTTCGATATTCAAAATTGAATCTGATATTTAGTGGCAATTACAGGGCATGCGAAAGGCAAGAAATGGCTGAAGAAAAAGTAAAAGAACTTTGCGATTGTAAACAACGCAGACAGACCGTAGTTGACAGGCGTCTTGTACTCAATAGCAGTCGCGTTCGCACAAAGGCCAAAAGAGCCGAAGAAAATCCTGACAGCAGGGGCGAGAAGCTTGCCGAGCGTCGTGGCGGCGAGCGAAGGGAAAAGCTTGTTGACAGACGTGTAAGTTTTGACCGTCGTAGAGGCCCGGGAAGACGAAGAAGTGATGAGAGAAAAGCCGCCGAAGAAGGACAGATGAACGATGAGCAGTTCGAGTTTTTGATGGCGATAAACGACTATAAAAAACAAAACCGAAGACCGTTTCCAACATGGACGGAAGTTCTTGAAGTAATAAAAGCTATTGGCTACCGAAAAGTCGAAGACCCTCAGCCGCTAAAATCATTCAAAAAAGATGAACCAGTCTGAGCAACAAGTCAACTTTCGAAACGAAATTGTTACTCAATAGCAAATCATTTTTCACAACAAAACCGACATTCTGTAACATGTAATTATCTTCTAAAAAAAATACGCCCGACAGGACTCGAACCTGTGGCCTACGGATTAGAAATCCGTTGCTCTATCCAACTGAGCTACGGGCGCACATCAAAAACGTTACTATATCAGCTTAATCGTCATTTTGTCAATCAGTTTTAGCTCTCGCTATCCTTTGATACAAACCAACGGCGTCAATTTCGCAACTTTTTTCGATAGCTTCGCCTGATGGGCAACGTCGACAACAGCGGTAACATTCTTATACGCCTGTGGAGCTTCTTCGGCAATGCCACGATAGGATGGACCTCTTATAAGTATCCCCCGATTGGCCAGTGAATATACGATGTCACGGCCATTCCACTTTTTTGTAGCCTGTCGCCGGCTCATGGCACGCCCGGCCCCGTGACACGATGAGCCGAAAGAGATTGACTCGCTTTCGTCAGTGCCGGCAAGAACATACGACGCCGTTCCCATCGTCCCGCCAATAAGTACAGGCTGACCGACTTCCATGAATTCGGCAGGCAGTTCTTTACTGCCCGGACCAAAAGATCGTGTCGCTCCTTTTCGATGTACGAAAAGCTGTTTACGTTTTCCGTTTACCGTGTGGACTTCCTCTTTGCAGGTATTGTGAGAGACATCGTAGAGAAGCTTTAGTTCAGCTTTCGGGAAAAACTGCGAAAAAACCTCTCTCAGCAGATGCGTTAATACCTGCCGATTTGCCATAGCGCAGTTAATACCGCAACGCATCGCGCCAAGATACTGCTGGCCGAGAGATGAATTAACCGGTGCGCAGGCAAGTTCACGGTCGGTCAGTTCCAGGCCGTGACTCGGTGCAGCGGTTACCATCTTTTTAAGAAAATCAGTCCCGATTTGATGCCCCAGACCTCGCGAACCGCAATGAATACTTATAACTACGTTTCCTTTTTTAAGACCGTAGACATTTGCGATTTTTTCATCGAAGATTTCCGTGACCTGTTGCAATTCGAGATAGTGATTACCTGACCCGAGTGTTCCGACCTGCTCGAGCTGTCGTTTTTTCGCATGGTCAGAGACGCATTTTGGTTTTGCACCACCTGCGCATCCGTTTTCTTCAATATGTTCAAGGTCACGGTTTGTACCGTACCCGTTTTCGACTGCCCATCTGGCACCTCCGACGAGCACATCATTGAGCTGACTCATCGATAGCTTAAGTTTTCCTCTGCTGCCGACACCTGCCGGAATTTTACCTGCCAGCTTATCGGCGATTTGCTCTTTTTTCGACTCGATGTCATCGACAGCCAGGCTGGTGGTAAGCAATCTCACCCCGCAGGCGATATCAAAGCCAACTCCGCCGGCTGATATAACACCGCCTTTATCAGGGTCGAATGCAGCAACTCCGCCGATAGGAAAACCGTACCCCCAGTGCGCATCAGGCATCACATAACAGGCGTTGACAATGCCGGGTAGACTCGCAACATTAGAAGACTGTTCGCGGACCTTCTCGTCCATTTCTTTTATAAGCTTTTCATCGGCAAAGATTATCGCAGGAACGTTCATTTTTCCCGAACGCTCTATCTGCCATTGGTAGTCGGAGATTTTCTTTAAGCTTCTGGTTTCCATCGCAGCACCTCAGTCTATCTTATACATCTACGACGCATTGAGCAACCCAGTTTCCGTTTTTATCCTTATAAACCCGAAGTTCTGAGTATGTAGCAGCCTTTACCTCGACAGTCGGCGTATGTTTTTTAAGGTCTATATTTTCTCCCCATGCAGTTGCAGACAAATTACCCTTATCGATTTTCACTTTAAATCGGCTGAAAAGCATTTTCCGTTTGTCCATTTCATATATGATTTTGCTCAGCCAGTCGACAAATAAAATCTCATCGTCGTCCGCTTTACATGAAACCTGAATTTTGTATTTGGGTTCGATTTTTTCAAGGTCAGTGATAATAGCGGTCATCGCAAGAGCTGCCTGTTCGAAGGCACCAGCTTTTGTCTGACCAACACCGCGAATACCCATGTCAGCCTTGTGAGAAAAGTGTTCCCAGTTATTTTCGTTTTTTACTGACATATTAAACTGCCTCTCTTGAAGAACTCTCCCGACAAACTATTCCGGCAAAGTCACCAGTATATATAATATACCAGACCTCTGAAAAACTCACGTTTTTAAAGAGAGGCTTACGAACTTTTCCTTTTTTGCGCAAAAAAGCTTCCATAATCTATAAAAACTATGGAGTTTTACTTGAAACATGTTACTTTTTTCTTAACATTTGCGCAGGAATAGGCTTTTAGATTGAAGTATTGATAGTTAGAATAACCAATGGTTGACAATGAAACCTGTAAAGTAGAAAACAAGGGTAGACCTCTATCCAGATGTGAAAAGAAAATGGAAAGCTTTAAACCATAATCGTTTAATTCAAAAGGAAACAAAAAATGAAAGTCTTTATAAGTTGGTCTGGTAACATTAGCAATAAGATAGGTGAGATATTCCGTTCTTGGTTGCCTTCCGTGTTGCAATCTGTAAAACCTTATTTCACACCCTCTGATATTGAAAAAGGAGCAAGGTGGAATACTGAAATCGCTCAAGAGTTAGAAGATTCTAAAGTAGGCATACTGTGTGTTACGCGTGAAAACCTAAATAGTGCATGGCTACTATTTGAAGCTGGTGCATTATCCAAGCAATTGGAGAAATCTCATGTGTGCCCAATATTATTTGGAATCAACAATAGTGATTTACAAGGCCCGCTAAATCAGTTCCAATCAACCTCATTTAATGAAAAGGAATTTTATAAGCTTATTACCACTATCAATTCTCAATTGGCGGAGGACAAATTAGAGGAACCTGTGCTAAAAAAAGTTTTTGATAAATGGTGGCCTGATCTTGAAGACCAAGTTAATGGTGTTATGAAAGAACAAGAAGGTAGGAATGCTACGCCCATACGCACCGAGCGAGATTTGCTCGAAGAAATATTGCAAATCACTCGATTAATTAATAAAAAAGATGTTCCACAAATCCCATTAGGAACTGTAACCCATCTATTACACCATTTTAGAACCATATATAATCTGGTCGAAAAACATAGCCTTGATACCGAGGTTATGGTTGCATTAGAAGAGCTGAGCCGATCTGTTCTTTATATTTCAAAACAACTCTTTCCTCAAGAAAACGAATCGCATATAATTAACATCCAGTCCCTGAGATATATTTGTGACAATATTGGTGATGACGTTCCATTTTAAGTTGAGGGGATTAAGTTTTGTAGAATGGGCTTTTAATCAACCGTTGAAAAACCGCTTCAACGAAATATTCCAGATAAACCACCAGTATATATAATATACCAGACCTCTGAAAAACTCACGTTTTTAAAGAGAGGCTTACGAACTTTTCCTTTTTTGCGCAAAAAAGCTTCCATAATCTATAAAAACTATGGAGTTTTACTTGAAACATTTCACGTTTTTCTTAACATTTGCGTAGGAATAGACTTTTAGATTAAAAATTGTAGAAAGCCAAATCAATTTAGTCAATATGGGGGCATAAAAATGGCAATACCAGCTAAAAAAGGAAAAAGTCCGGTTTCTAAGAAAAAAAAACAAATTGTTTCAGGGCAGACAAAAGTCGGTGAAAATTTAGACTGTCTTTTCGAACTGCATAAGCTCCAAGGCGCACTACTGGAACAGCTTCGCAGGGACTTGCAGTAACACTTCTTATCGAGTTATTGTAAATCTTCAGAACATTGCTAAAATAAGAATTGATTATGAAAAGCAAAACTCTTACTTTTTCTTAACATTTGCGTGAGAGTGGGATTTTTGTGGCGCATTCGTTACCTATTCATATACCTTCTAAGAATTCCGGTTTTCGCGCAAGTGTGCTAATTTGCGTAGCTATGCAATCCAGAGAAAATCCTGGATAGATTTACCCATAGTAGTGTTATCACAATAGCTATCATCCCCAAAATTGCTAAGCTGCTGTTGATGCGGACGTGTTTTTTGCCGAACATATACCTGAAGTGGAAATACCCTACATATACAAGCCACGAAGCCAACGACCATAGCTCTTTAGGGTCCCACCCCCAATAGTCGCCCCAGGCCAGCTTTCCCCACCAGCTACCCAGGAGCAAGCCCAAAGTGAGAAGCGGAAACCCGAAACAAATCATTCTGTATGTGCTCTGTTCATAATCGATGAGATTTCCCTTTGTGTTGCCGGCCTTGGCTTTAAGTTGGCAAAAAGCCTGTACTGTTGCTTTGGCCATTATCACATAAGATATTAGATAGACAGCTACATGCGGCGTGAATAACCAACACTGCAAAGCAGGCGGCAGTTTTTGCGGTTCAGCGTGAAAAATAAAGCCGGCAGGAAAAAATAAGATTGCTCCAATCAGCATATCCGCAACATCGCCGCCTACTCGAAGAAACCGCAGGCAAAATATTGACAGCGGATATATCATCATACCCATACTCAAAAAGACTTCGAAAAGATTCTGAAATGGAATATGACGCACATCATACCATCGATAGCCAAATGAAATTGCTGCGATTATAAAACCAGCCAGATAAAGCCACTGCCCTGTTTTTCTTTTGCCGAGTAACGTTATCAAAAATGCGAACAGATATGTCGCAATCACTAAATAAATAAGCAAACCCAGAAATGTATATTTAATCGCCATCGCACTAATGCCTCATTTTACGATTTTTTTCTTTTAATATATCCAACTATATGCCTGAACCAAAACTGCCAAAACACACCCAAACAGAGCAACCAATACCCAGCATATACCGCATACAAGCCCGAATCAGACGTTACCGACAAAATGGTATATTCACCTGCTTTTGAATCATAGGAATGCTGATAAAAATGGTATCCACCGTAATGCAGCGGATGATTTACTTCTATCGTTTTGCTGGTTTTCTCTTTCCCGTCCTCGATAATAACCACGTCGCTAAAATAGTCACGTACCACGCGAGGCCTCTGCGAAACATAACTTAACTGTAGCCCATCCCCATCTTCACCATGATTAAAACCTTCAAAACGTTCAAACACATAACGTGTATAACTGTTGCCGTCAGGCACTTCTATCTCAACCTCTACAGCTGGGTTTTCTCCATTCTGTTCATCCGTCACTACTGTTTTTCCGTTCTCGAGGCTAATCCTGAAATTTCCAAAAGTACGCAATACTTTAAGCTTACCCTTGCCTTGCCCTAAAGAAACTTCTTCACCAGACTTCGCAATAAGCTGTAAATATTGCCCTTCTTTTGTTTGTATATACAATCGCGGAACCCAATCTTTATCTGCCTCGTAGAACTCAAGACGAAAATCATTTAGCTTGATACTAAACGGCAATTCACCCAGTTGTTGCCTCAAATCTTTTTGTGTTACACGATTCTCAGTATCTCCTTCGGAGATAAGCATATAGCCGTCAGGAATTTTTTGTATTCCCAGCAGCCTTTCTCCAAGTTTATGACCCGCTTGCGAACCCCACATACTCCCAGCAAGTACCAGCAAACAACCTGAGTGTATCATAAGCAAGCCTGGCTTGTGAACTAATCGGGGAAATGCAACGAAACCAATTACCAACAGTAATGCCAAACCATACCAGTAGACCAAAAGTGGAATCGAGTTAAAAAATAACTTTGATTTCTGGGCTCCGAAAAATGCACCAAAAACCGACAGGCTGGCAAGTAATCCTATTGCCAGCAGCGCCATCCACATTATACTGCGGTTAAGTTTCATTATTTTAGCTCATGCCAATGGGGTACAAAAATACACATTTCCTGCAAATTGCAGAAGCACTCTAACATTTAAAACTTGAGAAATCAATGGCTTAGCCTACCTCGACTCTCAAGCAAAAGATATCCGCAAAAGATTGCAGGCCGGAACAGACACCAAAAACTGACTAATGGCGTTTGAGTCTTTTATTTGTCGTCTCTTTCGCTTACAATCCCTTCGTATATGGACAAAACTAAACTCAGACAGCTCCTTATAGGCCGTTTCACCCTGAAGCGACTCGTTCGTTCGGTTATTACAGTTTATCTTATCCTCATGCTCCTCGCCTTTTTCTTCACTGATAGATTTATATTTCTCGACAGGAAAAGTTACTCCAGCGACCAGGGCATAATCCGCATAAAAACCTCAGATGACTTTTACCTCTCCGCTCGGCACTTCATGAACCCGCGCGCAAAATACACCATTCTTTATTCCCACGGCAATGGCGAAGACATCGGCGATTTGCATGAAGTTTACGAATTATATTTTACTAACGGCTACTCTGTTTTCGCCTGGGACTATCGGGGCTACGGCACAAGTGAAGGCCGATGTAATGAGAAGAGGATATATAAAGACATTGAAGCTGTTTATCAGTATATGATTGTCGACTTGAAGATACCGCCGGAAAGAATCATTTTGCTTGGCCGTTCCATCGGAAGCGCACCATCGATTCATCTCGCCGCCCATTACAGGGTCGCCGCACTGATTACCGAGAGCGCATTAGCCACCGCTTATAGTGCATTTCCCGGCATAAGAATCTTCCCGTTCGATAAGTATAAGAACATCGAGAAGATTACTAAGGTCGATTGTCCAAAACTTTTCGTGCATGGCCAAAAGGACTGGATTGTAAGAATAAAGAACTCTTATGCGTTATATGCTCAAGCCGGCGAACCCAAATTGAAATTCTGGCACGAGGATTCGTCGCATAACGATTTGAGGTACATCTTCGATGTTCGATACTGGCAAAAGCTGACGGAACTGACTAAATTAATTCCGTCATCTGATTTCTGATATCTGACTAAAGTAGGATGTGAAAAAATGAATCCACTAATTCAATTTATAGGTGGTGATTGTATTGTAGGAAAAAGTATCATGTTTTGTCATTTCGACCGGAGCGTAGCGGAGTGGAGAAATCTAAATAAAAAACAATTATGAAAAGTTATTACGTTTATATAATGTCCAATCAATCCGGCACATTATATGTCGGCATGACTAATAACATAAAGAGACGAGTTTACCAGCACAAAAAACATCTAATTCCGGGCTTCACCGAAAAGTACAATATCAAACATCTGCTCTATGTCGAAACTGTTTCCGATCCTCTTTCAGCTATCGGCAGAGAGAAACAAATTAAAAAATGGCGGCGAGAGAAAAAACTTGCGATTATTGACTTACAAAACCCCGACAGAAAAGATTTAAGCCAAAATTGGTATGAGGAAAACATTTAGGACTATAATTTTGCACGTTAACTTTTAAATTTCTAATTTCCAACGAGATACGCTTCACAGTTTACCCTGAGTCGAGTCGAAGGGCTTCACGTGGGTTTTTGTTAGTTTAGCCCTGCTGCTTGCGGCAGGGGAATTTCTAAATATTTAGCCCTGCAATTTATTGCGTGGGTTTTGATTGTCATTCCTGCGGAAGCAGGAATCCATTTTTCTTTTGACAGGCTGTTGTCTTGTAATAGTCATAAATCCCCTGCCTGTCGGTATATGAGACACGATTGCATCTACCCTCCACTTGCTATATTTGCGGACTAATTGCTCAATCCAATCTTCTTTTTTCTGATGAAGGATTATTCTTTCTGCACTCTTGACGATTGCTTCATTAAACTTCTTAACATACGATTTTTTAATAACACCGAAGCGGTCTTCACTGTTACTATATCTCTTCACATCCTCAAGACTAGCTCGAGCCATATCGAGGTCAGGGATAATCAACAATGCAATAGATGGTTTAAGTGGCACATATGTATATGTTTGAGCTATCTGTTGCTGCATATTTTGATAATAAAGAATTGCTGGATTGTCGCTTGTAATAAATGGAATATCTGTTCTATTGATAAGTACCAACCAATAGGAACAATAATATGTATTTATCATTCCCTCTAAAGCTCTTATGCCTTGTGCATGAGCAAACTCTCTATCAATCTTGATTTCTATTTCTTTTTTCTGAATTGCATTACGCAGAGTGAGTTTGTCCTCGTCGCTTAAGTAATCAGCATTGTCTAAAGTTGAGAGGCCTATTTTATAAAATAGCGGCTCAATGTCACCTGCGATACTTTTCTGATTAAATCGCTTGGCTGTCGGGGTACATGACCGTAAAAAGGCGATATAGCCTGCCAATTCATATTTCGTGTTTGCATCAAGAACCCCTCTTTCTAACTTGATAATGTTATTCCCCCAATGATTTTCAAAAGCAGGAAGGAATTTATCAAGAAGCCTTGGATTTTCAAAGTATTTGTTTGTATCACCTTCTGTTTCAAAGCATATTGATTTAGGTCTTTTGGGTTTGCCAACAATGACACTATCATTCTTGTAATAAGGTACTAAGTTACCGTCGGCCCCAACAAAGAGCCGTAAGTATGCTTGTGATATGTAGTGGTCCTTACGCACTATGCTCTATTTCTAAAATATATAACTGACTAACAATGATTATACAGCCTGTATAAAACGGGAAACACATACTACATAAACCGCTCAATATTTTTACTACGGTTTATTGTTCCATAAGTAATGGAGATATTATAGCTCAAAAGCGGGTGGTTGCCGAGACAAAATCGGGAAATAAAAGACAATCAATCGGAAGCTTTTTTGTTTAATTCTCTGTGAACTCTGTGTCCTCTGTGGCTAAACTTTTTTGTGCTTTTTCGTGGCCATTCTCATTTACTATTTTCTATTTACGATTTACTATTTTTCTCTGTGAACTCTGTGCCCTCTGCTGGAGCGCAGCGGAAGTCCCGACCTGTCGGGATGGCTAAACTTTTTTGTGTTTTTTGCGTTTTTTTGTGGCCAAACAAATCCGTGTTAATCGGTGTAAATCCGTGTCTAAAAACTTCGTGTTTTCTTGGCAGGTTTTTTTACTCTTTTCTTTGTGTCTTCGTGGCGGTTTTTCAATCATTTGCGCAAGCGCTCATTTTGAGTTTGTAATTTTTGGGTCATTTCACGTCAATTTGAGTGTGTTTCGTGTCAGTTCATGCGCATTTCTGCGCTTTTTTGCTCATTTTTTACACCAATTTTTGACCAACTTGCGCATTTAATCGCGCTAATCCGCTTGTCCAAATATTCCATCTTCTCTATTTTCCAAAAGCCGGACCCGCACAAGCTGATTTTTCTCGTAAATGTCACCGTCTCTGTTAAAATAGACAACAAAATATCTCTCACTTCTACCGCTAATTTCTTTACCTATATTCTCAGTTAAAACTGTCACTTTCTCTCCTATAAATCGCTCCCGAAAATCATACGCCAACCGCTCTCCCAGCTCCCTCAAATACTTACAGCGGCTCTTTATAACTTTAGTACTGACAGTATCTTGCATTTTTTCTGCTGCTGTCCCTTTGCGAACTGAAAACGGAAATACATGCATCTTTGAGAACCAAACTTGCCTAACTATTTCGCACGTTTTTTCAAAATCCTCTTTCGTTTCACCCGGGAATCCGACAATAAAATCCCCCGTTATTGCAGGCCGGTCCAATCTCTCTTTTATCAATCCAATCTTATCTAAAAATTCACTGATTCTGTACTGCCTGCCCATTTTTTTCAGGATTTCATCCGCTCCTGATTGAAGCGATAAGTGCAGATGCGGCATAATGTTATCGAAACCAGCCATCACCTCTAAAAGCCTTTCTGTCACGTCTGCCGGCTCCAATGAGCTAAGCCGTATCCTTGCCAATCCCTCGATTCCAGCTAATTTTTCCAGCAATTCCGCCAATGCCCCATTCTCATTTTTTGCCCATTTTTTCCGTCGCACCGTCTCTTGCCCGTACGCCCCCAAAAATATTCCGGTTACAACTATTTCCTTATGTCCTGCTTTTACAAGTTGTTGCGCCTCTTCCAGCACCTCCTGCATAGGTTTGTTTTTAATTTTAGGCCGGGTCTGCGGAATAATACAATAGCTGCAATAGCCGTCACAGCCGTCCTGAACCTTTAAAAACGCCCTTGTATGTCCCTTAAACGCCTCCAACCTGCCTGCTTTTACCTGTTTTAACACACTTTTATCCTTGATTTCCAACCGGTTTTCTGTTTTAATGTGTTTTCGGCTGGTGTCGGATTCGTTCAAATCCAAACTGGTGGGTGTAGAGTGGATAATTGTGGCTAATTCTGTAGCTATCGAATCTCTATCTTCGATTAGATACACATTATCGCCCATATCTTCCAACTGTTCCACTTGTGGCATACAGCCGAAAATTATTATAGTTGCATTCGGATTTTGTTTTTGTGCTCGCCGAATGCATTGTCGGCTTTTGGCTGACGCAGTATGAGTTACACAGCAGGTGTTTACAGCGATAAGGTCGGGATTATCAGATGTCGCAACATGGTTTAGACCGAGCTGTTCGCATAACTGGCGTATTTGCTGGCTCTCATACTGGTTAACTTTACAGCCGAGGGTATTTATGGAAAAAGTTTTCATAGTATGATATAATTTATAGTTGTTGAGGCGGATTTACAAGCCTAATCAACATCATATACGAATCCTGAAAAACGAGGTTTGATATGGCATCAGCTTCCGGCGCAGTCTGGGCAATTGATATAGGCAATTATTCTCTTAAGGCCCTGCGATTGAATTTTGTCGGTGACAGAGTTGAGGTAATCGACTTTGATAATATCCGACACGGTAAGATATTAAGCGTAGGTAGTGTAAGTGCCGCTGAGCGGGATGAGATTGTGGCTCTTAGTGTGCGTCAGTTTCTAAGTAAAAATGACCTTAGCAAAGATGATATAATTGTCTCGGTACCAAGCCAAAACAGTTTCGCCCGTTTTGTAAGTCTCCCGCCTGTTGATGCAAAACGCATTCCTGAGATTGTCAGATTTGAAGCGGTCCAGCAGATTCCTTTTGACATCAACGATGTGCAATGGGACTGGCAGTTGATGGACAAACAGGGCCGTGAAGAAAACAGGGTCGGTATTTTTGCGATAAAAAATGACGTTGTCACTTCAGAACTGGAACATTTTTCAAGAGAGAACATTCAGGTTAACCTTGTTCAGATGGCGCCGATGGCCCTGTACAATTTTATCTTATATGACCATCCCGAACTCTTTAGAACCGCAGACCAAGCGGTTGTTCTGCTAAATGTCGGTGCCAAGAATTCAGACCTGGTTATCTGCACAGCAGGTAATGTATGGCAAAGATGCATACCGATGGGCGGCAATTCATTTACGCAGGCAATCGCAGAAGCTTTTAAGCTGAATTTTGAAAAAGCAGAAAAGCTAAAGCGCACAGCTACAATGAGTAAATACGCCCGCCAGATTCTCCAGGCAATGAAACCGGTATTTTCAGATTTGGCATCTGAAATACAACGTTCCATGGGTTTTTACAGCAGTTCAAATCCAAACACCAAGTTAACAAAGATTATAGCGATGGGAGGCGGGACAAATATGCGGGGTCTGCTGAAGTATTTACAGCAGAGTTTGCAGATGCCTGTTGAAAGGCCGGATTCATTTAAGAGGATGGCAATAAGTTCCGAAGTGTCAGCAGCGAAGTTCCATGACAGCGTTTGTGATTTTGGAATAGTTTACGGCCTTGCTTTACAGGGCCTTGGTCTTTGTAGAATCGAAAGCAATCTTTTACCTAAAAGTATTGCACGGTCGATGTTATGGGCTGGAAAAACAAAATACTTTATTCTTGCAGCATGTCTTCTTCTGGCGGTATCAATTTTTTCGCTTATGCGAACATTTTTCGACAAAGCCAATTACGGAGAAAAAGAAGATGTTCGCAGTAGAATAAGCAGAATTATCAGCGAAGAAGAACAGGCTATCAAGAAGCTTAAATCAGAAGAAAAAAAAGCATCTGCATCTGCGGCGATTATAGAAAAGGAATTCGGATTATTTAAAAATCGAGAAGTAATTCCTCTGCTATGCCAGACTTTAATTGAAATCCTGCCGAATGAGAATAATACCAATGATTCTGCACAGAAAGAGTTTTATAGGGCATTTGTCCAGAGACAGGCTCAAAAAGTTATTGAGATGCCACGCAAGAATCGAAAACAGATATTCCTGACGGGTATGACCATTGAGTATGTTGACGACATTTCGGTTGCAAAGCTAAGTGACGTTTCCAAAAAGACAGGGACAGGTAAGCAAAGTGCAAGCAGGGGCAGTAGAGGTGGTTCGGATAGAACGAAAGCTGTTTCGAGTGCACCTGTAAGCAGGTCTACAAGGGGCGGAAGGGCTACTACCAGCAGGCAGTCCAGATCGAAGTCCAGGAAAGGAACCGATAAAACAGGTAGAAGCGGACAAAAAGGTTCATCAAAAGAAGACGATTCAAAAAATATGTCGGGCTTTTTAGTAGAGATAATCGGCTATAGTCCCTATATGAACATCGGCGAACTTCTTGACCCGGCAGGTGTAGGAGATGACAGGGAACAATGGGGCTATATAACACGGATGATGCATCTTGATGAGGCATTGAAGCACAAAGTGCCGTTCGAACTGTATGAAAAAACGAGTATTGAGCATTTCAACCTTGAAAAAGGTGAAGTGGTAGTTGGCGGTTTAACACCATTAGGTATAGGTATTGAACAAAGCAGAAGAACAGAATCATCGAGGTCGGTACAGCCTGGTCGGCGTAGCCGTATCAGCGCAACAGGACTAACAGATACCGTCCTGGTTGACCCGTTGACAGATGAGGTTATCAGTAAAGTGCCACGAAGAGACTCTCTTGGAGTACCTGTAACTGACAAAGAAGGCAAAACTGTGTATGAAGTTAATGACCATTGGTTCGTATTGAGAGCTAAGTTTAGATGGAAAGAGGCACCAAAAGGTTAAGGGCTGGGACTTAAATGATTGTTTATGTGTCCTATATAGTGGTGAAATAAAATGGATATACCTGACTTAAAAAATATAACCAGAAAATTTGGTATTTTGAAGGATTATTCGTCGTTGGTAGCGCCGATTGCTATCGTGCTGGTGGCAGTGCTTCTATTGATATTAGGGCAGATGCTCAGCGGTAATCTCAAGAAGCAGATAACAAGGAAAAGCATTAGTGACGGAGCAGGCAGAATAAGGTCGCTCATCAAGCACCCTGTTTCCGGTAAACAATGGGAGATTGAATGTGACTATCAGCAGGCCTACAAAGCCGATGCCGAACAGATAGCAGATTTATCGAAGCAGAGTTCTCAGAGGCAGTTGCTCGGCTATAATATATTTCCTGAGCCGGAAGATAAATCCCAGATGATTTTTGAGGATTTTGGCGAGCGTTATCGCGGGAAAATAGAAAACCTGCTGAAAAGTATAGATGCAGTTGACCGTCCGACGGATATAGAGCTTGGAAACAGGTCAGGAGGCGTTACAAGAGGCGGCAGAAGGGTATCCAGGGACAGGACAAGTGACATCAGGAGCATGGTAACAGATGCACTCTGCTGCAGTAAAGCCGAATCCGGCTCGATTTATGCCGGTACTTCGGACATAAGTGGCTACGAATACTGGAACAGCTATGAATATACAGGAATGGAAACTGCGGTGACAGACTGCTGGTACGGGCAGCTGGCTTACTGGATTATCGAAGATGTTATCGATACAATAGATGCAGTGAATTTTGGTTTCGGAAGGGTTTACACCTCACCGGTCAAACGTTTAATGAGCATAAACTTTACCGACACAGGCTCGATAGCCGGCAAACCACATTATGTTACTTCGGGCAGTGACTCTCTTACGCAATCGCTGACAAAAAGATACTCGGATTCCGATATAGATGTTGTTCATTTCAATATTGTTGTTTTGGTCAGCACGAGGGCGGTTTTACCATTTATGGACAAACTCTGCAGTTCGAAGAAGCATAAATTCAGTGGTTTTTCGGGTGATGGTGAGCAACAGAGCTTCAAGCATAACCAGATAACTGTTTTAAGAAGCTCAGTAGCATCAATTGACACGAAAGACAAAGACCACGAATTCTACCGCTATGGTACGGAAGATGAGGTAGTTAAATTAAATTTAATATGCGAATACATTTTTAATAAAAGCGGTTACGATGAAATCAAGCCGACACCGGTTAAGGAATATATGGGGGAACTCTCGCCGAAGGCGTCAGCTTCGGAGGAAGATTCACAATCGTCAACAAGAGGCAAAAGCAGGAGGAGAAGCAGCAGGAGCAGGGCAGTACAAAATGACAGGTAATAATCAACTGCCAATCGTAAGATGTATGGTATATTTATTAATGAACAATTATTTTAACAAAGCGTGAAATTTTAGATGAAAAAAGAAGGCGGAAATTTTTTTGAAAAGCACATTGAAAAGCTGGTTATAGCTATTACAGTGCTTGTGTGTATATGGATTCTATTTACTCGCGCAGTTTTTAGCCCGAACAGGGTTGAATTTGACGGCAGTAAATTAGGACCTGGCGAGATAGATAACCGTGTAATCGAAAAGGCTAAAGTTCTTGCCGATAGTCTTAACGAAAAGCCCAAATCCATGCCTGCTTATGACCCGTGCTTTCCGGTTTTTGACAAGCTGATGGATATCGCAATAAAGGATGTTAACTTTAGTTTACATTGGCCTAAACCAGGAAGGGCGCCGGAAGAGTCGCGAATCGAGAGAAAATACCGTATTCCCAGGGTTGAAGAAATTGAGATAAAAAATGTTGAATGCGGTAACATCAGTGCAGTAGCCTATGTCCCAATTGTTAAGATTACCGAGGAAACTACTTACACCGAGCAGACATCACAACCCAATGATATGGATATTGTGACTGTCGAAGGCCGTTTCGATATTTCCGGATTATATGAAATTTTTTATGAAAGCTTTGCCAGCGATAATATTAAACCTGACTGGCGCGACCCGTGTCTTGCGAGTCCGGTTTTTGCAGCGGTGGATTTACAGAGGAGGCAGGTTCGAGACGACGGAAGCGAGAGTCAGTGGCAGCAAATTCCACGAGTCAAAATCGACGTATATAAAGAGATGTTTGAAATAATAGAAAATGCCAGGGACCTTCCTGCCGGCGGTGTAGAACTGCGTATTCTTCAATTTGATGATCCGCAGGCAGTGATGGGGCTTTTACAGCCTGAATGTTATCAAATTGCATCAGCCGATGAAGAATGGTTTCCGCCGTCGCTGTATAAAAAATATGAAAAATACAGCAGGGATTTGGAAGCGGATGAAAGACATAGACTATTAGAGGAGAAAAGGCGAAAGCGTGAGTCACAGCTTACCGAACGCAGGTCCGCAACAGAAAGGGGTTCGAAAGAAGCTGGAGATTCAAGAAACGCCAGGACTGGCGGTGCTTCAAGAAGAACTGCGCCAAGAAGAACAACTACATCAAGAGGCCGCGAGAGCAGGGAGCGGGGCCGCTCAACACGCAGGTCTTCTGAAACCGATTCTATGGACGATATCTACGAACAGTTCGATGAGATTTTGATATCCAGCGAAACGGCCCTTTCGGAAATGGACGAGTTATTGGCTTTCTGGGCGCACGATGACAGTGTCGAGCAGGGTAAGCGTTATCAATACAGGATTCGACTGGGCATATTTAATCCAATAGCAGGTACGAATCAATTTGTCAGAGAAGATGAAGATAAAAAAGAGACAGCTATTCTCTGGACTGACTTTGCAGAGACTAAAGTGATAGAGATTCCACAAAGGCTCGTGTTTTTTGCCGGCGACATACAGGAAACCACGAACACGGTCACAGTGCAGGTAAGCAGGTATGTTCTTGGCTATTGGTATAGCAGGGACTTTATGGTTCGCCCCGGAGAGGTTATCGGTAATGTTGTTGAATATGAGACTGCAGATGAGATTGAAAAGACCCTGACTACAATACCTGAAGTAATAGATTATTCTACAGGCGTGGTTTTGGTAGATGTTGAACCATTAAATGACTGGTATCGGGTCGGCGGCAGTCTTCGTGAGAGATACTATTTTGATATGCTTTACAGTGTAGACGGAGATGAGATAGAGCATATGCCGATTAAATCAAGGTATTGGAGCGATGAATTACAAGCCAGGTTTGCAGAAATAAAACGCGAAGAAAAAGCAGTAAAGCAACCTTTACGGGCATGGCAGAGCAGAGGTAGAAGCTCAGGTCGTCGAGGTGGAACCAGGCGAACTGCACCTGCCAGAAGGGGCAGGCTTGCAAGGTAGGTTTTGTCTTGACAATGAGGGGTATAAACACTCAGTTAAAGTATTAAGTTCACAAAACAAAGCTGGATATCGTTCTCTGAGAGTTGGGTCTGGCTTTCGAGTTCAATATTTATTTCATAATTTTTGCCAGGCAGCATATCGATAAAGTTATCAGTTAAACCGGCCTGTCCTAAACCGTAAATCTGCACATCTTTTGCCATTGCATTTGAAGACAGTTCGAGTTTCCACGATTTATCAGAGGTCTGTGACAGATGTTTGCTGATTTGCACATCAGGCCAATCGATATACTTGTCAGGCAGATAAAAGAACAGCTTTTCAATGGCCTTACTGTCTTCAGCTTCAATTTCAAGATGCAGGTATGAATTTTCCGGTGTTTTTGGTGTGATAATTGCTTTTGGAAATTTTAATGGTGCCGATGTACTGAATGGCGTGACAGCCACCGGAAAACTGACCTTATCAAGGAGCCGGCCGTTTAAATCGTTCAAGCGACAGTCCAGCTTTGCAGTTAAGGGTTTATCACTGTCATTTATCACAACTGCGCTAAGAGATTTTAATTTACCAGACGGGTCCGATGTCTGCTGCTCTTTTTCAGTAACAACTGTTATCAATTTCTTGTCAAAAAAACGTTTTGCATAATAATACAGGGCTTTTTTGTTATTGTAACAATCGATTGCCGACCAGGTTACAGCGGGATAGACGTCGTTAAGTTGCCAGAATAGTACACCGCTGTTTCTGGAGCTATTGGCTCTTAAGTTTTCGATGTATGCTTTAATACCACGTGCCTGCATGACTTGTGAGAGGTATATAAGCTCGCCGAGGTCTTTGACATGGCCAAATATGTCGCCGATGTAGCGCAGGATTCTGCTGTTGCCGTCTAACTGGAAATTATGCCTGTCCAGACCTTGCCAGATGTTTGTTTTTCGGTTGTTGCAGGTGAAAGCATCGACAGTTGATTTGTCAGGCAGTGACTGCATTCCGAATTCGGTTACAAATCGGGGAATGTCCTGAGGTTTGCATTGGTAAAGACTTGTCGGTTGGTGGCCGGACCAGACGTCCCATTGATGGATTGTTCCGGAATGAATGTCATTTGGGTCTTTGGTATTGGAAACAGGTGTGGTTGGGATATATGGGCGGTCATGGTCGAGTTCGGAAAGGATGTTAGGCAGGATTTTGTGGTAGATTTCCTTGCCGTAAAACTTTTTCCCTTTGCCTAAAGAACCCAGTCTGTGCATCTGGTCGATTTCGTTATTGCCGCACCATAAGGTGATACAGGAATAATTTCTAAGTCGTTTTATAACTGTGTCGGCTTCCGTTTTAACTTCATCTAAAAACCAGTCTCGGTCTGGGTAATAGGCACAGGCGAACATGAAATCCTGCCAGACCATAATTCCGAGTTTATCGCATAACCGATAGAAGATGTCATTCTCATAGTATCCACCGCCCCAGACGCGAAGCATGTTCATATTTGCGTGGCTGACAGAGCGGATGAGTTTTTCATAGTCGTTATCGGTGGCCCAGCCGGGGAACATCGAAATTGGCAGCCAGTTTGCCCCTTTTGCGTAGATGGGTTGGCCGTTGATTTCAATCTGGAATTTTTGGCCGAACTTGTCTTTTGAACTGTTGAGCTTTACGGTTCTTATACCGACTTCGGTTTCAATCCGGTCGATTATCTTGTTGTCGGTTAACAGCTGGACGTCGAGTTGATAGAGATTTTGCGGGCCGTAACCGTTTGGCCACCAGAGAGCGGGGTTATCGAGACGAATTACGGTCGAATGTGAGTTTTCGCCGGCGGAAAAGTGCATATCTCGTTCGAGTTTCTGGTTGTTGTGGGATAGGGTGAGTTTGCAGGTATAATCCTGTTTTTTTACGGTATCGAGTTTGACAGCGATGCGAACATCGGCGTGATGGTGATTGTGGTCGATGGTGCGAACGTGAAGATCGGTAAGGCGGGCACTTTGGACAGCTTCAAGACGTACCGGTCTGAAAATCCCACACCCTCCCAATCCCGGCGCCCAATCCCAGCCAAATTGATATTGGGCCTTTCTAATGTAAGAGCGGTGGGGATTTTCAAAATAGCAATCGTCAAAATTCTTGTAGCGGGACATGAGTTTTTCGGCGTATTCAGCAGCGGGGTCGAATTTGACCATTAAAGTATTATTCCGCGATTTTAAGTGGCTGGTGACGTCGAACCTGTGGGCGATAAACATGTTGTTTGTCTTTGCGATGAGTTTGCCGTTTAGCCAGATGTTAGCAATAGTGTCAAGGCCTTCAAAGACAAGGTCGATTCGGTCGCAGTTGAGAAGGTCGGCAGATACGTCAAATGTTTTTCGAAAGACCCAGGGTTTTTCGCTTACCCAGTTGAAATCTTCAGGGTTGGCATTAAGGTCTTTGGGGTCGATTTGGCCTGCAGCGGTCAGGCTTGTAAAAATTGAAGATGGTATCTGCGCCGGCAGCCAGTTGTCGTCTTCGAGGTCACGCATCCTGCGCGCTGATAGCGGGTACTGCTTAAACTGCCATTGTCCGTTCAGGTCTAAAGATGCTTTCGGCACAGGAAAAACTCCATCCTTAAAAAGGTTTTGTTAATTATATTTGTACAAGCGGAGTTTACAATAAGAAAATGTTCAAAACAGAAGACAGAAATCAGAATTAAGAAATTTCGTCTTTAAATTCCCGACGTCTTTTCGGAAAAACTAAATAATGTTAAATTCATTTTGTTGATTCTTCGATGATTTATAATGATATAAAAAAAGGCTGGCAATTACTGCCAGCCTTTTCGTGATTTGATGTTAGATTTATCTATTGTTGCCAGTTGTTTAATAAGGGGCTATCCCCATAACCATCAGAAGGATAACAAGGAAGATTGATTGGTTTGTTTTTTATAAATGCTACGTTTGATAAGTCTGATGTGCTAAAATGTTTTGTTCCTCTTTTGCCTGTATATGGATTTACATTTGGATACGTACTCCAGTTATTATGAGGATTACCATCAGGGTTTGAACGATAATGTGGTTGAACATACGTCCCATTGCTGCGATAATGGCCTTGAACATGGACAGCAGCATCGGCTGCAGTAGCAGCCGCAAGAACAATCAGAACCACAGTAACAATTGACATTGACAGAAGTGCAGTTAGAGTTTTCATTTTTTTCCCTTTCAAAAAATTGTTTCTATTAACTTTTTAATTTCTTTTCCTGCTCTATCTCTATCAGAGGCAAAAAATAAGTAACCGAACAAACTATTTGATATTTTTGTGAAAAAAGAGTAATATTTCCTCTAAACATTGATTTTTGGAGTGTAAAGCGGGATGGAGAATACATTTAATCATCAAACTCAAAGGCTTGTAACGCTTGCAAAAAGTGGCGATGAGCATGCCTTAGAGCAACTTTGCCAGACTCACGGTGAACAAGTCAGGCGGATAATCAGAATGCGTATGGGTCCTGAATTACGCTCTAAAATGGAATCTATGGATTTAGTTCAGGATGCCTTTATTTCTGCCTTAAGGAGTCTGGATAACTTTACATATAAAAATGAAGGAGATTTCCTACGCTGGATCTCAAAAATAGCTGAGAATAGAATCCGTGACAATGTTGACAAAATACACGCAAACAAACGTGACATTCGCAAAGAAAAACCTCTTATAACCAATAGAACAAATACTCAAAATACATTTGTTGGAGTTAATAGCCCTATCGATGCTACTACACCGAGCTTAATAATATCAAAACGAGAGGACTTAAATAAGCTTGAGAAGGCAATGGACAAGTTAAAGTCTGAGGACAAAGAAGTAATTAAACTAACTAAAATCGATGGGCTTTCTTGTAAACAAGTAGCGGAAAAAATGGGAAAGACTACTGATGCAACAAGGATGCTACTTTCAAGGGCAATTATGGCATTAGGCAAGAGTTTTGAGAATATAGAATGACAAAATCTGAAAACAATTCAGAGAACATTATCGAACAGGCTGTCCAGCAGTTTGTTGAAGCTCAACTCCAAGGTCAAAAACCTAATATTGATGAGTTTGTCAAGCAATACCCTGAGTTTGAAAGTCAAATAAGGCTGAGACTCCAGAACTTAGACGAAATCGACAGCCTATTCGATTGCCTTATGCAGGCAGATGACAGTAACTTTGGCGATGCAATAAATGAACACAATCTTGTTGGACAAGAATTTGGTGAAAACAAAGAAAATATTGTCCCAACGGTAGTCGACTTCGAAGACTTAATACCCGGTACAACCTACAATTTGAATGATAGCTTTACAGCTTCAGGTGTTCAAATAACCGGTGAGGAGTTCTTCTATTACGGTGGTAGCTCAGCAGCGGAAGGTTTTGCCAGAGTAGAAAACATCGGTGTGTCCGGAGGCACAAACAACGAACTGGCTATTCATAATCTTAATCTCAATTTTGATTTCGGAACTACCCTTGGTGGTCTTACGCTCCAATATGGTGAGTTTGGTGGTAATATCAATGTCGAAATAAATGGTGACCTGATAAATGTTGATAATTTCGCTGATATCCCCAAAACTGTTGGCGGGACTATTGTTTCAACACTAGATGAGGGTATTCCAGGAAAAAGCAGCGGAGCTATGTTTATAGTCGGCAAGATTAATTCATTTAAAATTGGTGGCCAAGAATTATGGATTGACAATATAGTACCCTCTATTGCTCCAAATCAACAATCACCAACTATACCAAAGTTCAAAATATTAAGGCAGATAGGCCAAGGTGGGATGGGGGCAGTGTTTCTTGCTAAACAAATTTCTCTTAACAGATATGTAGCTCTTAAAATCATCAGTGATGTTAGTAAAACGCAAAATAAAAGCTTGGAAAGATTCAAACGTGAAGCCAAAATAATGGCAAAGATATCTCATCCTAATATCGTACCTATCTATGAAGTTGGTCAGCAGGGACCTTATTCATATTTCGCAATGGAGTATGTTGAAGGAGTTTCTTTAGATAAGATTTTACAAAGTATTCGCAACGTACCTTCAAATGAGAAAGCAAGCGGTGTTATGCATAAATGCCTTGAATCCCAAGCAGGTATTTATGATAAAAGTTTTTTAAATGATGAAAGCTCCAAAGGTGCAGAAATCGACACGGAGTATATTTTTGAAATAAGTAAAATAATTATTGGTATAGCTTCCGCTTTAGGTTATGCACATAAAAAAGGAATCTTGCATCGTGATGTCAAACCATCCAATATTCTCATCGCCTCTGATGGGACAGCAAAACTTGTAGATTTCGGCTTGGCAAAGGCTGAAACTCAGCAAACAATAACACTTACAGGGGAATTCTTTGGCACACCCAATTATGTTTCACCTGAACAGATTCGCAAACCAGAAATAGTTGACCATAGAAGTGATGTCTATTCACTGGCAGCGACTTACTATGAATGTTTGACTTTACATCTGCCATTCGAGGGCAATACTGTAAATGAAACCTTGGCAGGAATACTTTCTCATGATGTGACCCCTCCGAAAAAACATTCGCCAAGGCTTTCTACTGATTTTAATACGGTCTTACTGCATGCTCTTGAAAAATCCCCTGAAGACAGATACCAAACTGTCGCTGAGTTCGCTGCTGATATTGGGAATGTACTGGATTTCAAACCTATCAAAGCAAAAAGGTCAAGCATTACACAAAGAACATATAAAACATTGCGTAGAAATCCATTAAAAGTCGTAGCGGTTGGCGTTATTTTATTGTTAGTTGTTTTAGGCGTTATACTTAGCTCCATTTATATCCAAAAAAGAAATTGGGATATTTCAAGAGAGTTTTATACATCAGGTATACGTAGGTATGAATTGAACGATCTACCAGGGGCAATAAAGTTTTTTGAAAAAGCTGTCAAGATAAATCCTAACTTTGCAGAGTCTTATTACAATATTGGAGAATGTTATTATTCTCTAAAGAAATACAACGAAGCAATTGAAGCATACAATAATGCAATCTCAATTGACCCCGATCATGCAGCTTCTTATTGGGGTCTAGGGTTGAGTTATTATGAGTTAGAAGACTTTAAAGAGGCTGTTGATAGTTATAAAAACTCAATAAAGATCGATTCAAATAACATAGAAACACATTTAGGTTTAGGGGATTCCTATTTGGGTTTAAATTTGTATGAAGAGGCTATACACTCCTACAGACAGATTTGTAAATTTACTGATTACAAAGACCACAGTTATATTGCACTTTTAGCTGTTGTTTATGCTAAGGCTGGGAATTTTGAGGAGGCAATTAAGTGCCAGAAAGAGGCTATTGACTTGGCTGATGATGAAACAAAAACCGAATATAAAAAACGCCTTGAGGCATATGAGGCTCATAAACATTGGCGTGAGTAGCTTCTTGTTATGAAGTTAGATAAAATATAGCATAAATAAAATTATAAATTGAATATTCGATATGGACAAGGGAAATCCGGTAGCGAAACAACAGTCGAGTTTTGCGGGGGGTAAAACATTTAGAAATTCCCCTGCCGCAAGCAGCAGGGCTAAACGATATAAAGATTCTTCGTTCCACTCAGAATGACACCACATAAAACCCTGCGACGTGGTCACAGGGCACAGCATTGCCCCAGCCACTCCTTCGACAAGCTCAGGACAGGCGGTGCTGGGGCTAAACGATACAGAATAAAACGCCATGTGAAACCCTTGATTGTTGGGATTCGATTATTTATAATCTCGTTTTTGGCAATTGCGATTGGAAGGTTTTTTATGAGTGTTGCAGAGATAGCAGCGAAGGCTAAAAAGGCGTCTGTAGAGCTGGCGGCGGTTAAGGCGGATATCAAAAATGCGGCATTGGTAGAGATAGCGGAAGCTTTACAGGCCAAAGCGGATGCGATTATAGCAGCTAACCAGAGGGATTTGCAGCAGGCTAAGAAGGATAATCTGGCGGGGCCTTTATTGAAACGGCTGAAATTCGATAAGGGTAAAATAGATGCGGTTTGCGCTGGAATCGAGAGTTTGATTGGTCTGGAAGAGCCGGTAGGAAAGACGTTGAAGGCTACGGAGCTTGATAAAGGGTTGGAGCTTTATAAAGTCAGTTGTCCTGTCGGTGTGATTGGAGTGATATTCGAGTCGAGGCCTGATGCGCTTGTGCAGATATCGACGCTTTGTCTGAAGAGCGGTAATGCGGTTTTGCTGAAAGGCGGCAGTGAGGCGGCGAATACGAATAAGATACTTGCTGAGATTATTATTGAGGCAAGCGAAAGGGCGGGGCTGCCCGGCGGGTGGCTTGGATTGTTGGAGACGCGGGAGGATGTTGCGGCGATACTCGGTCTGGATGATTATGTTGATTTGATAGTGCCTCGCGGAAGTAACGAGTTTGTGCGGCATATAATGAATAATACCAATATTGCGGTATTAGGTCACGCTGATGGGATATGTCATGTGTATGTGGAATCGCAGGCTGACATTGAAATGGCGGTGCGGATAGCGGTCGATTCGAAATGTCAGTATGTTGCGGTTTGCAATGCAGCGGAGACATTACTTGTCGATGAGAAAATCGCTCAGCAGTTTTTGCCAAAATTGAAGGTTGAACTTGATAAACAGAATGTCGAGATTCGCGGGTGTGAGAAGACGGCGGCGATTATCGATGTTAAACCGGCAAATGAGAGCGACTGGAAAACCGAATATCTTGATTATATTCTGTCGATAAAGGTAGTAAGTGGTATTGACGAGGCGATAGAGCATATAAATAAGTATGGCTCGGGACATACCGATGCGATAGTGACAAACAATAAGGAAAAAGCGGCGATGTTTATGGATTTGGTGGATTCTGCGGATGTGTTTGTCAATTGCAGTACGCGGTTTAGTGACGGGTTCAGGTATGGCCTGGGAGCTGAGGTCGGAGTCAGTACAAATAAGATTCATGCCCGTGGGCCGGTGGGCTTAGAGGGGCTTCTAATATATAAATGGAAATTGATTGGCAGTGGGCAGATAGTTGCCGATTATAGCGATGACGGAAAGAAATTTACGCACAGAAAAATTGATAAGGGATTCGAGATTTGATGCGGAATTTTGAGAATGTCAAAAAGGTCGTGGTAAAAATAGGCACAAACGTGCTGACCAGGAAAGGTACGGTCGAAATTGACGAGGCGTATATCAGGCGAATCGCAAGGCAGGTTGTCGGGCTGTTAAATAGCGGTAAGCAGGTTTTGCTTGTCAGTAGCGGTGCGATAGGTATGGGGGCTGGACAGATGGAACTTGGTGGGAAGGTGACAAATACAGAGATGTGCCAGGCATGCGCGGCGATTGGTCAGCCTTTACTGATGCAGGAGTATCGAAAGGCGTTTTTGAAACACTCTGTCAAGGTCGCACAGGTTCTGCTTACGACAGATGTTCTTAATAACCGCAAAAGCTATCTGAATCTGCGTAACTCGATTGAGACGCTGTTGAAACTCGGGGTGGTACCGATTATCAATGAAAATGACAGCGTAAGTACCGAAGAAATCGGGTCTGCGTTTGGTGACAATGATAAATTGAGCGCATTGGTAGCCAGTAAAATCGATGCCGACCTGCTGATAATACTGAGCGATATTGATGGGCTTTATAATAAAGACCCGCGAAAATTTAAAGACGCCAGCAGGATAAGCGAGGTGTATGAGATAACTCCGAGCATAGTAAAAACGGCAGGCGGCAAGGGAAGTAAACATGCCAAAGGCGGGATGAAAACCAAGATAGAGGCTGCGAAGATTGCGGCCAATGCTGGCTGTCGGATTGTTTTGGCCAATGGCCGAGAGAGAGATGTAATCGGTCGCATAATGGCGGGGGCGGATATTGGCACGGTGTTTATGCCTAAGCGAAAACTTAGTAATCGCAGCAGATGGATATTGAACAGCAGTGCAGCTGGCGTGATAAGTATTGATGATGGGGCGGTGAAGGCGGTACGCAGCCGCAAGAGTCTGCTGCCCAGCGGGATAACAGCGGTCAAGGGGAATTTCCAGGCTGGTGCGGTAGTGATGCTGAATGAAACAGCCAAGGCTGTGACGAATTTCAGCAGCAGTGAGTTGAAACAATTAGCGGGTAAGCACAGTACCCAGATAAAAAAGATATTAGGAGCCGGCCGACGAGACGTTGTGGCGATACCGGAAGACATCGTGGTCATTGACTATTGACAATTTACTATTTTCTATTTATTATTTTACAGTTGTTTCACACAAGCCGAAGTGGCGGAATTGGCAGACGCGCGGGATTCAAAATCCCGTCCTGGCGACAGGGTGTGGGTTCAATTCCCACCTTCGGCAATTGTCTCGTCGCTCGTATCTCGTGAAGCGTATCTCGTTGGAAGTTTAAAATTTAAACCTGTCCTCGAGCAAAGCGAAGGAGTGCAAAGTGCAAAACCACAACTCATCAAACAATCTTAACCCGCAGCAAAAACCCAAATTAAAGGCAACTCTTTTGACATGCGCGGAGGGCAGGCTTTTATTGACAGGAGTGGCAATGGCGTTTATGTACACTTTATGGCTTGGGATGAAGTTGCTCTTTTCTCCGGAGGCTTCGCAGGTTCTCATTGGCATGACCGCAACACAAATCATGTTTGGACGAGCCGCTGGAATGGCATTTGGATATTCACTCGGACTTGGACACTCGACGGTCATCACGGTATCAATGGTAATTGAAACAATACTCGTTCTTATTTTTTATCCGTTATTTGTCTTTAGCTGGCAGCATCTATTGACAATCAAATGGCTCAAGAACATATTCGAACGCACCCGCAAGACCGCTGAAAGTCGTAAAGGCTTTGTAAAAAAATACGGTATCATGGGCCTCTTTGTTTTTGTCTGGTTTCCTTTCTGGATGACAGGCCCTGTAGTGGGATGTGTAATTGGTTTTCTGATTGGACTGCGCACCTGGGTCAACATGACGGCTGTACTGGCAGGGACCTATTTAGCGATATTTGGGTGGGCATTTTTTCTTCGCCAAGTGCATGAACAGGTGGCCTCGTATAGTTCATACGCTGCAATGGTTCTGTTGGCACTTTTACTCATTATTATTATTGCAGCGCATTTCCTGCACCGGAGCCGTTATCAAAACAAACACAAGATGTAACTTGCCACTATTGCCTAAGGGCTTAGAGCATTTCAAGTTTGCCTGTCTTGTCGTCATTACGCCATAAACATGAACACTCAATCTTTCATTGCTCTAGTGCTTTTTTCTGTCTCACACTAAGAGTTCGCATAAATCTTTTTCTTTTTCGCTCAGCTTTTCTCTTTTGTTTAGCTCTACCCATTTTTACTCCTGACTAAATTTTTGTATTCAATATAACGTTCAAAATCATAATCTATTTTTCATTTTTTCACAAACGGTGAAAGTTCGCGGAGGCGGTTAATTACAGGGGGGATTTTTTCAATTGCGAAATCAACTTCCTGTTCGGTGTTGTAGCAGGACAGGCTAAACCGTATCGAGCCGTGAGCGGCGGTGAAGGGTATGCCCATTGCACGCAGGACATGTGACGGTTCGAGTGAACCTGAGGTGCAGGCAGAACCCGAAGAGGCGCAAATGCCGAATTTATCGAGCATGAGCAGAATGGATTCGCCCTCGATGTATTCGAAGCTGATATTGCTGGTATTTGGAAGGCGGTTTTCAACGTCGCCGTTGACCATGCAGTCGGGGCAGATCTTCAGGATTGCGGTTTCGAGTTTGTCACGCAGGGCTTTTACGCGGTTGTTTTCGTCTTCTATATTCCGGGCGGCAAGTTCGCAGGCTTTTCCCAAGCCTGCAATTCCGGGGACATTTTCAGTGCCGGCGCGACGGCCTGACTCCTGGTGGCCTCCCTGCATGAATGGGGCAAGGCGAGTTCCTTTTTTGACATAGAGAGCGCCGATGCCTTTCGGGGCATGGAGTTTGTGGCCTGAAAGACTTAGCATATCTATCGGGCTGTCAGTGAGATTTAATGGTATTTTGCCGACGGCTTGTACGGCATCGGTGTGAAAGATGATGCCTTTATCTGTGACCATTTCAGCGATTTTCTTTAGGGGGAAGATAGTGCCGGTTTCATTGTTGGCGTACATGATAGTGACAATGGCGGTGTCGTCATCGAGAGCATCTTCGAGCATGCCCAGGTCGAGCCGGCCTGTTTTATCGACACCTATTTCGACGATTTCATAGCCTTGACTTTCGAGTTCTCTGCATGTGGCGAGAACGGCGGGGTGCTCGACGCGTGAGGTTATGATTTTTCTTTTGTCCGGCAATGTAGTGAGGGCGCTTTTTATTGCGGTGTTGTCGGATTCGGTGCCGCAGGAGGTAAAAATTATTTCGCCCGGGTTACATCCGAGCAGGTCGGCGACCTGCCGGCGTGCTTTTTTTATGTTATGGCCTACCTGTCCGCCAAAGGTGTGCATGCTTGAGGGATTGCCATAAAGGTCACAGAAAAAGGGCCTGATTTCCTCGGCAACTTCTTCGGCTACCTTTGTTGTTGCATTGTTGTCAAAATAGATGGTATCCATTTTTTATCCTTTGTGTTCGTGCGGCTGCTGTGTTGAGTCTTCAGCTTCTTCGACGTAAAGCTCTTCAGAAACGAATTCTTTTAGTTTTGCTTCTACGACGTCTTTCATAGTAAATTCAGCCATGACGCACTGAGAGCACATTCCTCTAAAGGCGACGATTACCTTATTGGCGTCGACATCGATAAGTTCGATATTGCCGCCGTGTGCCCGCAGAGCAGGCCTTATCTGCTCGTTTATGGTCTGCTGGATAAGCTGAATTTTCTGGATATTGGTTAACTTGGCGGTCTTTCCTGGCCTATGCTTTTTTGCTTCCTTTAGTTTGCTGCCCTGTACTCGTTCAATAATTTTTTCTATCTCGCCGACACATCCGCCGCATCCGCCTCCGGCTTTACAATAGTTAGTAACCTGTTCGACGGTTGTGAGATTGTTTTCGCTGATAACTCTTTCTATTTCCATTTCGGTTACGCCGAAGCAGTTACAGACAACGCGGCCTTCAAGCTGGTGCTTTTTGGTTTCACCGGTGCGATAATTTTCGATAGCGGCTTCGAGTGCTTCACGTCCCATGACCGAGCAGTGCATTTTCTGTTCCGGCAGACCTCCGAGGTAGTCGGCGATGTCTTTGTTTGTTACTTTAGCAGCCTGTTCGATTGTCATGCCCTTTATGATTTCGGTCAGTACCGATGAAGTTGCAATTGCAGAGGCACAGCCGAAAGTTTTGAATTTGGCCTCTGCGATGCGGCCATCTTGAGCGAGTTTGAAAGTTAGCTTCAAGGCGTCGCCGCAGGCTAATGAGCCTACCTCACCGATGCCATCGGGGTTTTCTATCTCGCCGACGTTTCTCGGATTGAAAAAATGGTCTTTAACTTTTTCTGTATAATCCCACATTGTTTTTTTAACCTTGACTAATCTTTAGTGCATGTCTGAAATCGGCGATTATGTCATCAATGTGTTCTGTGCCGACAGAAACACGGATATAATCGGCAGTGACACCAGCGTCAAGCTGTTCTTTTTCGTTTAGCTGCTGATGTGTAGTGCTGGCTGGATGAATGACCAGAGTTTTGCTGTCGCCGATGTTTGCCAGATGGCTCGCCAGTTTTACATTGTTGATGAATTTTATACCAGCCTGTTTTCCGCCTTTAACACCGAAACCCAGGATAGCGCCCTGACCGGCCGGCATATATTTTTTGGCCAGCTTATAGTCGGGATGGGATTTCAGGCCCGGATAATTGACCCAGGTGACTGTATCATGTTCTTCGAGCCATTGAGCGAGTTTCAGTGCGTTTTGGCTATGTCTTTCCATGCGAAGATGCAGTGTCTCAAGTCCCTGCAGGAACAAAAACGCATTGAAAGGCGACATGCAGCTTCCCATGTCACGCAACAGCTGTGTTCTTGCCTTTATGATGTATGCTGATTTGCCTGCGGCTTCGACATATTTAATACCGTGATAGCTCGGGTCCGGTTCGGTTAGTTCGGGGTATCGGCCATTAGTCCAGTCGAAATTTCCGGAGTCGACGATTGCGCCGCCGATACTGGTGCCGTGGCCGCCGATGAACTTTGTGCAGCTGAGAACAACAATATCAATACCGTATTCGAACGGCCTAAACAGTATCGGTGTTGTGACGGTGTTGTCACATATTACGGGCATACCATGTTTGTGTGCGATGTCGGCGATTTTGTCATATTGCAGGATGTCGTTTTTCGGGTTGCCGATTGATTCGATGTAGAGAAGTCTCGTATTGTCTTTTATTGCTTTTTCGAAATTAGCAGGGTCTTTCGGGTCGACAAATGTGACCTCAATACCGAGCTTTTTAAAGGTCTGGCTAAAGAGCGTGATTGTTCCGCCGTAAAGTGAATTTGAGGCAACGATATGGCCGCCGGCATTACAGATATTAAAAATGCTGACGTAGATAGCTGACTGGCCTGAACTTAAACCGAGGGCGCCAACACCGCCTTCAAGGGCAGCGAGTCTCTTTTCCAGTACATCAGTAGTCGGGTTCATAAGGCGGGTATAGATATTTCCGAATTCCTTTAATGCGAAAAGCTCGGCAGCGTGTTCGGTGTCCTTGAATAGGTAGCTTGTAGTTTGATAAATTGGCACCGCACGGCTTAGTGTATCGGTATCCGGCTTCTGGCCGGCATGTAAAGCCAAAGTTTCCAAATGATAATTTTGCTCTTCGGTCATTTCTTACACCTTCCTTATTTCGCAGGCAAGACTTCAACCATTCTGTTAATAGCTTTACTTGCCCTGTTAGCTATATGTTCGGGGATGGTGATATGGTACTGCATATCTTCCAGTGACCAGACGATTTTTTCGAGAGTAATTTTCTTCATGTTCGAACAAAGAGCTTTTTCAGTAGCTGGTATGAAATGTGCGTTCGGGTCGGTTTTTTTCAAGGTGTGTATTATGCCGACTTCTGTGGCGACGATAAATTGTTTTGCGGAGCTGGTTTCGGCAAATTTTAACATCTGGCTGGTACTGAGAATCCGGTCGGCAAGTTGTTTAACAGGTTCGGAGCATTCGGGATGGGCCATAACGATAGCGTCGGGGTATTTTTGTTTTGCTGTTTTTATGTCATCAACAGTTATCAGTATATGGGTGTTGCAGTATCCCGGCCAGAGGATGAGGTTTCGTCCGGTTCTTTCAATAACATGTCTGCCAAGATGCCGGTCGGGAACGAAAATAATCTGTTCGTCTTTTGGTATGGAGTTGACAACCTCGACGGCATTAGAGCTTGTGCAGCAGTAATCGGATTCGGCTTTTACTTCAGCGGTGCTGTTAACATAGCAGACGACGAGTGCGTTGGGATGTTTTTGCTTTAACTCGATGAGCTGTTCAGCGTTAATCATGTCAGCCAGCGGGCAGCCGGCATGTTTTTCAGGCAGCAGTACTGTTTTTGATGGCGAAAGGATAGCGGCGGTTTCGGCCATGAATTTAACTCCGCAAAAGACAATAACATCTGCGTCGGTTTGCGAGGCCTGTATGCTTAGGCCAAGAGAGTCGCCGGTGAAATCAGCGAGGTCCTGAATCTGTCCCGGCTGATAATTGTGTGCGAGAATGACAGCGTTACGCTGTTTTTTTAATTTTTCTATTTTTTCAAGTAATATGTCACTCAATTTTATATCTTTTCTTTTATAAAAGTACGTTAGTGTTTTTCAGGTTTTTTTTGTGTAAACCAGTTCGGTGTGCGCAGTATTTACCGTGACGTCAGGTGGCACATCTTCCTTTACCCAGACGTTTCCGCCTATAGTTGTATTTTTGCCTATAGTTACATCGCCGAGTATAGTGGCTTCTGCATATATTGTTACATTATCTTCAATCGTTGGATGTCTTTTGCCGCCTTTTATTATTTTTCCTCTTTCGTCCTTCGGGAAGCTCAGAGCGCCGAGCGTTGTTCCCTGGTAGATTTTTACATTATTACCAATGACAGTGGTCTCGCCAACAACGACTCCGGTTCCGTGGTCGATGAAGAAGTTTTTTCCGATTTCTGCACCTGGGTGAATGTCAATACCTGTCCTGGTGTGTGCACATTCTGCCATTATGCGTGGTATTAAAGGCACATCTTTAAGGTACAGTTCGTGCGAGATTCTATAGGTAGCAATGGCAGTGATGCAGGGGTAGCTAATGACGATTTCTTCGTAGGATTTTGCGGCAGGGTCGCCGTCGAAGGCGGCAGCGACGTCGCCTTTCAGCATTTCTCTTATCTTCGGCAGCTGGGTCAAAAGATGCTGAGCGGCATCTTCCGCCATTTTCCTGCAGTCGCCGGAATCGCATTTTTCCATCCTGCAGCGATGTCTGTAAGCACGTTCTATTTGTTCGGTAAGCTCGGTATAGACATGGTATAGTATGTCGATAACGACGTAGTTGATATTCGATTTTGTGACGGTTCTTTTGCCTGTATAGCCTGGGAATATCAATTCAGTCAGCAGGTCGAGTATCTCGAGGATTTTGCTTCTTACGGGCAGATTTGCGGCGTCGATGAAATTGATACCAGAATCACCCTCATACGTCCTGGCGATTTGCTCGACCAGGTCTTCGATTTTTTTGCCTGTCAGTTTATATTTATCCATAAGAAATTTCCAGATAGAATACTTTTAATCAAGTCCTTCATAAACTTCAGTGGAGATGTACCTTTCACCGGTGTCACAGATAAAAGTGACAATGGTTTTGTCTTTGTTTTCCGGACGCTTAGCGACCTTTATGGCAGCAAAGACATTTGCGCCGGAACTGATTCCTGCAAGTATACCTTCTTTTGCAGCGAGTTTTCTGGTGGTTTCGATTGCGTCTTCGTTGGCGACCTGAATAATTTCGTCAATAATACCAAAGTTAAGTACAGCAGGGACAAAGCCTGAGCCGATACCCTGAATTTTATGTGGCCCTGGTTCACCACCGGATAATACCGGTGAGTCTTTCGGCTCGACGGCAATGACTTTTAATTTTTTGTTCTTTGCTTTAAGTAGTTCACCGCAGCCGGTAAGAGTGCCGCCTGTTCCGACACCTGCCACGAGGATGTCGACCTTACCGCCGGTGTCTGTCCAGATTTCCACTGCAGTGTTTTCGCGATGAGCCTTCGGATTAGCAGGATTTTTAAACTGCTGGGGCATAAATGAGTTTGGGTGCTGCTTAAGAAGCTCTTCGGCTTTTTTTATGGCACCGGCCATTCCGAGTTCAGATGGTGTCAGAACGAGTTTTGCCCCGAACAGCTGGAGCAGTTTCCTTCTTTCTATACTCATGGATTCAGGCATTGTCAGAATGAGCTGATAGTCTTTTGCGGCGCAGATAAAAGCCAGTCCTATACCGGTGTTTCCGCTGGTAGGCTCAATTATAACGGTGTCTTTATTTATCAGCCTGTCTTTTTCAGCGACTTCAATCATGGAAAGGGCGATTCTATCCTTGACGCTTCCCGTGGGATTCTTTGATTCAAGTTTAACAAGGATTTTTGCATCCTCAGGTCCGAGCTTGTTTAATCTGACCAGAGGCGTAAACCCGATAGTGGCAGTAATATCTTCAAAAACAGAGTCCATAGTACATACCTTTAATTGTTTATATTTGATACGTTAATCGTTTTTTGTCCTGAGCTTTGTCGATAGTTCCACAGTGATTTACCTGTATTCCTGCTCTTTCACAGGTATTTTACAGTAAGTTGTGTGGTTTTGTTGTGAAAAATCGCAAAAATATCCCTATTTTAGCGAATTATACGTATTTTTGTGGTGTTGAGAATAAATCTGTATCTATATCCGGCTGGAATAGTCAATTTCCTTGACAGTTGAAGCGAGAATTTCTAAAATGACGGCTGAAGCGGGAGTTTCTAAAAGGACGGCGGTTGGCCTTTACTTACTTTGTTGTAGATTCAAGACGGGGAAAAACAAATGGCGAAAAATTCGAGAAAAAAAGTAGCGTTTGTTTCGTCGTTTTTGCCGCGGAAGTGTGGAATCGCCACTTTTACCTCGGATTTAATCGGTAATGTCACTATAGCGAGCAAGGGCGGATTTGAGCCTTTGGTAGTTGCAATGCGTTCCGGCGGCAGTGAGCTTGAGTATGAAGACCCAGTCAAGTTCGAGATACGTCAAAATGTCAAGAATGATTATATTTGCGCTGCGGACTATATTAATTTCAGCCATGTCGACGTGGTGTCGGTACAGCATGAGTTCGGGTTGTTCGGCGGTGATGCCGGCTCATATCTGAACCTGCTGCTTAGCCGGTTGAATGCGCCGATAGTAACAACCCTTCATACCGTTGTTAATGAGCCGGATTCAGCTTATTATAAATCCATGATGGATGTGTGCAACTGCTCGTATAAAATTATTACGATGAATGAGCGCGGCGTTGATATGCTTCGGGATATTTATGGTATATCCGGTAAGAAGGTGGAGCTTATACCGCACGGCATACCGGATTTGTCATTTGTAGACAACTATTACTACAAGCATAAGTTCGGGATGGAAGGCCGCAGAACTATTCTTACCTTTGGCCTTCTCAGCAAAAACAAGGGGATTGAGACGATGCTTCAGGCGCTGCCGGCGATAGTTGAAGCTGAACCTTCCGTATTATATGTGATTTTGGGTATGACGCATCCGTCAGTTTTGCGTCATGATGGTGAGTCTTACCGATTCGGCCTGCAGCGAATGGTTAAGGAACTTGGAATTCAAGAGAACGTGATTTTCCATAACCGGTTCGTAGATGATAAAGAGCTTAGCAACTTTTTATGTGCAGCGGATATTTATGTTACGCCTTATCTGAATCGTGAACAATTGACAAGCGGAACATTGTCGTTTGCGGTGGGGACGGGTAAGGCTGTGGTGTCAACACCTTACTGGGCTGCCATGGAGCTTTTAAGTGACGGCAGGGGCAAGCTGGTGCAGTTCGGTGATACAAAACAGTTGTCTATGTCAATTATTGAGATTCTTAAGGATGATAAACTTTTTTATTCGTTACGAAGACGCGCTTATGAATACGGCAGGAGCAGGACATGGCCGAAAGTAGGCCAGACGTATTGGAAACTGTTTAATACCAAGAAGCTGCCGATTCATATTACGACAAAGACACGGCCGGTGACGGTTGAACCTGAATCAAGAATTGAAGTTCCTGAGCCGTCTTTGGTTCATCTGAAAAGGCTGACAGATGACACCGGTCTTTATCAACATGCGAAGTTTACGGTTGCAAATCGTGAGCATGGTTATTGTACGGACGACAACGCCCGTGCAGTGATAGCGATGGTCAAATATTATGCTCAGTATCCGGATCCGCAGGCACTGGAGCTTTTCGATAAGTATTTATCGTTTACGATGCACTCGCAGACAAAGGATGGTTTGATAAGAAACTTTATGACTTTTGACCGCAAATGGCTTAAGGGAGAACCGGCCAACGATACCTTAGGCAGGGTGCTCTGGGCCTTTGGTACGATAATGGCCAAGCCGCCGTCGCCTTCGTATATTCCAATAATCAAAGACTGCTTTGACAAATCAGTAAAGCACGTTGAGAGAGAATATCCGCGAAGCATGGCGTATGCGCTGATAGGGATGAGTAACTATCTTGAGCAGTTCCCCGGAGCAAGTGACATCAAGCGTCAGATGATGATGGCAGCTGACAAGCTGGCGAAACTTTACGAGAAGAACAGTAAGGAAGATTGGAAATGGTTTGAGGACAGACTTACCTATGACAATGCTGTATTGCCTTATGCGATGTTTGTGGCTGGTTTGATGTTCGCCGATGAGAGGTATCTTGATATCGCGGAAAAGACATGCGAATTTCTGATTGAGAACACATTTATTGACGGGCACTTCAGTTTTGTCGGTTGTAAAGATTGGTATGAGCGGGGCGGAAAGAGAGCTGAGTTTGACCAGCAGCCGATAGAGGTTCCGAGTACGGTGATGATGCTGCGGGCAGCCTATGAGGTGACAAACAATACCAGGTACCTGGTACTTCAGCGCAAGGCATTTGACTGGTTCCTCGGTGAAAATGACCTGGGTGTCCCTGTCTATAACTTCAGGACCAAAGGTTGTCACGACGGTTTGATGCGGGGCGGAGTTAATTCAAACCAGGGTGCAGAAAGTACTCTAAGTTTCCTGTTGAGTCTGCTTGCAATAGTTGAAAGCTACGCGGTGGTCGGCAGCAGTACCAAAGGAGCTGAGTTGCTGCAAAAAAAAATATTCCTTAAGCAAAAAAACTTCGTAGGCCAATTAAGCCGGGAATCCATACCTGTTACAGACGTTTCTAATAAGGGTGCAGCAAGAAAAGGGATTGAAGAGCCGGCATAAATAGTCCCGATGTATAGGGAGTCGTTAGTGAATAGTGACCTCTGAAAAACTTTAGATTGCTTCGTCGCTATGCTTCTCGCAATGACAATTCGCGTTTTTTCAATTTTCAGAGATACCCTTAATATGGAAATGATTTGATGAAGATAGCGAGCTTTAACGTCAATTCACTGCGGGTGCGATTGGATATAGTACTCGGCTGGCTTGAGCGGCAAAGGCCGGATGTTCTCTGCGTTCAGGAAACGAAGGTACAGGACGTCGATTTTCCGAGAGAGGCTTTTGAGACGAGCGGCTATGAGTTTGTCTTTAAGGGGCAGAAAAGTTACAACGGCGTAGCGATTTTCAGCAGGGGTAAAATCGAGAAAGTGAAAATCGGTTTCGATGGAGAGAACGATGATGGGCCAAGACTGATTAAAGCAAAGCTCGGTAAGGTATCGGTGGTTAATACTTACATACCACAGGGGTATATGCGGGCCAGTGAGAAGTTCGAATATAAAGTGGAATGGTTTAGCAGACTCAGAAAATATTTCGAGGAAAATTTCAAGCCGGCAGATTTGGTTGTTTGGGTGGGCGACTTGAATGTTGCACCTGAGGCAAAAGATGTTTATGACCCGGAGGGATTGAGAGGGCATGTGTGTTTTTGTGATGAGGTAACGCAGGCTTTAAAAGGTGTAATGGATTGGGGGTTTGTCGATGTGTTCAGGATGCATAACAGCCAGGCGGGGCAATATACATTTTGGGATTATCGTCAGAGGGGTTCACTGAGCAACAATCGAGGGTGGCGATTAGACCATATTATGGCTACAGGGTCTTTAGCAGAAAAATGCAGTGCATGTTATATCGATAAAGAGCCTCGAATGCTTGAACGGCCCAGCGACCACACGCCAATCATAGCGGAATTCGACTTGTAAAACAGAGAGAACACCAACAGGTAAAACGGCTCAATGTAACCTCCCAAAACCACTCACTCTTTTGAACATTTGAACAAACTTGGGGAACAGGGATTTGAACCCCGACTAACTGATTCAGAGTCAGTCGTGCTACCGTTACACTATTCCCCAATGGAACAGCGGTTAATTTACACCCAAAAAGACAGTTCTGCAAGAAAAAAGTCAGAAATCAGGAGTCAGAAATCAGAAGACAGAAGTCAGAAATCAGAAGTCAGAGGTCAGAGGACAGAGGACCCTACTTCGCATAAAGCTACGTAGGGCAAGCAGAAGTCAAAATAGCGTGTAGTGTTACGCTGATATCAGCAAGGTAGGCGAAGAACAAGCCGGCAGTACGGTGATGGCGGTTTTGTAAAAGAAAGCCACAGAGGATAAGTTAGAGAATATCCTATTGAAGCATTTGCGGAGGTTGGGAATCAGAAAATCATGGGTCACACCATTATCCGTCTTTATTACAGTCTTGTTGGCCAACAGGACAGCGAGTTTCGTGGATAAGTTTGGAATAGAAGGTTCAGTTTGGGAAGCAGTTTTTATGCTGATTACGATTGGTTCTGCTATCTGGTTTGCAGTTTCAATAATTCGTTTGTGCATACATTGGAAAAAAAGTTCGCTGGACGATTTGATAGACGTCATAAAAAATGCAAAAAAATAATGGAGGTGTTGAAGGTTACATCGTGGCGTTTTGCTTTTCGCATCAAACGCGCAAGTAGGGAAAAATTTCTGCTCAAAACGGGGTTGTTTTTGTTTGTTTCGTGCGCATTTTTGTAAATTTCTGTAAATTTATGCGAATTTTTGTAAGTTTTAGCCCTGTTTTTATGCTTACTTGCGCATTTGATTGACTTGAATCCCTGTTTTCAACCTAAAAAGCAACATCCATCCCCCGAAAACCCGAAATTTAACCCCAAATTTCGCTATTTTTTCAAAATTCTGAATTTTTCAAAACCAAAACTGCTTTTTGAAAAGCAAAAAACGAGACGATTATATATAGGAAAAATCATTCAGGTAATATTTGTATCTTCGGTTCGGATTCTCTCTAAAATTTCCATTACCGATACAAGTTGTTTCCTCTTTTTTACTTAAACAGAATAAAACCACACGTGAAACCGTTCATCCTTCGTGGAAGATCTAAACCTGCGGTGAAACCGCAGGCTAAATATAAATGAGAACCATGCCATCCCTTCGACAAACTCAGGGCAGGAGACCTGTCAAAATGACATGTTTACATGGGACAAGTTAAATTATAACATGTTAAAATAAAGGCAGTTAGGGTTTTAGGGTATTTGGGCACAGAGTTTGCACAATAATATATGGAATTGTGTAATACCCTTTAGGGTAATAAAATGTGCGTCTAACGGTTGTAACTAATTTTTGTAAAAAAAAAGAAACCACGGATTAACACTGATTAACACTGATTTATATTTTTATATCTCTGTGTTCTCTGTGACCTCTGTGGCTAATATAAATTCCTATACTATCAAGTTACCGCGGATTAAGGCGCAATTTTTAAGTGGAGTTGGTGTAATACGAATTTAAGGGTAAGCGAAATGAAATTTGATAAGTTTACATTGAAGGCACAGGAGGCATTGGCGACGGCTCAGCAGATAGCGATGGCGAAATCGAATATGGTTTTATCGCCGGTTCATTTGTTAAGTGCAATATTAAGTGATGACGAGAGCGTTGCGGTGATGGTCTTGAAAAAGATAGGGGCTGATACTGGGCAGATAAAGGGTATAACTGAAAGTGAAATCGGGTGTTTGCCGCAGGGAAGCGGCGGTCAGTTGATGCCCGACCCGGCATTGAATCAGATAGTACTCGATGCTCAGAATAAAGCGGATGCGATGGGGGACGAGTATTTGAGTGTGGAGCATTTGTTTTTGTCACTTGCAACGGTAGAAAGTGAGGCAAGAGAGATATTGAGGTTAAATTCAGTAACGCCGGATAAAATCGAGCAGGCATTGAAGGATATAAGAGGCGGAGATTCGATAACAGATGCGAATCCTGAGAGCAAATATAAGGCGCTGGAGAGGTACGGGATTGATTTACTGGAGATGGCGCGGAAAGGTAAGCTTGACCCGGTAATTGGACGCGATGATGAGATACGCCGCTGTATGCAGGTCTTAAATCGCAGGACGAAAAACAATCCTGTGTTGATAGGCGAACCCGGTGTCGGTAAGACGGCAATAGCGGAAGGGTTGGCACAGCGGATAGTAGCTGGTGATGTTCCGAGTAGTTTGAAAAATAAGAGAATAATCGCTTTGGATATGGGATCGCTGATAGCAGGGACGAAATTTCGAGGTGAATTTGAGGACAGGTTCAAGGCGGTATTAAAAGAAGTAATATCCGCTGAAGGGGAAATAATCCTTTTTATAGATGAACTGCATACGATTGTCGGAGCGGGTAAGGCGGAAGGTTCGGTTGATGCCGGCAATCTGTTGAAGCCTTCACTTGCACGAGGAGAGCTGCGGTGTATCGGAGCGACGACGATTGATGAATATCGAAAGTATGTTGAGAAGGACGCTGCTTTAGAGAGGCGGTTTCAGCCTATAATGGTTGACCCGCCTAATGTTGAGGAGACGGTAGCGATACTTCGCGGGCTGAAAAACCGTTACGATACACATCATGGAGTCAGGATAACCGATGGTGCACTGGTAGCAGCGGCGACATTGTCGAACAGGTATATCTCCGACAGGTGGCTTCCCGATAAGGCGATAGATTTAATGGATGAGGCGGCATCGAAACTGCGGATTGAAAACGACTCGCTGCCGGCGGAACTGGACAGTATTCGCAGAAAGATTGTTCAGTTGCAGATTGAACGGGAGGCATTGAAGAAAGAGAGTGACAAGGCCAGTAAGGAACGATTGAAAAATGCGGAAAAGCAATTGGCGCAACTCAAAGAGAAAGATACGGAGCTTACCGAACGGTGGGAAAGTGAAAGAAGCAAGATTGACCAGATAAAACAATTGAAGGAAAAAATTGAGGATGCTCAAAATAAGTTCGAAAATGCTCAGCGAAAAGGAGAGTTGGAAGAGGCGGCAAGATTAAAGTATGGGACGATAGCTGAGTTGAAAAAGGAATTGGAAGAAAAGGAAGCTCAACTGTCGAAATCTGATATGGCAATAATACAAAATGAGGTGACCGAAGAGCATATTGCGCAGGTGGTTTCCAAGTGGTCGGGGATACCGGTTGTGAGACTTTTGAGCGGTGAACGTGAGCGGCTGATGGATATGGAATCGGAGATCGGCAGGCGGGTTGTTGGTCAGCAGGAGGGGGTGGCGGCTGTCTGCAATGCGGTTCGCAGGAGCAGGGCGGGACTTGGTGATTCGGAGCGGCCAATAGGTTCGTTTTTGTTTTTAGGGCCTACCGGAGTTGGTAAGACAGAGCTTGCAAAGGCGCTGGCGGAATTTCTGTTCAATGACCCCAATGCAATGGTTCGAGTTGATATGGGTGAATTTATGGAACAGCATTCGGTGGCGAGGTTGATTGGTTCGCCGCCGGGATATGTGGGGTATGAGGAAGGAGGCAGGCTGACCGAGGCGGTACGGCGAAAACCGTATTCGGTAATCCTTTTGGATGAGATAGAAAAGGCGCATGTCGATGTGTTTAATGTTTTGCTGCAGGTGTTTGACGACGGCAGGTTGACTGATGGGCAGGGCAGGACGGTCGATTTCAAAAATACCGTTATTATTATGACCAGCAATATTGCCAGTCAGCAGATTCAGGAGTTGACCGAAGAGTCTGGCGCCGACTGGGAGATTGAGGCGCATGTGAAAGAGGCATTGAAGTATTATTTTAAGCCTGAGTTTTTGAATCGTATCGATGAGGTGATTGTTTTCCATGTGTTAGGCAAAGAGGATTTGAAAAAAATAGTCGATATTCAGCTTGGACTTCTGGCTGAGCGATTAAAAGGGCGTAAAATTGAGATTGAGTTTACGGACAATGCCAGGGGGCAGATTATTGATGAGGGTTATGATGCTGCGTTTGGTGCAAGGCCTTTGAAAAGGACGATTCAGCAGCGGATTGAGAATTCATTAGCGGCACAGCTGTTGGCGGGCAAGTTTACAGAGGGTGACAGGATAAAAATTGACGCTGATGGCCATAGGTTTATATTTGAAAAGATTTAGTTTTATTGCATCTTGGTTTGTTCGTGATTAAGCTCTTGACTGAACACAATCATGTTATTATATACTCTTGTATTATCAGTTGGTAAGAGAGATTATATTTCAAAAGGGCTGGAAGATGAAAACGAATTACAAACAATACGGTATATATTTAGTCAGATGGCAATTGAGCACGCCGATATTGGCTATTGTTCTTGTTTGGCTGGCGTCGATGAATAAGTGGGGGGCGACGGTTATTGCCAATCTGATAGGTGGGTTAATATTTTTCTGGGTTGATAAGTTTATCTTTACCTCGCCGCTGCTCCAGGCACAATGGGAGGTTCAGGACAATATTGAATGTTATGACTGCGGCAAAATAACAAGGGGATATCGACTGATTAAAACAGCGAATTATGACAGAACAAAAGCTACTCCGCAGTTTCGATGTGAGAGATGTTCGCAGAAAAAGACCGAGCGTCTGCGTGAGCAGGGCATAGATGTTTAAAGATTGACGGAGATGCCTTTGTCCTTGAGGTATTGCTTTATTTCGTTAATGGTGTAATTTCCAAAGTGTGTGATTGAGGCCATCAGTACAGCGTCGGCGTGGCCTATAGTTATTGCATCGCATAAATGGTCGAGGTTTCCGGCGCCTCCTGAAGCAATGACGGGAATGTTGACAGCGTCGGTGACAGCTTTGTTAAGCTCGTTGTCGTAGCCTGCCCGTGTGCCGTCGGCGTCCATAGAAGTTAAAAGTATCTCACCTGCACCGAGTTTTTCTCCTTTAATCGCCCATTCTACGACGTCAAGAGCAGTTGGCTCGGAACCGGCTTTTACGCAGACCTGCCAATGGCCTGGTTTGTCTTTTGAGCGTCTTGCATCGATAGCCAATACGACGCATTGATTGCCGAAGCGTCTTGCGCCCTGGGCGAGCAGGTCTGGGTTCTCGACGGCGGCGGTGTTTACGGAGACTTTTTCAGCACCGCTTCGCAGTAGTTTGTCCATTTGTTCGACGGTTTGTATTCCGCCGCCAACGGTGAATGGGATAAAGACGTTTTCAGCGACTTTTTCGACGAGTTCAACGATTGTTTTTCGCGAGCGTATCGTTGCGGTGATATCGAGAAAGACAAGCTCGTCTGCACCGGAGTCGCTATATCGTTTTCCCAGTTCCACCGGGTCGCCTGCATCACGCAGGTTTAAAAAGTTTACTCCCTTAACGACACGGTTGTCTTTAACATCAAGACATGGGATGATTCTCTTTGTTAACATAATTCGTAGCTCGTATCTCGTTTTATTTTTCGCAGATTTTAGCAAAATTCTCTAATATTTGCAGGCCTTGAGTGCCGCTCTTTTCAGGATGAAACTGGGTACCGTAAATATTATTTTTCTTAACTGCCGCTGGCAGTTGGAATCCGTATTCGGTATATGCAATTGCTGCCTGGCTGTCAGCAGGCTTGGCATAGTAAGAATGAGCGAAATAGAAATGTTTTTCATTTCCCATGCCTTCAAAAAGGTCAATTTCCTTTGGCAGTTTGACCATGTTCCAGCCCATGTGCGGAATTACCCTGCCCTTTGGTATTGAAATTACATCTCCGTTGACCAGGCCGAGTCCTTTGTGCTGGCCATGTTCACAGCTTTTCTCGAAAAGCAGTTGATACCCTACGCAGATGCCGAGTAATGGTTTACCCGCAGCAACAGCTTTTTTAACAAGCTCGGCGGCATGGCCGAGAGCGTCGATTGCATAGCCGAAGGCAGCAACGCCGGGCAGTACCAGGCCTGTTGCGTTTTCAATGTCTACAGGGTCGCAGCTTAGCTTTACCTTGCAGCCTATATAGCCAAAGGCATTGCAGACGCTTTTGACATTTCCTACGTTGTAGTCAATTACGATTATCATGGGCTAAATTAGACATGATAAAAGCTAATTCGTCAAATAAGAATGCCCGATAGTTAGTAGTAGATAAAATGATTTGTCTAAACACCATGGTTTTATTAGCATGAAAAAATTAAACGGCAATTTTGAGGGTATATCATGTGCGGAATAATAGCGTATTTAGGTAAGAAGACGGCCCAGCCTATACTGGTTGATGGACTCAAGCGTCTTGAATATCGCGGTTATGATTCAGCTGGCGTGGCGATGTTAAGGGGCGGCACGATAAGTATACAAAAAACCAGCGGAAGAATCAAGGCGTTAGAGGCAGTTTTAGAAAAGCCAGATAGTAGTCAAACGATTGGTATAGGTCATACCAGATGGGCCACTCACGGTAAGCCTAATTCGATAAACGCTCATCCGCATCTTGATTATACCGGTAAAATTGCAGTTGTTCATAACGGTATTATAGAAAACTTCGATACGCTGAAAATCTGGCTGCAGGAGAAGGGGGCGACATTTGTCAGTGATACCGATACAGAGGTAATAGCTCATCTGATTGGCTATTTTTACGCTGAAGGTGATGACGGGAAATGGAATAGTCAATCGGATGGTCAAAGCAAATTCGAGTGGGCAGTCCAAAGAGCACTTCATGAGCTGCACGGTACGTATGGTCTTGCGATTCTTTGTGCTGATTGTGCTGATACGTTGATTGGAGCAAAAAAGGGAAGCCCGCTGATTTTAGGGGTTGGTGAGAATGAATATATCCTGGCTTCTGATGCAGCAGCGATAATAGAACACACAGCGCAGGCGATATATCTATCCGATAACGAAATGGTGACAATAAGCGGCGGCCAGTTCAGTACGAAGACAGTTGATAATGTTACGATAAGTAAAGATTTGAAGGAAATTGAGATATCGCTCGACCAGATTGAACTTGATGGTTTTACACATTACATGCTCAAGGAGATATTCGAGCAGCCTAAAGCGCTGGCAATGTGTATGGGTGGCAGGCTCGATAAGGATAACGGCAAAATCAAGTTGGGCGGCATCGATTCGTATTTGCGTGACATGGTAGGTATGAAACGTCTGATAGTGACAGCCTGCGGGACTGCGTTTCATGCCGGTTTGATTGGCGAGTTTCTGTTCGAGAGACTTTTGCGTATTCCGACGGAGGTCGAATATGCCAGCGAATTTCGGTATCGCGACCCGATTATCGGCGACGGGACATTTGTTATTGCTGTAAGCCAGTCGGGCGAGACGCTTGATACTCTTGCAGCGATAGAAGAGGCCAAGGAGAGGGGGGCGACGGTTCTCGGCCTTGTTAATGTGGTAGGTTCGACAATTGCCAGAGAAACCGATGCCGGAATATATCTGCATGTCGGGCCTGAAATAGGTGTTGCAAGTACAAAGGCATTTGTGGGACAGGTGGCAGCGCTGACGATGCTTGCGATAGAATTAGGCAGGCGGACAAATGTCAGCAGCGGCGATGCGAAAAGATATATTAATGAATTTGCACAGATACCAGATAAGATATCAAAAATACTCGAGCAGTCCGAGCAGATTAAGAAAATAGCAGCGGCAAATATCGACAGGAACAACTGGCTGTTTCTCGGACGTGGATTTAATTATCCGGTAGCACTGGAAGGTGCATTGAAGCTCAAGGAGATAAGTTATATACACGCAGAAGGCCTGCCGGCGGCGGAGATGAAGCACGGGCCTATAGCGTTGATTTCAGATGGGATGCCTGCGGTGTTTATTGCAACGAAGGGGCCTCAATACGAAAAGATAATGGGTAATATTTCGGAGGTTCGCGCTCGCGGCGGCAGGACTATTGTTGTAGCAACCGAAGGCGACGAGGATATAAAGAAATATGCAGACCATTTAATCACGGTTCCCGATGCGCCGGAGATATTACAGCCGATGCTGACGGCAATACCGCTTCAATTACTTGCTTATCATGCAGCAGTTCTGCGCGGCCACGATGTCGACAAGCCTCGAAACCTTGCAAAAAGTGTTACGGTTGAGTAGCATTCAAATTCTTCTCATGGGTGGGTTGGGTAGCCTGAGTAATTTCCTCTTGCAATTTGTGGTTACGAGACGACAATACATTCATTAAAAATGATTTCTTAATGGATGCACCGAATGTATCGAACACGATTCCAAATATTAAAAGAGCAGTCATTTGCTGATTTAATCGTTATGGTAGTGCTGGTTTTGATGGCGGTGGGAACGGTGTTTGTGTTTTCAGCCAGTGCCAACATCAGCAGAGACCTTGAATTGCACAGGTTTTACGAATACCCGGGATTGAGGCAGATATTGTTTTTCCCTCTGGCGGTGATGATTTTATATTTTGTCTCGCGGATTGATTATCGGCGCTTGAAAATCCACAGCAGTTTTTTTAAATCGCCGGTAGTGTATTTATTGGCTTTTAGCGTGCTGCTTTTAATACTGGTTCTGATACCGGGTATTGGAACGGAGATAAACCGGGCGAGACGCTGGATAAGGTTCGTGGCGGGGCCGGCAACGATAAGTTTTCAGCCTTCAGAGCTTGCAAAGTGGGCGATGATATTTTTCCTGACAGGCTTTTGTGTGAGGTTCAGAGATAGCCTGGGATTATACTGGAAGAGATTTGTTCCGGTGTGTGTTTTGATTGCGGCAGTGACTGGGCTGATAATAATTGAGGATTTCGGGACGGCAGGTTTTGTAGCGTTACTGTCATTTTTAGTGCTTTTAATCGGCGGGGTTAAGTTCAGATATTTGTTGACGCTGATGCCGTTCGGGGTATTGGCATTTTTTGCGGCGATATTGCAGTCGCCGATGCGCATCCAGCGGATTAAGGCATTTTTGAATCCGGCAGGTCATGCAGCCTCGGCGGCATATCAGGCGAATCAGTCCTTAATCGCATTAGGCTCAGGCGGCTTGTTTGGAAAAGGACTTGGCGGCGGGATAAGTAAGTATGGGCATCTGCCGGAGGATACAACGGATTTTATCTTTGCGATAATCGGTGAGGAACTCGGATTTATCGGGACGGCTGTGGTGATTATGTTGTTTATCGGTTTTGTCTGTCTTGGAATAATGGTTGTTCGACGATGCGAGGACAGATTCGGCAGGCTTCTGGCGGCGGGAATAGTTTTGTCGATAGGGATTCAGGCGGCGATAAATATCGGCGTGGTGACAGTAGTGCTGCCGACAAAAGGGATACCGTTGCCGTTTGTAAGTGCAGGCGGAACGAGTATGCTTTTAAGCGCTGCTGCGGTGGGAGTGCTCGTTAATATTGCCAAACAGACAGCTAATAATAAGCTGGCGGAGGGGGAGTATGACTAACAAAACTTTTTTCTTTGCCGGCGGAGGAACCGGTGGACATATTTATCCGGCGATAGCAATTGCAGAGCAGATAGTTAAGTTGGAGCCGGAGGCAAAGATTCATTTTTTTATAAGCACACGAAGTGTTGACAGCAAAATATTATCCGCGACAAATTTTGAGTATACATTATTGCCGGCTAAGGGTTTTTCATTTCGAGTGGGCAGGTTATTGAAGTTTTGCAGCTCGTTTTTGGAAAGTTATAAAATTGCCGGAGAGAAAATAGCTGAAAGCGGTGATGCGGTAGTGGTTGGTATCGGGGGGTTTGTTGCGGCACCTGCCTGTTTAGCGGCGCACAGATTAAAGGTGCCGGTAAAATTATTAAATATTGATTTCAGGGTTGGCAGGGCAAACAGAATAATAGCACGATGGGCTGATGAGGTTTTTGTTCAGTTCCCGGAGACGGTTCGATATTTTAAACGCAGGGGTTTGGAAATCAATGTGTTTGGCTGTCCGCTCAGGAGTAGTTTCGCCGGGCCTGATGTGGAAAAAATGATAAAGGAACTTAATCTTGATAGAGATAAAAAGACGTTGGTTATCACGGGTGCATCAAGCGGAGCGGTTAGTATTAATGAGACGGTTTGTTCGTTGTTAGACAGGCTGGCTGGATTTGCGGATGAGTGGCAGATTGTTCATCTGACTGGGCAGAAAAATTACGATGAAGTGAGAACTCGGTACCGTAACGTGAAGATTAAGGCTAAGGTAGCGGGGTATTATGATGATATGGCCTCTCTTTTGGCGGGGGCGGATTTGGTTATCGGCAGAAGCGGTGCTGGAAGCGTGGCGGAATTTGCGGCGGCGGCAGTACCGAGTATCTGTATGCCATATCCGCATCACAGTGACAGGCATCAGTATTTTAATGCGGGAAAGCTGGTTGAGGCGGGAGCGGCGGTGGTGGTGGACGATTTGCCGGATGAAGTGGACAGAAAAGAGTGGCTTTGGGAAGAGCTTGAGGTTTTGTTAAAAGATGACGAGAAAAGAGCGGAGATGAAGAAGGCCTGCAAATCAGTTGCAAAAACAACAGCAGCGGTGAAAATTGCAGAAAGTCTGTGTTTTTTTCCTTAGTTTGTGCTTGACGGGGGGGGGTATAGGGATTGATAATTGATTAGTGGTTATTTATATTTACGTTTGCGATTAAAAGGGGCAATAATTTGAAAGGAGGCCTGAAAATGGCAAGGATTATTCCGGCGTCAATTCTTATCGTATTAGCGGTCGTATTGAGCGGATGTCACAAAATCGACAGCGGGGCATCGCAGCTTAAAATCGCACCTGTCAGGACCGAGATAGTCAAGGGCAGTGAGGCGGATTTGGTAGAGCGGGTGACGGTGAATCGCAGGGAATATCGACAGTCGCTTGAGTCGCTGGTAGCTCATTACGAAGGTATTGGTAACAGTATGAAGTTTCAATGGGCGAAGAAGGAACTGGCAGGATTGGACAAGTCGCCTCTATATAATTATATCATCGATGCGATTGTTGCCGGTCCTGACTTGAGGGCGAGCGAGTCGATTGAGCTGGCGACTTATAAATATCTTGATATCGTGCGGCTTGAACGGCAGGCGAAAAGTCTTTTGGTTGTTTACGATGAAAAGCTTCTGCGACTGGTGTTGGCCAGGTATAATCAGTTTATAAGAGAGTATCCAACCAGTGACAAGATAGATGATGCGGCGTATATGTCGGGTGGGATATGCGAGTACTTCAAGGACTATACGATAGCAGTGCTTTATTATCAAAGAGCGTATCAATGGGACCCGAAAACGGAGCATCCAGCCAAGCTGAAAGCGGCGTATATTCTGGACAGACACCTGTCACGGCGTTCCGAGGCGCTGGAGCTTTATGAAGATGTGGTTGAGCAGGGGACATTGTCGCAGAATTATATTGATTTTGCACAGGAACGAATCAGGTTGTTGACCAAAAGTTACGAGAGGCTGGAAGAGTAGTTGTCCGGCTTTCTTGATGCTGCATTACGGGGAATTTTCGGGTCTGACATTCGAGTCAGACCCGTTTTATTTTACGGATATCTACCGCAGGCAGCGCAGGGAACATAGAGGTAATACCCTTTAGGGTAATAAAATGCGCGTTTAGAGATTATAACTTGATTGTAAAAAGGTTCTTACCCGCGCATTAGAGCGTAATTATTAATCGGAATTGGTATAAGATTCAAAAATATATCAACATAGCTATTTTAATATTTTGCGACAAATGTTTTTAGAACTTGAAAAAAGAGTATTAAATTTCATTAAATCAGAGCACCTTTTCGGATTAGCTGAGAGAGTGTTGCTCGGTGTATCCGGCGGGGCGGATTCTACAGCACTTTTGCATGTGATGAGCAGGCTTAAAACAGAGGGGGTTTTTAAAGGGACAATTGTCATAGCACATTTGAACCATCATCTAAGAGGCGCAGAAAGTGATGGTGATGAAAGCTTTGTCGTTGAGTTAGGCAGCAAGTTGGGTATTGAGGTAGTGACGAGAAGTTTCGATGTTCGAGAGTTTTCGAGAGAGAACCGGCTTTCGATTGAGACGGCAGGCAGGTTGTTGAGGATTGAGAATTTAATTAATATCGCAAAAGCCAGTAATTGCGAGGTTGTTGTGGTTGCTCATCATGCAGATGACAATGTCGAGACGATTTTGCATCGCCTGATGCGGGGGACAGGATTTAGAGGATTGGGTGGTATCCGGCCTGCAAGGGAATTGGCAGATGGGATTCGGTTAGTCAGGCCTTTACTTGAGGTAGGCCGAGCTGAGATAATTGAATATTTAACCAGACAGCAGTTACAGTGGCGGACAGACAGAACGAATGAGGATTATATTTATAGGCGTAATTTTATTCGTCATAAACTAATTCCGCACCTGCAAAGGCAATTCGATGAGTCACTTGAAAAACAATTATCTGAATTGTCACGAGCTTCACGCAGGTTTTACGAATTTGTATATAAATATACCGAAAATATTTTGGACAGCGCAGCTGATTTTGAGGCAGGCAGAGTAACACTGGATGTTAAGCTGGTTTGTTTTCAGCATCCGGCGGTGCAGGTTGAATTGATTCGGCGAGCTCTGGAGTTTTTGAAGTGCGGCGAGAAGGATATAACAGGGGGGCATTATGAGAAGATATTGCAGTTAGCAAAAAACGGTAAGAGCGGTAAAAGGGTGGAATTGCCGGGCGGATTTGTTGCCGAGTATGCATACGGTGAGTTGAGTTTTTTCAAAGGAGCGGAGTTGGAAAAGCCAATGTGCGAAAGCGTGACAATTGAGGTATCGGGGCGAACGGAATTTGGAGAATATTTAATCGAAGCTGATATTTTAGAGGAGAAGAAAGAAAATTTTGAAAAATTCAAATCGGAAAAGACAGATTTCGTTGAGTGGTTCGATTTGGAAAAGCTGAAACTGCCGTTAAAGATTCGAGGCCGAGAGGAAGGGGATAGGTTTGTGCCCTTTGGTCAGGGCAGGGAGAAACGGGTCGGTAAGTTTTTGACTGCTCAGCGAGTGCCTCAAAGGTTGCGTGAAAAAGCGGTTGTAATTTGTGACAGTGAAAAAATAATCTGGGTCTGTCCGGTAAGGATGAGTGAAGAGGCGAAAGTGACGGCAGGAAGTGGGAAAATACTTCAGATTCAAATAAAGTAAAAGGTAGTATCTGTTCTTGGAAATCTTGCCATTTTAAAAATCCTTTGCTACTCTGCGAAGTAGCGACCTCGCTACGAAGCACGAGCCAGCCTTTTTGTTCGTTTAATCTGCGGCATATCACACCTTATTCGCCTAATATAACGCTTCATCTGCGACATATCACGCGTTATCTATGACAGGTAACGCTTCACCTGCCTCATATCACGCTTCATCCATGACAGATCACGCCTCACCTGCGGCAAATCACGCTTACTTTGCCTCAGAGTAAGCCGACTTTGTCATGGGTCATGCTTACTTTGCCTCAGAGCAAACGTGCCAATGCCCGTTTTCAGCTCAAAAACACGCTTTTCGGCCTTTTTCCGTTATTCCTTCTCTTTCCAATGCCATAATGCCCGCTTACAATGTCGCAGATTCAGTTGACCTTGAGAAAAGTTTAGTTCAGCATCATCTTAACGGTTGCTGATTTACTTATTGTTTTTGCTCATCACCTGACTTCTCCTCAGGCCGACTCAAAAAAGTTATCAACTTGAATAGCCCAAAAATTACGCCAAGAACTATAGCAATCAAACCGTAACTTAACCCCCTTGCAGCAGCTTCACGTAATCTATCCAAGATACCAGACGACTTGCTGGGGGTATCCTCATGTTGCATCCCGGGGTCGAACTGAAAAGACCCAAAAATCAAGTTGCGGTCAGTCTCAAACCGACTCCAATCTGCCTCGGCGTAGTGATTGAACACCAATTGGGCTATTGCTTCCTTTCCGAAATATCCAACAACCTCGCTTTTAATCACACTTGAGTCGCCAATCGTTATCTCACAAACATATGTATATTGCCGATTTGCCTTGTCCACTACTACTTTATTTACGCGATACCCAGTCATTACATCCGTGACAACCTCACCAAAAAACTCATCCTTAGACTCCATCACATCTCGTCCAGTAAACGATTTTACAAAATCGCTGAATTCATCCTTACGGAGAACCCTCTTTATACCTAAAGCTGAATATCTCGCCATTTGAACAAGTATAGTGGGGCATTCAAACCACTTATCTTTACCCTCCATTTGGAACTCTGCCTCATAGAGTACAATCGCACGAGTTTTACTTGATAATACCTTACTGTACCTTTCCCTAACTATGTCTTCCGGTATTTGTATCCAACCTTTTGGGATTACAAAAGAATAGCCGTTGGTTTCACTATGAAATCGAACTTGGTCTGTTGCTAAAGTTTTCTCATAGAATAAAGTCGTCACGGGCAACAATATTATTGCCAAAACCCACACCTTTTCTGCTTTCATCTTATCCCCTTTCAGAAAAGTTTAGTTCAGTACCATCTTAACGGTTGCTGATTTACTTATTGTTTTTGTTCTCAACATCAGACCATCCAAAGCTATGTGCGTGGTATACTCAACATGACTCTGCTATTCAATTCGGTAGCTCTGTGGAATCTTGTTAATAATATCGTCAAACACATTCTGCACTTTCCTTGAGTCGTTAACGCGGCTATCCACGATAAACAAATCTTTTTTTGGAAACGCTGCCTTCGCCAATGGTATATGCAACTTTTGGTCATTTGTCAATAAACCATCCGCTCGCGAGAGATACGTAACATATTCTATGTCATAAAGGTCATTTGATATATCCTTTTTTTCAGAAGAACAGGGCATGTTTTTTTTGAACATCCGATCAAGACTATATGTCAAATAAAGGCGAGCCCTTTGCCATGTAAACCAGTTGACATCTGCATGAGAGCTAATTTGTTCCGAGAAGAGCCCCTTCAAAATATCTTTCATTGATTTGTCCGTGTTTTGAATCCAATTTTCAAACCGACATATTCTGTCTTTCTCCTTACGAAGCTCCTTCAATAATTCTTCTTGTTTGCAAAGGTTATCGTACAATGTTTTTGCGATTTTCAATACGCTCTTGATGATCGGTTCAAATGACTTCCGGCAACATTCAGCTTCCTGTTTAATAAAATCATCGCTGGTGTTAGGAGCGCCATCTCTAAACTGTTGTGTGGAACTTTCGTCAACGACTGACTTTGCAGGGCAAAGAGTTATCTTTTCCGCCTGAAAGAGTTTGTATGATGAGTATCCCATCTTCGCTCCGGCCTTAATTGCCCCGTCGAATCGTCTCAATAATAACTCTGGATTTTTGTCAGAGGTTTGGTTTTTGCTTATAAGGCATTCAACAGCTAAGGCATGTGGCAAAACAACATTGTAATCCCTCATAAATGCGAACAGCTTTTCCTCACAACAACAAAGGCTGTGAAATATACTTTTATCAACGACCAACAGTTTCGACATTGTTATCCCTTTCAAATTTTATTTTCTCTGTGCCCTCTGTGGCAAAAACTTTTTCGTGTCCTTCGTGGTTCATGATCCTTTTCATAGTACCGCCATCACCGTATTGCTCGCCGGGCCATCGCCTGATTTATTGATTGCTATAACGCGATATTCGAGTTCCGCGTCTTTCGGCTGTTCAACTAGGCCTTTCGATTCCGTAATAATATCAAAATCTTGCCTTAAATTACAATAATCCAAAGTATTTTTCACGAATGTTATTGCTTCATCTGCCAAAATCCAAAATATTGGCCTTAAGCTCTATACTACCAAAACCTTATTCAAAGCATTGGTTATTAGGGTGATTTGCAAGTAATCGCAGGTTAATTACCCAATTATGATAAGAAATTCTTGACAACATAGTCGAATGCGAATAAATTACCCGTTTCACTTAATTGGACGTAGTTTAAACAACTTAGAACCCTAATTATTTTTACAAAAGGAGAAATTAGATGGCGACAAAGGTTGCAATAAATGGTTTTGGCCGAATAGGTAGAGCAGTTGCAAGAATCCTGTTGAGTAAAGGCGGTGAACTGGAGTTGGTAGCAATTAACGACCTGGCAGATACCAAGAGCCTGGCTCATCTTTTCAAGTATGATACAGTAATGGGTAACTGGGACGGCAGCGTTGAAGTCAAGGGCGATGAGCTTGTAATCAACGGCAAGAGTATTAAGGTTCTTGCAGTGAGAAATCCTGCAGAATTGCCATGGAAAGATATGGGTGTGGATATTGTTGTTGAGGCAACAGGTATTTTCCGTTCAAAGGAATCACCTAAGGGCGGTTACGGTGACCATCTCAAAGCAGGTGCGAAGAAGGTTGTTTTGACGGTCCCCGCCAAGGACGATATCGATGCGACAGTAGTTTTGGGTGTTAATGACGAGGCTTTGACAGATGATGCGGATTGTATCTCGAATGCAAGTTGTACGACAAACTGTCTTGCACCTGTTGCAAAGGTTCTGCATGAGGCCTTTGGAATTGAAAAGGGCTTTATGACAACGATTCACGCCTATACAAACGACCAGAATGTAGCTGATATGATTCACTCTGACCTTCGTCGTGCACGTGCAGCAGCTATGAACATTATTCCGACAACGACCGGTGCTGCTAAGGCTGTTGGAAAAGTCATTCCGGAACTTGACGGCAAATTTGATGGTTTTGCTCTTCGTGTGCCGGTACCGGACGGCAGTTGTGTTGACCTGGTCGCTGAGCTGGGCAGGGAAGTGACAATAGATGAGGTTAATGCAGCTATAAAGAAAGCAGCAGATGGTGAACTGAAAGGAATTTTGGTTTATACCGATGAGCCGATTGTAAGCAGTGACATTATCGGTAATCCTGCTTCGAGTATCTTTGATTCACTTTGTACGATGGTAATGGGCAGCACAGTTAAGATTATCAGTTGGTACGATAATGAGTGGGGTTATTCTAACCGCACGGTTGATATTATGGAAAAACTTGCGAGCAAGTAATTTTGATTTCAGCGGGCCTGTTCGCAGAAAGAGCAGGCCCGATTTTTTTTTTGATATCGATTTTTGGAAAGAAGGTAAAAAAGATATGGCCCGGAAAACCGTTGCTGATATTAATGTGAGTGATAAGAAAGTACTGATGCGCTGTGATTTTAATGTACCGCTTGATGATAAGTGCAATATTACCAGCGATGACCGTATAGTTAAAGCGTTGCCTACGATAAAAAAGATTCTTGAAGACGGCGGGTCATTGATACTAATGAGTCATCTCGGCAGGCCTAAAGGGCAAAAAGATGAAAAACTGTCACTTGCACCGGTCGCCAAACGGCTGAGTGAACTTTTGGGTAAAGAGGTTGTTTTTGCTGATGATTGTGTAGGTGAGGATGTCAAGGCCAAGGCGGCAGGCTTGAAAGCAGGGGATGTAATGCTGCTTGAAAATCTTCGTTTTCATAAGGAAGAAACGATAAAAGATAAAGCTGCGAAAGAGGATGCTCAGCTTCGCCAGGCAAAGGACAATTTTGCCAGGCAGATAGCGGAATTAGCAGATGTGTATGTTGATGATGCGTTCGGGACAGCTCACAGGGACAACGCTTCGATGTATACGATTCCGTCGATGATGGATGGCAAGGACAGGGTGATTGGATTTTTGATTGAGAAGGAACTGAAATTTCTTGGTGATACGGTGAATAATCCAGAGAAGCCTTTTGTTGCGATATTAGGGGGAGCTAAGGTTTCTGATAAAATAAAAGTAATCGAAAATCTTCTCGATAAGGTTGACCGGATTTTGATTGGCGGTGCGATGGCATATACGTTTTTTAAAGCCGGTGGCATGAAAGTAGGTAGGAGCCTTTGCGAAGATGATTTTCTTGATAAGGCAACAGAGCTTCTTGAGCAGGCAAAAGAGACAGATTGTGAGATAATTTTACCTGTTGATACCGTTGTTGCCAGGGAATTTAAGGCAGGTGCGGAAAACAAAGTGGTTAGCGGTGGTATCGAAGATGAATGGCAGGGGATGGATATAGGGCCTGAGACGCAAAAGCTTTTTGTTGACAAGCTTGAAGGAGTAAAGACGGTGGTCTGGAACGGCCCGATGGGCGTTTTTGAGCTTGAGCCGTTTGATAAAGGTACAAAAGCGGTTGCAACAGCAGTCGCCAAGGCTACTGAGCATGGTGCACGCAGTGTGATAGGCGGCGGGGACAGTGCAAGTGCTGTAGAAAAACTTGGTCTGGAAGATAAGATAAGTCATATTTCAACCGGTGGTGGTGCATCTCTTGAATTTTTGGAAGGTAAGAAATTTAAGTGTCTCGAAATACTTGATGAAAAGTAAAAGTCCGGGTAGAGATTAAAGAAATGGGATTACCAAAGGCAGGGACAATTGAGATTGCGCCATCGATATTGAGTGCTGATTTTGCGCGGCTGGCCGATGAGCTGGCAGTGATAGAGTCAGCGGGAGTGAAGATGGTGCATCTGGATATAATGGATGGTCACTTTGTTCCGAATATTACGTTCGGCCCGCCGGTAATTGCCAAACTTAGAGATATTAGTAATTTGATTTTCGACTGTCATCTTATGATAAGTGAGCCGGCTAAATATGCCGAGCCGTTTGCCAAAGCGGGAGTTGACAGCATTACATTTCATATCGAGACAATAGATGAACCCGAAAGATTAATTGATGAGATACGCCGGCTTGGCTGTTCAGTTGGTGTGTCATTGAATCCGGAGACCGAGGTTGCAGCTATTGAGAAGGTTGCACCGCTTTGTGATATGGTTTTAGTGATGACGGTTCATCCGGGTTTCGGTGCCCAGAAATTTATTCGGCCGGCAGCTGAGAAGATTAGCGAGATACGTAAACTTGTCGGTCGGGAAGTGAGAGTGGAAGTTGATGGGGGGATAAATGCTGAAACAGCAGGGTTTGTTGTTTCTTTGGGGGCTGATACATTGGTTGCCGGTAATGCGGTATTTTCAAAACCTGACCGTGCAGCAGCAATAAACGCTATTCGAGAAGCGGTACATTATAATACTTACGATTGAGTTTTTCCGTTTAGCCGCTGGCAAATAACTCTTAGAACAACGTTACTCGCAGATGTTTATTACCCTGAAGGGTATAATTTTCTGGCGGATTTACTGATTTTCTGCTAAAATCCCACGATATGATAGTGGAGATGATATAGCTATGGGCAAAAAAGCTAAAAAGACGTGGGATGGTTTTTCATTGAAGCCTCGGCGCGACATGCCGGAAGGTTTATGGATGCGGTGTTTAGGCTGTGAGCACATGCTCTACAAAAAGAATGTCGAGGCCAACCTCAATGTCTGCCCGAAGTGCAATTGTCATTTTCGTATTAGTGCTGACGTTCGGATTCGACAGTTGGTTGATGAGGGTTCTTTTCAGGAAGTATCTCCTGATTTGATGGCCGAGGACAGGCTGAATTTCAGGTTCAGAGACACTACTTATAAACAGCGGTTAAAGGCTGATGAGGCAAAAAGCGGTTCGAAAGAAGCGATGCGGATAGGTAAGGCCTTTATCAAGGGAAGGGCAATATCACTCGGTGTGATGGAGCCGAATTTCCTGATGGGTTCTATGGGTTCGGTTGTTGGTGAAAAATTTTGTCTGGCAGTTGAGATGGCGATGGCAGAGAAATTACCTTTGGTAATAATATGTTGCTCCGGTGGTGCGAGGATGCATGAAGGTGTGGTGTCACTTGGGCAGATGGCCAAGACATCGGCAACGTTGGCGAAGTATGACAGCCAGGGCGGTCTTTTTATTTCAGTTTTGACCGACCCGACAACCGGCGGAGTGACAGCAAGTTTTGCCATGTTAGGTGATGTTGCAATAGCTGAGCCCGGAGCGTTAATAGGTTTTGCAGGTCCGCGTACAATAGCAGAAACAATCAAAATAGAGCTTCCTGAGGGATTTCAACGGGCAGAATTTCTGCTGGAACATGGATTTATAGATATGATTGTCAATCGCAGGGACCTTCGCAGCGAGATAGCCAGGCTTATAGATTACTGCAGGAAATAGATTTTTAGGGCAAGAGTAAAAGGAACGGACGGTACAATCAGAATGGATATCAAAAGTAAGCGTATAGCGATTTTAGCTCCTGTGGCGTGGCGGACACCGCCAAGAGAGTACGGTGCGTGGGAGACGGTTGCAGGCAATATCACTGAAGGGCTTGTGGCTCGAGGCTGGAAGAATGTGACATTGTTTGCGACGAAGGATTCTATTACAGATGCCAGACTTCAGGCTTATATTGAAACCGGTTACGAAGAAGACAAGAGTCAAATCCCGCAGGTTTCGATATGTCTGCATATTTCCAAAATGATGGAACGAGCCGATGAGTTTGACTTGATTCATAACAATTTCGATTACCTGCCATTGACCTACCTTCCGTTTATAAAAACGCCTATGCTGACAACTATCCATGGTTTTTCCGACCCGGATATACTGCGGGTTTATCACGAGCATAAAGATAGTTATTATGTTTCCATCAGCGATTCCGACAGAGACAAGGATTTGTCTTATCTGGCGACGGTATACAACGGGATTGACCTTTCTAATCTTACGTTTCGACCTGCCGGCGGTGATAAGCTCGTACATTACGGGCGTATCCATCCTGATAAAGGGACGCATTTGGCAATCGATGTAGCGAAAAAATGCGGCAGGGACCTGATAATAGCTGGTATAATTCAGGACCAGGAGTATTTTGATACCCAGGTTAAGCCGCATATAAATGATACCTCGATTAAATTTATCGGTTCGGTTAATCCTGTTCAGCGTGATGCACTTCTTGGGCAGGCGTACGCAGTTCTTCATCTTAATACCATCCCAGAGCGATTCGGTCTGGTGATGGCTGAATCGATGGCGGCGGGTGTGCCGGTAATTGCAATGGATTTGGGTTCGTGTCGCGAGGTCATTGCTGACAGGCAGACCGGCTATCTTGTCAATAACGTGGATGAAGCGGTCGATGCCGTCGGCAGGATTAGCACGATTGAACGAAAAAAATGCAGGGAGCATGTAGAGGAGAACTTTACTATTGACCGTATGGTATCGGGATACGAAAAGGTTTATGAACAGATTTTTCAGATGGAAAATGAGTAGCGTCAAGCAAGCTGATGTGAGTAAAAAGCGATTTGACTTTTTTGCTAAGTCGGTTTACTTTATGAGAGTATTGGCAGACTTTACTCGACCAGCCGGAAAAAACAGAACTATATAATTAGAAGAGGCGATTCTCTTTTTTATTAGATGATGAATAATTTGAATCTATTAAGCGATATATTCATTAAGCAGTATAACCTTTCAAAAGGCACATGTTATAAATTCGAATATAAAAGAAAAAGCCTTTTTTCCTTTCCGCCCAATAAGATTCCAAACTTAGATTTTTATCAACTTACTTTTATCAAAGGGAATGAAAAACATCCTTTTCTGAATGACTTGTGGGTTATGCTTCGTCTTTATAGGCGTTTAATAATTGAAGTGTTATTGCCTGCTGGAGAAGCAGAAAATGAAATTTCAAATAATGTTTGGACACCTGATCCAAGGTTTTTTGAAGGCATTATTTACCCACTGGAAAATGATGCATTAACTAAAGTTGTTTGTTCTAAATACTTATTAATCGATTTTAGAATGCTCGATCGAATCAAAATCGATAATATAGAGGGGATTTATAAAAGGAGCCGTTTGGAATTGGACAAGCTTCTAAATGATGAAAAATTAAACGAATGGAAGTTGCTAAAAGATGAAAGACAAAAAGAAGCCTCATATTTAGGCATTCCAACTAAGCATTGGTTTAAAGAAATATGGCTTTCATACAAAGATGAAATGAATAAAATCCGTTGTGTTCAAATATGGTAGAATCATAACGGCCTACTCAACCCGATCCCTAATATCGTTTTAAGGCCGTAAACGATGGTGTTGAAAGTCCGCCGAGTAATACGGTGATGGTGGTTTTGTGAGAAATTAAAATACGAAAGGATGGAAAACATGAGAAAACTATGCCTCATTGCGATTTTCTGCGCTTTTGTGATTCAAGCGTATGCACAAACCATGAAAACACATACCGATCAACATCGCGGTTTTGAAATCAGCTATCCACCGCACTGGACAGTGAAGGATGGGGATACAGAAGCGACCATATTAAAGGCCGTGAACAAGTTTTCAGATGGGCAGTTTCTAATATTGACTGTAAATGCCCAGTTGCTTGATCGTAGCGACCACAGCATGTCAAATTATACAATAGAGGATATCAGGCAAATGTATGGGGACAGCAATGTTATCGTTCTTGAGTCAAGCCGTGTTGAAATTGGAGAGTACCCCTGCATCCGTATGCTCCTCGATATAAATCTACCATTACTCCAACCTATGGTTGAATACTCAACCTTTGTGATACGCAACCGATATCTGTATAGAATATCCGCAGCCTGCAACAAACCGCTATATAACCAATATGGGCAACAACTGAAACAAATCGGCAATAGTTTCTGTTTTCTTGGATCGACCGCAAATTATGAACACCCCAAACAAACCCTGCCACGTTTTGTTGTCACGGAACCTGGAGAGAAATGGTTGCCCGCTATCCTAAAGTCGTTTGGCGAAGTCTGGCTGAAATATTTTATTGCTATATGCGCCTTTTCTATGATATCAGCCCTTTGGGTGAAAATTCGTCGAAAGAAGAAAAAATAATCATTGTTTTACATCATGGTTTTATAACGTACGTCGTGGCGTTGTGGGTTTACAACATGGCATTGCAGGCTTACATCGTGGCATTGTAAGGTTACATTGAGCCGTTGTAAATGAGTGAAACGAGCCGTTAAAGCGGGAAAAAGTGTATTGTTAACCACGAAGTGCACGAAGGACTCGAAGAAAAAACTAATTGATATTTAAAACTTCGTGAACTTCGCGTTCTTCGTGGTGAATATGGTTTATATTATTACAGAGGCCACATTAGTCGAACAGCCTAAGGGCAAAGAGCTTGAATACCGCATCATCGCCGTAAACAAAGCAGGCGAAGGCGAACCTTCAAATACCGAAATGGTCGTGCTGTAACAGGGATGTAAGAATGAGGCGAATCTGGATTCCGCAGGTCATAGCAAGCATTATGTTGCTCTGGGCTCTTAACCCTGACAATCCATATGGCTATTACATTCTGCTTCGATGGGTATGTTGCGGAATATTCGCTTTTCTCGCTATTCGTGCGATTGAGAATAAAGAGAAGCCGGGATGGGTATGGATACTCGGTATTATGGCAGTGGTTTACAACCCAATCATCCGAATCCACCTGACCAGAGAGATTTGGTTAATTATTAACGTCATCACAATTGGAATTGCGGTGGCATCAATTTTCGGCATTAAGGTGAAAGATGGGAAAGGCAACATTACTTAACGTTTTTGGTTGTCGGTTATGGCTGGCCTTAGGCAAAAAATAAGAGGATACAAATGGGTAGTCAAAAAAGAGGTCTCTGGAAAAAAGTTGGTATTGCAATAGGGGTTATTGGGTTTATTCTTGCTTGTATTGCTTTTGAGGGCTTGCTGCAATTGTTATCCAAAATCCCCATTATTGGATTATTGGCGAAATTTATACTCTATTTAAGGGAAACGGTATAAAATGAATATGATAGAGCTTTGGGAAAAAATGCCAGTTTTTCTTCGGTGGCTATTGGTATTTCCAATATATTTACTCATCACAGTCATCATTGGGGTAATTATCAGAATTATTGTTCTTGCTGGGGGACTTCCATTGCCAATATTCAACCTTGTTTTTCCTCCAATAATGGCAGTGATTTCTTTATTTATAATGTATCATATTGCCCCAGCGATTAAATTGAAATTACTTATTGTGCTTATTGCACTAAGGGCTTTATTGATACCCCTATTTGTGTTTGGTCTCTATATGCACTTTCGGGGTGCCGATATGAATATTTCATGGAATGAATGGTGGTCTCCTTTTGTTGGAGAGATATTAGTGTTAATCGCATCAATTTGGCTTTATAAATACATAAAAGAAGAACTTGCCTGACAGGGCAAAATAACTTTGAGTGTTGATGCTATCTCTTTTTCTCGCACTTTCCCGTTTAATCGGTTCGTAAACCTTCCTTAACCAATTTGCCCTTTACATTGAGGCATTTCCGGTTAAAATCAGCAGTTATGTTGTATTACGATAACGGATAATATTGTTAACCACGAAGTACACGAAAAACACGAAGAAATATTAAATTAGTTTTTTTAACTTCGCGAACTTCGTGACCTTCGTGGTGAATCCGACTCATAGTACGACAAGCAAGGGCAAGAGAAACAGAGAAAACAAATTAAACCTAAATGAAGGAATCATATTATGTCTACTCGACGAAAGGAATTTGTTACTCGCTATAAAGGCAATCCAATCCTCACAAAGGATGATATTCCCTATAAGGTCGAGACGGTTCATAATGCAGGTGTAACGAAATTTGAGGATAAATATATTATGCTGTTTCGTTCGCATCTCGATACCGGCAGGTCAATAATCGGTATCGCAGAAAGTGAGGATGGGTTTAAATTTACAGCAAGGCCTGAGCCGTTTATGCTGCCGGGCAAAGAGCCGGTGTTTTGCGAATACGAAGAATATGGGGTGGAAGATGCCCGTATAACTGCATTGGAAGGAGCTTACTATATAACTTACAGTGCATATTCGAGGCATGGTGTTCGAACAGGATTGGCAAAGACAGAAGATTTTCAGTCGATTGAACGAGTGACATTTATAACCCAGGCAGACTATCGAAATACGGTGATTTTTCCCGAAAAAATCGGTGGAAGATATGTAAAACTTGACCGTCCGCACAGTGACATCAGTCCGTGGTCGATATGGATAAGTTACTCGCCTGATTTGCGTTACTGGGGCGATTCAAAGCTTGTTATGAAACCGGTAGCATATCACTGGGATGAGATGAAAATCGGCCCCGGGGCGCCGCCGATAAAGACAGAAAAAGGATGGCTTAGTATTTATCACGGTGTTTTTCCGACAATGGCCGGCTGTGTGTATCGTTTGGGAGCGGCTTTGCATAAATTAGATGACCCTGCTGAGATTTTAGGCGTCGGTGACAGGTGGATATTGCAGCCGGAAGAGCCATGGGAGGTTGTTGGCTATGTGCATAATGTGGTTTTCACCTGTGGTGCGGTAGCTGAAGATGACGGGACATTGAAGCTTTACTGGGGAGGTGCAGATAAGGTGATGTGTGCGGGGACAGCTGTGATAGCTGAGCTTGTTGAGCTTTGCCTTAATGAGAGCAGAGCACCGATGTGATTTTTTTGATAAGGAATAACGGATTATCTTTACCTTTTGCTCATGAGCAGTGTGATTTTAGCAAAAGTTTTTTGCGAGAGAGTATTTTTGAGTGTCTTTTTGATTTGGTTCATAGGCGTACGCTGGGTGGTATGGGTGATGATAACGTACTGGTTCTGCATGTTTTCGAGTAAGGTTGCAAGTTCGTTGATGTGCATATGTCTTCCAGCTTTGGCACGGGTGGTGTGTTCGTCCTCGTAGAAGGTGCATTCCGCAATCAGGATTTTGCTTTCAGCGACATATTTCAACTGGCTGAAATCGACAAACTGGGTATCGCCGAGGTAACTTGCTATCGGCAATTCGAGTGGATAGTCAATTTCAACACCTTGTTTTTTCAGTTCGACGATTTGCCGGCTGTTAAGTTTTGCGTATTCGGGTTTAATTTTTTTCCGTTTTTCGATTACGCTGTAACCGACTGAGCCTCTGGTGTGTTTGGTAGGGAACACTCTTGCAAAGAGGTTGGGCTTTATCTGGTATTCATCACCGGGTTTTACACCGATAAGATTGGCGGGTATTTTGTTGCCGTCGAGTTTCCCCCATGCGTTGATAATTTGTCTTATGGGCGGCAGAAGATTTTCCGGTGCTAAAATGGTGCCGGGTGACTGGCCGCAGAAGTTTCTATGAGACAGATAATATGCAATGCCGGCGGCGTGGTCCATATGGCCGTGAGTCAGCAGAACGTTTGGTATTGAAATGACCTGGTCGGGAGCCTTGCCTATATCGAAGCAGACGTCGAGCTGAGGTATGGCGACTACGGTTTCTTCGCCTGCGACCGAATAGCCGATGATTTCAAGGTCATCTATTTTATAGTTTGCCAAATTGTGGCTTGCCATCTGTTTTTCCCTTTATTAAAAAAGCAATGTTAGGTTTGTCAGGCAAATAAGTCAATTTGTTTTTGTGGTATGAACAGCCTGTGTTGGTATAATTATAGCTGAAGGGAATATACTATGCCGGATAAGCGTAGACACAGAGGGCCTCACCCAGCGGACAAAAAGCTTTTTACTGAGAATGTAGTTGATAGTTTAAAAGCAGCGGTTGAGGACTATTCACTGCTTCTTAGCATGGGTTACGCGGAGAAAAGTGCGTTGAAGCTTGTGGGTGACAGGTTTTCGTTTACAGTCAGGCAGCGATTGGCAATAATGCGCTGCGCCTGTTCGGACGAGCGGTTGGCAATCAGGAAAAAAACACAGATTGGAATTGACGAGATACTAGGCAAGGCAGTTGCGGTTGACGGGTATAATCTTTTAATAACTGTCGAAGCAGCGATGAGCGGCGGGGTGATTTTTGAAGGCAGAGATGGTTGTTTGAGAGACCTGGCGAGTATACATGGGACATATCGGAAAGTGACTGAGACAATACCAGCGGTCGAGCTTATAGGCGAATTTTTAAAAGAAAAACAGGTGAATGATGTATTGTGGTTTTTGGATAGCCCGGTTTCAAACAGCGGGCGATTAAAAATGCTGCTAAGTGAATTGGCGGTAAAAAACAAGTGGGGCTGGGAGATTAGGCTGTCGACAAATCCTGATACAGAGCTGATGGAAAGTAATCGAGTGGCTGTAAGCAGTGACAGTGTTATTTTAGACCATTGCAAAGAATGGTTTAATCTGGGTCGTGCAATAATCGAAGAAAAGCTGGAAAACTGCTGGTTAGTTAGTTTAAAATAATGGTATTCCGATGGTTTTATAAAAAGCAAGCCGGCTGAAAGTTGGCAAGACACTCAGCCGGCGGAATTTGCATATACGTCCCCCTCTTCCTTGATAACGTATATACGTTACATGTCAGCAATTAAAGCTGTATGGCAAAAGCTCGATTTATTTGAAACCTGTCTGCCCGGTTTTTCTTTGTTCAAAATGCTCTTTTAGAAGTTCTTTAACTTTCAGGACAGTGTCCTTTGAAATATTGATACCTTTGTGTAAGCCGGCGTTGAAAGACTGGACGAATTTTTCGGATTTTGTGTCCCTGCCTTTAAAAAGACTGCTTTGTTGGAAGGCTTCAAAGTTAAAATCTGTCTGTTTATTTGGCTTATTAAAAGAGTCGCATTTTGGTTCAGGCCCGAAGAAATAGACGGCTGTAGAAAAACCGGATGAATAAACGAGCAATAAAAAGATGAATTTAGATTTCCAACCCATATATTTTATCCCCCTGATAACGTGGTTTTTATCGGTCACTTTCCCAGCCGGACTCATTTACCTGTCCACACTCAAAATTTACGTTAAAAACAGGTCGATGCCAAATTCATAATACACAGAAAAAATATTCTTTTTTCAGTATGTATATAAGCCTTCGATGACTTGTGATGGTTTTATAAGAGATATGTGCTTCGTTGAAAAGCTGGTAGAGAATTAGCTTAAATTGTCCAGGGCCTGCTTTAAGGTTTTGCAGACAATTGCGACTTTATCTTCAGTTAGAGAATTGTAAAACGGCAGGGCGATTGTGCTTTTGCAGACAGAGTCTGTGACAGGGAAATCACCTTCTTTGTATCCGAATTTTTCAGCGATGAATGACTGCAGGTGAACAGGGGCAAAGTAGTTACTTACCTGGACATCCTGCTGGTTCATATAATTTAAGATTTCATTTCTTTGTTGAAAAGAGTACTGTTCAGCAAGGCGTATTACAAAAACAAACCAGCTTAAGTCACAGTTATCAGCTTCTTCAGGGACGACAATTCTGTCGTCATCAGCTAACATCTGCTGATAGTAGCCTGCAGCCTGTTTGCGTTTTGCCTTGATTTCTTCAATCCTTGAAAGCTGAACGATACCAAGGGCACAATTGATGTCACTTAGTCTATAGTTGTATCCGAGTCTTTCATGGCTAAGCCATGTACCTGTTTTTGCTCTTCCCTGATTGCGCAGAGACCTGCATACATCTGCAAGGTCGTTGGAATCGGTTAAAATCATGCCGCCTTCACCGGTTGTAATCTGTTTGTTCGGGTAGAATGCGAATGTGCTCATATCTCCGAAGGTGCCGACTTTTTTACCGTTCAATTCTGAACCTAAGGCCTCGCAGCTGTCCTCGATTATGTGCAAATTGTGCTTTTCGGCGATTTGGCATATCCGGTCGATACCAACGGGATTTCCGAAGACTTCCACGGGTAAAATTGCCTTTGTTTTTTCAGTGATTTTTTCTTCGATTTTCCGAGGGTCGATATTCAGACTTATCGGGTCAATATCAACAAAGACCGGTTTGGCACCGGCCATCATTATTGTAGTAGTTGATGCAATAAAGGTGAAGGGTGTGGTAATGACTTCGTCGCCGGGACCGATATTTAGAGCGAGCATACAAAGGAAAAGGCCGCTTGTGCCGCTGTTGACGGCGATAGCGTGTTTTCTTCCGATATATTCGGCAAGGGCATGTTCGAACTCAATCATCTTTGGGCCAAGGGCGAGATTCGGAGTTTTGAGAACCTCAATAACAGCCTGTATCTCTTTTTCAGTAATATCCGGTCTGGACAAAGATATCTTCATGAAAGCTCCTGTTACAAAGTTCAAAGTTGAGACTTTAAAAGAACATTATTCTACCGTTTGCCACCGATAAATCAAAAACATTTTTAAGCTATCAGCGGGTAATTGCGGCATTTTTGGAATTTCAAATCCGGCCATATTTTTCCTGAAACCGAAGGTGCTTATGGGACGTATATTTTTAGGGAGGGTGAGTTTTTTAACAGTGAGATGGGAAATAACGTTTTGTGTTAAATAAAGCTGGTTTTAAGGTCGAAAAGTGATTCAGAACCTGACTATGAACGTATACCTGAAGGGATTTAAAATGGCCAAGGGAAAAAATGTACTGACGACAGGTGATGTTGCCAGAATTTGCAACGTTGCGCCAAGAACAGTTTCAAAATGGTTCGATAATGGTCAGCTCAAAGGTTACCGCATACCCGGCAGCAAGGACCGTCGCATACCGCGTAGTGAATTGCTTCGTTTTATGAAAGAGCACAATATTCCAGAGGCAGGTCTTGAGGCTGACCAAATCCGCGTTCTTATTGTTGGCAGCAATTTGCAGGAGAGTTCGGCTTTGGCAGATAGTTTAACCGCGAAGGGCAGTTATGAAATCCAAACCGTCCAGAGCGCCTTTGAGGCTGGTGTAAATGTCCTCAGGTTTTCCCCGCATGTGATATTGATAAGTCTGTTTAGCGAGGCGGTGGATGCAGAGGAGATTTGCAGAAGTGTTCGTAGTGATGAGCAATTGCAGACTATTAAGGTTTTAGCTCTTGCTAATCAGCTTAATAGCTCTGAAGAGGCGGCGCTGCTGAACAAGGGATTTGACGGCTTAGTATCCAATTCATCCGATGTGTCCGAAGTGATTAAGAGAATCGAAGAGGCAACGGCGATAATATATTAGCCCCTGCTTTGACGCTGAAATATTTTGTCGAGCATGTCAGGAACTTCTTCCGGTTGACTGCATACCTGATTTCCACAGACTTTAGAGTTACCTTTTGTTATTGTTGCCCGGTGTGTGCGGGCCAAGTTATATTTTAACTTTCAGAATTGGTTTAAAGATTAGTGCAAACACCATTGAGGCGATGAAAAAATAGATGAGCCACCAGCCGGTGCCGCTTGTTTTAGAAGGTCTGTCCGGGTAGTCAATGCTGATAGACTGGATGATGGAATCAGATTTCAGAGGTTTTTCCATTGGGTGGAGCAGGATACTGCCCCAGTTCCAGGAAGGTCTTAGCAGGCTTATACGCATAAAACCCTGGCCGAGGGCAAGTTGTTTCTTTACCTGCTGCTCGTTGGCATTGAAGATTAGATTGTGCAAACCATTTTCTTTAGCTTTTATTTTCCAGTAAACCTGACGTTTACTGAAGACCCTTACAGGGCCAACAGTCACATCGGCTGCTGATGACGGCTGGAGATTTACATTCGGCCAGGGAGAATCTGTCTTACCTGACAACTGTACTGTTACCAGTGCCTCCTGTCCTGACATCAAAGGTTTTGCCTGATACCATAGGCCAAGCTGACTGAGTAATAAAGAAACCGGAACAATCATTACGAGCATAGGTACGAGTGCAAAGATAAGCAAAAGTATGGCGCCTTTAAAGACCTGGCCTTGAGATTTTAATGTTACGGAGATGCTGTCTTTAAAGAGCTTGAGGGCAAGAGTATTGGCTTTAATGGAGTCTCTTACCTTACTGATAGCTTTTTGGTTGGAGGTATGTTTGAAGACAAACAGCAGAATTACTCCGGTGACGGCTGATATGATAGTATTGCTGAGCCAGCCGGGAAGTATTGCGATTATGCCGAACGCATATTTACCCAGGGCGTTGGTTATGACATTTATCCACGTTATAAGCTGGGCGAGAAAATCCATTACTCTATATATCCCAATCCTCTTAACTGGTCAGAGACTTTTTCATCATTGCTTGAAGATTCATGTTTCGCAACTTCAGATTCGATGATATGAGTGATGAATTCATCGATGCTGCTGTAGCCGGCGGTATCAGCGGCTGTTTTTGCCCTGTCATAAAGATTCGAATCTATTTTTATTTTTGCCATGCTTTGCTTCCTTAAATTGTCTTTACGTTTTGAAAATGTTTTCACCTTCCATAGAAGATGGGATTTCAAGTCCGAATTCATTAAGTATCGATGGTGCGATGTCCACCAGCGACGGGTTTTTGGCCTTGACAGGTTTGTTGCTGAAAACAACTCCCGGTACTTCCGAGACATCTGCACAGTGGTCGGCGCTCCATGCAGAATCATTATCGAATAGTATCTCTTTTGCCATATCGCCAAGGCAGGTATCCCACGAGGCGCGGTAATTGCGGCTGTAACCGACGATTAAATCGGGCGCAAAGTATGTTTCATTGCCGGCATAAACCTTATCCGAACGGTGCACTTTTCTGATAACCCTTTTACCGTTGGTATCGGTAACAGCCTGTAGTTTTGAAATTAGTTCTTCAAGTAACTGTTCACGTTCGCTGCCCGGTTCGACGATACCATAGCGTTCACGTCCTCTTAGGTTAAGATACAGACCATTGATACCCAGCCCGTATGCTTTTGTTTTTGACCAGTCTACATCTGTCATAAGTGAGGTGCTCTCAGCAGGGCCGATATAGCCGTTTTGCTTTAGCCATGTGTTTAGATTGAATTGTCTCTTGAAATTGCAAAAGCCGTGATCGCTCATAACAATAACTGTTGCCTTGCTGCCGTAGCGATTTAAAATGTCCCCGATAACAGAATCAATTTTGCGATAGATACCCTTTAAGTGGTTGAAATATTTTTTTGCATCTTCGGCAGAGCGCACAGGGTGTTTTTCATCGGAATCCCACCAGTACATATGTGCCTGCAGGTCGGTGCTTGAAAAGTAGAAGAACAACAGGCCGTCTTCATAATTTTCAAGTGCATAATCCAGAAGATTAAGTCGTTCCTGCAAAACCATATTGGCTTGTTCTGCAAATTCGTGGTCACTAAAGAGTTTGTTGGATAGTGCCTTATGGTCTTCCTGAAATCCTGTGGTGTAGAACAGACCTAATTTGTCGGAGATTTTTTCAATAAAATCCTTCGGCTCTGTCAGTTTAATTGCAGGTTCAGAAGGGTCCGCATTGATTGCAGAGACATACAATCTAAGGTTCGGGGCGAACTGCTGGAGATAAAATCGGCAGATTCCGCTGACATTTTTGTCCGGCATAAAAGCAGGGGTTGACAATTCAAAGTCCAGCTTAATCCATTGACTCCATTGACCCTGCTTGAGTAGTATTTTGTGTTTCTGGATTTCAATCATTACAGCTTTGCTTTGTCTGTCGCGATGAACGGCAAAATCTATCGTGGTTTGAACCGGTTTTTTAAGCAGGGTATTTGTTGGCCCGATTAAGGTTGCGGTGGCGGTTTCATTTTCAAAAAAGAGCATTGATTCTCTGCCGCCGCCTTTTTCTCTTGGACGGACCGGGCCGTCTTCGGCGAAGTGCTGGTATGTGCCGTATGTCCCGAGCAGGTCGGGAGTTCCCATTCCTGACAGGCACCTGTGATAACCATATTCAGACGGACTTGCCGGATAGTTTGACGGCAGGTCGTAAAAGGTTGAATAAATCTTTGCTTTGTCCAGATAATCCCAGAATGGTATTCCTTTACGGCGTAGGACAGTTTGGGCGGGTTCGTGGTTGAAAGGCCAGAAATCCAGTTGGATTTTGTGTTCGCCAATTTCCCAGTAGCCTGAACCTGCGACGGTTTCGGCGGCAGCGTAAAATGGCGCAATCTGCTTTTCCGGATTTCTATGGATAAAATCAAAGATGCCGTGACTTCCTGGCCCGGCGCCATTGATAAAATTTGCCCATGCCACGGGGCTTTGTGGTGGTATGCTGGTGCCGAGAACTGAGAAACCGCCCGATTGTCGCAACTTGTTTAAATTGGGCAGATGCCCAGCCTGCATCATTCTGGAGCAAAGGATGGGGTCCATGCCGTCGACGCCGATGACAATGACCTTTTTGCCCATGCCGGCTCTGATTTTTTTGCCGGCGTAAAGCGGATTGACACTGATACCGGTGGTAACAGCGGCAGCGGCGATAGTTGATTGTTTCAGGAATTCACGGCGATTTATTTTTTTGTTATTAGAAGCCATTGTCTTCACCATTATTTAACATGATACATTATCAATTTTACTTAAGATTTTTCATCTTTGAAATTTTTATAGACTCTTTATTGTCTGCGACAGTCAGGGCATTGCCGTCCATATATTTCGGAACATCGACACCGAACATATCCAATACCGTCGGGCCTATGTCCATTAGTCTGGGTTTTTCAGTATTAATTTTTCGATTACAGAAAAGTACGCCCGGTACCAGCGATGGGTCGATACAGTGGTCGCCGCTCCAGGCTTTAGTGTTGTCATGGAATATTTTGTCTGTTGTCTGGCCTACAGCGGTTTCCCATGATGCCCGGTAGCCTTTATTGTAGCCGACAATCAAATCCGGTGCCTCGGTTTTGTATGGGCCTTTAAAAACCTTTAATGCGTTGTAGACCTGTTTGATAGCGGCCTGACCGTTGTTGGGGTCGGTAAGTTTTGAAAGCTTTTCTGCAATTTCACTTCGCAGCTGTTCGGCCTGACTGCCTGACTCGACGATACCCTGAGATTCCCTGCCCTTTAGGTTCAGGTACATTCCGCTTAGACCAAGTGCAAAAGCCTTTGTTTGTGACCAGTCAATATTGGAGAGGTTTTTGGCGTTGCGGTTTTCTTCTTTAAGTTTAAGATAACCGTTTTCTTCAAGCCACCGGTTCAAATCGATGCCGTGACGGAATGTATTAAAACCATGGTCTGAAATAATCATAAAGACGGTATCTTTATCATTACATTTGGCCATAGTTCTTGCGACAAGGTTATCCATTCTTTTATACAGCTCTTCAATTACATTGCGGCCAGCAGGCTGCTCTCTTAATTTACGGGCGGGATGCTGCATGTCAATGTCACGCCAGAAGGTATGTTGAAGCCGGTCGGTACCATCAAAAACGCAGACACACAATCCCTGCCTGACCTTGTCCAGGGAATCAAAGAACATTTTTTCGCGTTCATTGTCTAAATCCAGACATTGCTCAATGAAGCTTTCGTCTACAAGAACTTTTTCATTAAGTGCCCAGCTGTCTTCAGCTAATCCGAGTGTTGCGAATGGGCCTTGTTTTTTGGCCAGGTAAGTTGAATAAACGCTCGGATAAGCGATTGGCATGACCGGTTTTTCAGGGTCGATGTTGATTGGCGTGACGTATAGCTCGAACTGCGGTTCGGTATTTTGCAGGAGAAATTTACATATACCCCTTACTTTTACACCGGGTGCCGCTTTGAATTCAACTTTTATCCAGTCAGTGTATTTATCTTTTTTGAGAATGTAGCTGTCACTGTTTATTCTAAGAATTGCGGTGTTACTGTCTTTTATAGTGACAGTAAAAGGTATTTTCAAAGTGCTGTTGTCTTTTCGGAGGGGATTCTCCGAGCCGATTAAATCAGTTTTTATCGTGCAGCCTTCTTTGGTAACGCAGAAACGTTCGCCGCCGGTATGTTCTGAGTCGCCATCGGTTTTTGTTGTATAGAAAGAAAACATTCCCTGAGTGCCTCGCAGGTCCGGTACGCACATAGCGGAAAGCTGAACACCTCTGAACTTTTCCGGCGGGAACGTAATAGGTACTCGGAGCACACTGCTGAATACACCGTGTTCGCCTAAGGTTTTCCAGAAAGGCTTTGCTTTTCTGAGCAGACGAATATCAGCTTTACCTAATGGGAACTGATATTTGCCCAAATTAAGTACCCGGCGTGGGCCTCGAATGTCTACTGAACTGAGTTTTATAGAGTAGGTTTTCTTGTCGCGTGTCAGGAAATCGAAAATATTGTGCTTGCCGGGATTTACGCCGGTCTGGAACGATGACCATGCAACAGGTGACATTGATGGTGTGGTAGTAGCCAGAGATTTGAAGCAGCCCGTATCGCGCAGCTTTGCCAGGTTTGGAAGTTTGCCTTCCTGAAGATATTTTTCCGTCAGGGCATGGTCCATTCCGTCCAGGCCGAGGATAACGAATTTTTTGACCCTGCTTTTGGCAAATGCGCGGCGATGCCGAATTGAGCGGATAAGATACCGCATCGGCCATGTAAAAAGTGCCAGCATCGCCGAAAGCACTGCTGTAAACATAACCAGAAATGAGCCCATCACCGCAAAGCCCGCTCCCGGGCCGATATAGGCATGTGCCCGGCATGGGATGGCCAGAACGATAAAAACCGCCATGACCAGTATCTTGATATTTTTGTTTCTCAGATTCATTGGTATCAACTTTGAGATTTACCAAACCGCACCTTATCATTCATAGGGACTTAAAGCAAGTGTTTTGTATTGTACATTACCACTTATTGTGTGTTGATGTGTGTGGCAATTTCGTCCGTTTTCATTTGACAAAGCCTATAAATCACATATAATAAAAAGTCTTAGTGAAGAGTAAGTCCTGGTGTAAATATTGGGAGTGTCCTTGAGATGGAGTCAAATTTGAGTCAGCTGGACAAGTTGGAAAATCAGAGTATTTTCATTATCAGAGAGGCCTATAGTCAGTTCAAAAAGGTGTCAATACTCTGGTCAATAGGCAAGGATTCTACGACTCTTCTCTGGCTTGTCAGGAAGGCCTTTTTTGGCAAGGTTCCTTTCCCTGCTCTTCATATCGATACGACATACAAGTTCAAGGAGATTTATGCTTTCAGGGAAAAATATGCAAAAGAGTGGGGCCTGAATCTTATCATCGCCAAAAATGAAGAGGCGCTGGAAAAAGGTGTTTGTCCGGATAAGGGAAAATTTCAGTGCTGCAATGAGCTTAAGACCGTTGCGTTGAAAAAGGCTATTGCAGAGAGAGGTTTTAGGGCTTTGTATCTTGGAATTCGCAGGGACGAGCACGGTATCAGGGCGAAGGAAAGGGTTTTTAGTCCGCGTGATGAGGATTTTGAGTGGGATTACAAGAACCAGCCGCCTGAATTGTGGGACCAGTACAAGACCAAAGCTACCGAAGAAGAGCATTTAAGAGTGCATCCTCTGCTCGGATGGAGAGAGATTGATATCTGGGAGTATATCAAACGTGAAAATATCCCTGTGTGCGAACTTTATTATGCAAAGAACGGTAAACGGTTCCGCTCTATCGGATGCGAGACCTGTTGTGGCCCGATTGATTCAGATGCTGATACTATCGATAAGATTATAGAGGAGCTTAAAACCACGAAAATATCTGAGAGAAGCGGGCGCGCACAGGACAAAGAAGACGATTACATGATGCAGAAATTAAGGTCGTTGGGATATATGTGATATGAAGGATGCTCACCGTCGTTCAATTCTAAAAGCAGTCAGCTATAGAGTGTTCGCTGCTGTTGTTACTATGACGATTGTCTTTGCCTTTACCCGCAAAATTGCCCTTTCATTGGGAGTGGGGCTTGTTGAGGCGGTGGCGAAGATAATTTGTTATTACTTTCATGAAAGATTATGGTCTTTTATAAAAATAGGGAAAAAGGAGCATCCGCTGTCAGAGCTTCCGGTTGAAAAACCCTTGAAAGAAAAGGATATGGAGATAATCAGGAAGAAATTAAAAGAGTTGGGATATATCAGTGGGGATTGATATGGATGTATTAAGCTTTGTTATAGTAGGTCACGTTGACCACGGTAAATCGACATTAATCGGCAGACTTCTTTACGATACGGATTCACTTGCTCCTGATAAAATCGAGGAGATTAAAAAGGCATCCCAAGGGCAGGGCAAAAGGACCGAGTTTGCGTATCTGCTTGACCATCTGGAGGAAGAACGCAAACAGGGAATAACAATTGATACTACTCAGGTTTTCTTTAAAACCGATAAAAGGCATTATGTGATAATCGATGCTCCCGGCCATGTCGAGTTTGTTAAGAACATGATTACCGGTGCCAGCCAGGCTGAAGCTGCCGTTTTGATTGTTGATGTTGCAGAAGGTGTCAAAGAGCAGACCAGGCGTCACTCATATATGTTATCGCTTCTGGGTTTGAAACAGGTGATTGTTGTGCTCAATAAAATGGATATGGTTGATTTTAGTGAAGAGCGTTTCAATGCTGTCAAAAACGATGTGGCTGAATGGCTTAAGTCAATCAATATCAAACCGAGTGAGTATATTCCTATTTCAGCAATTGAAGGTGACAATGTAGCAGGTAAGAGCGAAAACATGAGTTGGTATGCAGGCCAGACATTTTTAGAGAGTATGGACACATTGCAGAACAAACAATTGCCGGAAGATGAGCCTCTGATTTTTCCGATTCAGGATGTATATAAAATTGATGAAAAAAGAATTAACGTTGGCAGAGTGGAATCCGGTGTTATTGAAAAGGGGCAGGAGGTGAAAATTCTGCCGACAGGACAGGTGACAAAAGTTAAAACAATTGAAAAGTTTCTCGATAATACAGACAAAGCGGTTGCCAGCGAAAGTATCGGCATGACAACTACGGATTCCGTTTTTCTCGACCGCGGTAATATAGTTTGTACTCCCGGTTCAGAGCCGGTAATAACAGATACGATTTCGGCTAATATTTTCTGGATGACCAAACGTGACTTCAATAGGGATTTAAAATTGACATTACGCTGTGCCACACAGCAGGCAAGCTGTAAGATAGAGAAAATCAACAAAAGGATTAATTCTTCAACACTTGAGGTCATTGATGAAGATTCGGATACGATCAAAAATCTTGAGGTCGCCGAAGTTATCATCAGGCCCAAAAAGCCTATAGCTGTCAAGGACTTCAACGATGTTCAGGAATTAGGACGGTTTGTTCTTGTTCATGATGAAAACATCTGTGCCGGCGGGATAATTACCACGGAGAGCTAAAAAATTATGGCAAATGCAAGGACAGTAATAATCGGCTTGGACGGCGTGCCATTTGGCATGATTAAAGAATTCAGCGAAAATGGTGTTATGCCGAATACCGGCGAACTTATTTCGCAGGGAATCTTCAGGAAGATGGATTCTTCGATTCCTGAGGTTTCTTCAGTGGCATGGTCCTCGATGATAACCGGCAGTAATCCTGCCTGTCATGGTATATATGGTTTTATGGATTTACAACCAGGCTCCTACAGGATGACCTTTCCGAATTTCAACAGTTTAAAAGCCACGCCTTTTTGGGAAAAGTGGAAGGGCAGGTCGGTTATAATCAATGTCCCCAGCACATATCCGGTACGGCAGATGAATGGAGTGCTCATATCCGGATTTGTTTCAATAGAGTTCGAAAAAAGTGTATATCCACAATCGCTGATACCACAATTAAAGGATTTAGACTATCGGCTTGACGTCGATTCACAAAAAGCCCACGGTGATATGGATGCTTTTCTCGCAGACCTTGACAAAACTCTTGAGGCAAGGATTGAAGCTTACCGTTTTTTGTGGGAGACTCAGGACTGGCAGAGGTTCATGCTGGTCTTTACAGCTACCGACAGGCTTATGCATTTTTTGTGGGATGCTTATGAGAAAAGTGACCATAAGTATCATCAGGTATTTTTAGACCATTTCCGCAGGATTGATAAGGCGATCGGTGAGATAGCGGATAAATTAACTGATGACGATTTGCTTGTTATACATTCCGACCATGGTTTTGAAAGGCTTGAACACGACGTTTATATCAATTATCCTCTTATGGAAGAAGGGCTGTTGCAGTTCAAGCAGAATGAGGATGCTGCAATGAGCAATATCTGTGCCGATACCAAAGCTTTTGCTCTGGACCCTGCACGGATTTATCTTAACCATAAAGGCAAATACCCGTGCGGAAGTGTCGAGCCGGCCCAGGCCGAGGAGCTTTTATCCAGGCTTGAAAATATTTTTGGTTCTCTGGAACGGGACGGCAAAAAAGTCATCAGGGATATCTATCGCAAAGAACAAATCTTTGCAGGCCCATATCTTGATGATGCGCCGGATTTAACGTTGGTAGGGAACGAAGGTTTTAATCTAAAAGCCAGTGTCAAGATGCAAAAGCTGTTTGATAAAGGTGTATTCACGGGTAAGCATACCCAGGATACCGCATTTCTTTTGATAAAGGGTTTGCCAGATGATTCGATTGTTCCTGACAGGCCGGCAGTTTGGGATATAACAGGCATAATTGAAAAAAGTAAAATTTGAGAAAGGAAAAATCCAATGCAAAAATTATCAGGAATGGTTGTTCTTGGTTTATGTATGCTGATTTGTTTGACTGCAAGTTGTGCACATGCAGAGTATAAACTTCTCTGGTCGGATGAATTCGAAGCGGCATCGATAAACAAATCCAACTGGCAACATGAAGTTTATCCTGGTGTTGTCAGTAACGCTCAGCAGATTCAGTATTATACCGACAGGGCGGAAAACTCATTTATCAAGGATGGTTGTCTTGTTATACAGACTGATAAGGAAAAGTATGATATTAGCAACTACACATCAGCCAGACTTAATACTTACGGCAGGTTCGCTCTTTTATATGGCAAGGTAGAGGCAAGAATCAAAATGCCCAGCGGTAAAGGCCTGCAATCGAAACTTTGGATGCTGCCGGTCGATTTAAAATACGGAGCCTGGGCAGCAAGCGGAGAGATTGATATTGTTGAAGCTGCAGGGCAGAATCCCAAAGAAGTGACAGGCGGGATTTATTTTGGCGGTTTCGGTCCCGGCAGTGAACATGTTGACCAAAGTTACAGCGATGGAACATCGGATTTTTCTGAAGACTTTCATATTTATACCATGGAATGGCAGCCTTATGAATTGCGATGGTATGTTGACGGAAAACTCTATGCTGCCCAGAATGGCTGGTCTACAACAGGCGGTCCTTACCCTGCGCCGTTCGATAAACCTTTCTATCTTGGTTTGAATGTCTTGGCAGTCAAGGAAGTTGATGAGAATATTTCATGGCCCCAGCAGATGCTCGTGGACTGGATTCGAGTTTATAAAATAGAAGGTGACAATAAAGCGCCTCAGATAAAAATCTTAAGTCCTGCTGACAAAATAAAAACCAGCGGTGACATTGTTATAAAGGTCGAGGCCTCAGACCCTGAGGGTGAACTTGCAAAGGTGCAGTTTTATAAAGACGATGAATTGATTGGTGAAAGTAAACAGCCTCCTTACAGCTTTAATTGGCCCGGCGGTCTTGACGGCTGTTACAAGATAAGAGCAAAAGCGATTGATAAACAAGGCTATGTTCGTGCTGACAGTATTAATGTTGAGTATGGTATTGGCTGTCCACCCGAGCCGTTTCATGGAGAACCGTTTCAAATCCCAGGTAAAATAGAGGCAGAAGATTTTGACAAAAGTCCCAAAGGCGATTCGTACTACGATACGGACCCGATGAATAATGGCGGTGCATATCGAAAGAATGTTGGTGTTGACATTCAGGCCTGCGATGAAGGAGGTTTTAATGTAGGCTGGATGTTAAAAGGTGAATGGATGCAGTATACCGTGGCGGTTGCTAAGGACGGTACTTATGATATAAGACTACGCGTGGCGTCTCCTAACGATGACTCCGGAGTTCATCTTGAATTTGGTGACGATAAGACGGAATCAGTGCCTGTCCCGAATACCGGCAGCTGGCAAAACTTTACAGACCTTGTTATACAGAATGTTCAGCTAAAGGCAGGTAAGCAGATAATGAAGGTTTTCGTTGATAAGGACGGTTTTAATCTGAACTATATAGAGATAACAGCATCAGAAGACTAAGCGGCATTTTTTTGAATGGCCTATTGTGATTAGTGAAAAAGGCAGGTTCATAAACGAGCCTGCCTTTGTTATTTATATGGGTTTTTGTGGTTAGTAGAGCAAAGTCATCATCGAGCGGGCTGGGCTGCTTAAGTTTGCCAGGGTATCGCCGATTTTAAGGTCAAAACAAACAGGTTTGCCGGTTCGATTCATTACAACTACAGCGACTCGGCCATCGGTATTTTTAAATGCCGTCACCTCAAGGTCGTTATTGGTTGTTGAGCTTGCGATGCGCACGGCACCCGGGCGGATATATTTGCTGAAATGGCCGAGATAATAATAAGAGTTCTCATATATAAGTTGATTGCGAACGGTATCTGCAATAATCGGTGCGTCGCACAAATTGTCGACATGGTTTGGGCCGCCTCTTTCATCGAGTACAATGTTCCAGTCTATCCAGCCGACAGTCCAGTGGTTTAAGTCGCCGATGATGTCGTGTCCGTAGCGTTCACCGATACTCCAGTCATTTAAATGCACACCGCCTTCCTGACACCCCTCAGTGAAAAGCAGTTTTGTGTCAGGGAACGCCTGATGAACTTTGTCAAGGTTTTCAAACTGGTCGCCGGTGTACCAGTGAAATCCGACGCCCCAGACATACCTGGCAGTGTTTGGGTCGGATAGTATTGGTTCAGCACGCTCAAAGATAATGTCTTTATTATGGTCCCAGACGATGATTTTAACATCACCGAGGCCTTGTTTTTCAAGCGTAGGGCCAAGATGGTCTCTTACAAAAGCACCTTCTTCTTCAGCAGACCAGATGCATGAGTCCCATGTCTGTGTGGCGGCAGGTTCGTTTTGTACTGTCAGGCCCCAGATTTTAATGCCTTGCTTTTCATATTCTTTAATGTATTTTGCGAAGTAGCGTGCCCACGTATCACGATATTTGGGCTTTAAACTACCTCCATTGTTCATCTGGCCGTTTGTTTTCATCCATGCAGGCGGCGACCATGGTGATGAGATGAGCTTGAAGTCGGCACCGGGCACAGCCATTGCATCTTTCATAAGCGGTATCAGCCATCGCTTGTCACGTGAGATGTCGAAGTGTTTTAGTTCTGTGTCGCCATCCACTTCAGTGTACGCATAATTTCCAAGAGAAAAATCACAACTGTTGATATGAGTTCGACAGAGCGTATATCCGATACCTTCTTTAGGGTCGAAATAGGCCTTGATGGCTTCGCTGCGTTTGTCGGGACTCATTCTTGAAAGGGTATATGCGCTTGCCTCGGTAAAGGCGCCGCCGAAGCCTGTGATTGTTTGAAACGTTTTAGAATCATCTATCTCGATTGTGGCAGAAGACTTTGTGGTATTGGATGTCGAGAGCGTAACAGGTTTCTTGGCTGTCAGGCGGTTATTTGTGTCTTTAGCAGTCAGTATTATGGTTACCTTACGGTTTTGGTCGGCTTTGGCCATATCAGGCTCTTTACTTTTTGCGATTGCAGGTAGTGTAAATATACATGTTATGAGAATTACAGTTGGTATAATTTTCTTAATCATTTTTAACTCCTGTCGATGAATTTGGAAAGCAACACATTTTTTACTAAGAACCGGCATACTACTATATATAGACTTTATTGCAAACAATTTTATTGCAACTATATTGTATATAAATGGTTTACATTATTGTGATAAGCTGTTAAAATATTTGAGATTGTTTTGATGTAATTATTATGTCGGAGGCGACTATGGGGACGTTGAGGTTGCCGCGGTTAAAGGATGTGGCGAAAGAGGCTAAAGTTTCACTTACAGCCGCATCTATTATTTTGCGCAATGGTAAAGGCCGATTCCAGAAAGAGACTCGCGAACGTGTTTTAAAGGCGGCTCGAAGATTAGGCTGGCGGCGAAATCTGCTTGTCAATGGTATGCAGACAGGGCAGACCCGCACCATTGGAGTATTGATGCCGCCGATTAATTACTATTGGGCCGACGTGTTGTTCGGCATCCATCACGAATTGGCACACAGAGATTATTTACCCATAACGGTTTGGACAGGTGAACATCGCGAGTTTTTCTATGAAAAACAGCCTAAGGATGTGGGACTCAAGCAAATCAATCGTCTAATCGACCATCGTGTCGACGGTTTGATTTTATGGCGGTCATTTGCAGTTACTTATCGTGACAATTTTTCGGACTTGATTAAGAAAAAACACAGGGTAGTCATTATTGATTCAGATTTTTCCAGGAAGGTTGTTGATTCAGTTGGAACTGACGAGAAACTTGGCGGCGAGATGGTTGCCGACCATCTGGTAGGTTTGGGACATCGCCGCATTGCCTGTTTAAGCAAATATGAAGGCACCAGGGACCATACGTGGGCGGTTCACCGTCGCAAATCTTTCGAAAAGGTTCTCAGTAAGTGTCCCGATGCTTCATGTAAGGTTTGGCGTGCTACTCTATACGGTGATGATTGTGTAGACGTAGCTCGCAGGCTCTTGCTGGACAATCCACGTCCAACAGCAGTATTTGCAATTTCTGATTATGAAGCAGCGGCTATTTATACTGCTGCATTGGAGCTGGGCCTGCGGATACCGCAGGATTTGTCTGTGATTGGTTTTTCCGACCTGGAATTTGCAAAGAGTATGAATCCACCTCTGACAACTGTTCGGCAAAGACCATGGGATATAGGCCGGCAGGCTGCCAGGATGGTGCTCGATAGACTCGAAGGTAAGATAGAAGATAGAGGGCCTTTTACTACGCGCATAGGATGTGATATTGTCGCTCGTAATTCCACTGCCCGGGTAAATGCCTGATGATAAAAATTTTATACAGCTGAAAAGCATGTCTGTTTTTTTAAAAAAATAATGTTTATTTTTGCCGTTATGGGCATACGCCGCAAGCCATTTGCGCGATATAAGTCCTCAATGTATAAGTTGTTAAGAGAAAATACCTGGAAATAGACGGCAATTTGGTGTTAAAATAGGGTGAATCAGAAAAAAAGACTTGACTTTTTTATAATAAGAGCTTAGATTGGAAGTGTGGCAAAAGCTTTATCAAAGAGCACCTTTATAGGAGGAGGTTCTCAAAAGCGTTTATACCTATTTTGACATTATTTCTGCTGTGTAGCAGATAATATTGTAGACATACTTCTTAGGCCTGTGAAGGAGTGTGTAAGTAGCGGCGAAAGTTCAAAAACTGTTACTTAAATGCAGGCAAATGAAGTTTTGTTGAAAAGTTTATATTGTTTGGAGGAGAAGAAAATGAAGAAGTTGTTAGTAGTTTTAGTAGTTCTTGCTCTTGCAGGAACAGCCCAGGCCAATATGTTGGCCGGTGCTAATGTCGATTTCGAGGGCGGCTGGGCAGATCATTGGGGTGTGCCGAGTCCACCAGGAGCACCTGTTAATTGGGGTAGCTGGGATCCAGCAGGGGAAGCCGGTTACCTGGCTGACACAGCTGGAGTAACAGGCCGTGGTTTAGAACTGGGAGTACATGCAGACTTGCCGGCTGGTGGATTTGCCTTTGTTTGGAATGACACACAACCCGCAGTAAGCGAAGGCATGACTCTTACATTGTACGCCGACATTATTGACCTTACACCAGGCGGAGCTGTTGCTGATTTTGCTGCATTGAATGTAGGCGGCTATGAGGCAAAAATTGCTGGTGTAACAAGTTCATGGGCTACTTACTCGATAGACTTCGTCGTACCTGCTGGAATGACCGTAGTTGAAGTAAAGCTCGCTGTAAGTACTGATAGCCCTCTCTATGAGAACGTTGGCTGTGCTTATGGTTTTGACAATGTAGTTTTGACACCAGAGCCGATTACTATTGCTCTGTTAGGTCTTGGTGGTTTGTTCCTTCGTCGTCGTAAATAAGACGTAGACGAAAACATGTAGTTTAAGTTCGTAATGAAAGAGGCATCCCGATAAATCGGGATGCCTCTTTTTTTGTTTTTTCTCTGCGTTCTCAGCGACCTCTGCGGTAAATCTTTCTTTTGGTTGCGGCTATGCTGCTCTATGTAATTATGGGACATTTGGCTGGCAGTGAAATAGCAAAAAAATATTTTTTCAGTTTTTTTGGGTATTTTCGAGCCGTCTGAATGGCTATGAATTAACAAATACTCCTATCCAAAATTAGCACAAAAAGGCGTTCCAGTTTCTTGTATTAGGAGCTTATCTTACTGTTTTTTGTGTAGATAAACCATTTAATCGCGGATTTTCCCCTCTGATGCGGGATTTTACGTTATTTTTGCCTGTTGATGCTGGAGACTGGACAGGTAAATCAGCCTTTATCAGTTACCGATAATAATGGCGAAAAAGACATTTTTTGCAGGTGTTTTGCTCAAAAATCCATTTTCTATGGTTGACAATGTGACGATACTTTATTATAATAGCTGTGTTGTTGGAGGAACTCTATATGCGATGAGGGTGTATCCAAACAGCGAGGAAGAGGAAATGCCGGAGAGGGTATTCGCTTCGAATTCAGCTAAAACAAAATGGATGAGGATAAATTGCAGTTTTCAAAACTTATTGTATGTGAGTTTTTTTCATCAACGGCTACCAATCGGAAAGTGAATAAGAGATAAGGATTTTATTAAAGAAAGGCAAGAGAAGATGAGAGGAGGTGGGACCTTAAATTACGCCTGTTTTTGTTTTTAATAATTTATTAATTATAAGTCGTTGCAGTATATCGTTGGTAGTAGATTGATAAGATAAATGTAATATTATTTTTGGAGGACAAGAAAATGAAGAAGTTTAGTGTGTTATTTTTGATATTGGCTTTAGCCATGGTTATGGCCGGTAGCGCAAAGGCTAACTACCTGCTCAACCCGGGTTTTGAGGATCCATGTACCGGTGACTCGAATGTGCCTGAGCACTGGGAATTTTTTGTGCACGATCCGGAGGAAACTGGAAAAGGTACCATCACTTACAATCATGCTGTGGCCCATGCCGGAGCAGATAGTGTTGAAATGGAGATAGAAACAGGCGGAACCGATGTAGTGTTATCTTGTTTTCAAGAGATATGTGCTGCTGAAGGCATTCCTTACAAACTAACAGCTTATGTAAACACTTACTGGGGCAGCAAAGGTTCTATAAAGCTCGAGTTTAAAAACGAGAATGGCGACTTGATAAGAGAAGACGTAAATGAGATTGATTATAGTACTGATAATGGCTGGATGTTGCTTACCGTCGATAGTAACGGCGTGGCCCCTATCGGAACAAGAACAGTAACGGCTACTGTCTTTAACGATACAATCAACGCCAACCAGACTTACTATGACGACCTTGACTTGACACACACTAAAGGCGAGGCCCTTACCAATTGCGAGACCAGTCAGTTCAGTGCCGATTTCGCTGGTATCTCAGCCGGTGACGTGAACCGTGACTGTCTTGTTGACCTGCGTGATATCGCGGCACTTGCTGAATACTGGGTAAGATGTAATGCTGTTGGTTGTCCTGATTGTGGATATGGTGGATGGGATTGCAGTGGTCTTTAGTAAGTACTAAAGCCGGTGCGAATAGATATGGTTTTATAAGAAAACTATTAGATATTTAGATTATAAATTGGAGGACAATAAAATGAAGAAGTTAATATTAGTTTTAATGGTTCTTATCTTTGCAGGCTCAGCCCAGGCTGCTAACATACTTACCAACCCGGGCTTTGATGACGCTCCGCCTTTGACGGGTTGGACCGCATGGCCATACGGCGGCGCTACCGCTGGCGTAAATACGGTCGATTATCTCAGTACCCCTCAGTCTTGTGAATTGTACAGCCCAAAGGCCAACTGGGATAGTGGAGGAGGTGTGTATCAGGAGTTTGATGTAGGCACTAATGGTATAACTGTAGGTGGAGCGGTTTCATTTGAAGGCAATTGCAAGGCCACAGGCACCCCATATTCTGTCCTGAAAATTATTTACCTGGATTCCGGTGGTGGTACTATTAGCTTTAATGAAATTCCTTTAGCTGTTGGCGGACCTATAGACTGGACCTATGCGAAAGCTATTGGTTTGGTTCCTACCGGTTGTGCCAAGGTCAAATTTGAACTTGTTTGTTGGGAAATAGGTACCGCTTTGTTTGATGACGTGTCAGCAGAAGCGTTTGATTTTGACCCTTGGGATCCCTGTGACCCCAATAACAGGCTTCTAAATCACAACTTTGAGGAAGCCAGTCAAAGTGGAGAACGTATGGTTCCTTATTTCTGGAACATTTATACACTATCGGATG
>CBDVDM010000003.1:0-78183 GCA_965372745.1 uncultured bacterium
TGTTTGAGGTTGAGCCTGAAAGGGTGGTCTGTGACCTGCATCCCGGTTATTTTTCTACGCAATACGCCAAATCGATTTCTAATACAGAGTTGATAGAGGTTCAGCATCACTGGGCTCATATTGCCTCTGTTTTAGCTGAATATAATCATACAGGGCAGGTTATTGGGCTTGCATGTGACGGCAGCGGTTTTGGGACCGATGGGGCGATATGGGGATGTGAGTGTTTGATAGCATCGCTGGAGAAGTTCGAGAGATTTGGCCATCTGGATTATTTCTTATTGCCCGGCGGTGATAAAGCGGTCAAAGAAGCTATCAGGTCTGTTCTGGGGTTGTTAAAGAAAGTTTATGGTGACAGTTTTAAAACAGAAGATTTTCACTGGCTGCTGGAACGAATTGAACCGGATAAAAATAAAATCAGGCTTATATTGGAACAGCTCGATAAAAAAATTAATACGGTTCAGACCTCAAGTCTTGGCAGGGTATTCGATGCAGTAGCGGCAATGATTGGATTGGGTTCGTATAATAATTTTGAAGCCCAGCTTCCAATGGCTCTTGAGGCGATTGTCGCAGGCGATATAGAAGAACAATACGATTTTGATATTACCTGCAATGACAGTGAACCTGCCAAGCTAAGTCTGAGAAAAATGGTAGAGCAGATAATTTCTGGTATTAAAGACGGTGTAGCCGGTGCGGTAATATCAGCTAAATTCCATAATGGTATCGCAGCGGCTTTGCTTGAGATGGCTAAAATAGCGAGGAAAAACACTGGTTTAGACTGTGTTGCATTGAGCGGTGGTGTATTTTGCAATCGATATCTGACGAATCGGCTGATAAAGCTCTTGAAGGAAGATGGTTTTTGCGTATTATTTAACAGAGATGTCCCGTCTAACGATGGTGGGATATCAGTTGGCCAGGCTGCGATAGCTTCGTGTCTTGTCGCTTGTCGCTGGTAGCTTGGTTATCTGGAATTTGTATTTTTTTGATTAGTTACGAGCGACGAGAAACGAGTGACGAATTATGTGTTTGGCAATACCAGCGAGAATAGTTGAACTCGAAGGTGACAATGCTGTTGTTGATGCTATGGGGAACAGGTTCAGGGCAAAGACTACATTGCTTAGTGAAGTTAAATTAGGCGACCTGGTATTGGTTCATGCCGGCTTTGCAATTTCGCTTGTTGACGAAGAGGAAGCTAAAAAGACATGGCAGCTTATCGCTCAAATCGACGATTTTGAGGATACGCAAAATAAAATTTCAGGGTAGATTCGAGTATGCTTAACAGAATTTATAAAGCACAGAAACTTATGAACAAGGCCTGCAGGCAGTTGGGCCGGCAGATTAATATAATGGAGGTCTGTGGTACGCATACAGTTTCAATCTTTAGAAACGGTATAAGACCGACATTGCCGGCAAGGTTGAAACTTCTGTCCGGGCCAGGCTGTCCGGTTTGCGTTACCAACCAAAGTTATATTGATATTGTTTTGCAGATAGCCGACCGTGAAGATTGTTTAATTGCAACTTACGGCGATATGATTCGAGTGCCCGGTGAAGGCGGGTCCATGGAGACAAAACAGCCAGGTAACAATATCAAGGTTGTATTAAGCAGCGAAGATGCCTTGCAACTGGCCAGAGATAATCCCGAAAAGACAATTGTGTTTGTAGCGGTGGGCTTTGAGACAACAGCGCCGGCTACAGCGGTTGCGGTTAAAGAGGCAGCAGCGGAAGGTATTGAGAATTTTTGTATTTTGAGTGGTCATAAACTTGTTGTACCGGCGATGCGTTTATTGCTGAGTGAAAAGAATCATAATATAGATGCTTTTTTATGTCCCGGCCATGTAAGTGTGATAACCGGTTTTGGTGCTTATACACAAATCGCAGATGAATTCAAAAAACCCTGCGTAGTGGCCGGCTTTGAACCGATGCAGATAATCGAGGGACTTGCTGAAATATGCCGGCAGCTTGCAGAAGAAAAGGCTGAGGTGACATCAATTTATTCAGCGGTGGTTACCGAAGAGGGCAATTCTACCGCTCAGAAAATAATTGATGAATGTTTCGAGCCGGCTGATGGTTATTGGCGCGGACTTGGCAGGATTAAAAAGAGTACATTGATGCTGAAAGACCAATACGGCAAATTTGATGCTTTAAAGAGGTTTGGTATTACTGAAACGGTAGTTGAGGATACAACGGGTTGTCGATGTGGCGAGGTGTTATGTGGATTGATAGAACCGCATGAGTGTGGGTTGTTTGAGACTAATTGTACCCCTGAAAATCCGGTGGGGCCTTGCATGGTAAGTTCAGAAGGGACCTGTGCAGCATGGTTTAAATACGGGCGCAAGAAAAAACGTGACTAATGACAGATAGAACAACTGATAAAATCTTACTTGCGCATGGAGGCGGGGGCCGGCTTAGCGACGAATTAATCCGCAAGGTGCTGTTACCTAAACTGCAAAATGATACTTTAGCTGAGCTTGGGGACTCTGCGAAGTTAAATCTTGATAGTAGTTCTATATGTTTTACGACAGACAGCTATGTTGTTAAGCCGTTGTTTTTCAACGGTGGCGATATTGGAAGGCTTGCAGTTTGCGGGACTATAAACGATTTAGCTGTAGCTGGAGCCAGACCGGTGGCGATGTCTTTGTCTTTGATAATCGAAACAGGCTTTGAGATAGAGCTATTGGAAAAGATTTTAGACAGTATTGCCGCTGAAGCCAAAAAGAGTAACGTTAATATCGTAACCGGTGATACCAAGACAGTAGAAGTCGGTGCGGTAGATGGGATTTTTATAAACACAGCCGGAATAGGTGTTTGTCTGGCTGGAGTTGATTTGGGATTAGATAAGATTTCAGCTGGAGATAAAATCATCATAAACGGTACGATAGGTGACCATGGAATGGCCATTATCTCTCAGCGTGAAGATATAAAATTTCAGTCGGAGCTTAAAAGCGATTGTGCAGCATTGTCAGGGTTGACCTGCCGGTTGTTGGAAAAGAGCGATGGTGTCAAATTCATGCGGGACCCGACTCGCGGTGGTTTGGCTGTTACACTTAATGATGTTGTGAGAGGCAGCGGCTTTAGTGTTGAAATCAATGAAGATGCTTTGCCGATAAATCCCCGTGTGCAGGCTGCTGCTGATGTGCTCGGATTTGATTTGCTTAATATCGCTAATGAGGGCAAGTTCGTCGCCGTAGTTTCAGCTGAATCTGCCAAGCAGTGTCTAAAGATTTGCAGAGAACATTCTTTGGGAAGGGATGCGAATATAATCGGTGAGATTGTAGAAACCTCTGATGTGCCGGTAGTGGAAATGAAAACCAAAATTGGTGGCAGGAGGATTATCCAGATGCCTTATGGTCGTGAATTGCCGAGGATTTGCTGATGCATGAGACCATGGTAGCTCAATCTTTACTTGAGATTATTTCAGCTGAATCCCAAAAGCAAAATGCAAAACCGGTAACTGCTAAAATAACCTGTGGCACATTCGATGCGGTCAATGATGAGGTACTGAGTTTTGCTTTCGGAGCTATTGCAAAAGACACAATTTGCGAAGGTGTGAAACTGGAAATAGAACATAAATCATTAAAAGGTCAGTGCGAAAATTGTAATAAGATTTTTAAATTTGAGCTTTCATCGCCTAAATGCCTGGATTGCGGCGGTGATTTTGCATTGCTGCCCGATGGACCATTGTTGATTGAGACAATAACATTTGAATCGGAGTAATGGATGTATAAAGTTAATCTTGGAAAGAAAATCCTCAGTGCCAACGAAGAATATGCCCTTAAAAACAAGCAGTTTTTGGCGGAGAAGAAAAAGTTATGCCTGAATATGATATCGTCTCCAGGTTCAGGTAAGACGACGATTTTAGTAAGAACGATAAATGAGCTGAAAGGCAGGCTCAAAATCGCAGTTATCGAAGGCGATGTTCAGACTGAATTGGATGCCGAGCGAATCAGGGCGACCGAGGCACCAGCGGTTCAGATTGAAACAGGTGGTTCGTGTCATCTGTCTGCTGCCCAGGTGAGCAGTGCTTTAAAGAAGTTGCCAATTGATGATTTGGATTTGGTTTTTATAGAGAACGTTGGAAACCTGGTTTGTCCATCAGCTTTCGAGCTTGGAGAGAACTACAAGCTCGCAGTGCTTTCTGTGGCAGAGGGTGATGATAAGCCTGTAAAGTATCCTGCAATTTTTGCAAAGGCCAGGGTACTTCTTATAAACAAAATAGATATGCTGGCTAAAGGCGTCAGCGAAGATTTTGATATTGAACGTGTCAAGGCAGATGCCCGCGTAGTGAATAAAGATATTGAGATTTTTCCTCTCTCGGCAAAAACCGGTGAAGGTATAGTCCAGTGGTGTGATTGGCTGGTAAAGGCGGTCGAAGAATTGAAATCCGATTAAGGCTTAGCGATAAAGATTGTGCCGGCGTATATAATCAGCGACGGCAGGGTGCAGCATATCATTTACATCTTCACCTGCAGTTAATCTTCTTCTTATTTCTACGCTGCTGATATCAACGAGGGGTGTCTTGATAACATTTTGCTGGAGTTTGCGGATACGGGTTTTGTCAAATATGTCAGCAAGGTTTTCGAAATTTGGCGTTTCAAATCCAGCCCTGTGCATAACACACACATTACACTCGTCAATTAGTTCATCAATTCCAAACCAGCGTGGAAGTTCGTCAATACAATCAGCTCCGATTAACCAGTACAGTGATGGACTGCCGGGTAAATCCTTCTGAAAATATCTTACCGTTTCCAAAGTGTAACTGGGTTGGTTTTTTTTCAATTCATATTCGCTTAGACCGCATTTTTCCTTATTTGTAATTGCAAGCGTTATCATTTCAATTCGAGCATTATCCTTTGCTTTTGGTAACAATTTTTTTAAGGGCGATTGTTTTGCAGGAACAAAAATGATTTGTTCTGCACCAATAACTTTCGCAGCATGTTCTGCAACAGAAGTGTGCCCGAGATGAATCGGGTCGAATGTTCCGCCGAATAGTATTACTTTTCTATGTGCCATATAACAATTAACAAGTAAATTGTTTGTTATTTCAAAGTAATTTTTGAATTTTTTAAAATTTTTTTAGTCAGGAAAAACCGTTCGAAAACAGTAACAACTTGTAAAAAACACGCTAATCATTATTGGGTTGTTATACTTTTTAGATTGTTAAAGCTGAGCTTGTAACATAAAAACATTTTTTTCTTTACAACTAAAATTCATCAAACAGACCTATGGGTTCGATAAAACGCATTTATAAAAAGAATCGCAAAAAGAATCTTTTGGAAACTGTATTAGAACTTCAAAGGTATTCAACATATACAAGTATAACATCTCGACAGCAGAATAGAATGTGTTATGTAATTTCGAATATGATAAGTCATAGTCGGTATTGTGTAAAACGTTGATTACGAAAGTTTTTATGAAGTATTCCTAAACTTTTGGACGATAAAGTGTATAAATATGTATTGTAACTTTTTATCGGTTTTAATGTTAAGAGATTAATTCAGCTGAAAGGAGAAATAGATGGCAAAGAAGAAAAAAGCAGCAAAGAAAAAAGTAACAAAGAGGAAAAAGGTAGCAAAGAAGAAAGTGGCAAAGAAGAAAAAAGTAGCAAAGAAGAAAAAAGTAACAAAGAAGAAAAAAGTAACAAAGAAGAAAAAAGTAGCAAAGAAGAAAAAAGTAGCAAAGAAAAAAGTAGCCAAGAAAAAAGCCAAGAAAAAAGTAAAGAAGAAAAAATAGTATGGTAGCTTAAGAAGATTGAGAGGCTCCTTCATTTTGAGGGAGCCTTTTTTTTTATGGTATATAGTTATCTGCTCCAGCTCTATGGTCAAATCTGTTTTTCTTGCAATTGATTCGTAATTGCTTATACTACTTTCTCCGTGTTTTGATGGTATTTATGTGTTTATGGAAATTGTGTAGCTGAAATAAGTAAAAACTATGGATTATTTCAATTATAAAAATGGGCAACTGTTTGCTGAAGATGTAGAAGTTGCCCGGATTGCTGCTGAGGTAGGTACCCCAGTTTATATCTATAGTAAGGCGACTTTTTTAGACCATCTTATGAAGATTCGGGAGGCTTACAGCCAAATCGATACCACAATCTGTTATTCAATTAAGGCATGCAGCAACATTAATATCATCAGGTTTATTGCCGAAGCCGGCATTGGTTTTGATATAGTCAGTGGAGGCGAGTTGTACCGTGCTTTAAAAGCCGGAGCCGACCGGTCAAAAATTGTTTATGCCGGCGTAGGAAAAACTGATTCTGAAATCATCGAGGCATTGAATGCAGGTATTGCTTATTTCAACATTGAGTCCGAGCAGGAGCTTGAAAATCTAATCGAACTTACTGTAAAAGCAGGAAAAACAACTAAAGCTGCCCTGCGTGTCAACCCTGATGTTGATTTTGAAACTCACGCTTATATAACTACCGGCAAAAAAGAAACAAAATTCGGGGTTGATATAGAAGGCGCCGAAAAAGTTTTTACTAAATATGCTGATAATGGAAGCGTTAAGCTTTGTGCAATTCATCTGCATTTGGGTTCGAGCGGAAAATCCATCGACCCGTATTGTGAAGCCATAGAAAAGGTGCTGCCGTTAATTGAGAAACTTCGTGCTAAAGGGCATACAATTGAAACGTTGGATTTGGGCGGTGGATTCGGCGCTGATTATGAAAGTGATACAGTGCCTTCAGCGGCCGATTATGCCTCTGGTATTGTGCCGCTATTGAAAGATAAGGGGCTAAAACTTATCCTTGAGCCGGGAAAAAGTGTATGTGCCAACGCTGCTGTTATGGTAACGCAGGTTTTATTTACCAAACAGAGCGGCGATAAAAAATTCGTCATAGTTGATGCCGGAATGAATGATTTAATCAGACCGGCGTTGTATGATGCGTTCCATTTTATCTGGCCTGTACATGTTAGTGAGAACTTTGTGCCAGACAGACGAGGCAAGGATGTGCAGATTGAAGGTGCCGAGATAGTTGACATAGTCGGGCCGGTTTGTGAAACCGGCGATTTTCTTGCCAGAGCCAGAAGCCTGCCACCGGCTAAAAGAGCAGATTTGCTTGCAGTATTTGCCGCAGGAGCTTACGGCTTTAGTATGAGCAGCAATTACAACGCTCGATGCCGGGCTGCTGAGGTGCTTGTCGATGGCAGTGATTTTACAGTAATAAGAAAACGCGAGACCTATGATGATTTAATATCACTTGAAAAAGGTGCATAAAGTGTAATGTTAATTACAGATTCTTCTCAACAAAGCTTGTGTCTATTTTGCTTTTGACGAAAAGATTATGTGAGAGAATATCCAGACAGGCGGGTATTGTGGTTTTGATTGGCTCGATGACAAATTCACTCAATGCCCTTTTCATTGTAGTAATTGCCTCTGCTCGATTTTCTTTATGGACGATTAGCTTGCAGACCATCGAATCGTAATTTGGTGAGACGGTATATCCCTGATGCATGTGAGTATCAAGCCTGATGCCGGGACCTCCGGGTGGAATATATTTTGTAATAGTACCTGGAGATGGTGCGAAGTTATTTGCGGGGTCTTCAGCGTTGATTCGGCATTCAATGGCTACGCCGCTGTGCTTAATGTCTCTCTGCTTGATTTTTAGTTCTTCACCACTGGCGATTTGCAGTTGCAGTTTAATCAGGTCATGGCCTGTCACCATTTCGGTGACGGGATGTTCGACCTGAATTCGCGTATTTACCTCACAGAAGTAATAGTTCATATTTTTATCTAAAAGAAACTCTACAGTTGCAGCGTTGCTATAATCAGCTTCTTTAATGATTCTCAATGCAGCTTCGCAAAGCTCTTTGCGTTTTCGCTCGTTTAGCACAGGACATGGTGATTCTTCAATCATTTTTTGATGTCTTCGCTGGATAGTACAGTCTCTCTCGTAAAAATGCAGGGCATGCCCTTTTTTGTCAGCTACTACCTGTACCTCAACGTGTCTTGGTTCAACTATGTATTTTTCCAGAAAAACTCTTGAGTCACCAAATGAGATTTCAGCTTCGCTTTGAGCGGCATTAAAAGCCGAACGGAAGCTAATGTCATTATGTGCAACCCTCATTCCGCGTCCGCCGCCGCCGGCTGCTGCTTTTATTAGTATGGGATAACCGATTTTGCTGGCGAGTTTTAAAGCTTCACCTTCATTGTCTATGGCATCATTCGAGCCGGGTGAAATAGGAACATTTGCTTTTTTTGCAAGTTTTCGAGCCTGAATTTTATCACCAAGCAGACGCATTGCTTCAACTGGCGGGCCAATAAATTCTATACCGCAGTCCTGGCATATCTGGGCAAAGTTTGCATTCTCAGCTAAAAAGCCGTAACCCGGATGAATCGCTTCAACGTCAGTAATTTCAGCAGCACTTATGATACGTGAGATGTTTAGGTAACTCTCAGCAGGGTTGGCTGGGCCAATGCAGACAGCTTCATCCGCAAGTTGTAAATAGGGAGCGTCTTTATCAGCTTCGGAGTAAACTGCTACCGTCTCGACACCAAGCTCGTGACAGGCACGGATAATACGAAGAGCTATTTCACCACGATTTGCTATTAAGATTCTTGAAAACATATTACTATTTACTATTTTCAGTTTACTATTATTTTTGAATTCTTTCTTTTTTCAATAGTCAATATTCAATCGTCAATAATCAATTCTTAGTCCGGTTTGACCTTGAAAATTGGCTGGCCGTATTCAACTGCCTGACCATCGGCTATCAATATTTCCACAATTGTTCCGCTGGTTTCAGCTTTTATCTCATTCATAACCTTCATAGCCTCGATTATACAAACGACGTTTTGCGGACTAATGTGAGAACCTATCTCAATATAACATTCTGAGTCTGGGCTTGGTCGGGCATAAAAAGTTCCTATAAGGGGTGCTTTAATTTCCACTAAACCATCATCTTTGGCTGTGGGAGCTTGAACTTGTGCTGTATCTAAGCCGGCTGGGGTGACAGGTAAACTGGCTGGCGGTACTTCGGTTGTAGCCGGCTGTTGTGGCAGCGAACGCTTGAGGTGAATTTTGTCATCACCGTGCTTGATCTCAAGCTCAGCCAGGTCATTGTCTTTCATAATGTCAATAAGCTCTTTTATTTTTTGCAGGTCCGTATCTTTTTGTGACATTACTGCATCCTTTCTTAATAGCGGCTCTGATTATTAGCCTGAACAAGTATATCTACGGGGGCTGTTATTGCAAGCAATTTCTGGAGGTTCTATGTCATTTGCCCAGTGTCTGTAGAAGATGCTAAATGCTCTATATTTAGCCTGCGGTTTTACCGCAGGTTTTGACTTGCTGAAACTGTAATGGCAATTGTGGAACAGGCTTAAATAATTTCAAGGCCGACTGCTGTGATGTCATCGTCTTGTGAAGGGTTACCCTTTTGGTTCTGGACTAACTTATTAAGCATATCCATCATTTCATTGATAGGATAATTTTGAATCTCGCAGAATTCCTTTGTGAAATTGAAACCTGTCTGGTCGTCGAAATGGCCTATTGCAGATTCCGCACCATCAGAGTAGAGCAGCAATTTATCACCGCTTTGAAGCTGAATAGTTTGTTGAATATATTCTGTCTGTTCAAAAATTCCCAGTAATGAGCCTTGTATTTCCAATTGCTGTGGTTGTTCCTGGTCTCTTATAAGTATCGGATATGGATGACCTGCCCGCGAGTATGTTAGTTCTAAGGTTTCGATATTCAACAGGCAATAGCAGCATGTTACAAACTGATGGCCGGAAAGTTTCTGAGCGGTCATACGCAGATTTAGATTAGCCATAACTTCCGCAGGTGAAAAGATACGATAACTGTTACCGGTAGTTTCACGCATGACAAGTGCCTGTTTTAAAAAAATGGTAAGCAGGGCAGCTGGTACGCCATGTCCGACAACATCAGCTACATAAAAACCTATATGCTGCTCATCTATTCGAGCAATATCATAAATATCGCCTGAAACCCACTCGGCCGGCAAAAATATGGTAGCCCATCGCAGACCATCACATTTTGGCAATTGTTTGGGCAGAAAGTCACGCTGGACCAAACCAGCCATGCGGAGCTGTTCAGATAGATTATCCGCAAGCTCTAATGCTTTATGGATTTTTCTTCTTCTCTCTACAGCAGCTTTTAGGCCTGCTTTTACCATCAATTTTCCTCTTTTTATTTATCGGACGTTTAATAAAGCTGTATTATGTATAGGTATTTTCGGTTTGTTAGGGGACTATTCTTTGCGTTTTTTTGATTTTTGTTATGTTTCTTTCATAAGCTAAACAGATAACCATATTTTTAGCTTTTGGAAAGGCATGTTTGTGAGGTTCTCGGTACATTTTTTAGCCGGCAAAAATGGCTGAGCCGATACGCAGTATTGTCGCCCCTTCTTCGATAGCGATTTGGTAGTCCGAGCTCATGCCCATGCTCAACTCGGTAAACTGTGGTCCTGTGATTTTTTCGCCACGCATTTCGACAAATAGTTCTCTGGCACGGACAAAGCATGACCGAATTACATCCTGATTACGTGTAAGTGGTGCCATTGTCATCAGGCCGACGAGGTTGATATTGGGAAATGACTCTATCTGTTCTGCCAAATGTATCGCGGCCCCCACAGGCACGCCGTATTTCTGCGGTTCCTGTGAGGTATTAACCTGCATAAGGACGTCAGGGCATACATTCATTTTTGCAGCAGTAGTGTTTATTTCTTCTGTGAGCCTGAGTGTATCTACTGAGTGTATGAGAGAAGCGATACTCAGTGCCTGTTGCACCTTATTGCGCTGAAGATGTCCTATCATGTGCCAATTGACTTTTTCAGGAAGACCATTTTTCTTGCTTGGTGTTAAAAATTCGTCTACCTGGGCGGAAACTTTTTTAAGCTGCTGGATACGATTTTCGCCGAGGTCTGTAAATCCCAGGCGGATAACCTCTTTTATAGTTTTGATAGTTACCGACTTGGTAACAACTATAAGTTTAATCTCCTTCGGGTCCCTGCCAACGCTGGCGCAGGTAGAGTTGATTGTCTCTTTTACCCGTTCTATTCTTTCTGAAAGTTTTGCCATAAACAGTTACTATAAAGTTCTAAGGTAAAAATTTTGATGTATTCTTTAACTTGGCCGGAAGATACTTATTGACTACGAAGTCAAGGCCGTGTTTGGCAAACGCCTGTTGCTCGACACGTACACCCATTTTTAACATCTGGTTAATTGCTTTTTGCCAGGGTTTGTGGTGCTTGACAAAGGGGTCGTTTTTAAGGGCATCTTTGGCTCTTTTAATATCAACTTCTTTAAGCGGATGGGTTGGAAGATTATAGGTTATAATGTCCTGCGGTGTCACGCCGAGAAAACGTACCGTCGGAACGCAGAAGAATTTGTTCAGATGAGCTGCATTGCCGGAACCTACTTTCAAAGTACGGTAAATATTGAAATATCCGTAAGGGTCACCGTCGACAAAGGCATAAACGGGTACTTTAAGTGTCTCGGTCAGCCTTCTTATAAAGCGCCGGCATGCCCGCGTTGGTACACCTCCCATATTAATTAGAATAGATTTTGTTTTTTTCCAGTAGTCATATTTTACCAGTCTTTGAAACATGCCAGCGGTTTCGATTGCAAGGATGAATTTCGCCTGGCCCTCGAATTTGAGATTTTCAACTTCAGTTGGGATGGAATAGGCGCCGGAACCGAATTTGGTACAGTCAATTTTGATTTTTTTACCTTTGTTGTCTGAGTCTATGACTATCAACTTTCCGGCGACGGCACCGCCTTTTTCTTCAGGTGTAAATCTTAGTTGTTCGCGGTTGACTCTGAACATTGCCTCAACGTCATCCATTATTGTGTCAGATTCAGCCTGTTCGGTGAAACCAGCCTTGCCCCAGTTTTTTGATATATAGTAAGCCTCTCTTTTTGTGGCCATATCATTTGTATCTACAAGCTGCTTGGAAAGTGACATCAATTTAAGACTCTGGGCGAAGGTTTTTACTGTGTTTACTGTCAAAGTGCGCTGCTTGTTTTTGCCGAGCATTTCGAAGTAACCTGTTTTGACATGATATTTAACATTGCTTAATGAGCGAATCGGTGTGACCATCGTGGGGCTTTTGCTTTTTAATATCTTTGAGTGTATGTCTTTAGCGGTTTCAGTTATTTTTTTGGTCACAGAAGAGCTTTTTAGTTTTGCCATCGAAGTACTCCGGAAAGGTATCAAACTTATCAGCATACTTTATGCCAATCATTTCTGAATTTCAAGCTATTTCATGTTAATACGCTTTTAAGTTTATAATTAAAACAGGCGAAAAACCCAAAAAAACCAATTTTTAGCTTGCATTTTTCTGTTGTAAACGTTACACTACTGTCGATAACTAAGTGGGGTGAAATCCTTTGGAAAAGGCTCAATGTGCGGGGTTTTTCGTTGACAGTTTTTGCCAAAGGAGTTAGAGTCCCTGGAGATAGCTTGAAAAGTGAAAAAATGCTGCTGTTTGTAGCAGCTTATAAACCTCGGCGAGGCAGCGTGGCACATCGGTTTCCCCCCCAACCGGTTCCACCACCTCGCCCTTTTTATGCGCAAAAAATCACTTATACCAAGTCCGATTATTAAGTGCGCTGTTGTCATTTCGACCGAAGGGCCACGAAGTGGCTCGTAGTGGAGAAATCTGTTTTTTTAATAGATTTTTCGATTCGCCTACGGCTCGCTCGAAATGACACACGAGCGTATTAACTAATCGTAATTCGTATTATATCAATTTCAGTTAATAAAAGCCGATTTGATCCTATTGTCATTCCCGCGAAAGAGGGAATCTATAATCTTTATTTTTAAAAGTAAACTCAGAATATCGGCTCCAATTAACTTGAATTATTATTAGAACCAGGAAGCTATCACAGCAACAGTATAGAGATTCTATTCTCCGCGGATTTGTACCTTCACTTTTCGATTGCGGGGTCCGTCAAATTCACAGAAGAAAATGCCTTGCCATGTACCAAGACCGAGAGAGCCGTTTTGCAGAATTATTTGTTCGCTGCAGCCGACGAGCGAACTTTTAACATGAGCGTCGGAATTACCTTCACAATGCCTGTAACCGGGTTTATTTTGCTCGATTAAGTCGGAGAGGGTCAAAATAATATCGTGAGGGACATCCGGGTCGGCATTTTCGTTTATGGTAATTGCCGCTGTTGTGTGAGGACAGTAAACAATCACGTCACCGTTGGAAATGCCCGATTCACTTACAGCAGAGTGAACCTGGCTTGTAATATCGAGCATCTGGTTGCGGTCTTTGCTGCTTACGCTAAAATCCATTTCGATAATTTTCATAAGTCCACCTCTACATTTGCTCGACTACATCAATGCCTAAAAGTTCACATAGGCCGTGCCGGATAGTTTTTGCGGTCAAGTCGCAAAGCAACAGCCTTGTCGGCCGTTTATCAGGTCCCGCTTTTAGTACGGGGCAGTTGGTATAAAAGGCGCTGAATTTTTGTGCTAATTCATACAGATAACCTGTTAAATAGTTAGGCCTGTAGTCGGCGGCTGCGGATTCTATTGCCTCACCGTAACGGCATAAGTGTTTGGCCAAATCCAGCTCTGATGTCTCAGTCAGATTTAATTGTTCTACATCAGCAAGCTCTGTCTCGATATCAACATCTTTTGCCTGAGCCTTGCGTTCTATTGATTTGATTCTTGCATAGGCATATTGCATATACGGTGCGGTATTTCCGTCCATCGCCAGCATCCTGTCGAAACTGAAAATATAGTCACTGCTGCGGTTATTCGAATAATCTGCATACTTGACAGCCCCAATTCCGACGGCATTTGCAATTTTTTCTTTTTTATCGCCGTCAAGCTCAGGATTTTTTTCTTCAACGACTTTTCGAGCCTGTTCGACAGCTTGTTCGAGAAGCTCTTTTAGCTTCACATTTTCACCGGAGCGTGTTTTTAACGGCTGGTTATTTTCGCCTAAAACACTGCCGAAGGTAACGTGAACCAACTCTATTTTCTGTTTTCTGTTATCTGATTTCTGACATCTGATTTCTGACGTCTGTTTCATATCCCACTTAGCCATTTTCGCAACAGCAAAGACCATCTCGAAATGCAGGCTTTGCCTTGCGTCAGTGACGTAAACAATTTTATCCGCTTTCAATTCATCGACACGGTATCGAATAGCTGCCAAATCCGTTGTCGCATAAAGAAAGGCACCATCACTTTTTTGTATGATTAAAGGTAAAGGCTGACCCTCTTTATTCTTAAAACCTTCAGGAAATACACAAACCGCTCCATCGGATTCAACAGCAAGTTCGTTGCTTTTCAGTTCTCTTACTACATCAGCTAATTTGTCGTTATAAAAACTCTCACCACGAATATGCTCATCAGTTAGAGTTACTAAGAGTCGACTATAAATTTCCTGATAATGCTTTTCGGATTCATTTACAATTCTTTGCCAATAAGTCAACATAGAGGGGTCTTTGCTTTGAAGTTTTACTACACACTCACGAGAGTTTTCTGCAAATTTATCATCTGTGTCATATAATTCTTTGGCTTTTCTGTAGAAATCTTCCATATCTGTGAATTTTAGGTCGTCTGATTTACCTGTATTATGCATACCATCTAAAGCTGCTGTAGTGTGTAGTTTAATCATATAATTAACTAACATTCCGAATTGCGTTCCCCAGTCACCGATGTGGTTTTGTCGGATAACCTTATGGCCGAGAAATTCAAGCGTTCGGCAGATGCAGTCGCCGATGATTGTGCTTCGCAGATGGCCTACATGCATCTGCTTTGCGATATTCGGGCCCGAAAAATCAACCACGACAGTCTCTAACTTTTCGGTTTTATTTATACCCAGATGATTTGTTTTATCAGCGTTAATCTCTAACAGAGTTTTGGCGAGATATTCCGGTTTTAATTTCAGGTTGATAAAGCCGGGGCCTGCGATTTGTGGTTTTTCACAGATGTCACTAACGTCGAGTTTCTCAACTACTTTTTCCGCTAACTGTTGCGGGTTGGTCTTGATTTTTTTAGCGATACCCATCACGCCGTTGGCCTGGTAGTCGCCGAATTTGGGGTCGGCTGTAGGACGTACAACAGCAGGGCAGCCGCTCATCCCTGATATATCAGCTATTAGTTTGCTGATTCGCTCTTCGAGTATGTCAATAGCAGGTATCATTTAATTGATAATCTTTCTGCGTCGCCCCAGAGCAGTTCCAAATCGTAATAGTCCCGGTATTCGTTGTCGAAGACATGAACTACGACATCGACGAAATCAACTAAAATCCATTTTGCCTGCTCATAGCCTGCTCTTCCGAAACGTACAAATCCCACTTTTTTGGCATGTTCACTGATTTCATCGATAACGGTGCGCATTTGCCTGTCACTTGTTCCGGTAGCTATCACAAAGAAATCTGTGGCAGGGGACTTTCCTGTTAAATCCATAACCACAATATCTGTGCAATGTCTTTCAGCAGCTATCTTCGCAGCAGCTAATGCTAAATCTTTTGAGTCGCTAATTTTACTTTTTGCCAAGTTATACCCTCGTTTTTATAAATAAAAAGGGTGGCCTAAAGAGGCCACCCCGATAGTTTACCATATAGAAAACCTGCGTCAACAGTCAGGTCGCAGTGTCTACTAATTGCCGCCCAGACCAATAAACTCTGAGATTACAGGTGCGAATTTAACAATAACACCTGCAAAGACGACACTTACCATACTCATCAGCTTAATCAGGATATTCAGACTTGGTCCTGAAGTGTCTTTGAATGGGTCACCGACGGTATCGCCGACTACGGCGGATTTATGAGCATCGGAACCCTTGCCGCCCTGGTGACCTTTTTCGATATACTTTTTGGCGTTGTCCCATGCACCGCCGGCATTGTTCAAAGATACTGCCAAAACGAAACCGCAGCTCAGGCCGCCTGCCAGCAGTCCCATCAGGCCTGCAACACCGAGCACAAGGCCGCCAATGATTGGTGCAAAGATGGCTAACAGTGACGGAACAATCATCTCTCTTTGCGCACCTTCTGTCGAGATGGCTACACAACGGGCGTAATCCGGCTTGCCTGAACCGTCCATAATTCCCGGAATTTCCCTGAACTGGCGTCGAACTTCATTAACCATATCGCCGGCGGTCTTACCGACAGCCTTCATTGTCATCGCACAGAAGATAAATGCCATCATCGCACCGACAAAAAGTCCGCAGATAAGTTTCGGGTTCATGATACTAAGGTCATATGCCATTACAAAATCTGCAATGGAAGCGCTTGCGGCATCAATTGCACCTTCGGTTTTTGCTACCGCATCTCCGACAGCAAATTTTACATCTCCGACTGTATAAACGCCTCCGTTATCGGCTGCGAGTTTTGCAACCCAGATACGAACTGCGCCAATCAACGCAGCCAACAGCGCCAAAGCAGTCAGAGCAGCCGAGCCGATTGCAAAACCTTTACCTGTTGCAGCGGTAGTGTTTCCGAGTGCGTCCAGGGCATCGGTTCTTTTTCTTACTTCTTCACCAAGTCCTGCCATTTCAGCGTTCCCGCCTGCATTGTCAGCAATTGGGCCGTAAGCGTCTGTTGCTAAAGTAATCCCCAATGTTGCGAGCATCCCAACGGCTGCTATACCAATTCCGTAAAGGCCGATACTGATATTGGAGAAACCGCCCGGAAGTGCGAATGCGAAAAGGATACAGGCAGTGATAGTTAGTACCGGTAATGCCGATGAATACATACCCGTTGCCAGGCCGTTGATAATTGTTGTTGCCGGTCCCATTTGGGCCTGTTCCGCAATATTCCTGGTCGGTGAATACTCATCTGAGGTATAGTATTCGGTAAACTGGCCTATAAGGACACCTCCTAACAGACCTGCAACAACCGAGCCAAACAGTCCCCATGTCAGCCAGCCTGCTGCTGCCATTACTGCTACTGCCGCAATAATGAATATAGAACTGCTCAATGTCCCCGTAAGCAGGGCACGTAAGAGATTTTTCTGTGATGCGTTTTCCTTACATCGCACCATGAAAATACCAACTATGGAAAGTATTATTCCGATACCAGCAATAAGTGTCGGAGCAAGAATAGCTTTTAGCGGTGTCATCTTGTCACCGAGTACATTTATCGAAAGTACAGCACCTAACGCTGCAGCGGCTAAGATTGAACCGCAGTAACTTTCAAACAAATCAGCTCCCATACCGGCAACGTCACCGACATTATCACCGACATTATCAGCTATTGTTGCCGGGTTTCTCGGGTCGTCTTCCGGGATACCGGCTTCTACCTTGCCCACAAGGTCGGCGCCGATGTCGGCAGCCTTGGTGTAGATACCTCCGCCAACACGTGCAAACAAAGCCTGTGTCGAAGCACCCATGCCGAACGTTACCATAGTAGAGGTGATTTCGACAAGTTTTGTAGAAGGTAACATTCCGGCAGGTACCCATGTGATGCCGAGCCATGTAAGGCCGTTTGTCATATGCTCTGCGGTATAAATGAGTTTGTCGAGAAGCAGATACCAAGCTGTGATATTCAAAAGGCCGAAGCCAACGACGACGAGGCCCATTACCGCACCGCTTCTAAATGCAACCTGCAGACCTGCATTTAAACTTTTAGTTGCACCCTGAGCAGTCCGGGAGGATGCATTGGTGGCTGTCTTCATACCTAAAAAACCGCACAAGGCACTAAAGAAGCCTGCGGTAAGAAAAGCTATGGGCATGAATGGGTTCTGTACGCCAAAGTAAGCCAGTGCTGCAAAAATAATGAAAAATAAAACGAATACCATCGCAACTATCCTGTACTGGCTAAATAGATAAGCATATGAGCCTTCGCGGACATGGTCGGCAATAGTTATCATCTTTTCATTGCCTTCGTCGGCTGTCATAACTTTTTTATAAAGAATAAATGCAGTGATTAAAGCAATAATCGAGGCAAGCGGCGCAAGATACCAAATCATAGGAATACCCTCAACTGCGGTCGCCTCAGAGGCCTGTCCTGCCATTGCTGTAGAGCTTATCCCTAACAGCGAAAACATAAATACAGAGAAACTTGTTAGATTTTTCACTTTTTCAACTCCTAAATGGGTTAATAATCAAATCAATAGAATCACTAAAATAGCCTGACAGTTTACACGAACGAGGTTCTTTTTCAAGTGTTTTTGTGGTGAATATCTTAAATGATGTAAATTTTATATACTTATTGTGTATCGGTCAGGTGTGGTAATCAGCGTTAATTGTTACATATTCTTTGCTCAGGTCACAGCCGTAACAGAAATCACCTGCTTTACCCGCCCCTAAATCTATTGTTATGGTATGTTGCGGCTGGGAAATTATCCTGCTTGCTTTTTTGGCATTAAAATTAACAGGTTTCCCGTTTTTGAATACCGATATCGTACCTATTTTGCAGGAAAGTTTATCGGGGACAAGTTTCACACCCGCTGAACCGGCAGCACAGATAATCCTTCCCCAGTTCGGGTCGCTGCCGTTGATTGCGCATTTGACTAATGGATAATCTGCTATCGCCCGTGCAGCCTTAGCAGCTTCGGCTTTCGAGGCGGCACCGATTATTACAACCTTAAACATTCGGGTTGCCCCCTCGGCGTCTAATGCCATCTGTTTTGCAAGGTCGTCGCATAAATCAGCTAAAGCTTTTGCAAATTTCCTGTAGCGAGGACACTTACTTGTTATTGGGCGGTTGCTGGCTAATCCTGTGGCAAGAATAATAGCGGTGTCATTTGTGCTTTGGTGCATATCGACTGTGAGTTTATTCAGAGATTCGCCGATAGCTTGTTTTAATGCCCTGGCGAGCAGCGGTTTGGATATAGCTGCATCAGTTGTGATAAAGCAAAGTGTTGTTGCCATGTTAGGGCTAATCATTCCTGCACCTTTGGTGGTACCAGCTATGGTGATTTTCCTGCCGGATATTTCAATTTGCCGGACAGCCTGCTTGACTTTGGTGTCGGTTGTCATTATCGCCCTGGCAAAGTCGAGACCTGATTTGGCGGAAGCTGAAAGTTTTTCTGCTGCCATTTTTATTCCAGCGGATATTTTTTTGACAGGCAGCTGCCGGCCAATGATACCGGTTGATGCTGCTAAGACATTTTCAGGTTTGCATTCAATTTGCTTTGCGGTTTCGCTGCACATCTTTATTGCATTTTTGATTCCCTGCTGACCGGTGCAGGCGTTGGCATTGCCGGAGTTGACAACCACCGCAGAAATTGAACCACTCTTTACATGTTGTTTGGAAACTGTCACTGCCGCTGAGACTATTTTATTTGTTGTAAAAACAGCTGCCGCCGTTGCACCGGTGGGGCAGACGATTAGCCCTAAGTCTGCTTTACCGGATTGCTTGAGCCCGCAATGCAAACCTGCCGCTAAAACTCCTTTCGGACTGGTTATAGTGTTGTTTGTCATTTCTCAAATCCCATCTGCCATAAACTTTCTTATACAAGGCCAAGCGTTTCATCGAGGCCGAAAATAATATTCATATTCTGAATTGCCTGGCCTGATGCACCCTTTACCAGATTGTCGATTGCGGAAAAACATATAATTTTACCTTTAGCGATAGTCGGAAAGACATGGCAGTAATTTGTACCAGCTACGTTTTTAACTGCTGGGCTGTCATTACATATCTGAACAAAAGGCTCACCAGCATAGAAGTCGTTATATAGTTTAGATAGTTGCTCTGTAGTTACACTGCCTTTTGGCTGACAATAAACAGTTGATAAAATCCCGCGGTCGAAAGGTCCGACGTGAGGCTGAAACAGTATCGTAACGTCACTGCCTGCTATCTCACCTGCAATCTGCTCCATTTCCGGCATATGACGGTGTGTTCCGGTTCCATAGCCGAAGAAGTTTTCATTCATATTCGGGAAATGGAATTTACTTGATGGGTTCTTGCCAGCCCCTGACGAGCCTGTCACCGAATTTACGATAATCGAATCGGTTTCGATAAGACCATTTTTTAAAAGAGGCGCTATTGCCAGAATTACTCCGGTAGGGAAACAGCCGGGATTGGCCACGAGACTTGCATCTTTAATCTCATCACGGAAAAGTTCCGGCAGACCAAAGACCGCTTTTTTCAGGTTTTCGGTGTCAGTGTGTTTGACGGCGTAAAATTTTTCATAAATCTCAACATTTTTGAGTCGGTAATCAGCACTGAAATCTATGACCTTTAATCCTGCATCGAGCAGCTTAGGCACAAATCCCATGGAAACCTTATGCGGCAGACAGCAAAGAACGACATCAGCCAACTCTGCCAGTTTATCAATATCAAGAGGTTCGATAGGCAGGTTACAGCGTCCTTTGAACTGGGGAAATATCTCGTCGATTCGGCCGCATTCCTCCGGCAGGGCAGTTAGATAGGTTATCTGGGCCTGACTGTGGCGCAGGATTATTTCTATTGACTCGGCGCCAGTGTATCCGCTTGCTCCGATTATTGCTGCTCGTATCATAATTTACCCTTTTCAAAAAAATAGCCGCTGAGAAGTTCTCGGCGGCTATTGTAATAATCCCAAATGATTTTTTCAAACTATCGTTTCGAGAACTGGAATGATTTCCTTGCCTTTTTCTGTCCCGGCTTCTTTCTTTCGACCATTCTGCTGTCACGGGTGAGATAACCGCCGTCACGAAGAGGCTGAATAAATTCTTCACTGTAGATTTTTAATGCTCTTGCGATTCCGAGCATAGAAGCACCTGCCTGACCTGTTATTCCGCCGCCCTTGACATTGATGAAAACATCGAATGCCTTTTCGCTTTCAACAGCTTTTAATGGAGAGATTACCGATTTTCTGTCCTGTTCTCTCGGGAAATAGTCACCAATCTCTTTTTTATTGACTATCAGTTTACCGTCACCGGGTTTGATTCTTACCCTGGCAACAGAGCTTTTCCTTCTGCCGGTACCCCAGAAGAACCCGCCTTTATCAGGCCATTTCTTCTTGGCCGGTTGAGTATCGGTTTTGGCTGCTGCCTTTGCTGTTGGCGCCGAAGCTTCGATATTAAGGTCTTGGCCAGCTGTATCTTTTTTTGCTTCTGCCATAATTGTTAGTCTTTCTTAAAAGAGTTCTATTTTTTCAGGTTGCTGGGCCTGATTTTCATGTTCAGCCCCGCGATAAACCTTCAGCTTTTTCAACATTTTTTTACCGAGTTTATTCTTTGGCAACATTCTTCTTACCGCCAGTTCGATAACCTTTTCAGGTTTTCTATCCATCATCTCGGCAAAACTTACAAACTTGTGACCGCCGGGGAAATGAGTATAGTAATCATACTCTTTGTGTTCCGCCTTTTTGCCTGTAACTTTTATTTTATCCGCATTCAGGACAATTACGTAATCGCCCGTGTCTACATGCGGCGTATAAGTAGGTTTATTTTTGCCCATCAAAATTGGTGCGATTTTAGCTGCCATTCGGCCGAGAATCGCATCTGTGGCATCAACAACCACCCATTTATGCTCCGTTGCTTCTTTCTTTACCATAAAGCTCTTCATAAAAACTCCAGTTATACTCGAAAAAACAGTTATTCTACCGAATTAGGACGGCCTGTCAACTGCTTTTTAGCAAAAAACTTCTCCAAATTTTATTCGAATTAGTTGTATGAAATGTTAAAGTACATAATAGTTGTCTGAGAGTCTTACATATCGAGAGATAGATGTTGATTAGCGAGTATCTAAAATGCCGCAATCGGTAGAACCAGAGGCGGAGGGGATATTTTCTGAGTGTGAGTGGCAGCAATTGGTGGAGGATTTGGCATTTTCACCCAGAGAGGCACAAATTGTCCGGTGTCTTTTCGATGGTAATTCCGACAAACAAATAGCACCTCATCTGAAAATCAGCATTCCAACGGTTCGTACCCATCTAAGCAGGCTCTTTCGCAAGCTCGGTGTTAATGACCGCGAAGAGTTGATTTTACATGTTATTAAGCATTTTCGTAATGGCTGTCGCCAGATCAACTGTCCTCGAAAACGATGACAGCATAATTGATGAATTGACCAGTCTTGCATCCACTTGTATATTTGTTGTTCATGGTTTGAGTTCACAAATAGGAGAAGAGTATTTGTTCTGAATAAAGGAAGGAGGTTTAAGATGTGGAAATATCCCCGGTTGTTCTTTACTTTCAGTACTTTCAGTTTTCTATTGTTTTTCGTGGTTCCATCTGTAATGGCAGTTCCATTGGATGTCTACAGTTTAGATGGTCCTCAGGATCCGTTGATGGTTGACGGGCCTGTGCATGAGTTGGGAAATCAAGCCACGTTCCCAGACGATGAATGGATTGACTCAGCTTTTATAATGTGGACAGAGGAGATCGCCTGTTTTGATGGAGGTGATGAGCCTGGATTGAGTAATGCCTTGGTAAGCATTACAAATAGAACCAACAGAGCCTGGTCTGATTTGCATTATGTAGCAGACCCTGAAACTATCATCACAAATTTTGATGGCTGGATTGGCAATCCGGTTTTGTTAGATGCTGAAGAAGCCTTTAAAATAGACAATCTTGGCATCAACAGGCCACTGGTTTCAGAGAGCATTGCAGCGAACCTTATTTTCGAGCCTGGAGAAACATGGGAATTTATAATCCAGGATTATGCCAATGCTCTGGGCGGTCCTGCTAATGCGTTTGATAGTGTCAATATCGCAAGTCTCAGTTCCGGATGGCCACCTTCTACAGGCAGCATTGTCACTCCGGAACCGGCGACGCTGGCTCTGTTGGCATTGGGAAGTATTGCTCTGTTAAGGCGTAGAAAATAATTACCTGAAAGTAAAGAACTAAAAACATCTTAGGGCCACAGCGAGCCTTTGCTGTGACCCGTTTTTTTACCTCAATTCTGTATCAACCTGTCCGGTTAAAATCAAAGCGATACGCCTTTTCAAAATTTTCTGAAAGTGGAATAAGATTATTGACCATTGATGCTTATGGATATACTATTGCCTCAATTACTATTTAGGGTATATAAAAAAATGCTTAATCCCGGGCATAATTCAGCAGATATCGAAAAATGGCTTAAATTAACAAGAGCAGAGGGCGTTGGTTCAACCACATTCGCAAAGCTTATAAAGTATTTCGGCTCAGTGGACAGGGCTTTGGGCGCTTCGGTAAGTGAGTTTACGAGGATAGGCGGTATAGGCTTTAAAACAGCAGAGAAAATTGCAGCAACCTGCGGCAAATTTGACAGCGATGTTGAACTGGAATTAGCTCACAAACTTGGCGTCTGGATAATCAACTGGAATGATAGTCGTTATCCTGCTGTGTTGAAACAGATTTATGACCCGCCGCCGGTGCTTTATATCAAAGGCAGTTTGACCAGGGACGACAACCTGTCTCTTGCCATAGTTGGTTCGCGGCGGTGCAGTTTATATGGACAGGAGCAGGCGTCGCGATTTGCGCATTTATTGGCCTCTGCTGGTTTTACTATTTGTTCAGGGATGGCCAGGGGTATAGATACCGCAGCCCATCAGGGAGTTTTATCTGCCGGCGGACGGACAATTGCTGTTCAGGGTTGTGGCCTTGCAAACATCTTTCCGCCGGAAAATGATAAATTATTCGAACTTATATCAGAATCCGGAGCCTGCATTAGTGAATTGCCGTTAAAGTACGAGCCGCTTTCGGAAAACTTTCCGCCTCGAAACAGGATAATATCAGGATTATCACTTGGTACAATCGTGATTGAAGCGGGTCTGCGTTCCGGTGCCCTAATCACAGCAAAAGCTGCAATGGAAAACAACAGGGAGGTTATGGCGGTACCGGGCAAGATTGATTCACCTTTAAGCAGGGGCCCTCATTTTTTAATTAAAGATGGCGCTATGCTTGTCGAATCCATAGATGATATTATGGAAGCACTTGGCGATATAGGAAAAAGATTGAAAGCTCATACAACTGAAGCTGTTGACCAGGCCGCTGACAATATTGACACACCTTTGTTTGATATAACACAATTGAAACTTAGTAACGACGAAAGGCTTGTATACGATTGTTTGACCAACGAAGCAATTCATACCGAGCAGATTATCGTTGAATCTGATTTAAAACCTGCAAAAATTAATGCCGCTTTAGTTTCTCTAAGACTGAAAGGTCTGATAAAACAGCTGCCGGGAAGCATGTTTTTGCGAAAATAATTATATATCCACACCCAAAACAGGCAAGTACTCATATAGTGCCTTAAGAACCGTTTTTTACTTGATTTAGAGTTTTTTTTCTGCTACAATCATACAATTAGTGGGTGGTTAAAATTTCAATCCAAAATTAACTAAGGGGGTTCTGGTGAAAAGACTTGTTTTGTTCTTCATATTCTTGGCGTTAGTTACTCCGTGCTTGGCTGCAATACCAATAGTTCAGCTGGAAACCAATTATGGTAACATCGTTATTGAACTTGATGAAGATGCTGCGCCTGTTACGGTTGCCAACTTTTTGATGTACGTTAATTCAGGTTTTTATGATGGCCTGATTTTTCATCGCACAATTGATGGATTTATGATTCAAGGCGGTGGATTTGACAGAAATTTAAATGAGCAGGACCCCTGCGACCCTATAATAAATGAAAGCAGTAATGGCCTGAGCAACCTTCGCGGAACTATTGCAATGGCCAGAACCAGCGAACCGAATTCTGCGACTTCGCAATTTTTCATAAATCACGTTGACAATATAGCTGGCACGACGAACAATCTCGACTGGCAGGATGCGAATAATGTTGGCTATTGTGTTTTTGGTCATGTAATAAGTGATATGAATATTGTGGACGCTATAGCTCAGGTGCCGACCGTTAATTTAGGAGGGGCCTTTGCCGCTCTTCCGGAGATACCGGTTGTTATATATTCTGCGTGTTTATTAGGTGATACTAGCGCTGACAGCAGTGTTAATCTGCTGGATTTCAGCAATCTGGCTAATCAATGGCTGCAAGGTGACGGCAGCGATTCATTTAAGATAACAGAAGCTAATTCAGTAGCAGACGATTATTTTGGTTACTCAACTTCTATCGGCAGTGACTATGCAATTGTCGGAGCACCCGGAGATATACCTTATGGAAACAGCGCCGGCAGTTTATATGTTTACACAAAAGAAGATGGAAATTGGCTGTCATCGAACCCGCTTGTCCTTACTGCCTCTGACGCCTTGCCAGGAGACTGGTTCGGTTATTCTGCAGCAGTTAATACAGGTTATGCTGACAGTATAATTGCCGGAGCACCAGGAGCCGACAGCCAGACCGGTTCGGCATACATATTCGCACCTAATGATATTGACCCAAATAACTGGGACCAGCTGACAAAATTAACTGCCTCTGATGGTATAGCAGATGATTGGTTCGGCAATTCTGTTTCTATCGATTCTATGCATGCAATAGTTGGGGCATATTATGATGACAACCAGGCCGGTGCTGCATATATTTTCCATGAAAATGAAAGTTGGTCGCAAAATGCCAAACTTACTGCTGCAGATGCCGTCTCTGGCGACAAATTCGGCAACAGTGTTTCCATCAGTGGAAACTATGCGATAGTTGGTGCATATATGGATGATAACGTTGGTGTTGACGCCGGTTCTGCATATATTTTCAAACTTTCCGGTTCGACCTGGACTCAACAGGCTAAACTCATCGCATCGGATGCAGATGATGGCGACCAGTTTGGTTATTCAGTTTGTATCAACGGCGACTATGCGTTAGTAGGTGCTGTGGGAGATGACGACGACGGTAATTTTGCCGGGTCTGCATATATATTTAAACGAAATGGTACAACCTGGGTCGAGCAGGTAAAGCTTACTGCTAGTGACGCTGCAGCTTTTGACTGGTTTGGCTATTCGGTCTCTATAGATGCCGGCTTTGCAATCATAAGTTCGCGCTGGGATGATGATAAAGGGAGTAAATCAGGTTCAGCATACATTTTCAGACGTGATGGTATCAACTGGGTGCAGCAGACGAAGCTGACAGCTTTTGATGGAGCAGCCGACGACCATTTTGGAAATAGTGTTTCTTTAAGTGGCAACTATGCAATAACAGGCTCGCCTCAGGACGACGTTCAGGCCGGCAACTCCGGCTCAGCCTATATATTTGAAATATGTCCTTCTTATGATATTACCGGTGACTGCATGGTTGATATGGATGATATTACAGCTATAGGCTTGAATTGGCTTATAGTGACCCCGTAACTTTTATTAACTTTATTTAATTAAAAAGTGATTTTGAATTCCTTGTAATCAGGATTTAATGGCACATCTTCGACATTGGTTTGGTTGATATAACCTTCGAAAGATTCCTGAATATCTCTAATGCAATCGTCTATATCTTTTGAGTGTCCCTGAACAATCATTTCCACACTGCCGTCTGATAGGTTACGTACCAGACCTTTCAGTTGACACCGGTTTGCTATATTGTAGGCGGTAAAGCGGAAGCCTATCCCTTGTACTCTGCCGGTAAAAATTATGTGTTTAGCTGTTTGACTCATTTAATTTCGTATATTAACTTTAAACAATTTTGATTGCAAGTGAGTATAGTCATAAATTAAGGTTCACGAATTACAGCAGGTCGAGTATAATCCTGAAAATTATGTTTGGTAGATGATAATGTTAAAAAAGAAAAAGAAACAACAGCAGATACAAGAGCAGATTTACGAGCTTAGCACGCTTGTTGCGGGCAAGTTCTCACTTCAGCAGGTTTTGGACAGATTAGCCGAGGCAGCCGTCAAGACCACCGGTGCCAAGGCCTGCTCGATTCGATTGCTGGATGAAGAAGCTGGTGACCTGCAAATGCGAAGCACCTATGGTTTAAGCGAAGAGTACCGCAATAAAGGTGTTGTCTCGAAAAATGACACTGTTATTAAAGCTGCTTTTGCCGGCGAGGCGGTGGTGCTGGATGATATGAGGGTTGATGGAAGAGTAAAATATCGGGATGCTGCAATTAAAGAGGAACTTGTCAGTCAGCTGACCGTTGCCATGCTGTTTAGGAATAAAGCAATCGGCGTACTTCGATTGTACAGCCCTGAACCCAAACGTTTTAATGAGGACAATATTGCTCTTGCAAGAACGCTTGCTTCGCAGTGTGCAGTGGCAATAACAAATGCGAGGCTCTACGCACAGGTATTGGAAGGTGCGCATATTGCCGAACAGATGCGTCTGGCGGGAATTATTCAGCGAAGAATGATTCCGGAGAAACCCCCTGTCATACCAGGTGTAGACATTGCTGCTGCTTATATTCCATGTTTTGATGTAGGCGGTGACTTTTATGATTTTATTCAGATTAGTAACACCTGTTTTGCAGTAACAATTGCTGATGTGATTGGCAAGGGTATGCCTGCTGCGATAATGATGAGTATGTTCAGAGGTGCTGTCAGGGCATATACAGATACCCAGGTAGGCAGCCAGATGATTGCAAAAATTGTTACTAAGTTAAATAAAATGGCCTGTAGCGAGTGCAGGTTAGGCGAGTTTATTACGTTGTTTTATGCAGTGATTGATGTCAAAGATATGACGATAACATATTGTAATTGCGGACACGAACCGACAGTGCTGATGAGTGGTGGACAGATTATAGATTTGGAAAAGGGTGGGCTGGTACTGGGAGTTATGGAAGATGCCGAATATGAAATAGAAACTTTAAAACTGCAAAACGACGATACGCTGCTCTTTTATACGGATGGCTTGATTGATGCAGCTAACTTTGAAGGTATGTTGTGGGGCAGGGAAAACATGTTAAACACACTTAAGAAGTTTGCCGATGTTCCAGCCAATCGAATGATTAAAGACATACTCGGCTATAGAAGGCGCTTCGTGGGATTGGCCAGGCAAAGTGATGATACAAGTATTGTGGTTGTCAGAATGAACGAGACGGCAAAACCGGATTAGATGGCGAAATTAATTATAACAATTGATGGCCCTGCCGGAAGCGGTAAAAGTACTGTTGCCGGGCTTCTGGCAAAAAAACTCGGTATCAGCTTTTTAGATACCGGTGCGATGTATCGAGCAGTTACGCTGGCAGCGATTCAGGCCGGTATTGATATGGAAGTTGAGCAACAATTGCTTGACGTTCTCAATAGCACTGATTTTAAGTTTGCGATAAAGAATGACAAACTGGTTGTAGCGATTAATGGCAATGATGTTACAGAGCAAATACGCTCCCATGAAGTTACCGCCAATGCCTGGTATATTGCCTCTTCGGCCAAGGTTAGGGCCAAATTAGTTCAAATGCAAAGGCAAATTGCCGGCGATGAGGGAAAAATAGTCACTGAGGGAAGAGACCAGGGCACAGTCGCATTTCCGGATGCTAACATTAAATTCTTTTTAATTGCTGATGTTACCGAGCGGGCAAAGAGAAGGCATAAGGAGCTTCTTGCAAAAGGTGAACATGCAGACCATACCGAGGTACGAACTGCCATCGAGAAAAGGGATAAAAGCGACCGTGGCAGGGCGGTTGGCCCATTAAAACCTGCCGATAACGCTATACTAATTGACACTACGAATTTGGATGTAGATGAAGTTGTTAAAGAACTTTTGAATTATGTCAGAAAAAATACTTGAGAAAAAACCGAATATGACATGGTATCGTTTCGCACGTTTTGCGGGCAGAATGTTCTGCAAATTGTTTTTTAAGGTGCAGTTTTACGGCATGGAGAATATCCCGCAGGAAGGTGCATTTTTAATGGTGAGCAATCATCAAAGTCTTTTAGACCCTCTTTTTTGCGGTGCCTTCATCGAAAAGCCTTTATGTTTTCTTGCTCGGGACAGCCTTTTTAAAATCAGATTTTTTGGAAGATTGGTTGCCACACTCAACACCATACCTGTCAGAAGGGGCACTGCGGATTTATCCGCAGTTAAAGCGGTTATTGCCAGACTCAAAAAGGGTAATTCCGTTTGTCTTTATCCGGAAGCTACGCGTACCAGAGACGGCAGGATAGCTGCTCTTAAGCCGGGTTTTAGGCTTATATGCCGGCGTGGAAACGCGCCGGTAGTACCGGTGGTTATTGACGGTGCTTTTGAGTGTTGGCCGAGGCATAAAAAAATGTTCTCACCTGGCAGGATAGTTGTATCATACGGCAAAGTTATAACTGTTGAGCAGATAAACACGATGAGTGATGCCGAGTTCGCTGATAATTTGACGGATATTTTAAGAAAGATGCAAAGCGCCTGCCGCGAGCAGCAGGGCAAAGAACCTTATAATTATTGATTGTTGTAGCTACGTTCGTGTCTTACTTTTTAGAATAGAAGCCTTACTAATTCTACTGTAGAAGTTTTTCCCTCTTGAAGTTTCTTTCGCACGTCCTCTATAGAGTACTCACTTTTCTCTTCCACAATGAGCCGACAGTCTGATTCAAGTATAGAGGCAATGCGATTAACCGCAGCCTTCAGACTTAGAATCATGTGATTTCGCAAGTCGATGCAAAACCTATTCCATCGAATCTGCCGTTCGACGCCCAAATAATCATTTTGATAGCCGTGGAAAAGACCTCTCCCTAACCATCCGAAGGGAGCTGTTGCTTTTGCCAGCATCTTTAGATTTGAGGAATGATCATAGGTGCATAGCCTCCGTTTATCTAACGTCATAGATTCCGCTACCTGATTCATTAAGCGGTATTTCATAGCATCAAAAAAACGTAATGCGCTTCGTGCTTTCCTCAAATCATGTCTCCAATTTGAAGGGGCCTGAAATACGAAAGTGTAGTCAGGATTTAAAGTTCGAATCCGGGAACAATCGTGTTTCTTTGCTATTGAAGAAGTTAACAGCTGGACAACATGACTGCCAAAAACAAGTACCTTACTGCCAGGAGCAGAAACCGGTGCGAAATTCATTTCGACTATCTTTTGCGAGTCCTTATTTTGTCCAAGTTGAAGCTCATATACAAAACGATCCTCGACAACAATCGTCCTCGCTATCATATCCAGAAATTGTGCTATATTGTAATTGATGTCTCTGGATTGCCCACCCACGAGTGTACGGAAGAAATCCATCACATCGTTATTTTCCGGTTCGAATCTGAAATTTACAGAGGAAAATCGGCAACCGCCACGTTCATGTTTCCGACTACATTGACTGTATATTGCTACTCCAGCATCTTGCCCCATCATTTCGAGATTCGGGCTTCTGGGGAAGAAAGGGCCACTCGGTTCGAAAACTGAATTGCCTGACCATACGAGGTCATCTTTTTCGAATAAACTAAATTTTCTCATAAACCAGTTTCTCCTTCCCGTTGTCTCTTCTCTCTATCAACATCTTCTTTGCAATCTGAAACACTATTGGGAAGTTTTATTCCTGCAGCCTCAGGGCGTTCTGAAAGATAAAATGCTGCAAAATAATCATAAGGACGACGAAAGATCATGCCCATATGGGGACGTATAGACTGTATGATTCGACTCGTGTGTTCAGTCCGTGCTTTCTCTTCGCCTTCCCAGTGAGACATTCGCCCTTCGATGTCGAAACCTGCATTTGCCATTGCATGTATAAAAGCTCGTTCCCAATGAGACCGCTCCATTCCACTTGGAGAAAAAACCGGCAGTTGCAGCACCATATCGATTGAGCCATAAAAGAACTGTATGGCCTGTTTCCCAGCGTGGTTTTCATCAAAATAAGCATCCCATTCTTTCTTGACGATTTCATAAAAGCTGGAACCATGTAATTCGCTAAAAAGTAAAGCGAGACCGGACAAATCAAGAAGGTCGACTATTGTGTCAAAAGCAATTTTCATATGAGGTTTTGAAAAGTGTTCATCTTTCGCCTGGATATGGCGATATGCTATTTTAAATGTCGTTTTGAAGATACCTGCAAAAAGACTCTCGAATTTGTTTACATCCTGCATTTCCATTCTCGATACGAGTGCATCGCCAAGATAAGCCCTGAATATACCTACATAATCAGGAGCTTTACCAACATCAGTGTCCAAAGTTAATTTAGGTGCGACATTAGCAATGTTACCCAACAGTTCTAACTCGACATTTTGAAGTTTCTGTTCTAGCGTTATGAATTCGGCATTTATCCAATCTTCTTTGGTAATTTGAATTGCCACAAGCTTTTGGTACAACTCACTCAACGCAGTAATCCTGAATCTTACCTTCTTAGTAGTCTCGATACTGCTTCTTAGAAGCTCAGCGTTTGCCCAAAGCGCGTTTGTCTTCATCAACTTTTCAACCGGCTGCACACAGAAATCGGTTACACATTGGACAAGTTGTTCTGACAAATGCCATATGTAGTCAGCGTAACGTTGCGCAACGTGTTCCTTCATAAACCAATTGGATGAAAGGACTCTGCCTTCAGTCTTGCGCTCGAAGAGCAACTTTTGGTGAAATTTCTTCAGATACCCTAGAACTTCACGTGGATGTTTTCGCTCATATAATTGTCTTGTACTCTGAAGCCTAAGGTCAGCATAAGAACTTAGAATCTCATCTACAGTTCTCCTCTCTAAGTTCTGTGAAGCAGAAATCGCCAGATTCAAAACACATGTTCCATAGGCGCTTGCCATTGACATTGCTTGAGACTGGTCATTTGTCTCAACCACACGCATTTTGTTGTCATCAGAGAAGAGAACATCTCGAACTTCACTGAGGAGATGGCAAGCTTCATCTATTGCCAGGTTCTCTCCCAGTTGCCCCATTGTATGGTAAATCCTGATAAGAATTGCAGAGGCATCAGAATAATCTTGTGCCTTAAGTAAATACTCTAGTGACTGCCGCACCATACGGCTGATTGCGTTGCACACAAAAAGATAATCAGGTTTTTCCTCAGGTTGAGGCGTAGTTCCTGTTCTCATGGCTATATTTGCTTGAATGCTGCTTGTAAAACCCCATTCTTGAAAGAGTCTCTTTCGAGGAAACCACATACTGAGGTTGGGGATTTTGCTAGAATCCTTAACATACCTACTTAAAATATTAAGCAAGGTAATAATACACAAGTCTCTTACTATTTCACCACGAGCAGATTGCGATAGTGCAAATTTGATTAAACATTCAAGCCGATGCAGTTCATACAAAGCTTGGTCTCGAAAATGGCGCTGGAATGCAGGTTGATTCGACCGTCCTCTTGCAACCGTTGCACGTTTTACAGCTTTGACAAAATTAGCCTTAGGTATACTCACCAATTCCCTTGGATCGAGAAATCTAAATATGTGACGTCCAAGCAGAAAGAAAGAAAAAACAACGATCGTAGCAATAAGTAGCACATAGGCCATCAAGAAAAAACTTGGTGGGAGGCCTATTGCCAAGAAAGCAAGCCCAAATAGGGCAGTTGCTCCAAGATGAGCAAGTAGGAAAAGATATCCACGACTAACAGCATTATTTATTATTAGGTTTCGTATTTCACGATGATGAGGTTCAGAATATGATATAGCAACTAAGCTTAAGGTGGTGAAGTAGAGAGCCAGAAAAACTCCGGCTATGCCAGCAATGGTGGTTAGAAGTGTAACGTATATAGTTGCATCTAGCGTAAAGAATCCGTTCATTTGTTTAGGTGTCAATGACTCGATTATATTCCTGAATATTACAGGGAAGGTGACGGATAATGAAAACCAATAAATACCAATTACAAATAGAAATGATAAAAGAACGGGCACGCAACTTGAGCGAAGAATACTTATAATGGGTCTGACAATTAGATGTTTGCCTCCAAGCTTTTCACGATTATTAAAAATAAAACGCTCTCCCCAAAACCTTAGCTTTCTCAATGCTTGCGTACAAACTCCGAAGAAGCGACAAGATATTATTAAGTACAAAATCAATCGCATACTTGTTATGAACTGACCATGTCCAAAAGCTTTGATTATTGCGCTTAGCGGATTCTCTCGCATGTTGCTCAGGAACGTATTTTCATCCTTTTTATCTGACATTTTTCGAAATTTATTCCTAACTATCGTCCATACTAATAATTCTTGTTTTATAAGTAAGTTTTTAGCTTAGTACCTCATAACATTTGAAAGAGCCGCTACGCTGCCTAATCCATCGAAGTGGTAATAATATACACTATTACTGTCAACAACGTCAATCATACAGAACGGCTCATCAATCCCCGGGGCATAATAGCACAAGCGACGAATCAACTTCGGTTGAAATTAGTTGTTAGTTTTTCTTAATTCTGTCTTCTGTCTTTTGTTATCTGTTGTCCATTGTCTATGGTCTACTGTCTTGTGTCTTTTGAGCTTTTTCGTGGCCATTTTTTGTTCTTTTCTTTGTGTCTTAGAGTCTTGGTGGTCAAATTTATTTTGAACATTTTTATTTGTAATTTTGTGCTTGTTTCGAGTTTCGATATTAGAATTTCGGATTTTCGCATCAAATGCGCAAGTGCTCATTTTGAATTTGTCATTTTTGGGTCATTTCACGTCAATTTGAGTGTGTTTTATGTCAATTTGTGCGAATTTTTGTAATTTTTTGTTACTTTTTGCGCGCTTTTTTCGGCAACTTGCGCAAATAATCGCGCCCAGACTGTTTACTTCCCCCATTTTAAGCCCTAAATTCCAGCATTTTACCGGAATTTTGAGCACCTTTGTGTGTTTTTATGGATTATGCTGGGATTTTGGCATAAAATTGCGTTTGGTGATTTTGTTTGGAAATTGGTAGTTTTGTTATGAAAGTAATAGTTGCTGAAAATTGTGGGTTTTGTCACGGCGTTAAGAATGCTGTCAGTACTGCTGAAAAAATATTAAAGCAGGAAGATAAGGTCTATAGTCTGGGGCCGATTATTCATAATAAAGATGTAGTAGAGCGATTGGCAAAGGCAGGCCTGAAAACTGTCGATAAGGTTGACCAGATAAAATCAGGTACAGTGCTGATACGTTCGCACGGAGCAGCTCCGGAACAGATAGACAAACTCAAAAAAAAGGGACTTAAGATAGTTGATGCTACATGTGTATTGGTCAAAAGAGTCCAGCAGATTGCGGTTGAACTTGACAGGGAAGGCTATAAAGTCGTGGTTATTGGTGACGAGAATCACCCGGAAGTACAGGCAGTCGTAGGTTGTGCGTCAAATGTTGCTGTCGTTGCCGATGAGTCTGATTTACATAATTTACCTGAAGATGAAAGGTTAGGCATCATTTGTCAGACCACAAAAGGGCCCGAATATTTCAACAATATGCTTCATGCGATAGTCCTTCATGGTTTTAAAGAATTAAAAGTCATTAACACGCTGTGCAGGGAAACGATAAAAAGACAGCAGTCAGCTGTGGAAATCTGCAGGAAAGTGGACGTAATGTTTGTTCTTGGCGGGCTAACCAGCGCCAATACCCGCACATTAGCGAAGCTTTGCAAAAAATATAATAATCAAACGTTTCACTTGCAAAACTGGGGAGAATTTGATAAAAATATGTGTTTTGGCAAAAAAAATGCCGGTGTAACAGCCGGTGCCTCTACCCCCGAGTGGGTAATCGACGAATTCGTGAAGAATTTAGAGGCTTTTGACAAAACCAGGAACTTGACGTAAGAGGTATTTCAGAGAGTTGAATTTGAAAATTTGCATTGGTTGTGTAGGCCAATGGCTGTATAGAAGTTATTAACTTTAAATTATCAGTGCCGAGGGCACGAGGGCTTGTTAGCGTAAATGTGGCGCGCAGGCAGGCTAACTTAACAGAGGCCGCAAGGGAATATAATTTATGGTAGATAGAAATATAGTTAATAAATTAGGTTTGTCACAGGAAAAGCTCGACCAGCAGGTCGATGAAATGTTTGGTGAAGATGAAAGTCAGTTTCTGGAAGAAGCGTTGCAGTCAAAAGTTGATATGCGTCTTCCGGGAGCTATTCTTAAAGGTACGATTATTTCCCAGATAGGTAATGATGTTATTGTCGAAATCGGTCTGAAAAGTGAGGGAGTTGTCGATGTAAGTGAATTTGATGACCCGGAAGAAATCGAGGCAGGCAAAGAGATTGAAGTTCTCCTTGAAGATACGGAATCCGGCGGTGGTCTTATCCCGCTGAGCAAACGCAAGGCAGACCGGATAAGAGGCTGGGAGACTGTCATCCAGACCAAAAAGGAAGGTGATATTGTCAAAGGTAAAGTAATCCGGCGTATCAAAGGAGGCCTGCTTGTTGATATTGGAGTGCCGGTCTTTTTGCCTGCTTCGCAGGTTGACATCCGAAAGCCGGGTGATATCAGCAGATTCATCGGCAAGGAAATTGAGGCACAGATTCTCAAAATTGACGTGGAAGGTCGCAATATTGTTGTTTCGAGACGTAAGCTTATCGAAGAAGAACGACGCAGCAGCAAGCAGGAAATCCTGGCCGAGATTGAGGTTGGTCAAATCCGAAAGGGCGTTGTCAAGAATATCGCCGATTTCGGTGTGTTTGTGGATTTAGGCGGATTAGACGGTCTGTTGCATATTTCAGATTTAAGCTGGGGAAGAATTTCACATCCGTCGGAAGTTGTCAACCTTGACCAGGAAATCGAATGTGTTGTCATTGGCGTTGACAAGAAGAATGAAAAGATTTCGCTGGGACTAAAGCAGAAAACGGATAGTCCATGGGAAAATGTTGTAGAAAACTACCCGGTTGGTTCACGTGTTAAGGGTAAAGTCGTAAATGTGATGAACTATGGTGTATTTATTCGACTTGAAGATGGAATTGAAGGTTTGGTTCACATCAGTGAGATGAGCTGGACAAAGCGATTGGCCCATCCGAGCGAAATTTTAAACGTTGGAGATGAAATCGAGGTGATTGTTCTGGATGTTAACAAAGACAAACAGGAAATCTCATTAGGACTAAAACAGACAGAGATAAATCCCTGGGAGGTGGCTTCACAAAAGTATCCTGTCGGAACAATTGTTACAGCAGCGGTTCGAAGCCTTACCAATTTTGGTGTTTTTGTTGAGATTGAAGAGGGTGTTGACGGCATGGTACATATTTCCGATTTAAGCTGGACAAGGAAATACAGCCATCCGAGCGAAGCTCTCGAAAAAGGACAACAGGTGAAATGTGTTGTTCTGGAAATCAACGAAGAAAAACGACGTATATCTTTGGGAATAAAGCAACTGGTTGAGGACCCCTGGATTAAAGCTATTCCTGAAAAATATATTCCCGGACATATTATTAAAGGCAGGATAACCAAAATTACGAACTTCGGCGCATTTGTCGAACTTGAACCGGAACTTGAGGGCTTGTTGCACATTTCTGAGCTTGCCGACCACAAAGTTGATAAGCCGCAGGATGTTGTTAAAGAAGATGAAGATATTGAGGTGAAGATTCTAAAAGTCGATACTGATGCCCGTAAGATTGGTTTGAGTTTGCGAAGGGCTCAATGGGCGGCTGAAGAAGCAGAAGGCAAACAGGAACAGACGGAAACCAAAGAAGAGCAGGCTCAGCCTGCTCCTCAGACGGTTTTATCTGATTTGGATATTGATAAATTGAACAAAGTAGAACAACCTCAATCTGATGAACAAACCGATGAGATTCAAACTGTTCCTGAAGCTATCGAGTCTGAACAAGAGAAGAAAAGCTCTGAAACCGAGCAAACCGAGGAAAGTCCGGAACATCCGAACCAGGCTGATGATGAACAAAGCACGGAGCAGGCTGATAGTCCGGATACTGATAAATAAAGACTGATTTTGATATCAGCTATTTAGATAATTAACCTGCTAAACCAAAGGGTATATTTAACCGATACCTTATCAAGGTTAGGACAGAAGATTACCGTCCTATAAACTAAAGATGAGGTAGAAGTTAAATATGCCCTTTTAAGGTTGAAGTTGGAAGACTTCGGCTGGGCGGGAGCAGAAAACCATAGTATTTGATGTCACCATAAAAGGGTATCTCAAAGAGATTGATGAAGTTGCTCTGCTTACATCCGAGGAAGAGCGTGAATTAGCCTTGAGAGTTATCGAGGAAAATGACCATCTTGCCAGGGAGCAGTTGGTGCGCAGTAATCTCAGGCTGGTTGTCAATATCGCCAAAAAATATGCTGGTCGCGGGATGGGCCTGAGCGACTTGATTGAGGAAGGAAATCTCGGCCTTATAAAAGCGGTTGATTATTTTGACCCTAATCGTGGAGCGCGGTTCAGCACTTATGCAGCATGGTGGATAAAACAGAGTATCAAAAGGGCACTGCTGACAAATATCAGACCGGTACATATTCCGACCTATATGGTAACGTTGATAAATCAGTGGCGGCACACAGCCGCAGAACTGGAAAACAGAATTGGCAGAACGCCGAAGCTCGAAGAGATGGCGGATATAATGGGGCTGTCAATTCGCAAATCAAAAGTCATACATGATGTTGTAAAAATTCTTGGCTCTACGAGGGATAGTTCAGGCGGCGGCTCCGACGAAGATCAAACAATGGAACCGGCGTTGGGTGACAAAAGTGTTTCTCGGCCGGAAGAGGTATTGGAAGTTGATGAAGAAACTGCAAAAGTTTTGGGGTTGCTTGAAGATATCGACCCGAGAGAGGCTCAAATTCTGAGGTTGCATTATGGCCTGGGGGGCAATAACCCTATGCCGTTGAAGGATATCGGCGAGAAAATGGGGTTGACACGTGAACGGATTCGGCAAATTCTGCGTGGGGCACTTACCAGACTGTATGAGTGTATGGGCGAAGAATAGCATTGAACTACAGTTCAATAACACTTGCATTTTTCACAGGTTATATAATAATAAGCGCCTTAATTGTCTGTTTGTATGTTCAAGCAAATTTAAAAGGTCTTATGGAGAAGATTAAATGGCAGATAGAATCGACTTGAAGCGGTATATTCGTGATGTGCCCGATTGGCCAAAAGAGGGAATCCTGTTTCGTGATATTACTCCCTTGTTAGCTGCTCCGGAGGCACTTTCTGCAGCGGTGGATTGTTTATGTGAAGATTTTAGGGATGCCGATATTGATTACGTTGCTGCCGTCGAGGCCAGAGGGTTTATCTTTGGTACTGCCGTTGCCGATAAACTTGGGGTTGGTTTTATCCCGATAAGAAAACAGGGCAAACTGCCATTTAGAACGGAAAGCATCACTTACGATTTGGAATATGGTACTGACACTTTGGAAGTACATAGCGATGCGGTAGAAGTTGGAGCAAAAATTTTGATGGTTGATGATTTGTTAGCTACCGGCGGTACAATGGCAGCAGCGTGTAAACTTATAGAAAAGATAGGCGGCCAGATTGCTTCTGTTGTGTTTCTTATTGAATTGGCCGGATTGGCCGGTAGAGATAAATTAACTGGTTATGATATTAAGACGATTATCTCTTATGATTAACACATTTTTTTCAAAGAGATGCAGGATGTTATGGATTGGTATCATCAGGGTTTTTTCATTGCAATAACGATTCGGTCATTATTATTTAGGTCTTTTTCGATAGTAATTTCAGCAAAGCAGCCGATTTGTTCAAGTAACTTTCTAACGCCATGTCCCTGGTCATACCCTATTTCCATTATCAATACACCGTCAGGTTTTAAAAAATCGTCGACTTTCTCACATATCCGTTTATAAATGACCAGCCCGTCTTCACCTGCAAAGAGAGCTGCTTTAGGCTCATAATCTTTTACATTGCTGTCGAGCTTTTCATACTCAACTGTGCTTACATAAGGTGGATTGCAGGTAATCAAATCAAATTTGCCGGTATCAAGCTGAGGGATAACAGGGTCAAATAAATCACCGCATAAAAGTTCGATACACTGTTGCAGCTGATGTTTTTCGACATTTATTTCAGCTATCTCCAAAGCGCTGTCACTGATGTCTGTTGCGATTATTCTGACATTGGCAAAGTTTTTACCAATCGCTACCGCTATACAGCCGCTGCCCGTGCACAAATCGCAGACAAACTGTTTACCATTTCGCTGTCTTAAAAATTCAATTGCCCGTTCGACAAGTAACTCCGTCTCAGGCCTGGGAATTAAACATTCGGGTGTGATGTCCAATTCCAGTGAATAAAATTCGGTCTTGCCTGTAAGGTATTGAACAGGCTCATTTTGCACTGCACGCTTGACTAACTCGTGGAGTTTATCTAATTGTTCTTTGCCGACGCTCGCGTCGAATTGTGTGTATAGTTCAATTCTTTTTTTATTTAAGACGTGACTTAACAGAAGTTCAGCGCAAAACCGCGCAGGCTCAATACCCTTTTCGGTAAAGTGTTCAGTAATCCAGTTAAGAAGTTTCTGTATTGTCCAGCTTTGCATAACGGGATTATAGCGGGAAAGAAAAAAAGTAAAAAGTTAAAAATAAAAAGGAACAAACGATTCTATCCCTGCCTAAGCAGGAACAGGTTTTTTCCTTTCCCCTTTTTACTTTAAATGTACACCTTGTCCATCATTCTTGGAAAGGCTATGCACTGCCTGATATGTTTTTCGCCTGTGAGCCAGGCTACCGTTCTTTCAACTCCTAACCCGAATCCGCCATGCGGTACTGAACCATATCTTCTAAGGTCGAGATACCAATCGTAGTTTTCCTTTTTTAACCCCTGCCTCTCGATTCTCTTTAACAGAAGTTCATAATCATCCTCTCTTACCGAACCGCCTATTATCTCGCCAAAACCCTCTGGTGCAAGCATATCGAAATTCAAAACCACCTTTTCATTTTTGCGGTCTGCCTTCATGTAAAAAGCCTTTGCCTCTTTCGGATAATGCGTAATAAATACAGGTTTATCATGCATTTGCGAAATGATGGTCTCGTCAGAACCGCCTAAATCTTTACCCCACCGAAAATCTGTCGCCAACTCGGCGTGCTTGGGATTGTTTTCAATTTTAATATCAACTTCAGATAATTCGCTTCGCAATTCAACCAGTTCAGCTGCGATTTTATCCTTCTGCCATTGCTTTAATTGCCCTTTTTGCTGCTGGACAAGTTCATTTATACGATTTTCAATCTGTTTTTTCGTATTCTGAAACTGCTGCAACTGGCCAGCCATAAATTCCTTCGTTCTTTCACCGGTCAGGATTTCAACAGCCTCTGTGTATGTCAACCTGTAGAAGGGCGGTTTGATTTTTTCAAGGGCGGCGACATTTATCCCTAAAGTTTCCAGCTGCGATTTATTTTGCTCAAGTACCTTTGCTATTATGAAAGAGACAAAATTTTCAGCTAATTCCAGCAAGCCGTTTAAGTCTATGTAAGCGATTTCCGGCTCGACCATCCAGAATTCCGTCAGGTGTCTTCTGGTTTTGCTTTTTTCAGCCCGAAATGTCGGTCCGAAGCAATATACCCTGCCGTAACTCATTGCAGCAGCTTCGAGGTGCAGCTGACCGGTTTGTGTCAGGTGCAGGGGACTTCCGAAATAATCAACCTCAAAAAGAGACTTCTTGTCCTCGCCGACCATTGCGGTAAATATCGGTGTATCAATCAGGGTAAAGCCGTTATCGTTAAAGAATCTGCGAATAGCATCGACAACGGTGTGACGGATTTTGCCGATGCACCATTGTTTTTGCGACCGTAGATGCAGGTGGCGGTGTTTTAGGAGAAAATCGGTTCCGTGTGCCTTCGGTGTTATTGGATAATCAGTTGCCGGTGAAATAATCTTTGCATCGGTAACAGCTAATTCAAATCCGCCGGCGCTTCTTTCTTCTACTCTGACTGTTCCTGTTACTGTAAGAGCCGATTCTGTGCCGAGATGTTTTAAATCCTCGAAGATTTTATCTGATACATTGTCTTTTTCAACAACACACTGGCAAAGCCCTGTACCGTCGCGGACAATCAAAAATAAAACCTTACCGCTGCTTCTGCCCCTGCAAAGCCAGCCTTGAAGCGTAACCTGATTTTCAACATTGTTCTTTAAATTCGATATTGATGTTTTATTAGTGTCTGACATATTGGAATTTTTTACATATCCAGTTTTTCAGATAGATGGTTTTTAAGCTGGTCGGTTGAGACTCGTATTTGCTCCATCGAATCGCGGTCGCGGACGGTTACGGTATTATCTTCTGTTGTCTGACCGTCAACAGTGATACAGAATGGCGTGCCAGCCTCATCCTGCCTGCGGTATCTCCTGCCGACCGCACCTTTCTGGTCATAGAAACATGTGAATCGCCCCTTTAGCTCATCATAAATCCTGCGTGCAATTTCGGGCATACCATCTTTTTTAACTAATGGAAATATTGCCGCCTTAGTCGGTGCAATAGCTGGATGAAACCGCAGTAGATTTCGCGTTTCGCCTTTAACCTCTTCTTCATCATAGGCGTCAACTAAAAATGCAAGCGTGCTTCTGTCGATACCGGCACTTGGCTCAATCACGTATGGAATATACCGTTTTCTGTTTTGCTCATCGAAATACGATAAAGGCCCTTTTTCGTAGTCCGGCGATTCTTCTTTCAAATTAATCTTTGTCAGATCTCCGTTATTTTCATACCAGTCGTTAAGCGTTCTCATTCCCCGCTGATGCTGGCGCAAATCGTAATCTGTCCGGTTTGCAATCCCTTCGAGTTCCTGCCAGTCGCCTGAACCGAACGGGAATTTATATTCCACATCGACGCAGGCCTTGGCATAGTGTGCCAGCTCATCCGGGTCATGTTCACGGAACCGCAGGTTCTCTTTCTTTATCCCCAAATCCGTATACCATTTGAATCGAAATTCCTTCCAGTGCTCATACCATTTCTCATCGGTGCCCGGCTCACAGAAAAACTCAATCTCTGCCTGCTCGAATTCACGCGTTCGAAAGATAAATGCCTTCGTTGTCACTTCATTCCTAAAGCTCTTACCTATCTGGGCAATGCCGAAAGGTATCCTGACGCGGGTGGTATCCAGAACGTTTTTGAAATTGGCAAAGATACCCTGTGCGGTTTCAGGCCTGAGATAAAGTGTCATCGAATCGTCGACATTAGCGCCCATCTGTGTCTCGAACATCAGCTTAAACGGCATCGGTTCTGTAAACTGCCCAACTTTGCCGCAGTTAGGACATACCTTATTACTCAAATCATGTTCTGCTGCCATCTCAGTTTCGATATTGACATGCTCGGTATGCTCTTCGGTGTGGTCAGTCAAGTGGTCGACTCTTGTTCTCGTATTGCATTTTTTGCATTCTGCTATAAGGTCGGCGAATTTATCGGCATGGCCTGACGCCTTCCAGACAAGCGGGTGCATCAGGATGCTACAGTCAAGACCAACGATATCATCCCGCATCTGGACAGCAGACTTCCACCAGGCCTTCTTGACATTATTCTTTAATTCCACTCCCAAAGGCCCGTAGTCGTAACAGCTGGCAAGTCCGCCGTAAATCTCCGACGATTGGAATATAAACCCTCGTCTTTTGCAAAGCGATACGATATCGTCGAGTTTTGTCAATTTAGCCATTTGAGAATCCTTAAATTATGTAATAGTGTAAGAGTTGGCTGATTATATAAAATTGACGATTAATTACAAGAACTTGTGCATTTAGCCGGAAAGGAAGAGGGATAAAAAAATGGTGGGATGGCCGCCATCAGAGCCAGTGCCGCTCAACATCAGTCTGTTCCGCATTTCTGCGAACCTGACATTCCGTTTTCTCCGATGGCGCTGCCATCCCAATTTGTTTTCTATAATGTAAGAATCGAGGAGAAGATTTCTACACTAAGCGGTTTTGCAACCGTATTGGCACTATTCAAAAAGCAGTGTCGCAAGTGTTGTGCCAAATACCTGACTTTTAGCATATATTTTATAACTGCTTGTTGCTAAAGATATTACATTTCGCCGGTTCTTTAGTTCCTTTAGTCGGGCTGGAACAAAAAACGACCATTTTGGTCACCACGAAAGTAGTCGAAATTTGTGTAATCTTTTTAAAAGTAACAAGATACAGAAAAATGACCATTTTGGTCGTTTTTATAAGACCAGAGTGACACGGTTTGGAATATTTTTTCCGGCTTTAGTAATACAGGGAAGGAATTTGCTGATGTTACCCAAATCATGGATGCAACAGTCTTGTCGTCTGTCTTCAGTCCTTTTCGATTTCTTTTTTGATTTCGTTTAACAAATTAATCGCCTCAATAGGAGTCAGATTATTGATATCAGTTGAAGCGAGTTTGTCTAAGACGGATTTGTGTTTTTGGACAAATAATGTATCGCTGTCCGGTTCTTTTGTTTTCATTTTAGAAAAATGCTCACCGGTCGCCTCTTTTTGGAAAGTCTCTTCAAGTTCTTCAAGAATTTCTTTGCTTCTTTCGAGTATCGGCTTTGGCAGGCCGGCTAATTTTGCAACGTGTATACCGTAGCTTTTATCTGTTCCGCCGGGCAAAATCCTGTGCAGAAATACAACCTCGTCTGCCCATTCGCGAACTGCGACATTACAGTTCTTTATATTTTCAAACAATTCAGCCAACTCGGTCAATTCGTGATAATGCGTTGCAAATAATGTGCGGCATTTTATCTTTGTTGCGATATGCTCTGTTATCGCCCACGCCAGTGACAGGCCGTCATAAGTGCTTGTACCCCTGCCGACCTCATCGAGGACTACCAGCGACCTTTCTGTTGCATTATTGATAATGTTGGCGGTTTCAGTCATTTCGACCATAAAAGTGGATTGGCCCCGCGTTAGCTCATCACTTGCTCCGACTCGTGTAAAAATCCTGTCGACTAATCCGATTGTCGCTTCTTTGGCAGGTATAAACGACCCAGCCTGTGCCATCAATACAAGCAGGGCGGTTTGTCGTATATATGTACTTTTGCCGCTCATATTAGGACCGGTGATTACCAGAACGTCACCGGTTTTGTCACCCAGTTCGATATCATTTGGTACGAATTCAGCCCCTAACGTTTCAGCTAATACCGGATGTTTGCCTTCGGTTATTAAAAGCCCACCACCGTCGGTCATTGTCGGCCTTATGTAATTGCGTTTTTTCGCCAGATATGCAAGAGCAGATAGACAATCGCATTGTGCTATGGTGTCGGCTAACTGTTGCAGCCGAGATACATATTGAGCCGTCTGAACTCGAAGCTGCTCGAACAATTGCACCTCAAGCTCAAGTGACTTTTCGTTCGCATCCAGCGCCCTGGTCTCATACTCTTTTAATTCTTCTGTGATATAGCGTTCAGCATTTTTTATGGTTTGTTTGCGAATATAATCAGCAGGCACTTTATCGGATGCCGAGTGATTGACCTCAATATAATAACCGAAAACCCTATTGTAACCAATTTTCAAATTGGCAATACTGGTTCGTTCTGTCTGCTGTTTTTGGAATTCTGCAAGCCAGCTTCGCCCATCCTTTGAAATAGACCGCAGCGAATCGAGCTTTTCGTCAAAGCCTGCTCTTATGACTCCGCCGTCACGAAGATGGGTAGGGCAGTCAGGCCGGATGGCAGCTTCAAGTAAATTCGCAAGCTCGTCCATGCTGTCGCAGTTTTCAGCTAATTGTAAAAGCAACTCCGCATTCGATTGTTTTAATAGTTCACGTAATTTTGGTATCAGCCGCAATGTCGCCTCCAATGCCAGCATATCTCTCGGATTTGCACGGTAGGTACTGACTCTGGCTGCAATACGTTCTAAATCTGATATGTTTGATAATAATTTACGAATGTCACTCAATAGGTCTGTTTGCAGGAAATCTTCTATGGCGTTTTGCCGCAACTCTATCGGTTTTAGCTGGCACAATGGCATACAAAGCCAGCCTCGAAACATCCTCGCCCCCATTCCTGTAAGTGTTTCATCGATGCAATCCAGGAGTGTCCCTTTTGCACTTTCGCTACGGATAGTCCTTAAAATTTCAAGACTGGTCAGTGACGTCTGGTCGATTTGCAAAAAGTTTCGCCGATTAATCTTTTTCAGACTCCGGATATGACTTAGCGCTGTTTTTTGTGTTTCGGTTAAGTATTCAATAATAGCGCCAGCCGGGGCAATACTTTCATCACTGTCAGTAATCCCGAATCCTTCCAGTGTTGCGGTACCGAAATGCTTTAGCAGACGTTGCCTGCTCTGATAAGGGTCGAAATACCACCCGGGACGCTGAGTAACAATGGCACCGGTTAATTGCGTGATATTTCTGGTAAGCTTTTTCGTCTCAGCTTCAAACAATTCCCCCCGCATGTCAGCCAATAAACATTCAGCTGGCGACAAACGTATCAACTCATCTAACAGCTTCTTTTCTTCAAGTACCTGTGCAAAAAAATGTCCCGTTGAAATGTCCACCCAGCTAATTGCTGCATTTGCCTTTTTGCTCAGGCTGACGGCACAGAGAAAATTATCTTCCTTTGATTTGAGCAGCATATCATCGGTAAGTGTTCCCGGTGTAACTATCCTGACGACATCACGCTTGACAACACCTTTGGCCTGCTTTGGGTTTTCGACCTGCTCACATACCGCCACCTTATAGCCGGCCTGAAGCATCTTTTTAAGATACCCGTCGACAGCATGGTAGGGCATCCCTGCTAATGGAATTGGATTTTCGCCTTTGCTTCTGCTGGTAAGTGTCAGCCCGCAGACGCGCGAACAGGTTTTGGCGTCCTCATAGAAAGTTTCATAAAAATCGCCCATGCGGAAAAACAGTATCGCATCCGGATACTTTTGCTTGAAATGATGAAACTGCTTCATTGCTGGAGTTAGTTTTTCTTCTTTTAAGGCCATAACCAGGATTATACAAAAACACGTCCGTTTAACAACTCTGTTATGACAGATTGTGTCTGCTGCGTTGTTTCAGCATTGCAAAGCCGCCTCAAAAGCTGCTCCTGTCTCGGTGTAAAAGCAACGGCCTGCTGTAAATCAAAATCAGCCATTCCCAAAAGTTCAAGGACACTATCTTTCAAAGTCTCTAACCCCCGACCCGATTTCGCACTTATCGACACTGTATTTTTAAGGATATTTGGCAGTTTACTTATATCAAACTTTGCCGGCAGGTCTGATTTATTTAGTACCGTCAGAATTTTTTTATCAGATATTTTTTCGATAACCTTTTTATCAATCTGGTTTTCCGGCTGGCTGACATCCAGAACCATCAGGATCAAATCAGCTTTCCCCAAAAGCTCCACAGCTTTACCCTGAGCTGCTTTATCAACTGACCCTGATTTTGCCGCCAATACCTCATCCAGTCCAGCTGTGTCAATCAAATTAAGCATGAGAGGGCCAATTTGGCAATTAGCTGTAACATAATCTCTTGTTGTGCCCTCGATGTCAGTGACTATCGATTTTTCTCTACCGCTTAGGCAATTCAAGAGTGTGCTTTTACCGGTATTTGGAGGCCCTGCTAAAACCACACGACATCCGTTAATGATTAGTTTGACAGTTGTGCTTAACTTTAATATTTGTTTAGCTTCGGCCTTAATTTCGTCGACCGATTCTTTTTTTTCAAGCCATTCGTTAATTACACCAGCCAGGCCTTTCTCGATTTGATTAGCGATTAGTTTACTGGCCTGAAGTGTTTTTACCTTAGCCATTGTCAGTTTGGCTTCCAACTCGATTGTGCTGACATTTTTTTGGATTTCAGTGATTTTAGACAAAAGCTGCTCAGCTGATACTAATGTAACCCCATTTTTTTCTAATAAACGCATTATCATTTCTACAATAAGCGCATTGCCGTGACAATGTATTGCAAAGTTATTTTCACCTTCCCAGCCGACAATAACACTGTCGATATCCTGATTAGCCTCTGTAATTGTTCCGAGGCAAATCGACGACTTTGCGAGTATTTGTTTTTTTGATACAGGTTTAAAAATTTTTCTGATGATAGTTTCAGCTTTTTCGCCGAATACATGGATTGTTGAAATTGCCCCTGCTCCATGACCTGTCATTACCGCTGCAAATGTGTTCATCTTGTCCTCCGCCTCATCCAGGGAAATCCCCAGAAACTAAACGTAGTCTTTGCATTATTGACCACAAAATCGGGGTGAAAGGTTTGCCCATAATTATAGCAGGAAAGTTGATAATCCATGCGGTGGATGAAGACATTAGACAAAGTCGGATAACCATCCAATAGTTATCGATATCAGTAATTAATAACTCTATGATTGTAGGTACTACTGGCAACAGACAAAAACCAAGCAATATAACCCTTTTTGCTTTTGTTATATTTGTTTGGAAAAAAGATAAAAATCCAATAGAGAAACATGTCCAGCCTAATGCCGGAATAATATTAATCAAAAGAGTCTGGAAAGCAAATTTTATGTCAATTGTTCTTGTTGGCTCAATATTCGAGAACGCCTTGATTATTTTGGTAATTGGCATGACCATCAATGTTGTCCAAAGAAGAACAAGAAAAAGAATTATGAATATGTCTGTTACTTTACTGATTGTTTTTTTGTGTTTAATAAAGAATTTATTAGGTTTTGGCGGTGGCGGGGTTTTGCCCCAAAAGTAATGAATTATCCAGACAAAAAACAAAATGGCAAACCAGAACCAATAACTAAAAAGCAGCTTTGGTATTGATAGTAATACCATCTAAATATCCCTAAATATTATTCGTTTTGTTCATCAATATATTTGCGAAAGGTCAGAGCGATACCTCTTACAACAAGGTCAGGGACAAATGAATCGATGAACTGACAGTCCTGCTGTATGATTTTTGCCCCGGCTCCCGTAATAACTGTCTGTGGCCATTTTCCAATTTTTTCAGCGAAACGCCGGATGACCTCTTCCAGTGCCCCGACAACAGAATAATACAAACCGCAGTTAATAGCTTCTGCTGTGTTCTTTCCGTATGGCTCGGCAGGTCTGGTGACTTTTATTTTTGGAAGCTGTGCCGTGTTTTCCTTCAATGCCTTTGCACTGATTTCAAAACCGGGTAGTATTACGCCGCCCTGGAAAATCCCGTTGTCATCTACAAGGTCAATTGTAATCGCTGTTCCGATATCTGCCACAACTACCGCTTCGTCTGCGACCGAATAGGCCGCGAAGGCAGAGACAACCCGGTCTGTGCCGAGCTTATCAGGCTCATCCACACAGGCTGTCAACGGCAGAGGAATATCTTTTCCGATGCTCATTATTTTTTCGCTGAACTCATCTTTGACAATTTTGCCGATTGTTTTAGTCCATGCAGGTTTGACACTGCTTACTACGAAAAAGCCGTCACGTTTTTTTTCTTTTGACCCCTTTACAATTGGGATTTTTTCCCACGCGGATTTCAAGCATTTAGTGAGTTCGTCAGTTGAGTCGCCGGGCATCAAATCGATAGTCTTTTGCTCATCTTTTAGAAACAAGGCTATTGAAATATTTGTATTGCCGATATCGACTGCAATAATATTCATAATTCTACCCCGCTGATTCCTTTATCTCTTTAACTTTTTGCCATAACTGCTCGCATAATTTATTGATTCCCTGCCCGGTCACCGCTGATATAGGTAATATTTTTTTGCCTAACTTTTCTTCCAGTTTCTTTATAGTTTTTCCATCAGGGTCGAGGTCGATTTTATTTGCGATGATAAGTTCAGTCTTTTGTCCCAAAGCATCGCTGTATTGACAAAGCTCCTGACGTATCGAGTGGTAATTCTCAACCGGGTCTGAACCGTCAGCCGGCATTATATCAAGGATATGAGCTATGATTGTAGTTCTTTCTATATGTTTTAGAAATTCAAACCCTAATCCCGCTCCATTATGTGCACCTTCTATCAGGCCGGGAATGTCAGCCATTACAAACCGCCTGTAATCACTCAGCTCAACAATTCCAAGTACCGGTTCAAGTGTTGTGAAAGGATAATCTGCAATTTTCGGTCTTGCAGCGGAACAGCGGGATACGAGTGTACTCTTGCCGGCGTTTGGCTTGCCTACCAGCCCGACATCAGCGATTAGTTTTAGTTCAAGCCTGATATTTCGCTGCTGTCCCTTTTTACCCGGCGTAGTTATTCTCGGTGCCTGGTTTATAGCTGTCGCAAATGACTTATTGCCTCTGCCCCCTTTACCGCCTTTACAGATACAGACCTTCATCCCGATTTCGTTCATATCTTTCAGCATAAGATCAATATCTATGTCATATATCAACGTACCAGGCGGTACCTTGATTATCAGGTCATCACCATCGCCGCCGTGCTTGTTATTTCCTTCACCATCCCTGCCGTTGCCGGCCCGCCAGTGATGTTTACCCGCAAAGTCAATCAGTGTATCGAGATTTTCCACCGCCTCAAAATAAACGCTTCCGCCCCTGCCTCCGTCACCACCGTTGGGGCCGCCCTTGGGAATGAACTTTTCCCGGCGAAAGCTTAGACAGCCGTTACCGCCGTTGCCTGCCTTGACCTGGATTTTCGCTTCATCTATAAACATAATTAGTATATCGTATGTCGTATTGTGTATAAAAAAAGGATGGCAGTTTAACCATCCTTTTTGAGTTTTTATTTTTGTTTAAAATATCTTTTTCAGACAACGTGGATTTTTCTGCCCTGGAATTCTACAGTGCCGGCATTGGTAGCAAATAATGTATAGTCTCTACCCATGCGAACATTCACACCGGCAAAAAATTTTGTTCCGCACTGCTTGACAATGATTGAGCCGGCTTTGGCTGTTTGGCCACCAAACAACTTTACGCCTCTAAATTGAGGATTGCTGTCCCGGCCATTCCGTGAAGAACCTTGTCCCTTTTTATGTGCCATTGTTCTATACCTCTATGCTAATAACCATATCAATTTCCCTTAATTTATAAGGGAAGCAAGCATTTTAGCTTTCAAATCAGTCTTTGTCCAGAGAAATATTTTAATTTATTTTTTCAAAAAACCTGCCTATTGTGTGCCGGCTAATACAATCGCCTTCATTTCCCCCAGCGATAATATCCCTTCGGTTGCCAGTTTTATATTGCCTTCAGGGTCTATAAAAAAGCTGGAAGGTAAATTATTTATCCTGTTAAATGGTGCCGGCATCGACCAGAGAGATGTTGGAACAATGGTATAGTTGACCTTATGTTCTTTTGCAAATGCCTTTATCAATCGCATGGGGTTATTTGGTGCTACATGGGATATAGCTAATATCTTGAGTTTATCTTCATCAAGAATATTATTTAACGCCTTGATATGCGGCACTTCCGTTATGCAGGGTCCGCACCAAGTCGCCCAGAACACGAGCATCACATTCCTGCCGCGATAATTACTTAACTTATGCACCTTGCCGCTAAGGTCAGTTACAGTAAAATCGGACGCCGGTTTGCCAATCCAATTACGGTAAGCTATATTCCAATAAGTTCGAGCATTGATTATATCAGCTAAACTCGGTTTAGGATTGTCGATACCTTTGATATCCTCAGTCAGCGGCAGTTGTAAGTGGACACCAGTTTCCTGGACGGCCTGCCTTTTGACTGCTGCAACAACCAGCGTACCGGCAAGTATAACTACAAAAATCAGAACAAATGGCCAAAGATTCGCTTTTTTCTTTTCATCGGACATTTTAAATTCTCTCGTCGTTTAGATATCGAAACAACGTCACTCTAACATAAATACGCTGTGATTTAAAGTGCAAACCGGCAATTTTACTACGCTTTTGATGTTATGATTGTTCTTTGGCTGTTCGATGCGAAAGTGTTGCTTAAAGCCCAAAAAACCGATAAGATATTAATAAAAGATGGTATTCGGAAAGTGTGCAATTTTGGAGCATTTGTAAGTATGGATATAGTTATTTCCTCAATAAATCCTGCCGGTACAGCGGAATTGTGTACCAGTATTCTCGGGCGTTCTGAGCCCAATTTAATACTTTTATTCGGCATAGTGGTTTTGCTTGGTACTTTTGGTGCCCGTCTTTTCCAAAGGTTACATATCCCCCAGGTAGTCGGTTATATCGTCGTAGGCATTCTTCTCGGCGATGTTTCCGGTCTAATTGGCACCGAGTTAATCGAAACTCTCAGGCCATTTACTCTTTTTGCGCTGGGTATCATTGGTTTTATGATTGGCGGCGAACTGCGAGGGGACGTTTTTAAAAAATATGGAAAACAGTTTTTTATCATCCTTTTCTCACAGGGTATCGGAGCCTTTGTCTTAGTTGCAATCGGCACATCGGCAGTTGCATGGTTTATTCTGGATGATATCTATATTTCAATTGCAGTGGGAATTGTACTGGGTGCAATTGCCTCAGCTACTGCACCTGCTGCCACGGTAAACGTTTTATGGGAATATAAGACCAGAGGGCCTTTGACCGCTGCAGTATTAGCTGTCGTTGCTCTCGACGATGCTCTTGCACTGTTGCTGTACCGTGGTGCTGCAACCGCCGCTCAAGCGCTTACGGGCACGGGACATGATTCTGTTCTGACTTCCATCTTGGTACTTTTGGCCGAAATCATAGGTGCGGTACTGCTGGGTTTTCTGGCAGGAGTGTTGCTGTATTTTATTCTAAAGTTTGTCAGAGATGACGATAAGGTTCTTGCGTTTTCGTTAGCAGGTCTTTTGATTGTTGTTGGAGTTGCAATAATATTTGATATTGGGCCGATTCTGCCGGCGATGACACTTGGTATTACGACTGCCAATCTGGCACCGCGTCAGAGCAAAAATATCTTCGAGCTTATCAAAAAATTCTCGCCGCCTGTCTACGTCTCGTTTTTTGTTCTTGCCGGTGCCCACATGGAATTTGGAAGGGTATCTTCAGGACTGGTTATTATGATTGTGGTCTATATCCTGCTGCGGGCAATTGGTAAAATAGTTGGCGCATGGTGGGGAGGGAAGTATTCAGACGCACCTGAGGTGGTGCAAAAATATCTGGGAATTTGCCTGCTGCCGCAGGCGGGTGTGGCTATCGGTCTTGCTATACTTGCAGGACAGCAATTTAATGCAGAATTTGGTAAAATCATTATCATGGTTGTTATGATAGGTACATTTATAATGGAAGTACTTGGTCCGATGCTGGTTAAAGTCGGCGTCACAAAAGCCGGTGAGGTTGGGATGAATGTTACCGAAGAAGACCTGATAAAGGTTTATACAGTTGAAAATGTTATGGACGCTCAGCCAACGAACATATCTCATGACCTGCCGTTACAGCAGATTCTTGAAACCTTCAGTAAAAACGAAAGCGTCTATTATCCGGTAATCGATAACAAAATTAATATTACAGGTATTATTACCATTGCAGGTATCAAGGAGATGTTCGCCAATCAGGATGTTGCCGGCTGGCTGCTGGCATGTGATGTGGCAGAACCGGTATTAGACAAAACAACTTTGAAAAAACCGCTTGAAGAGGCTATTGAGTATATGCAGCGGTATGGCCTGGAAAATATGCCTGTAGTTGCCGGTGAGGATAGTGATAAACTTGTTGGTGTCTTGGATTATCGCAAAGCATTGCGAAAAATCAGTGCCGAGGTACTGCGAAGACGGGAAATGGCTGATACAATGGCCTTGACCGGCGCCTAACAAAACGGACGTTAGTCCGGATTAAGGTAAAAAATTTTTAGAGATGCCCCGAAGTTTTAAGTTGGCTTTTTGGGCCTGATTTAGGGTTTAATAATGTGGTGCTGTTTTGAAGCTGTTTTCGTTTCCAAAAACTAAAAGACTCGTTAAAAATGAGCAATTCAAGGCTGTGTTAAGCCGTAAGCTCTGTGTTAGCAATAACTTACTTGTGCTCTATATGGCGGAAAATCAGGCTCGAGACCGCCGATTGGGTATCTCTATTGGTAAGTCATGCGGCAATGCAGTGGTGCGGAACAGGTTGAAAAGGCTTTTAAGGGAGGCATTCAGGCTAAGCCGGCAGAACCTTCCAGACGGTTTCGATTACCTGTTTATGGTCTCAGCTAAATGGGCAGAAAACTATAAATTATCTGACGTTAATCTTCAATTGGTTAGAAAATCGCTTCTCGAATTGGTCGATAAAGCAGTTAAGAAAATAAAATAGGGCTAAGTAAACAGAAATTTAGCGAGGTTATTTGGTTTGACTGGGAAGGCGAAATTAGCACCTGTAGGCGAAGCAGCAAAAAAAGCTGGTATTTCAAGGCAATCTTTGCAATATTATCTTATGATTGGCCTGCTTGAGCCTTCGGAAATTACACCAACGGGAAGGCGGCTTTTCGACGACAAGGCTATCGGCAGAGTTAAGCTTATAAAAAAACTTAATGATAGTGGTTATCCGTTGCGAGCTATAAGAGAATTGTTTCTTGAAGGTCGAACTGATTTGAAAGGAAGCGAACAGTGACAGATTATGAAACCATTCAGCGAAATCGTAATATGACTGTAGGCGTTTTTGTCTTGTTGGCTATTTCCGCCTTTATCTGGTTAATCTTTAAATTTGGCGATTTACCATTAACCTTTAGCAAGTGGCGTTCCTATGAGGTGTATGTTCAGTTTGCCTCTGCACCTGGAATGCAGAAGGAAACCGCTGTTCGCTTTTGCGGTTATCATATTGGAAAAGTCACAGAAATCGATCCGCCAAGAATTTTAGAGGACATGAGAACACACGAGCGATACCATCAAACAAAAGTAACAATCCATATTGATAAAAAGTATAATAATATTCCAGTTAACGTGGATGTAAAATTGATGACTCGCGGCCTGGGGAGCAGCTATATTGAGCTTATTGTTCCCCAAAAAACTCTTGACCCTAATCTGCCGGAAACAAAATTTCTCGTCGACAAAATGGAGTTGCAGGGTTCTACCGGCGTTGCCAGTGAATTCTTCCCTCCACAGAGCCAGAAAAAACTTGAAGATCTGGTCGACGAAATTGGCGCTCTTATTGAGAATGCCAACGATATTTTAGGTGACCGGGAAAACAAGCAAAACCTTAAAAACGTTTTAGCCGGTTTGTCCGAGGCATCGGACAAAGCTGCGGGTGCTCTTGGTGAATTCCAGAAATTTTCCGTCGAAGCTGCTGATACCAGTAGACAGTTGGGTAAAACAGTAGCTGAATTACGAGTCATCTTAGGAAAGATAAACAGTGGTGAGGGTACTGCCGCAAAGTTTATAAATGACGGGCGATTGTATGAGAATCTTCTTGAAAGCACTGACCAGTTACAAATGCTTTTAAAAGAGCTTAAATTGTTTGTACAGAAATCTCGGGAAACGGGAGTCCCTGTCAAATTGAAGTAATATAAAGCCGTTTATTTTGGTGAAGAGGTTTTTCTTCGCGAATAAAACCAGACCATAAGTTTCTCGTAACAAGTTTGTTGAAATATTTCCACGAAAAAAGTGCGATTCGGCTTAGGTTCCACATATAAGCGGCTAAGAATTTTGTTGCAAAATCCACTTTATTATTGAAAATGGCGGAGTAGCAGGAAAACTGCCTTTACCTTTATATTCGAATTTTAGAACTATAACCTATAGCGACCCGAAACAATGACCTTTACCTTGCACAGATATATATTTCGCGAACTGATGAAGATTTTCATTCTCGCAACGGTAGCCCTGGCAATGATGCTAAGCCTGATTAGTATTTTACAGCCGGTTCAGGAATTTGGCGCAGGACCTCGACAGGTGTTGCATCTTGTATGGTATTTTTTGCCTGTTACATTAACTTTCATATTGCCAATGTCAGCTTTATTTGCCTGTAGTCTGGTTTATGGCCGATTTGCAAGTGACAATGAACTCGACGCGTGCAGGGCAAGCGGCATAAGCCTTCTTACAATGGTTTATCCGGGACTGGTTCTGGCGATTATTGTTGCAATGGCGAATCTCCTTCTAAGTTTTTATGTGATGCCTGCTTTTGTACATAAGGCTGAAATCGCTCTTAAGGCGGATGCACAGCAGATTATTTTTCGAAATATTCAGCGCAGAGGATATTATACGTTGCCTCCTGACGATAAACACCAGATTTATGCTGACAAAGTAAACGAAGATGACAGTACTCTCTCCGGCGTGATTATTACGGAGTTAGGAACCGGAAGAATAGAAAGAGTTATTACTGCTGAAACTGCAAAAGTGCATTTCATCGCGCATGACAGATTCAATGAAGTGAGAATAATAGCATTTAACACACATCAAATTGGCTTTGAAGGTGAAGGGGGCTTCTCTACCGAGCGATTATCCTTGTCTACCGAGTTTGGGTCCCTGATGGCAGACGACATAATGTTCAAAAAGATTGATGAGATGAAAAATATCCTGGCTGACCCGGTGCTGTTTTACCCGATTGAAAAGATTGCGCGTCAGGCTTTTGCTCAGCTAACAGCCGAGATGCTTGCCGAGGATATTACTAATACAATTAACAAAGACCCGAATACATTCTACAGGCTTCGTTGTGGTGAAAATTCTGTAAGATTTAATGCTGCGAACTGCCTGCCTATAACTAATAAGCAACTGCGAGATGAGAAAAAAGTTGAGTTAACCGGCGATGTGGTTGTTATTGATGGTACAAAAAAGCCTGCAAGAACTCTGCGTTGCCAAAAAGCCCTTTTACGCATCGAAGGTGATGAGTTGGCTCCTACTTTGACATTGGAGCTTTATAATGCCAGGTGGATGCAGGGGGGTATTAGTGCCTTGACACAGAGACATGTTATTCGAGGATTGCTTTTGCCGGGAGCGATTTTTAATAAATTCAAGGACGACAATGTTTTGAACAATATCGATTCGGCATCGACAGTTCTGCAAAATGAACCAAGTGATAAGCTGAAAGGCTTACAGGCAATGCTGAAGGCGAAAATACGAAAAACCTTTATCAGCATAAAATCAGAAATACATTCCAGACTTGTTTTCGGCATTGGCTGCGTGACAATGATATTAATTGGTATCGGACTGGGTATTATCAAAAAAGAAGGGCATCTATTGACGGCTTTCGGAATAAGTTCGGTACCTGCTGCGGTGTTGGTGGTATGTATGATTAGCGGCAAAAATATTGCCAACAACCCAGGCTCAAGTACCATTACAGGTCTTATTTTGATTTGGTCAGGGCTGGTATTTTTGACCGGTTTGACTGTGGCAATATACAGAAAACTATTAAAACATTAGATGGGGCAAATCGTGAAAAATCAGAAAGTGGAATTAATAGCGATTAAGCTGCCTTCGATTACTCTGACTGTATTTGCCGTACTTACGCTGCTTGCGCTTACTAATAACCAAATCGGCTCTTTTATTTTTATGGACAAGCTCATTTTGTTCATCGCAGCTTTGTTGCCGTTTGTTTGTATTACAGGGGCAATAGTTTCAGTTGTTGCCATGTTCAAAACAAAGACCAGAAAAACAGCTGTTTCAGCAGTTATTCTGAATATTACTTTGATAATTATTATGATATTTGTGAGTAAACCTTTTATCGTAGAGTTTAAATTAGCGTTTACAGGTATATGATATTTTTAAATACTTCCAATAAGAAAAGGTCCGCCAAGTCAAAGTGGTTGAAAAATGCAGTTGTTTTATGTCTGCAGATTTCGATACCGCTGGGTATATATCTGTTCTTTTTCCAGGTCAGGTCGAATTTTCGCAGTGTCGTTCCGCAAAAAGTGTATCGTTCTGCTCAGCCTACCCTGGCACAACTGGAAGAATGGGTTGCTCGATACGGAATTAAAACCGTTATAAATCTCAGAGGCGATGAAAGTGAAATTATAGCTAAGGAGAAAGCTTTATTGGATGAATTGGGTGTAAAAATGCTTTCTCTTCGTTTAAGCTCCAAAAGGCTTCCTGCAAGATTTATACTTCTTAATTTGATGGATATGATAGAAAAAGCCCAGCCGCCTATGCTCATACATTGTCGTTCCGGTATCGACCGTGCCGGTACTGCCAGTACATTAGCTGCTATGGCTGTCGGTCATTGCGATTACAAAACCGCCAGGTGGCAGTCCTATGTGCCTCCGGGACCTTGGAAGCGAAAAAAATACAAAAGGCGTTTGTACTTCCATGATTACCTGCACATCAGCGATATATTCAAATTCTATGAAAATTACCGTCGTAACAACAGCTCGAATGCTAATGACTGGCAGCAATTTAAAAATTGGGTTAAAAAAACCGATACGCTGCCTGAAGTTGAACCGAAATGATAAGTTTTAGAAACTGATATGAAGATACTTGATAAATATGTAGCTAAAAGTTTTTTAACAGGATATGCAATTGCCTTTTGTGTGCTGATGGGCCTGCGAATAATCCCTGATTTGTTTGTAAACCTCGACGAATTCACCGAGCACAGCAACATCGCAGCACTGGTGGTTATGAAGAACATAGTTATATATTATGCAATTAACAGCACTCTTTATTTCCGTGATTTTGCAGGAATGATAATTGTGATTGCAGCTGCTTTTACTCTCGGCAAAATGGTTCACTCCAATGAATTGGTAGCTGTACTGGCCTCAGGTGTAAGCTTAAAACGTATCATTGCTCCGATTGTGGTTCTCTCGGCTTTATTAACCGGATTATCGATAATTGACCAGGAATTTATAATACCTCCTCTTGCCTGTAAACTTGTGAGGTCTCATGACGATTTGCCCGGCCAGGAATTTTACGATATCTGGTTTATCGGTGATTCGAAAGGCTCGTTGATTTGCTCTCAAAGGTTCGATGTAAAAACCTCAACTTTGCATAAGCCGACCATAATAACACGCCGTAAGGTATCCGACTCACTCGATGACTGGGAGACTACGGGAAGAATAGACGCTGAAAGTGCAGTTTTCGACCCTAACACTGAAAAATGGCTGTTGACAGATGGCTGGGAGACCAAAAAAGACTTTGCCGAAGGGCGCCAACCTTTGAATTTTTACGCTACTGAAGTGCTTCCAACGGATATTCCCGTCAGGACTCAGTCGAAAAACAAAACCCTGCTCAGTTCCCGGCAGTTAAGCACACTTGCCAAACAGGGAACAAAGATAAAAGATATTGCCCAGGTTTATAGCCAGATGCATTTTCGTATTACCGACCCTGTTATGAACATGGTAATGCTTATGATAAGTCTGCCTATTTTAGTCTGTCGTGACCCCAAGTCAATGAAGCCTGCTGTAATGAAAAGTTTTGCAATCATAACTGCCTGTTTTATTTTGACTTTTGTATGTAAAATACTGGCCACCGAGGTTGTTTTTGACAGGATAATACCGGAGTTTTGGGCATGGCTGCCGGTCTTCATCTTTCTGCCCGTCGCCGTCATCGAACTGGATTCTATGAAGACATAAGTTTGATTTGTCGCAACCCTCGCCAACTATGATTTAGGATTTTCATTCCGTGCTGCTTTCGGTTCGGACATTTTTAATCGTCGATTCGCTCCGGATAATGTTGTGGTTCCGAATAGCGGCCTACGGCAGCAAATATTTTTAGTCTGTAAGAATCTGTGGAATCAATGTAATCAGCGTTTAAAAAACCTCGTGTAAATTTGTGTTCATTCGTGGTTAATTCTCTGTGAACTCTGTGCTCTCTGTGGCAAGATATTTTTAATCTGTAATTTTGTTTTTTGACTTTTGCCTTTTTATTCACTATATATTTGCTCTGCGATTTTTGCCTCGCGTTTTAGCTTCTCGGCTGATTTGATGAGCAGCTTTCTGTCAGGGTGCTTTTTTTCTTCAAGCTCGAAAGTCCATTCATATGAATCCACAATTCGTCTGGGATTTACAAGATTTGCAAAGAAATCGAAGGGAAAATAATCATACCACGGAGCTTTCAGCTTCCTGTGTGTCTTTAAGGTCTCATAGCCTGGTTTTCGCAGCGTGACATTGTAATCGCCGTACCAGTTAAAGGCCACAGTTACCGGCGACTCGCCGATTTCCTCGTCGTTTAATATCACTGTTGCGCCAGCCGGCTCGGTATTTATCGTTAGTTTCCTCTCCACACATCCACCACTAAAAACTATCGCAATTGTGACAGCTATTGTTAAAAACGGGATTCTAAATTTCATAACAGTATTCCTTAATTCAACATACTACATACGATATATAATATACGACATACAAAATCATTATAGGCAAAACCGACCATCGTGAAAGTCTAAAGTTTTATACTAATATTTTTCCACCAATAAGTTTTTTGCTTTTTATTGAATTCGCTCTGGATATAATAGCTACAATATATTAAAAGTATGTTAGGCAGTCAATTTGTTTTAAGGAGTTAGACGATGGATTTTACGCTTCAAATCGGCGAAAAAGCGCCGTTTTTTAATCTTTGCGGCACCGACGGTCTCGACTGCAGCCTGAATGATTTCGATGAATCCATGGTGCTTGTTGTTATTTTTACCTGCAATCACTGTCCGTACGTCAAGGCCTCGAACTACAAAATTCTCGAAACCTACGAAAAGTTCAATCCAAAAGGTGTCGATTTCGTCGCCATAAATTCCAACAGCCCAAACACATACGAAGAGGATTCCTTTGAGCAGATGATTGCCTTGATGGAAGAGAAAAAATACCCCTGGCTATACCTGTGTGACCGGACCCAGGACACAGCCAGAGCCTACGGTGCACTGCGGACTCCGCATTTTTTCCTCTTCGATAAAGACCGCAAGCTTATTTATACAGGCAGAGCTCTCGACAATCCTATGGAAACTGAAAAGGCAACCATTAACGACCTCGAAAATGCCCTTGAAGAGCATTTAGCCGGTAGGCCTGTCACAACACCTGTAACAAACCCAATCGGATGCAATGTAAAATGGGATGGTAAAGACGCACACTGGATGCCGCCGGAGGCCTGCGACCTGGTTTAAGGCTTTGGCAGGGCGTTCCAGACTATCTGCTGACGGTTTCCAGTCGGACATCAAAATCGTTGACATAATCACCTCCTGCGGTTAATTTATTATTGAATTTGAGTGTATTTCTACTTTTAGTGGTATTTGCTTATGAAAATTTCTTTTAACTGGCTGAAAGACTATATCGAAATCGACCAATCTGCCGAGCAAATCGCCGAAATCCTGAGCGACATTGGTTTTCCGAATGAAGGTATCGAGCCGGTAGGCAATGATATGGTAATCGACCTTGAAATAACCAGCAATCGAGGCGATTGTCTCAGCTATATTGGTGTCGCGCGTGAATTAGCTGCCGCCACCGGCAAAGAATTGCAAATTCCTCAGATAGAACTGACCGAATCCGAAAAGCAGGTTACTGAGTTTACGAATATCGAAATCGCAGAGCCTGACCTTTGCCATCGTTATACAGGCCGAATCATCGAAGGCGTAAAAGTCGGCCCATCTCCAGACTGGGTCGTAAAGAGACTCGAAGCTGTCGGTATGCGAAGCGTAAACAATGTCGTCGATGCAACCAACTACGCCATGCTTGAAACGGGTCAGCCGCCGCATGCCTTTGATTACGACAAAATCATCGACGGCAAAATAATCGTAAGAAAAGCTGCATCCGGCGAACAACTCGTTAGTATTGACGGTTCAAAATGCGAACTTGATGACAACATGCTGATTATCGCCGACGCCAAACACCCTGTAGCTATAGCCGGTGTTATGGGAGGCCTCGAAACAGAAGTCAGCAGCACAACCAAAACCGTTCTTCTTGAAGATGCTTACTTCGTTCCTGTCACCGTACGCACGACATCACGCAAACTCACGCTGCCTTCGGAATCGGCTTTTAGATTTGAGCGAATCGTTGACGTCGAGAACATCGACCGGGCATCCCGAAGAACTGCTCAATTAATAGTCCAGTTCGCAGGCGGCAAGGTCGCAAAAGGTGTTGTTGATATTTACCCCAAAAAACCTGAGCCGAAGCAGGTGACATTGCGAATAAATCGTTTAAATAAACTTCTCGGAATCGAAGTACCTGCTGAAACTGTTGTAAAAATCTTAAAGGATTTGAGTTTCAATCCTCAGCTTAAATCAGAGGTGGTGACATGCACCGTGCCGTCATGGCGCAGCGATGTTTACAGGGAAGTCGACCTTATTGAAGAAGTATCGCGAATTTACGGCTATGACAAAATCCCGACCAGAAAAAGAATCGAAATAGAAGTTACTCCTGTAAACACACGTCAGAAACTAATCCAGTCTGTAACGGCATTTCTTAACGGCTGTGGATTTTACGAAACTATCAATGTCGCTTTTGTCGATGAGACAACAGCTGAACTTTTCGCTTCTGATGGCCAAAACGCCCATCTGTCGGTTAAAGACGAATCCGGAAAGCATGCAAATCTGCTCAGGCAGACTTTGACAGGTTCATTGCTTGGTGTTTTAAAAGCCAATTTAAATGCTCAAAACTCACCCTGTAGAATTTTCGAAATAGCTGATACCTTTGTTTCTCAGCCGGGCAGGATGCCGAACGAAAAAACGATGTTGGCCCTGGTTTGCGACAGTAGCCTTCGTGACATGCGTGGAGTGATTGAAGGCCTGATGACCTCACTTGATAAAAACGCTCAAATTACTTTTGCTCCAGTCAAGTTATCCTGGGCCGAAGTTGGTGCTCAAATCATAGTAAATGACGCTATCATCGGAACCGCAGGCATTGTCAACGCTGCCGTAAAAGACAAGTTCGACTTCAAGCAAGTGTCACCGCTAACTGCGGAACTTGATTTTACTCAACTTCAGCAATTGCAGGACAGTGAATTTAAAATGAAACCGATTCCACGCTTCCCTTCCATCGAGCGTGACCTTTCACTTATCGTAGATGAGCAGGTAAGTTGGTCGGATATCGAACAGTCTGTAAACAAAAAAGCATGTAATGAACTTCAAGCTGTTAATTTTGTTGGAATCTATCGTGGGAAAGGCGTACCCGAAGGCAAAAAAAGTCTTACGTTGACACTTACATTCAGAGACGATGATGGCACGTTAACACATGAGGTTGTTGACGGCTTTGAAGCCGACATTGTCAAAGAGTTGACCGATTCTGTAAAGGCAGAACTAAGAACCACATAAAAGCATTTAATTCTGCACTATAACAGACATACTTATCGCGGAGTTCTTCTGCTTTCATTTCTCAATTTCGCTTTAGAAAAACCTTCCAAAAAGCCGAAAACTAATAAAGGTAACATTTACATTGTCAGGCAACACAATCTATATTTAGCCTGTGGTTTTACCGCAGGTTTCGATTACCAAATCGAACTTGACAGAGCACTATTTTAAATTGTCGCAGGTAGTATTTTCTTGACTTTCGTTTGGAAATTTGATATAAATATAACAGCAGGCTTTTGTGCCCTGCGGTGTTGGTATTGAAAGATTGATTTGAAAAAACCGATACCCATACTCAGGGAAGCCATGCCTTGATGGCTCGGAAATGCCTACTCGATAGGACTTTCGGACGCATGTAATGGCTGCCCACCTGGAAATAATGGGTTTCTTCAGACGCTTTCTTACCGCATCTGCGGAGCCGAGCCTGGCTGTTATTAAAAGGGCCTCTAATCAGGCCTTTTTTTATTGCGCAAAAATAATCTCACACCGAAAAAGTCCATCCTGAACGGCTTATTTAGCTTGCCCCCATATCCAGATTTGCAAACAAAACTTAAATGCGGTCCGACTCTTCGCTCTATTTTGCTTATCCTATGATTAACAGGGCAATATAGGGGACGAGATTTAACGTTATAACAAATATCTTGAACACCCCGATGAAAGAATAAATTGCTATGTTGAATGCATCTCTGGAGATATGAAACAATTTGCTGTGTACTTGGTAGACCCAGCTGCCGGCAAAGGCGAAGATTATAGACGAAAAAATCAGCAAGCCCCCGTTTATAATCGTACACCACATAAAGAAAGTTCGGACGATAGTGATATCCATAATATTTCTCCTTATTTTTGTGTACATTGAACACAATAATACCCAACACTTTTCACTATTAAGCTAACACACCGCAAATACTAAATCAACTACATATTATTGCTCTTTGCCCCCTTCGGTTAGGCCAATTTGTCTTTAATTACCCGATGTTTTTTAGGGTTGTTTTACACGTCGCTTTTTTGTCATTTCGACCGGAGCGTAGCGGAGTGGAGAAATCTAAATAAAAAACACTGTCTACTGCCTGCCCTACGTAGCTTTATGCGAAGTAGGGTCTTTGGAATATAGGACGTTTGGAATCTGATAATTTTAATTCCCGCTTCGACTTTTGGGTTTAAGCCCAATACCAGAAATGTCGATTAAAAAGTACAGAGCTGACAAACTTACAGTCTTATGTTTTTCAGCTTTTTTTGTATTGATTAGAACTACTGGAGATGCAAGATGCCAAAGGTACGCAGCTTTACGGTTTTGCCGGCTTTGCCGGACCCTTTAAAGAATTTGGAAATTATTGCCAGGAACATGTTCTGGTCGTGGAACCTGGAATTTGTCAGACTTTTCAAACGAGTCGACAGAGATTTATGGAAGGCTTGTGGCCATAATCCAATGAAACTTTTGGGAACTGTCTCACAGCAGCGATTGGAAAAACTGGCAAAAAACGAAGGCTTTTTATGTGAACTGAAAAGAGCAGCAGAAAAACTCCAGAATTATATGACCAAACCTTCGTGGTTCGACAAAATTGCACCACAGGGACCTCCGCCGGTTATCGCTTACTTCAGTGCTGAGTTTGGAATTCACGAATGCCTGCCGATTTATTCAGGCGGACTGGGAGTATTAGCAGGTGACCATTTAAAAAGCGCTTCCGATTTAGGCGTCCCGTTGGTTGGCGTAGGACTTCTTTATCAAAAAGGATACTTTAGGCAGTACCTCAACATTGACGGATGGCAGCAGGAAGTCTACGCCGAGAACGATTTCTATAACATGCCGCTCGAATTAGTACGTCAAAAAGGCCAAAAGCCAGTCACTATAAAAATTGACTATCCTAAAGGGCCGGTTTATGCCCGGATATGGACGGTTAATGTAGGAAGGGTTAAAGTTTATCTTCTTGACGCCAACATTGCCGCCAATGCTCCGGAAGAGCGTTTGATTACCGCCAATCTCTACGGCGGCGATCTTGAGATGAGAATACGTCAGGAGATTATGCTCGGCATCGGCGGTTTGAGAGCACTGTTTGCAATGGGTATCAGGCCAACCGTATGTCACATGAACGAGGGGCACGCTGCCTTTATGGCCATGGAGAGAATCAGGCAGATGCAGCAGGATGACAATCTATCATTCGACGAAGCACTTGAAGCAACTAAGGCAGGAAACGTATTTACGATTCACACTCCGGTAAAAGCTGGTAACGACGAGTTCCCTGTAAAAATGATGGACAAATATTTCGGAAACTATTTTCCGAAGCTTGGTATAGACGAAAAACAGTTTCTGGCACTTGGCAGAATTAACCCTGACGATGAACGGGAAACATTCAAGATGCCTGTTATGGCCCTGAAACTTAGTTCATACAAAAATGGTGTCAGCCAACTTCATGGCCAGGTCACAAGAAATATGTGGGCAAATCTTTGGCCAAACCTGCCTGTTCACGAAGTACCTGTCACTTCAATTACAAACGGTGTGCATATTAAAAGCTGGCTTTCGGAGGAGATGAATTCTTTATACGAAAGGTATCTGGGGCCAGACTGGACAGAGGAGACTATTGATAAATCTGTCTGGGAAAATGTAAAGCGTATTCCTGATGAGGAGTTCTGGCGCACTCATCAAAGGTGTAAGGAACGACTAATAACATTTGCACGCAAAAGGCTAAGAGCTCAGATGCAGAGACGAGGTACATACCACACTGAATTGAACTGGGCGGAAGAGGTTCTTGACCCTGAGGCACTGACAATCGGTTTTGCCAGAAGATTTGCAACATACAAAAGGGGCAACCTGTTGCTAAAAGACCCTAACAGGCTTGCAAAGCTTCTAAATGATACAGACAGGCCGGTGCAGATTATCTTTGCAGGCAAAGCACACCCGAGGGACACGGAAGGCAAAGAGATTATACGACAGATTATTCACTTTGCCACACATTATGACATGAGAAGACGTATAGTCTTCCTCGAAGATTACAATATCGATATAGCAAGAATGCTCGTAAGAGGTGTTGACATTTGGCTTAGTAACCCGCGCAGGCCTTTTGAGGCCTCAGGTACAAGCGGCATGAAAGCTGCTATCAATGGTGCTTTGAATATGAGCACATTGGACGGCTGGTGGTGCGAAGGTTACAAACCGGAAGGTGGATGGGCAATTGGCTCGGGCGAAAGCTACGAGGATGCCGCCTATCAGGACATGGTCGAGTCACAGGCAATTTATAACATGCTCGAAAACGAGGTTGTGCCGCTTTTCTACACTCGCTCTGCGGATAAACTGCCTCGGGCATGGATAAACAGAGTCAAAAATTCAATTCAGTTTATTGCTCCTCGGTTCAACACTGACAGAATGGTTGGCGAGTATGCGCAGAACTCTTACATCCCTGCTGCACAAAGGTGGCAATACCTTACCGCCGAAGAAATGACAAGGGTAAAAGCTCTTTCACAGTGGAAAACCAACATAAGATCCGCCTGGTCGGAATTGGCTATCAAGGATGTAAAGGTAAGCGTTAAATCCAATGATGCCGAGCAGGAGCTAAGCCCGAGAGCCCCTCAGCTTAAGGTCGGGCAAAGCCTTAAAGTACAGGCACTGGTAAAACTTGGAAGACTTGCTCCAGATGATATTTCTGTCCAGCTGTATTGTGGACCGGTCGATTCATGGGGTGAAATCAAGGACGGCTCTGCTATCGAAATGGATTGTGCAAACTCAACCGACCAGCCTGACGAATATTTGTTTACAGGTCTGATGCCTTGCAAGGCTTCAGGAAGGCAGGGTCTTGCCGTAAGGTTGCTGCCGAAACATCCAGATTTGATTAATGCAAACGATATTGGATTAATTCAATGGGAAACTGCATCTTTGAAAAAAGACCTTGTGGCAAATCCGGTGGAATAGGTTTTCTTAAATAACCTGCTTACTAATTTCCAACCGATTAAAGATTACGCATTTTCTTTTTTGCGGATAAGTTCATAAACTTCTTCTGCTGAATCAGCCCCTGCGAGTGATGTCCTGAACTCTTCATCGAGCATCAGCCTGCTTATACTCGCCAATGCCTGGATATGGGGACCTGTCTGGTTTGCCGGTGACAGTAACAACAGTATAATATTTACGCCTTTAGCATCGACGCTGTCAAAATCAATCAACTCACGTGCTGTCCCGATTGCCATTATCAGTTCTTTAACACTTCCGCATTTGCCGTGCGGTATTGCAATTCCAGACCCAATCCCTGTGCTGCGGGTCCGCTCACGAACCAGCACCGCATCTAATACACCGTCACGATTGGACAACAGCCCGTTTGTATCGAGCAGATCGACAAGCTCTTTTATGACAGCTTCTTTGTCGGTGCTTTCAAGCCCGACTTTAATGCTTTTCAATTCCAATATCTTCGTCAGATTCATGGTTCTAAGTGCCTGCCTGTTACCTTCCTCTCAAAGAAATCATAAACTTTTCAGTATATCGGTTTTGAGTTCATATTACAACAACAACTTTCATAAAAATCACCTCATTTTTCCCTGTCTGGCGGTTGCTCTGACTGCTTTTAGGCGGTTTTTTTGCCTCTACGCCGATTTCCTTTTACACCCTGATTGCTGCTGTGGTTTTTGCCCTTTACATCTACATCCACTATATTATACAATGATTTCTCATTTTTGCCTCTTTTGTGATTGGGATACTCATGGAAAAGATTATTGTTTACGACACAACGCTCCGAGATGGAATGCAGGCGGAAGGTATCAGCTTTTCGCTCTACGACAAGCTCGCCATCGCCAAATGTCTTGACGACCTCGCCGTTCAGTACATCGAGGGCGGATACGCTGCGTCAAATCCCAAGGAGATGAACTTCTTTTCCGAGGTTGCCCGGCTAAGCCTGAAAAATGCGAAAGTCGTTGCATTCGGCAATACCCGCCGAGCAAAAACCAAAGTCGCTAAAGACCCTTCGCTAAATGCGATTCTCGAATGTAATACATCAGCTGCAACACTGGTCGGCAAAACCTGGGACATGCACGTTACTGATGTCCTCAAATGTTCGCTCAGTGAAAACCTGAAAATTTGCGCCGAGTCCGTCGAATATTTAAAATCTAAAGGCCTGGAAATCATCTTCGACGCCGAGCACTTCTATGACGGCTACAAAAACAATCCTGAATATGCGATTGATGTCCTCACTGCCGTCGCCAATGCCGGTGCCGATGCAATCGTACTTTGTGATACGAATGGAGGCTGCCTGCCCGACGAGGTTTTTGATATTACAGGTGTCGTCTGTACTGAATTTAATTCTATGCAAATCGGCATCCATACCCACAACGACACCGACTGTGCCACCGCTAACACCTTAGCTGCCGTTCGCGCCGGTGCTCGGCACATTCAGGGTACCATTAACGGCCTGGGCGAAAGATGCGGAAACGCCAATCTTTGCACCATCATCCCTGACCTTGTCTTTAAGATGGGTTTTGACGTGCTAAGCGAGGATAAACTCAAAATGCTCACCGAAACTTCGCTGCTGCTCTTTGAGATTGCAAATCTCAACCCTGTTATGAATATGCCATACGTTGGCGAAAGTGCCTTTGCACACAAGGCAGGCCTGCACGTCGACGCTCTTAGAAAAAACAAAAAGACATACGAACATATCGACCCGAAACTGCTCGGAAACGAACGACGATTCCTTATCTCCGAACTTAGTGGTAAGTCGAATATTCTGGCAAAACTCGAAAAAAATAAAATCGCTGAAGACAAAAAGCTTGCCAAAAAAATCCTCGAAGCCGTACAGGAATTTGAAGAACAGGGTTATCAGTTCGAAGCTGCCGAAGCCTCTTTTGAGCTGCTTGTCAAAAGAATAATGGGAACATACAAATCTGCTTTTGAGCTGGTTAAATATCATGTAACTTCCGAAAAGCAAAGACATAACAAGTCTGTCACCCAGGCCACCGTCAAATTAAAAGTCGGTGGTGTCACTGAACTGGTTGTTGGTGAAGGTGATGGCCCGGTTAATGCTCTTGACGCCGCCTTGAGGGAATCGCTTATAAAATTCTACCCGAATATCAAGGATTTGCATTTGATTGATTATAAAGTCCGTGTCGTAAACGCTCGTGCCGGAACTGCTGCCCGCGTTCGTGTAATCATCGAATCTCGCGACAAGGATTCTATCTGGGGTACTGTCGGAGTTTCTGAAAATATTATCGAAGCTTCATGGCAGGCTCTTGTTGACAGCGTCGAATACAAAATCCAAAAAGACGCAAAGTAAGTATTGTTATCCCTGCGTAGCTTTACGCGAAGCAGGGTCATTCCTTGCCGTTTAGCACCCTGCTGGAGCGCAGCGGAAGTCCCGATTCATCGGGATGGTGGGTGTTTTTATTTCGGTTAGCCCTGCCATCACTATGGCAGGGTCCTTGTTTATATTTAGCCTGCGGTTTCACCGCAGGTTTAGATCTTCTATGGAGGATGGGATGGCGGTGTTTTATTCCTTACCACTCGCCTCGCCGTAGCTTTATGCGAAGGCGGGTTAGCCCTGCCATCACTATGGCAGGGTTTGAAAAAACTAAAATATTTAGCCCAACGTTTCACATGGGGTTTTTCTGAGCGCAAGAACTTATATATCGTGGCGCAAAAAGTTGTCTGGGCGGGGTTACTGTTATACCCATCCGCCGTAGGCTCGCCGAAGGAGTGGTGGGGGTTATTATTTCGTTTCGTCATTGCGAGTAGGTTGCTATGCAACCGACGCGGCAATCTTTTATTCCATTCCGGTTAGCCCCCTCATCTCGCATGAGGGGGTTCTGTCATTCCTGACTTGTTCAGAACAAATTGTGGTTATTTGCCCGACGTTTTCTCGGACAATTTGTCTTCAATTGCCTGATGTTGTTTCAGAATCCATTTCGTTTAGCCCTGCTGCTTGCGGCAGGGGAATTTCTAAATATTTAGCCTGCGGTTTCACCGCAGGTTTAGATTTTTATTGAAGGATTGGCTGGGATATCTCTATTGTTTAGCCGTCGCCGGAACGGCGACGAGTTTTTCCTTTGCTTTTTGGGGACAGAAAAGCATAATAAAGCCTCTTGCAGGATTACTAAAAAACAGTTGGAATATCTGACTAAGAGGGTTAAAGTGTTATAGCGACTTACGAATAAAATTTGCAAAGCCAAAATCGAACCGTTTGTTTAGCCACAGATGACATAGAGAAAGGCAATAATAAGTCGTAAAACATGTTGTGCATTATCATATTGGAAAGCAATAGACATTGAACAATTGATCATAAAATTCATCCTTAAACTTTTTTCGTATGGAGGTTCGTGTGCGTTAGTGGCCTATGGTCTTTTTTTCGTGTCCTTCGTGCACTTCGTGGTGAGCTAATTGTTGTTGCTATTTTTTGTCCTTTTCTTTGTGCCTTAGAGTCTTGGTGGCTAAAATCAATCGTTTGCGCAAGCGCGTTTTCCGAGTATGTAAATTTATGCGAATTTTGGTGCAATTCATGTCAATTCGTGCGCATTTCTGCGCTTTTTTGTTCATTTTTGCGTGCTTTTTGCACCAATTTTTGACCAACTTGCGCAAATAATCGCGCCCAAACCCCCCATTTTCACTATTCCAACCCCAAAAAACTTGTCCCTCTAACTCCTATCCCTATAAAAACTTACCCAAATTAACTACCCATATTCCCAAAACTACCCATTTTAACTAAAGATTTCCAAAACTACCTACCGATACCCTCTAATGCAAAGTTGCCTATCTTGACATGCACAAGGCCCTGTCAGTTAAGTGTGGCAAGATAAGGCAACTGGCAAAACTGGTAAGGTTTCGGATTTTTGTAAGAAAAATGTTTTTTGGAGATTAAGTCATGGTTGATAACGTTATATTGGAGCGATACTTAGACGCTCTTTTAAAAGGTGACCGCAGGCAATGTCGTTCGATTATTGAGCAAACGCTTCAGACCGGCACGTTAGCCAATTCTGTATATTCAGAAATTGTCTGGCCAATAATGGTCGAAGTCGATAATTTACTTCGCACCGACCAGATTTCCTCGGTTCAGGAGCATTTGGCCAATCGAATAAATCGTTCAATTGTGGATCAGCTGCAAAATAAGCTGCCTCGTAAGGTCAATAAGGAAAAGAAGATAGCTGTCTGTTGTGCACCGTTTGAGATACATGAACTCGGTGCTCAGATGGCAGCTGATTTATTTGAAAGTGACGGCTGGGAAGTCAGATTTCTTGGCGGCGGTCTTACAAATGATGATGTCCTCACATTTGTAAATGACTACAACCCGGATATTTTGCTTATATACGGTACTGAGCCGAAGCAGGCACCTGGTATCAGAAAATTGATTGATACTATAAAAGGTGTAAATGCGTATCCTGATATGAAAATAATGGTTTCCGGCGGATTGTTCAATCGTGCGGAAGGTCTATGGGAAGAAATCGGTGCTGATATGTTCGCAGATACTGCTGTCGAAGCTGTGCAGGTTGCATCACAGGCTGAGCCGGCAGATCCGGCAATAAGAACAATTAACCGCAGGAAAAGAAAAAACCAAAATATCGCTAATGAAACAGCAAAAACAGCAAAAACAGAAAAAACAGAAAAAACAGAATCGTAGATCGTACCTCGTTGGGAGTTGAAAATTTAAAATTAGTAGCAAGTAGAATGAGAACATTCGTTTTTTCGACAGGATAAGTGCACTTAGGATGACACCACGTAAAACCATTCGACGTTGCTCCCTGCTTTCGTCATAGGCTACGCTGAGCAGAACATTTGCGGTTCTGATGGGTGGTAAGGGAAAACAGGGGTTGGAAATACATTGGAACTTTGCGATTGACGATTATGAGTTTAGGAATTAGTATAATTAAATGGTCATGGATGATAGTTAATATTTGGAGTTACCTATTATGTTGGAAGTGATAGGTGTCAAGGCGTTGGCTGGTTTTCATAATATGGGGAGGTTTTCTCGTTTTGTATGGGATGCGATGATAGCGTCTTTCTACAGTATTACGCGGCCTGGAACGTATCCTTTGATATGGACGCAGATGCATATAATCGGTGTTCGCAGTGTTCCGGTTATTATGGTAACAGGGGCATTTGTGGGAATGACGCTTGCAATACAGGCGTATGACCAGTTAGCAGGTATGGGACTGGAAGAGCATCTGGGGGTTTTGATAAATATATCAGTGGTAAAGGAGCTTGGGCCGGTTCTGGCTGCGGTGATGCTTGCAGGTCGAATCGGCGGGGCGTTGACGGCGGAATTGGGAACTATGAAGGTGACCGAGCAGATAGAGGCGGTCAGGAGTATGGGGACAGACCCTGTTAAGTACCTCGTGGCACCGAGGGTATTGGCGTGTCTTTTTCTGACACCATTTTTGATTATATTTGCAGATTTGCTTGGCATCATCGGTGGGTATTTTGTGAGCGTGGTTCAATTGGGTATAAATGCGCATGCGTACTGGAGTTTTAGTGCCAACGGCGTTGAGTTGTGGGATGTTTCGATTGGCGTAGTGAAGGGTTTTTTCTTCGGGTGTGCGATAGCAGCGATAAGCTGTTATAAAGGATTTACGTGCAGGGAAGGAGCGCATGGAGTGGGGCAGGCCTGTACGGAGGCGTTTGTGGCAAGTTTTATCTCGATACTGGCATTGGATTTTGCGTTAGCGGTTGTGGCAAAAACGATATATAGTACATTCTGGCCTTTGAAGAGTCTCGTATAAGCAGCAGATAGAAAATAGAAAAGAGTGAAAAGTGGGAAATGGCAATGGTGACAATCAGGAGACGGTGACAGAGAATGATGGAGTGATTGTCCTTAAGAATGTCACGAAGAAGTTCGGCGAGAACGTAGTTCTTGATGATGTGTCGCTGTCGATAGAGAAAGGTAAGACAACGGTGATTATAGGCCCGAGCGGGTGCGGAAAGACGGTTTTGATAAAGCATTTGATAGTGTTGCTCAGGCCTACAAGCGGCAAGGTTTATCTTAAGGGCAGGCGTATCGATGACCTTAATGAGAATGAGCTTGATAAGATACGGACTAATTACGGATTTTTGTTCCAGGGCGGAGCATTGTTTGACAGCTTGAGTGTGGCGGAGAATGTGATGTTTCCTGTGCGGCAGCATTATAAGATAACAGACGAGAGCGGTATTAATGAGCTTGTTCGGACTAAATTGGCAATGGTTGGTCTTGATGGATTTCAGGATTATTATCCTGCTAATTTATCGGGTGGACAACGTAAGCGAGTGGCTTTGGCGAGGGCTATTGCGTTGAATCCGGAGGTGATATTGTATGATGAACCGACGACGGGTCTTGACCCCATCCGTGCAGATATAATTAATGAGCTGATATTGAAGTTGCAGCGTGGTCTAGGATTGACGAGCGTGATTGTGACCCACGATATGACCAGTGCTTATAAGATAGCTGACAGGATAGTTATGCTGCATGAAGGCAGGATATTTGCCGATGGTGACACAGAGCATATTCGCAGCCATTCTGACCCGGTAGTTCAGCAGTTCATAAATGGGCGTGTGAGTGAGGATGACCTCGAGGTTTTGCGTATGAGCGGTACGATTTCTCGGAGCGAATTTGAACATCGCTATTTAGAAGGATAATAAAAGTGGCAGAGGTGGGTTTTTGGGCGCTAAGATAGCAGAGTAGCTATGGCAGAGGAAGTGCAAAATCTTAAGAAAGCGGTGTTGTGGGAGTCATTGGGGGCCGAGGGGAAGGTGCGGTGCAATCTCTGCAGCTGGCGATGTGTTATAAATGATGGCAAATTGGGACACTGCCAGGTACGCAGGAACATCGACGGGGTTTTGTATTCGCTAAATTATGATAAGGTTTGTGCAGCGAATGCAGACCCGATAGAGAAAAAGCCTTTATTTCATTTTCAGCCCGGAAGTTTATCGTTTTCGATTGCATGTATAGGATGCAATTTTCAATGTGAGTTTTGTCAGAATTGGCAGATAAGTCAGGCGGTTTATGATGATGGCCGGATTGATGGACAGGCAAGAACACCGGAAAAAATAGTAGAAACAGCGGTACAAAGCGGCTGTAAGTCAATAGCCTATACATATACCGAGCCGACAATATTCATGGAGCTTTGCGCCGATTGCGGAAGGCTGGCAAAGGAAAAGGGGCTGGCTAACGTGTTTGTCAGTAACGGCTATATGACAAAAGAAGCGATAGATTTTGCGAGTGAATGGCTTGATGGAATAAACGTTGATTTGAAGGCGTTTGATGAGGAGTATTATAAACGGTTGTGTAAAGCGAGATTAGGGCCGGTACTCGAGACGATAAGCTATATCGCAAATGAGACGGATATCTGGCTTGAAGTGACAACGCTTCTGATTCCGGGTGAGAATGATTCGGATGATGAACTGAAACGGCTGGCGGAGTTTATAGCGGAAAAAGCAGGCGTTGATGTGCCGTGGCATGTGAGCAGGTTTCATCCGAATTATAAATATACCGATTCAGTGGTAACACCGGCTAAGAGCCTGGAGCGTGCAGAAGAGATTGGCAGGCAGGCGGGGCTTCGGTATGTTTATGCTGGTAATATGCCGGGGGCGAAATCCGAAAGTACATTTTGTTATAAATGTGGGAAATTATTGATAGAGCGGACAGGATACAAAATAGTTGATAATGCTTTAGAGAACGGTAAGTGCCCTGATTGCAGCGAGAGAATAGCCGGTTTTCAAATTTAGAAGACAGAAAGCAGAAGTCAGAGGGCAGAATTAAGAAAAACTAACAATTAATTTTAACCACGGATTAACACTGAAAGACAGATTGTTTCTTTCTTTATAAGAAGTTCTCGTTGCTTCTTAAATACTCGCCCAATCTTTTGCGTTTCAACGACTTTTTCGCGAAACAAAATCCATAGAGAAAAGCACAGCCTGCTATATTAGTTGCCTTTTCTTATGGGTTTTTTGGCATCTTCCTTTAAAGCAATTATAAGATAATCGAGATAATCAATTCCGTCCGAAATCTTGTGGCCGCTTTTGCTTTCCCAATCATCAATATTCCTTGCGCGAAAGCATTCCTCAAGCCTATCGATATACCATACAATTTCTTTGCGGTGGCTTGCTTCTTGAACGCTTTTCATGGGGGAAACAAAAAAATTGAAATCCAGCTCTAGTTTTTCTCTCAATCTTTTATATTCACACTGCGATTTTTTATCATTCGTGTTAGAGTAAGTGTTTAATAATTCTTTGAATGTTTTCCAGTTCTTCCAAAAATACTCTGCGCGTATTCTATATTTTATACGACTTAAATTGTTCGGTAGAAATCTATAAACTAGTACGATGAAAATTAAAGCTATTAAAATCTCCAGTATATTGAGGGGTAGAATCATAGTAGTCAAGAGAGATAAATTGGGAGTCTCTGTATATCTCAGAATTATGTCAATTAATCCAAAAAAGCAAAGCACAAAAGTCATTACCTTATTGGCTCTATCCATTTTAACCCCTCTATCACTTATACAAAACTTACAATCTTCTTTTTACGAGCTTTGTTAGTTCCTGTAATGCCTTAACTCTTTCCGATAAGTATCCTAACTGTTTTTTAGTAATTATGTAACAGGTTTTATTATGTGTTTCTGTCCCTTAAAAGTAAAGAAAAAACTCGTCGCCGTGTCGGCGACGGCTAAACGAAGTGGAATAAAACCCCCAACCCTCCTTCGGCGGGCAGGCACGATGGGGGCTAAATATTTATGGATCCCTGATTAAGTCAGGGATGACAGGAGGGAGTTTTTTAGATTTCTCCGCTTCGCTTTGCTGCGGTCGAAATGACACATGGAGATTGCCACGGCCATCTTTGATGTCCTCGCAATGACAAGAAGATACCCTGTACGTAGCGATGTTAGATGTTCCGTGGAGTGGTAGGGTTAATTGAAATGGATTCCAAAACAACATTGGGCAATTAAAGACAAATTATTTGAAGCGAAGGCAGCAGAAGCGTAGAATACAGTAGACAGAGAACACAGCTTTTTAATATCAGAGAAAAGGAAGAACTTGCAGCGATGAAGATAATAGCGGATTGTAATATACCACTTGTTAAGGAATGTTTTTCAACGATAGGAGAAATAGAGGTAGTATCGGGCAGGGAGATAACAGCGGAGATTGTTAAAGATGCGGATGTTCTTGTTGTACGAAGTGTTACGAAGGTCGATTCCGGTTTGCTGGAAGGCAGTTGTGTTAAGTTTGTCGGGACGGCGACGATAGGTTTTGAACATATCGATGTTGATTGTCTAAGGAGCAGTGGTATTGGGTTTGACTCGGCGCCGGGGTCAAATGCGAATTCTGTGGCGGAATATGTGGTAACGGGACTGCTGGAGGTGAGTGACAGATATGAAATTAGCCTGGATGGTAAAAGTATAGGGGTTGTCGGGGTTGGTAATGTCGGCGGCAAGGTGGCAGAGAAATGCAGGGCATTAGGCATGGAGGTTGTGTTGAATGACCCGCCTTTGCAAAGACAAACAGGGGAAGAAAAATACCGGCCTATAAAAGAGATTTTTGAATGTGATTTTGTGACATTTCATGTGCCCTTAACTTTTCAGGGTGTTGATAAGACATATCATCTGGCAGGGGAGAAGTTTTTTAAATCATTAAAGGATGGTAGTGTTTTCATAAATACGTCACGTGGGAGTGTGGTTGATACAACAGCTTTGAAGAGTGTTTTGAAATCGGGAAAGGTCAAGGCTGCTATTTTAGATGTTTGGGAGGATGAGCCGAGTATCGACACGGAGCTTTTGGAGATGGCTGATATAGGGACTGCTCATATAGCGGGGTATTCTTTTGACGGCAAGGTGGCAGGTTTGATGATGATATATGATGCGGCTTGCAGGCATTTTGCGCTGGCGCCGAATTTCCACATAGGCAGTTTGATGCCGGTGCCCGAAGTTGGAAAGTTAAAGATAAATACTCCGCTAATGAATGAGCAAAAGCAGTTGCTGGAGATTGTAATGCAGGTTTATGATATACGAGAAGATGATAAGAGTTTAAGGCAGATTTTGGGAATGCCCTTAGGTAAAAGGTGCGGGATATTTGACCGGCTTCGAAGAGAGTATCGCGTTCGAAGGGAGTTCTGGAATACTGAGATTGTTTTAGAATGTGACAATAGCAGCTTTAAGGATAAAATAAGTGGAATAGGATACAGGACTTCAAATGGATGAAAAGACAATAGTTGAGTGGCCGAAGGGGCGGCTTGATTTTTCGAGTGGCTGTCTTGTAATGGGGATATTGAATGTCACGCTAGATTCGTTTAGTGACGGCGGGCAGTTTTTTGATGTGGACATGGCTGTTGAGCATGGCTTCTCGATGATAGAGGCAGGAGCGGTGATAATAGATGTCGGAGCTGAGTCAACCAGGCCGGGAGCTAAGGCTGTAAGCGCAGCCGAGCAGATAAAAAGAGCGGTACCTGTTATAGAGCGATTGGTTGAGGAAACGAATGTCGCGATAAGTATTGATACAAAAGATTATGAAGTGGCGGTGAAAGCATTGGAGGCGGGGGCGAGTGTTATCAATGATATAACGGCATTAAGTGACATGCGGATGGCAGAGTTAGCGGCGAAATATAAAGTGCCGGTTGTGCTGATGCATATGCAGGGTACACCTGCGACGATGCAGCTTGAGCCGAGATATGAGGATGTGGTTGGCGAGGTATTGGAATATTTAGTTAAGCAGGCTAAAAGAGCAGAGAAGTTTGGGGTCGAGCGTGAGCGGATTTTTATTGATACTGGTATTGGTTTCGGCAAGACATTAGAGCATAACCTGGAGCTTTTAAGAAATATTGACAAGTTTGCGTCAAGCGGATATCGGGTCCTTGTGGGAACAAGTCGGAAGAGATTTATCGGCCAAATAACGGGTAAGGAAAATCCGAGTGACAGGATTTTCGGGACGGCTGCTACCGTTGCGTGGTGTGTAAGCAAGGGCGTATCAATTGTTCGAGTGCACGATGTGGCTGAGATGGTAGATGTAGTGAAAGTAGTTAATTCACTTCGTATTCAGGGCGATTTTTAGTGCGTCGTTAGTGTTTTTGACGAATACGAATTTAAGCCCTTTCTTTGCTTCAAGTGGTATTTCCGGGATGTCCTTTTTGTTTCTTTCAGGCAGGATGACGGTTTTTATACCGGCTTGTTTTGCAGCGAGGATTTTTTCCTTGAGACCTCCGACGGGAAGGACGAGTCCTCTCAGTGTTATTTCACCTGTCATTGCAACATCGGGTCGGGAGGGTTTTTTCAGCAGCAGTGACATAAGTGAAGTGAAGATTGCGATTCCGGCACTTGGGCCATCTTTCGGGACGGCGCCGGCGGGTACATGAATGTGGTAATCGAATTTGCTGAACCGTTTATCTTCGATTTTCAATTTTTTAGCATTTGCCTTTACGACGGAGAATGCGGTCTGGGCACTTTCTTTCATCACATCGCCAATCTGGCCTGTAAGCTGGAGATTGCCTTTGCCGGGCATTGAAGCGGATTCGATAAAGAGCAGTTCGCCTCCGACTGGTGTATAGGCAAGAGCGGTGGCGACGCCTGGGATGGCAGTTCTCATAGCAAGTTCCGATTCGAACTGGGCAGGGCCTAAAATTGCAGCGAGGTGTTTTTTGTCGATAGTTGCTCGACGTTTTTCATTTTTAGCGATTTGAGTAGCAATATTGCGACAGACAGCTGCGATGTTTCTTTCGAGATTTCTTACGCCGGCTTCACGCGTATAGCCTTCAATAATTGTAAGAATTGCCTGGTCCTTGATGGCAAGTTGAGTATTGGTCAGGCCATGCTCTTTTAGCTGACGTTGGACGAGGTATTTTTTCGCGATGTTCAGCTTTTCATTTTCGGTGTAGCCCGGCAGTTCAATAACTTCCATTCTGTCATGCAGTGCCGGCGGGACGGGTTCAGTGTAGTTTGCGGTCGCGATGAACATTACTTTCGAGAGGTCGAACGGCTGGTCAAGGTAGTGGTCGGTGAAAGAGAAATTTTGCTCCGGGTCGAGAACCTCGAGCAGTGCGGAAGCGGGGTCGCCCCTGAAATCGGAGCCGATTTTGTCGAGTTCGTCGAGCATGAAAACGGGATTGTTACTTTGACATTTTCTAAGCTCCTGCAGGATTTTTCCCGGCAGTGCCCCGATGTAAGTTCTGCGGTGGCCTCTGATGTCGGCTTCGTCGCGAATGCCGCCGAGAGAGATACGAATGAATTTTCTGCCCATAGCACGGGCGATGGATTTTCCGAGTGATGTTTTTCCTACACCGGGCGGGCCGACGAAGCAGAGTATCGGGCTTTTACCTTGCGGGTTCAGTTTACGGACGGCGAGGAATTCAAGGATGCGTTTTTTTACTTTTTTGAGGTCGTAGTGGTCGGTGTTTAAGATACGCTGAGCCTTGTTAATATCGAGCTGGTCGGTTGTCTGGATTGCCCACGGCAGTTCGCAGACCCAGTCGAGATATGTTCTGATGACGCTGTATTCTGGTGATACCGGTGGTATTTTGCCGAGTCTGTCGAGTTCTCTGAGGGCTTCGGCTTCGACCTTTTTCGGCATTTTTGCTTTTTTGATATTTTTTTGAATTTGTTTCAGCTCTTCGGTTTGCCGGTCACCTTTTCCGAGTTCGGATTCAATTGCCTTTAACTGTTCCTGGAGAAAGTATTCCCGCTGGCTCTTTTCGATGGAGTTACGGACTCGTCCCTGTATTTTGTGGCTCATCTCGAGTACTTCAAGCTGATTAGCAAGAACAACGGATATTTTTTCGAGTCTTTTGGAGGCATTTAACTGTTCGAGCAGTTTTTGTTTTTCCGTGGTTTCGAGATTTAGATTTGCGGCGAGAAAGTCTGCTAAAGCGGAAGGATTTTCGATGTTCTCCAGCAGTACGGCGGCTTCTTCCGGGACGCTTGGGCTTAGTTCAATAACTCGATTTGCA
>CBDVDM010000004.1:0-72075 GCA_965372745.1 uncultured bacterium
TTGGGAACTTCGGTGTCGGTTTGCTGAGTATCCTGTGGTGTTTGGGTGTCAGCTTGTTCCGGAGAGTGTTGTATGTCCTGCGGCTGGGGCGTTTCGGCAGTTTCCTGAGATTGGTGGTCAGAACTTTGCTTCAGTATTGATTTAGGAAATGCCACGCCACAATTAAAAGTCTTGTAAGAACCAACGGTTAATTCATAAGGGACGAAAAGCAGTTCTTCGCTTCTGTTTATTCCAATGCTTTCTTCAGGTTTTGTCCATGGATTTCCAATAAATGTGTTTATTTGCGAGAAGTGTTTATGTTCTTCGCGATTTTCACGGAAGATTCTGTCCCATGAGCCGACGAGTAGATTACCCATCTCCCCGATGGCATCACTCATATCTTTTGCTTCAGGTTCAGAGCCTTGCTTTATCATATCGAGGATTCTCTGCTCAGGCAGCATTACGATGACGCCGGCAAGGGTGAATAGTCCCTCCTTATCGAAGACGAAGTGGAAATTCCCGTTTAAAACACCTTCCGCTTTTACGGTATTAACAGCAGAGAGCTTTTTGAAGATTTTTTTTAGTTCCTTTGCGTTTTTATTTGAGAATTGCTGCTGTGTGCACTCAATATCAATGCCGAACATGCCTGAGATGTCTTCACAGAAGCTTTCGAATGCTTCTGTTGCCAACTCAACGATTTCAAGTTCAAGCTCTGTTTGTATTGCGGTCATTTATGAGGTTCTTTTCCTGCGATAACTTTACAAGTCTATACTTTTTTTCGTTCAAATAGGGCAATACTTTAACTATTCCAGCTAATTTTATTTATCAGTTGTTATGAAAGAGTGTGTTAGACAAGGTTTTTTGACGTGATTATGAGAGGTAAAGGGTTAGCTATAATATTGCATAATGCTGAATATTTTATGGGTTTTTGTTTTGTAAATGACTTAAGTTAAGGATGTTAGGCTCGATAAGTAAATCAGGGATGTTGTAAGAAGAAGGCTTATTTATCAAAAGATTTGTTTAATCAATAGTTTATTTGGAGCACAAAAAAAAATGGCCGATAAAAAATGGCTTTTGGAGAAACACAGTGCTGCATTTGCCAGTGAGAGCGAATCCAAATCCTGCCAAAGCTTTTCAAATCTTCATAAGAAGGTTAGCAGCAGTTTTGATGCTTCCGAAATCGACAGCCTTTTGGAAAAAACCCTTGTAAAAGATATTGAGATATCTGAGCCGTTGACCAGATGTGAGAGGGACATCCTGCAGTTAATTGTTTCAGGGCTGACAAATAGGGAAATAGCAGGCAAGCGCTGCCGTGCTCAGCGAACGATAGAATATCACCGTAACCGAATAATGCGTAAACTTAAGACGCATAATGTAGCGGGATTGATCAAACGTGCAGTTTCTATGGGCATTACTTAGCATTATAAGCTTTGAGGGGAAATTTATCAGGCGGATAATTGTTATTATCCGCCTGTTTTTTTTGGTTTTTCCAATTTTGAACCTGCCGTATGCATTTCCTGTGATGTTGGTAAGTATTTTAGATTTTTAATGAGAAAAATGAATAAAATGCGTTTGCGTCCTATAAGGCTTTAAGGTTGATTTTTTAATATGTGTTTTGGGTTGATGCGGTTTACTTAATTGTGAAATTGGTTAAAAGGCAGGGCTATTGTGTCGATATTTTTCATGCAGGAAAATGGATTTTAATTCTAAATTAAAATGGGAAATGAACTGATGCAAATGGATACGAATAAGAGACTGTGGGTAGTTAGCGCGGCGGTAGTTGTTGGTTTTATATTGATTTGGTTTTCGACATCGACTCACGGCGGCGAGAAGACTTACGAAATCAATACACATTCTTTGCCGGAATACAGGAGCGATACAGCCCGAGCGATAGATGCATATGAGCGTGTGATGCATCGGTTTATGAATATGACTGACAAGAATTTTGGCAAGGTTAGTGCCGATGTTAAAGAAATTGGCAGGAAGCTCGATGCTATTGACAATAAGTTGACGCAGCTTGTATCAAGGATAGCCAGGGTAGAAACAGCACTTAACATTAATCAAAATCCACCCAAAGCATGCTCGGCTGAAAAGGATGAGGGAGGGGATATTCAAAAGAAAGATACGCTTTCAGCAGAAGCCTTGGAATAAGTTTATAAAAGTCGTTTAAAAAGAAGGTAATGAATGAAAAGAGAGCTGTTTAATATAGCTTTTGGTAAAACCGGAGTAGAAGGAAAGGGCGATTTAAAGGGTAAGGAGGCTTCGAGGTTTGAATTAAATATTCTGGGAGAAGAGCTATTTGTCACTTTTAATGTGGAAGATAAATGTGCTAAGTTGGCAGATATAGTGCCTTTAGCGCGGATGCTTTCGACAAAGATTGCATTGAAGGTGTTAGACAGGCTTCGGACAGAGGGGGAAAAAGTACCATGCGGCAAGGGCTGTTCGGCATGCTGCAATTACGTAGTTCCGTTATCGATACCGGAAGTTTTTCGTTTGAGAGAAGAGATGCAATCGATGCCGGAGCAGCTTAAGGATTTGGTAACAGGCAGGTGCCTTGATAGTGCTAAACAGATTCTTGATGGAGTTGATGAGAAATTTAAAGCAAATGAAGTAGGAGAGTGGTACGGCGGGTTGGGAATTAGCTGTCCGTTTTTAGCGGATGGTTTATGCCTGTTGTATTCCCAACGACCTATGGCCTGTCGTGAACATATAGTGACAGGGTCAGCACAGTTTTGTGAAATTGGATGTGCTGAAGACCCCAAAGTTGTTAATATGTCTGTAAGTGTTCTGGAAAGTATAGGTGAATTAGCGGCAGAACTGGAGGGCGGTGATGTAGAGGCGGTGATGTTGCCCTTTGTATTTGCATGGTCAGAGGAGAATAAGGAGCGAGGCGAGCAGAGGTGGCCCGTAGAGGTAATGATAAAAAAACTTATTGAGATATTGGAAGTTAAAGCGGCCGCAAGTTCAGCTGAATCTGTCTGTATAACTGCATAGTGCGGTTAGCCGTAAGTTTTTCCCTTTTGATCGACGTAAATGGTTCCCTTAACGTTTTTAAGAACATTCGTTGCTATCGAGAGGTCGGCCAATTTCGGTATTTTAAAGAGTGTGTGACATTTTTTGCATTTTATTCTTTTGTCTGCAGCGGTAGCGTCGAGTTTCCATTTGCTACTACAGCCTGGACATTGTGCTATAATCAGCATTTTGCATTTCCGTTTAGCAGCAATTTTACGCCTGATTAAAGGTGTACTTAAGAGCATTCATACCAGGTTTTTCAGATAATTTCTCAGAAGGTGTCGGCATTGGGATATTATCAATGTTGCGACTAATATTGTGATTAAGGTATTTACGGGGGACTGATTGATGGCAGCGGCTAAAGCTGTTCCTGAAGCAGGCGGATGAATGATGTCCAATGCGACCATAAGAAAGATGGATATGCCGACAGCGAGAGACCATTCGATATAACATGGAAAGTTGGTGAGATAAAAGATGCTGCCCGCAATCAGCCCGAGTAAGTGGCTGCCGATTACATTTCTGGGTTTTGCAGACTCAGTATTTGGCATGGCAAAAGCTATACAGGCGGTGGCACCTATAGCACTGATAAGTACCATTTTTTCTTTTCCAAGTGCAAGGATAAGTATTAAGAGTGTGACAGTTGCCAACAGGCTTTGGAAGATATAATTTTTCCAACGCTTTTTGAACTTGTTTTTAATTATATTGTTCAATTTCAGCATCTGCGATTTAGACAAAGGTATCCGGTCATTTTTTCAGAAAAATGGCGAGGTATGATGGATAAGTTTCTGGGGCCCAGCCATGCATATTCCTCGCCGAGTTCAATCCGTTTAGGCATCTAAATTGGCCTTCCGTGGCCGGCCGTATTATCTGAGGTTTTCTCTCCTTACATTAAATCCCTAAATCAATAATGTTTTGTGCAGCGGCTTTGATGTTTTCAATAGTGTCAAGATTTCCAGATTTTAACAGCTGCTGAGCCTGTTGCACAGCGTGGTTGTTTTCTTCCGGTAGTTGTACAGCTTTTTCAATTAACGAAGCATAATCGACTTGCAGGGATGTATCGGCATTATTAGCAAGAGGAGTTTTATTAGAATCAGCTTGTTTAAGCAATGAGTTTCCCAAGATATCCTGGATGTTAGTATTATTTATTTTGTCAATCATAATATTTACTCCTGACTATTACCCTATTATACTTTTCGCAAAATTATTATAAAACTTTACAAATTTTTCCCGGATTTTCCAATTTTTTCTAAAGTTTCTTTTGTTTTCGGACGACAGTGGTTTTCCTTGTTGCTTATTATCCTGCTGGTTTAATGGTTTCGGCTATCTCATAAACGACAAATTTTACGAATTTGATAGGGCTGACATTGACCAATTTATGTTCTTCCAGAGCAGCGGAATCAGGCCTTAAATTTTTATTGAAATATTTTTTTATCCTGTATTCGGTGGTATTATCGGCAGTATCCCAGATTTGTTCGACAGCCCAGAGCAGTTCACCATCAGCCAAATCAATAAGCTTAAGCCGAATTCCCATGCTCATGTGAGGATAAGGCGTATAAGCTGTAATGGTACCGATCAGTATAGCGTCACATTTTAGAGTTTTTCGAATAGCATAGAGCTGGTTGATGTTGTATGTATCATTGCTCGAGTTTAACTGTAAGCTTCGCCATCTCGGGTTGCTTTTAGTGATGGCGGCCAGGCTGAAAACCTGCTTTTTCTGTAATGCCTGGAAAAGAGCTTCTGTGACATCAGCAGAGATTTGTGGATAAGCTGACATATTATCCAGTTCGACAATAGTAACTTTGCCGATTTCAAAGAAATCTTTGTCAGGATTTACGTAGAAAAAACCAGTGTTTACTGCAGAGTCCCAATCAGCACATCCTGAAGCGAAGATTATTGGTAATATGGCAGCGAAATATAGAACGCTGTATTTTTGTTTTTTGAATATGAATGTTGTTATTTGCTTAATCATTTTATTTACCTTCAAGTTGTATTCATTGAGTTTTGGTTGTTGGTTGTGTTGTATCGTCCTGCGATACTGTAACAGAGTTAGCATCTTCAGTCTTGCGCAAATCGGTTTTTGTCTCCCCACCAAGAACTTTCAGGACTTTGAATAGTGTTTCCAGTTGAGCTTTGTCTGCTTCACGCATTTCCTGACGAAAGCCGATGATGTCAGTTTTCCAATTATTGAGCTCTATTCTCATTTCAATTAAAAGGTCGTTAGCTTCTTCTAATTCTTTCTGCGTTTGGGTCAGCTGTGCCCTGGACCGGTTGAGCTGGTCTTTTAGATTCTGGTTTTCTTTATCAAACAGTTGATTTTGTTGTTTCAGGTTAGCGGTTTGTTCAGAAAGCTTTGCGTATTTTTCAGACAGTTTTATGGCAGACTCAACGGCAGTTGGTCCTTTTAGGTTGGATTCATCAAATCTTTTCTCAATGGATTCAGCTTGTTGGTTATCAGGTGGAACGAGTGGTTGCAGTTTAACAGGTAAAACGTATTTTGAGCAGCCTGAAATCATGGAGAAAATGATTAGTAGTATTAATAAACTTAAGTTTATTGTGTTTTTAAAATTCATTTTAAATATCTCCCTATAGAATTTATTTAGGTTGTTGATTATTAGCGATTTCGCATTGCAAATAGGTTTTCCTGCCACACGAACAGGTAAATTCAATAACAACTGAATCGGGAGAGTTTTCCACGACAATAGCTTTTGGCTTTGTTACAGGAGCATTTGCTTGATTCGGTTGTTGCCGGATTTGTGAAGGTGTATTTTTCGCTATGTCAATGTGAATATGCCCATTTAATTCAACATCAGTATTTTTCAAGATTTGTCCGGTTGTATTTTCCATATTTGAATTGTCTCTTTCCTTTATAAACTTTAACGAACTGAAAATCTAAGCACAAAAGTCGATTGAATGCTCTCCGTTTTTATCGTCGATGTTATCGTTGGTATCCTGGTCAATATCCTGCTCATTTATTTCATCTTCGAGAGGCTCATTTTCATTTTTATCTTCTTTTTTCTGGTTTAAGTTTTGCTTTTTTTTTCTTTCCTGTTCCCTGTCGACGTGTTTTATATTTCCGATGTTGTGCATGCTTTCTACGGGCTTTATTATAGTGTAATTGTTATCTTCCATTTTTCCACCATTCTAATTTAGTTGATAGATTAAATAAAGCACTGGCGTGCAGCTGACTTACGCGCGGTTCGGTAATGTTCAGGATTTGAGCTATCTGTTTCATCGTCAGTTGCTGTTGATAATACAATATGATGACTCGTCGCTGTTTTTCATTTAATTGTTTGATAGCCTCTGTTAATTTATCGATTAGTTCCTTTTTTTCGACATTTTCATCTGGTGTTGTCGTGGAAATGGCAGGCAGCAGATTCCCTAATGAGGGTGAGCCGTCCTTTGAGTTATCGATGGAGATAAAATTTTTGGCCCTGGTGCTTTCATATATCTTGTAAAGAGCGTTAATAGAAATGCCAAGCTGCTGTGCTAAGTGTTCGTCAGTTGGAGTAAAACCTGTTTTTTCTGTGATTTCCATACTTAGCTGACGTGCTTTTCGAATCTTTTTTTCAACGGCGGCAGGAACGAAAGACCATCCCCTGAGTTCGTCAATGACGGCGCCTCTTGTACGAATGTACGCATAAGTTTTGAAGTCGGCCTGGTAAAAAGGGTCATAATCACGAGCAGCTTTTACCAGTCCGATGGTTCCTGCAGAGACCATGTCTTCATATGTGAGCGGAGGTTTCAGGTATGTAACTACCTTACGAACTATCTTGTGAACCATAGGGATAAGTTGTGTAATCTGTTCGTCACTGATGCCATTTTCCCTTTGTCTGGAATAAGCGCGATGAGCAACTGTTTTCAAGTGAGAGCTGCTTTGTTCGAGCAGTATCTGCGGTTGTGAATTATTTTCAGTTTGTGTTGTCACTGGTGTCTTCCTTTTGTTTGTTAATATTAAAATCGATCAATGCATTGATTATAATAGCATTTATAACTTTTACGGCTATGACAGCAGCGATAAAAGCGATTGCTGCGCCGCCGCCGGCTCTTTTGCAACAGGTAAAAGGAGAAAGTCCGCTAACCCAGCAGACAAAGCCTAATGCAAAGAAAGTTATGACAGCAAAATTAGTAGCTATATGACGAACGTTTAACGGCATAATGAGCCTTTCCTTTTCCTTTCAATAACATGTGTTATTATACTGTTGCGAGCTGTTGTTCGTTTTGTTGTAATTGGTCACCAGGGGATATCGCTACAGTTTCAACAGGTTCAATTTCGGTGCCGAGTATAATTTCATCGTAAGCGACAACTGGCAGTGGCGGCACGGTTCTTGCCAACATTATTTCGAGAGGGCAGCGGAGCCTTGAGTCACAGAGCAGGACAACGTTTTCGATAGCCTTGTCCATGGCGGATTTCCACGCTTCAGCGATTTTTTTGCTTAATTCCATAGTCGTCTCAGCAGGCAAAGCAAGTGAAAGTTGCTCACCATCCTGTTGTAAGTTCGATATCATTTGATGTTCGAGTACCGGTTCGAGAGTTATGGCTGGGATTCTTCCAAAGGTATCCTTGTGTTTTTCAGTAATGGTTCTGCTTAGATGTTTTCGTACCATTTCAGTTAATATAACAGGATTTTTGGTTTTTGGGGCATGTTCGCCGAGAGCTTCAATTATTGCGGTTAAATCCCTGACGGCAATTCCGCTTGCAAGCAGATTTTTGAGAATTCTTTGGAGCAGTCCGACAGAGACGAGCTCTCCGACGACTTCACCTACAAGTGAAGGTTGAGTTTTTCTTAGTCTGTCGACAAGCTGCTGGACGTCCTCGCGGGTTAATAGTTCATCAGCGTGTTTTTTAAGAGTTTCAGAAAGGTGTGTGATAAAGACTGATTCAGGGTCAATGACGGTATATCCTTCTATTTCCACATCTTTTCTTGCTCTTGAGGTAATCCATAAAGCGGGAAGTCCATACACTGGTTCAGTGGTTTCTTTTGCGCCGGCGAGCTTGACTTTATTCCTGACATTTCCGGAATCCATAGCAAGGAGCATGTTTGGCTCAATCTTCCCCTTTGCTATCGGGTGGTCACCAAGTCTGATTTCATAAGCAGTAGGTTCGATATTGATATTGTCTTTTAGGCGGACAAGAGGCATGATAATTCCAAGTTCCTGTGCGAATCTTCTTCTTAGTGCACCGATTCTGTCAAAGATGGTGCTGTTTTTTCGAGGGTTAACCATGCCGATTAGCCTGACGCCGACCTGAACAGAAACTCTGTCGATATCGAGGAGGTCTTCAACGGGTTTTTTATCACCTTTGTCGTGTTTTGAAGTTGTATCGTGTTTTTTCTGCTTGGTTTTTTTTGTTTTTACGACGGTGTTTCCGGTAAAAGCGATAAGGCCGGCTAAAATAAGGAATGGTAAAGCCGGCAATCCGGGGATCAGGGCCATAGCAGCGACGATGCAGGCGGTAATGGTGAGAGGTTCGCTTGTTCTAAAGAATTGTTTTCCGAGGTCCTGGCCTACACTGCTTTCCGAGGAGATTTTAGTGATAAGGAAACCTGAACTGATTGAAATAATGATTGAAGGTATCTGGCTGACCAGGCCGTCACCGATTGAAAGGATGGAATATGTTTTGACGGCGTTTCCAATGGTCATGCCTTTTGAATAGCCCATAGCGATGCCGGCGATGATGTTAATAGCGGTAATAATGAGACCGGCTTTTACATCACCACGTATAAATTTACTGGCACCATCCATAGCACCATAGAATTCGGCCTCTTTCGCAATTTTTTTCCTTCTTTCGTTTGCCTGCTGTTCGGTAATCACGCCGGCGTTCAGGTCGGCATCGATTGACATTTGCTTACCGGGCATGGCATCGAGGGTGAAACGTGCGGAGACTTCTGAAATTCTCTCAGCACCTTTTGTAATGACAATGAATTGAATAACAACAAGAATCAAAAACATGACTATGCCAACGACGAAGCTGCCGCCTGCTACAAAGTCGCCGAATGTCTGGATGACTCTGCCGGCGTCGCCATGCAGCAGGATTAGTCTTGTTGATGCAACATTAAGCGAAAGTCTAAAGAGTGTTACGAAAAGAAGCAGTGATGGGAAAGTAGACAATTCGAGAGTTTCTTTTGAGAGTAGTGTGATGATTAGTATAGCGATAGCCAAAGACAAACTACACGCTAAAAGCATGTCCATTATAATAGTTGGAAGAGGGATTAAGAGTGTGGTGAAAATCATCACCATAGATGAGACCAGAACGATATTACTGTATGCTGGTTTGGCTTTGTTGATAGAGCCCGATGTATTTAATTTGTCAGAAGCTGCCATTACGTTTTTTTCTCCACACTACAAAAAATGACGAATTTGTATTTAAGCTTCAGCGGCCTCTTTCTCTTCGTTAGTGTTTCCAAGTCCGGAGATTTGCTCAATCCTGATAGCAAACTGTCCATCGACGACGACGACTTTTCCCGCAGCAAACTTAGTACCTTTTAGATATAAATCCGCAGGAGCTTCTATGGGTTTGTCGAGCTGCAGGACCGAACCTGGTGCGAGTTGCAGCAGTCTTCGGACAGATATTTGCGTTTGACCGATAGATGCAATAATTGGAATTTTCAAATCGAGTAAGATGTCAATACTTCCAGTTGCCCCTGTGTCGCTGGCGGCATCTACGTCAGAAAGCTCAGCCGATTGTGCCTGGGTCTTATCATCGGCCTGGGCGTCCTTGGTTTGCTGCTCTTTTTCTTCTACTGCTGTGTCTGCCATATTCTTACTTTCTTTTAATTATTAAACTGTAAATTTATTTTTATACGTTATTCCTTACCTTTACATTTTTCTGTAATCATTACGGCATATTTGCCATTACATTTTGCGGGTTTGCCTCGAAAAAGAGTCTTGCCCTCTACAACGACTTCCAGAGTATCATCCGTCTTTTTACCAAGAAGTAATATATCATTTGGCTGAAGGCTCATGACCTGTTCAAAGGTTAGTGTGGTGGAAGCCAGTTTTGTGGTGATAGGAACCGGCATTTGCTGCAGGTTTTGGAGTATGGCCCCTGAAATGTCGTCTGAGGAAAACTGTTCGTCGGATTGGTCGGATTTTCCTACGAGCGGAGCCAATTTGCTTGATAGTATCAGGATATAGGCTTCTGCTGAGTTTTTTGAATCAGCTTTTTGAACATTAAATGCTATTTTTATTAATTCTTCGGATTCCTGCATTTTAACTGGCAATTTTCCTTTAACAATTTTGTTGTCGTGCTGGAAGTTGTAACTGCCATGTGCTTTGGAAATAGCTTTAACCAGCTCAGTTAAGATGTCCAGGAGAAGAGATTCTTCAAGTTGAGATAAGTCTCTTTGGTCCTGATTTGTTTCGGAATCACCAAGCAATTGAGTTGCCCAATCAATAGCGGTTTTTGCCGGGATTCCGATGAAACCAGCGTGAGGGTCCTGCTCTGTTGAAAAGACGAGATAATAGTCGTTTTGCTGGTCCTGTGAATCTGAATTTTGAAATTCACTTGCAAAGTGTTGTGTGTTGGAATTAACCGAGGCGTTGAAGTCGGTATTGTAAAGATTTGAGAAGTTTTCAGAGATAGCACTCGCTAACCGGTCAGTGAAATCTTCGAGTTTTTTTAACTGACTGTCACTGAAGTATCGAGGCTGATTCCAGTTATAATCGGCAGCTTCGACAGTTGTATCGTCTTGTGGAACCTGGGGTCCCAGGGTAGTGATTATCTGCTGTAATTTTTGTTTGCTCAGTTTGTTAGCCATAGCGTTGTTCATTGAATAGGGAATTCCTTCAGGAGAATTTTTTTGACCATCGGTTTTGAATCAGGGAAAAGCTCTTCATTAAAGGCGTCAAGTACCTGTGATTGGATCCTTCTTAGATTGCCTGAACCGGTGACGTCTTCAAGAGTAAGACTCGACAGATAAATAGTAAGCCAGTTAATCAGAAGCGGTTTTTTTTCTTCAAACAGAGCGACGCCTTTCTTTTGGTCCAGAGTGGGGTCCAGTTCCAGAATCAAAACGGCTCGTATATATCTTGTCGCACCGGGAACATCAAGGTTTGCAACGACCGGGTCGAGTTGGTAATACCATGTTTTTTGCGTTTCTTTGGCGGTAAGGTCATCCTTTGGTTTTTTTGCTGCTTTGGTTTGTTTAGAGGACTCAGCATGTGTGGATGAGCCTGCAAATAATCTTCCGAGAACGAATCCTGAACAGCCAAGGGCAATAATAGCAGCGGCCATAATAATCCATGTTAGAAGTCCCGGCCCTGTTTTTTTCGCGGTGTCATCTTTTTTTTGCTCATCGGCATCATCCGCTTGCTGTTTAGGCTCTTCTTTATTTTGAGCCTCCTGTTCATTTTTTACTTCTTTTTTATCTGCCATTTTTTTATTTGTCCCAAAAATATTTAACAATATTTTTTATACTGGTTGTAAATTTCGCTGTTGACGGTAACGTTTCACTTTATCCCTTAGGGTTCTGTCACTGATGCCCAGGACTTTAGCGGCTTTTGTTTGATTTCCCTGAGTGTGCTTTAAGGTATCGAGGATTGCCTGCTGTTCCAGTTCGACAAGTGGGATGCCGCCGAGATTATTAGGCAATTGAGTGTTCTCAACATCGAAAGAAGTTTGCTGAGACAGTGGCTGCAGCTCATCAAAGAGCCATGAGACATCAGCCAGTGAAAGAGTTTCTCCTGTGCCGAGAATAAGGGAAGTGATGACGACGTTTCTTAATTGTCTGACGTTTCCCGGCCATTGGTAATTTTCGAAGATTTCCATCATGGTTGGGTCAAGTTTTGTGATACGGCGTTGATTCTGTCTGGCGTAGAGATTTACAAAGTGCCAGATAAGGTCAGGTATATCTTCTTTTCTTTTTCTCAAAGGCGATATGATTAGTCTAATACCGCTAATCCTGTAGTAAAGGTCATGTCTGAATCTTCCTGCGGCAACTTCCTGCAATAAGTCTTTGTTTGTTGTACTTATAATTCGAACGTTTACATTTACATTGTCGTTTCCACCAACTCTTTCGAAATCCTGCTGTTCGATGACGCGGAGTAATTTGGCCTGGAATTTTAAGGGAGTTTCGGTTATTTCGTCGAGCAGTAGTGTGCCACCATGAGCTAACTCAAAGCGGCCTTTGCGTTGAGAGTAGGCGCCGGTGAAGGCGCCTCTTTCGTGGCCGAACAATTCACTTTCAAGCAGTGTGTCACTTAGTGCTGCACAATTAACCTTGATGTATGGCCCCTGGACTCTTTTGCTGTTATGATGGATAAGGTAAGAAATGAGTTCTTTTCCGGTTCCGCTTTCACCGCTTATAAGAACCGGAGCAGTAGTTGGAGCGATTTTCTTTGCAAGATTGACTATTTGATTTAGTTTTGTGCTTTTACCGACAATTCTGTAGAGGGTTTGTGTTGCCTGTTCGGCGGAGTCACAGCTTTGTATATTGTGATTGGGAAGAAAAGTATCGAGAATGTTTTCGACCTTTTTCTGGTTTAAAGGCTTAATGAGAAAATCAACATAACCTGCATGAATGGCCTTAACAACGGCGTTGGCAATTGTTTGCTGATTTTTTGTTTTTTGATTCAGAGGTTCCGCGATCATAATCATAGGGGTTTCTGGAGAATTTGCCCTGATTTTATGAATCAATTCAAAGATGTTGTTCATATTTTCTATTTGAGTTGTGGTAAATATAAGGTCACAGTCGTTTTTCTCAAAGAAATCGAAAGCGGTTTTGCTGTCATCGGCGATGATACCTCGAATTCCTTTTTTAGCCAGGATTTCAAGCATGAACCGAGCTAATTGCGGGTCGTTGTCAATAATCAGGACGTTTGCGATGTTGTCTTGTAGATTGCTTTGTCTGTTGTTTTTTGTCTGGTTTACCATTACTTTAAAGCATATCCTTTCCGTTTGGCGATTGATTTATTTTCAGTGATCAGGTTTTCGGGTTTTTCCTTGATGTACCAGTTAACCAACTTAGTTTGCGCCTTTGCCATGTCTGCCCATATAGAATCGGGATATTCTGATATGAGCTGTTCATACATCTTGACAGCGGTTCGCGGGTTATCCCTGCGTGTGCAGTTTCCAATTTGCAGTAAGGTCCACAGGTTTCTTTGGTCTGAATCGAATTCATCGGTTTTTTTCTGTTCAAGAGCCTGCATGTAGCACTTGGCAGCTTGTTTGAGATGTCCACTTTGGAACAGTATCTCAGCGAGTTCAAATGGGTTTTCAATCAGTTCAGGTTTTTCTGAAAGCTCTTCAAAGATTTTTAATGTTTCGTCACTTATTATCTCGTATGATTGCCTGGCCCTGATGTTCTCTTCGAAAAATTGAGTGTCAGGAAGAGTTTCTTTGACCTCGATTTTTTGTGGTAATGGTTTTTCTTCAATAACAGGCTCAGCAGTTTCCTGTTGTTCCTCGAATTCTATAGTTCTGATTTTTTCAATTATGTGCTGAAGTTCATTTTTGATTTTGCTTTCTTTTTCGTCCTCAATGTGGCTTATCCTGCTCTGCCATAATTTCTTTTCAGTTTCTGAATTAGGTGTATTTACAATAATTAAACTGTTTTTTGCAATATTTTCATCGACCTGGGCAGCAAAGTTTACAGCAGAATTATCACTGAGTTGTATTTTTTCTTTCGTTATTTGTTTTGCGTTATCAGCCTGAAGAGGCGTATTAAGAGAGTTTATATCCTCCGGCGTAGGTGAATTATATTCAAGTAGTATAACTATGGGGTCGAATTGCTCTGACGAAAGTTGAGCATCGGCAGATGGTGTAAACGAACAGAGCAGCAGATATGAAAAGAGTAAAATGCCCGGGCAAAAGTCAAAGCTTAATGCCGAGAGCTTTTTAAAATTTGAATCGGAATTTTGCCCCGAATATTTGTTTGTTTTTCTCATTTCCATTTTCCCAAAAGCGCTAGTGCGGCTTTGTTATAATCTTTTTGATTTTTGTAAACAGCGGCGAGTATATTCAAGGCTTTTTGCTTAATTGGTTGTGAGGGCTGTAAGTCAAGGATTTGTAAACAGATGGAATATGCCTGTGCATCACGGTCGAGCTGCAAACAGATATCGGCTAAAATGACAGCTATTTCATTAGCTAAAGGTCCTGGCTCGGTGACATCAAGGATTTTCGTTAAGTTTTTGTGAGCGCGTTCAAGGTCGCCTTTCGCAATGTAACATCTTGTCAGCTCAAGAGAAGTTTTGGCTTTTAGAAGCGGGTCAGAAATATATTCGAGTTTATCGCCGATTAATATGATGGCTTTGTCGGCGAGCCCGATAGTCCGCAGGATATTACTTTTTAAGAGAAGTATCTCAATTGATTCTTTACTTGAGAATTTCCATAAGTTAATTGTTTCGAGAACTTCAATTGCTTCGACAAAACGTTGAAGCTGGGTATAACCGTTGACCAGTTCGGATACGGTTTCGACATATTGCTTTCCTGAGAGTTTACCTTCAAGGGCATATTTAAATGCGTCACATGCCTGTGGTAGTTTTTCTAATTTCATGTACGTTTTGCCTAATAAGCAATAGGCGGAAAAGTAGTCTGAGTTTGCTCTGGATTTATCAGGGCAATTTTCAAGATATCTGATAATCCATTTTGCAGCGGATTGGAAATCGCCGATACTGTAATAGCATCTTCCTGCTCCGAGAGCAGCTTCTACCTGTGATTCGAGTGAAAAGCTTAAGTTGTAGACCTTTCTGTAAATTCTTGCAGCTTCATTTTTAAGTCCTGCTTTTTCAGTTGAGTCCGCGAGGTACAGGCAAGCCTGGTCAGTGATTTTAGCGTCTGGGTATTGTTCGATTAACTGTTTCAGGTCACCCCTGGCACCGGCATAATCATGCAGATTTGTTTTCAGTTTACTTGAATGAAGCAGAGCAAAAGGAGCCAGTTGAGTTTGTGCGAATCGATTAGCGACTAATTTATATTCGGCGATAGCGGCATTGATATGGTCTCTATGAGCCTGAAGCAGTCCGAGGGCGAAATGAGCGTTCGGAATTTTGCTGTTATCATAAGACGCAAGAATGAATTTTTGCCAGAGTGAAACAGCCTCGTCGCTAAGCAAAGCTGTTTGTCGAGAAACTGAAGAGTAGTTTGCCAAGTCAACGATGTTTATGTTTTTTTCATCTCCGGTTTGTACAGAGAGACCTGCGCAGCCTGCGGCAATATTTATAAACTGCCTGGGTGTTACTGCTTTTGTATATAAATTTACCATTCTCTTCTTGATACCGACAGCGTTTGCGCCAAAGAGCCAGTTAACGTCCAGACTGGACTTAGCGGCGAATCTGGAGAGTAGTTCCTCTATGGATGCTCCGTGGCAAGTAACAGAGAAGTTAGTGGCAGTATCGCTGCCGAAGCTTTTTTGTTTTTTAATTTGTGGTCCAAGCAATGCTTTACTTAAGAGATTCATACCCGATTGGAGAATTGTTTGCAGTTGTGTTTCGGTTACATTTGCGAATGGGTCAACTTGAAGGTCTTTGTTCCACATGGCTTCAGGAATATCCTGGTCATAGTCTTCAAGTGAAAGTACATTTCTTGTGATGGCTTCTGCAATTAGGAAGTGGCAGTCACGACGCAATGACATGACCCGTGGTTCATCTATGTCAATGGCATCGATAAGTGCGAGTGCCTGATAGCCTCTTGTTCTTGCTTTTAAGTACTGCTTTTTCCGGATGTTGATAAGCCCGAGATAATAATTTGCTGTAACCCTTATGATGGGTGAACGGCTCCTAAAGATAGTCTTCAGCAGAGAGCCGGCCTTTTCGATATCGCCAGTATTTTTCATACACAGAGCCATTTTCAACATGAGAAAATCTCTGATTAGTCTGTCTTCAAAGGTTTTTGGAAGAAGTTTGGAAAGTTGGTTATAAGCGGCATAAGCTGTGCTATAATCTTCACTTAAATAGAGATTTTGCGCAATCTCGAGGGATAAAGGTTCTGTTGAGGGGAATTGTATTTCAGGTGGTCGTACTCTTTGGGATATAGCAGGTTCGGTGTGTTGAAGATGCAGCTGCGGTGAAAATATTTGTTGTGTGGTTTGGGTTTGTTGCTCAGATTTTGTTTGTGCATAAGGTTCAATATCATTCCGGAGTGACGGTGAAGGTGATTGCAGCAATACATATGCTAACATTGCTGCGATTAGAATGATGCATGTTAAAAGGGTTTTTTGTAAGATTGAAAAGCGTTTGTGTTTACGCAAAACAGAAGTGGATTGTGATTGTAAAGCGGCTAATCGAAGAGACTTATAAAAAGGTTCATCACCTGCGAACATGTCCTGTTCGGACGGCTGTTCATTGACTTTCCCGACAAATAAGTTGCTGTCTGGTGGTATCTGAAAAGAATCATTCTTTGGCATGTTTTTTTCTTCTTCAGCCGCCATAATTTTCAACCTTATTATCCAAACCACAGTTAACCGTCGAGGGACGGCTTAAAGGCTTCCCTGTACCGTATGGTGCAGGGTTTGTGAATGCGCATTTCACAACCATTGGAAAAAGATAAGCAATAGCTGTGCCAGAGTAGATGAAAGGTTGCGGGGACAGTTTTTTCGGGGATTTTATGATAAAAACCGATTTTTTGAGTTGTAGAAGACAGGTTAAGGTTAAACTAAGGTGTCAAAATTCTATACGAATCGATGGTTTTTCAGACAACTGCAGGCTCAAGGAATTTGAGTTCACCCGGCTGTTCGAGAGGTTGATTGGATGTGGAATGGTTTTTTTCGATATTATATTGTTTTACTTTTGCGTAGAGGGTTGCTCTGTTTATGCCCAGTAGGTTCGCAGCACGGGTTTTTTGCCACCCGGTTTCCTGAAGTGCTCTTGCAATAAGCTCTTTTTCAGCTTGGGCCAGTGAGAAGTCTTTAATATTGCTCGCAGTTGAGTTTTGCGATTGTTGCTCGATTTCTTCGGTATCAATAACGATACTGCTGAGTCCGATTTTGTCTGTTGTTTCGAGGAGGATAGCTCTTTCAATGGTATTGAAGAGTTCGCGAACGTTGCCGGGCCAATTGTATTCTTGAAGAGCTTCGAGTGCTAACTTCGTAATAGATTTGATTTTTCCTGCCTTTTCCGGACAAATTGTTGAATTTTTTATAAAGTATTTTGCTAAAAGTGAAATATCTTCAACTCGATTCGGCGATCTGAGAGGTGCAAGTTTGATGGGGAAAATGTTAAGTCTGTAATAGAGGTCTTTTCTGAAACGATTAGCCTTGAGTTCATTTTTGAGGATTCGATTGCTTGATGCGATTATGGTGGCATTACATGCAATATCCTTTATTCCACCGACTTTGCGAAAGGTTTTTTCCTGCAGGACTCGCAGCAGTTTTGCCTGGAGCTCGAGTGGCGTTTCACTAATTTCATCGAGAAAGACGGTTCCGTTACCAGCCAATTCCAAAAGTCCGATTTTTTCCCGGTCGGCACCGGTGAAAGAGCCTTTAACATGGCCGAAAAGCTCGCTTTCAAGTAAATTAGCAGTTAAAGCAGCGCAATTGAGGGCGACGAATTTTTCTTCTGGATGTCTTAAGAGATGTATGGCTTTTGCAGCGAGTTCTTTTCCTGTTCCTGTTTCACCGGTAATTAAAATTGGACTGCATTTGCTTTTGGCAACCACTTTAATCATTTTGAGGGTGTTTTTGATGGCCTGACTTTTACCCACGATTGGGATAGAAGCAGCAAAGTCTTCAGCGAAAAAGCAATTGTCGGTTAATTCGAAATTGTCGCTGGCAATACCATTTTTCAATTGATTGACAATTTGTTTTAGGCGGATGTGATCTTTTTCACCTTGAATGTAGTCGTGAACCCCGATTTGCATAAATTCTGCGATAATATCAGAATTATTTTCATCATTGCCAACGATTATAACCGGAATGTTTGAGGTTAGGTTTGCCGAATCGAGGAATTGGCGAATGTGTTCGAGAGAGAAGTAATGGTCAAATAATATCAGGTCCGGCTCAACAGCCTGAGTGATATCCAAAGTTTCGACAAGGTCGTCGGCGACAAATATTTCCTGTCCGACCTGTCTTGCAAGTTTCTGAACTTCTGTATTCCTGCCTGCAACAACAATTCTGCGTAAACTCATGTTGTCTCGCCATAAGAGTATTCCCCCAAAGAGTACTTTTACAAAAAGAGATAATGCTACAATGTAAATCCGAACCTAACATAAAGTAGTTAAAGAAGTTAATCGTCAAAAATGGTTTTAAAACTTTAATTTTTTATGGGACTGGCCAATAATGTCACCATCCATGTAGATTTTATCCGGTTAATATTGGACTGTACTTTATCGGACACTGCTTTGAATGGATGAAACAGTTCGTGACATTAGTTTTAATAAAGTATTCTTATCGGACACTCAAATATTCAGAGCGGTATGGTCGTGAACGAGAATTGTTTATAGGACGTTATATTTTTTCGCAATAAAACGAAAAAACGAAGAAATTAAAAGATTTTTTCATATCAAATCAAATATTCACGTAATAGCGGCAAAATCTTCCGGAAGATTAGGAAGAAACATCCTTTTGAAAGGCTTGTCTGGGTGATAATGCAGGGCTGACTCCTGGGTGTTTTGATTTTAATAATTTCGTAACAGCCTGTGAATAAGGCACTTACTACCATAGACAAGGGGTAGCATTTTATTTTGGCACGTTAATTGCGTACAAGGTCATGTGCATGTGTTTTATTGAAATGAAAAAACGTTTTGAAATAAAAGGACAAAAATCATGGCAGTAGGAGCAGTATCGGCAAGTAATATTCAGATGGATTATATGAAGCTTCTGGTGACTCAGCTTCAAAATCAAAATCCGCTGGAACCACTTAGTAATCAAGAAATGGCATCTCAATTGTCACAGTTTTCACAGCTCGAACAGTTAGAGGGTATGAATTCGAGTTTTTCACAGGTTCTTGAGACGGTTGAGCGAACATACGCCAATTCGCTGATAGGTAAGGATGTTTCATTTGTGGTTGAGAATGAAGAAGGTGTCAAAGAGATGACAAGCGGTATAGTTGATGAGGTTTTCAATGATGTTGACGGCAAGATAACTTTATCGGCAGGTGGCCATGTAGTTGGTCTGGAAGAAGTGTTATCGGTAAAGAATTAGGGATTAAAGACTTTTACTGTATAAGGAGAAAGAAATGAGTTTTGCATTGTCCGCAGGCGTAACAGGATTACAGGCCCACCAGAAGATGTTGGATGTCGCAGGTAACAACCTTGCAAACGTTAATACGACAGCATTTAAATCCAGTAGAATAATTTTCTCAGAGCTGTTAAGTGAGACGTTAAAGAAGGCATCACAGCCGACGGCGACAGTAGGTGGTACCAACCCGCAGCAGATGGGCAGCGGTGTTGGTGTATCGGGCGTTTCGCCTAACATGGCACAGGGCAACATCGTGAATACCGGTAACCCGCTGGACCTTGCATTAGAAGGTGAGGGTTATTTTGTATTGAACGATGGTCAGAAAGATATTTATACGCGTGCAGGAGCATTTGCGGTTGATGCAAACTCGAACCTGGTTGACCCTGCAACGGGTTACAAAGTTCAGCGTATTGGTTCGGTGGGTGAAACTGACGGCTTCCAGACTATAGGTACTTCAGATATTAAGGTGCCTTATGACGTTGCAATGGCGGCAACTGCCACATCAGAGGTGAAAGTAGCAGGTAACCTTAGTGCAGATGCGACATTTACAGCTACTCAGATAAATAAACTCAGTTCTAATGTTTCCTATACCAGCAGCGGTACTGTGGCTACATCGAGCACTCTAATTGCAGACCTCGACCAGTTTAGCGGTTCATTCGGCACTGTTGATACAGATGGTAAATTGTTTGTTACCGGCTATCAGCCTGATGGTACCGCAGTAACTGATGCCACAGGTCTGGACGTGGATGCAACTACAACTCTGGGTGACGTATTGACTTATATAGACAGCAAACTTGGTGTAGCTAATGTTACTGCCAGCATATCAAACGGCAAAGTAGTAGTAACGGATGATACGGCGGGTTACAGCAAGGCAGATATAACATTAGCCTATACCGGCTCGAGTGACGGCAGCGATTCTTTGACAATTCCGTCCTATTTTGAGTTGACAACGGTAGGCGGCGAAGAAGTTAAGAACATTAATATTACGGTTTACGACTCCCAGGGTGGAAAACACGTACTTTCGGGAGCATTTGTTCGAACCAGTACAGCAAATCAGTGGGATATGTTGCTGACATCGATTACAGGTAATATCACTGCTATAACAAATGATAATCGTCGAATCAGCGGTCTGACCTTTAATTCTACTACGGGTGCGTATTCGGGTATAACAGGCGGTGATACAGCGCAATTTCAAATAACTTTTAACCATGATACCGCCAATCCGCAGACCATATCGATGTCGATGGGTGATGCAGGTCAGTTGAATGGACTGACGCAGTTTGCAGGTAACTCGACAGCAGTAGCAAGAGAACAGAACGGATACGAGGCAGGCAGACTTTCGACGGTATCTGTGAACAACGAGGGAATTGTAATTGGTGCGTTTTCAAATGGTATTAAGAAGAATATCGCAACGATACAGATTGCGTTGTTCCAGAACAGCACTGGTCTTGAAAGTGTCGGAAGCGGTTACTGTATTCCCTCGGCGAACTCAGGGGAAGCAATTGCCACGCAGGCATTGACGGGTGGTGCCGGTTCGATTCATGGTGCATCGTTGGAAAAATCCAATGCAGACGTTGCAAGTGAATTTGTGAGTATGATTCAGGCTCAGAATGGTTTCCAGGCCAATGCCAGAACAATCAGGGTTGCAAATGATATCCTGAGAGAGTTGACGAATCTAATCAGATAGTAATATCTGGATTTTTATATAACAACACTTTGATAACATGATAACGACACTTTTGACAACCTGGTTTTTTGATTTTCTCACTCTAGCTTTAACGCCGACACAGAGGTGGCAGGCAGCAAGAAAGTTTGATGTAAGCAGTGATGCTGCCAGCTGGTTTATCTGGATAGGTGGTATAGCTTTAGTATTGTTAACCATTTTGTTTTCTATAGTAAGTATTCTCCACTTAGTGAAAGGTCGTAAGTTCAGTAAGCAATTGTTTTTTGAATATTCCAATCAAAGGGGGTTAAGTGAGCGGGAACGACAAATTCTTCTGCGCCTGACAAATTCCGCCGGACTAAAGCAGAGCGGAGCGATTTTCACGATGAGCAGGACTTTTGATAGTGAAGCGGTTAAATTAGTGGATGAGAGTCTTTCTCTGTATGGGGATGAAGCAAGCAAAAAGTTGATATCGGAGTTGTCATTTTTACGTGAGAAGCTCGGTTTTAAAACACGGTCGTCGTCGATAGGTTCGGTAAGCAAGCCCAAAAAGATGACCAGCAGACGAATACCGGTAGAGAAGAATGTTTATATCCGTCAGCCTGCAAGGCCTGAACTTGGTGAGATTGAGACGAAGGTAATTGAAAATAACAACATGAAATTTGTGATTGAGGTTAATAGAGAGGTTGAAACTAAAATCGGCGAGGTATGGTGTGTTCGGTGCAATTTTGGAGCAGCGATTTGGGAATTTGATACCACGGTGATTAGCAGTAACGTCAATAATTTGGTATTGAACCACAGTGATGATATTCGATTTATAAACCGCAGAGAGTTTCCACGGGTTTCAGTCAACAGGCCGGCTTTTATTGCGCGCTTTCCCTTTATCTATTCACTTGGCAACGACTTTGAGAGGCAAGTGGATGAGAATACAGGTATTGAGCGGAAATTGCCTGATATGCCGCTTGCCTGCGAGAAACCTGAATTTGTTCCTGTAGTTATTAAAGAATTAGCAGGTCCTGGTTTGAGATTAGATACAGCGATGGAATTGAAAGTAGGGGAAAGAATTCTTGTTGTGTTTAACTTAGAGGAAAAACAGGTACAACGAACAATCCAAAGGTCTGAAGATGAACTTGCTAATAGAGAGATGGAAGATGAGGAGCGGTTTATAAAGGTTACTACGGTTTTGTCGAGATTAGTGGAAGATATTGCAGAAGTTCGAAATGTCAAAGCGGTTGCAAATGGTTTCTCTGTATCGGTTGAATTGACAGGTTTGACTGACTTTGATGTTAGCGAGCTGGTACGTGTTACAAATATTGCTTCTATAAAATACGGAGACGATGAAAAGAGTGTTGAAGGTAATATTGAGAACCAGGCGAGTAATGTCGCAAGAGATGAGGTAACACAAGAGGTATAAGATGTCAGAAATGATAGCACAAATTGGCTCGAAACTTAATAGTTTGTCGCGGGAAATTAATGTAATAGCCCATAATCTTTCCAATTCCAACACCGTAGGTTTCAAACGCAGGATTAATTCATTTTCAAGAATATTGGCATCGAAGGGAGTAGGTACAAAGGCAGAGCAGGGGGATGGTGTCAGTTTAAATACAACATACGATTTTACTCAGGGTGATATACGGACGACTGGCCGAGCATTGGATTTTGCTTTATGCGGCAGAGGTTTTTTTATGATAGAGACGCCGGATGGTCCGCTTTACACTCGAAACGGGATTTTTCGTTTGGACGAAAACAGCCAGATAGTAGATTCGTCCGGTCGCATTGTGGCAGGTGAGTCGGGAGCTATTTCGATACCTAATACGGTAGGTCTTTCACAGCTAAGCGTGACAAGTGACGGTAATATCATGGCTAATGGTGCAGCAATTGGCAGGTTTAAACTGGTTGATTTTAAGGATGACGAGGGTGAACTTTTGTCGGTAGGTACAAGCTGTTTTAAAGCACCGGAGGGGTTGGCTGGCCAAGAGCCTGAAAACCTGACGATTAAACAGGGCTTTCAGGAAAGATCAAATGTGCAATTAGTTGAAGAGCTGGTTGATATGATAATGGTGTCACGGCTTTATGAATCAAATATGAAGTTTATCTCAGTAAAGAAAGACGCTTCCAAGAGTCTAATGGATGTAGCAAAAAGTTAATTTGAGGCTTTGCCTTAGTATTAAGGAGAAAAAATTATGTTAAGGGCATTTTCGACATCAGCGACAGGTATGGCAGCACAGCAGATGATGGTAGATGTGACAGCCAATAACCTTGCCAATATAAATACGACGGGTTTTAAGAAGAGCCATGTTGATTTTCAGGACCTGCTTTATATTAAATTGCGGGATGCCGGTTCAGAAGTAGTATCAGGCATAAAAAGTCCGACCGGCATTGAAGTAGGCAGCGGGGTTCGAACTGCATCGACAGTAAAAGTTTTTACTGTTGGCGAGCTTATGAATACCGGCAGGCCGTTGGATTTGGCGATTACAGGGGATGGATTTTTTCAGGTAAGTATGCCTGACGGCAGTACTAAGTATACCCGAGACGGTTCATTGCAGCAAGGTCCCAATGGCGAGCTGTTAACAACAATGGGATATGCGATAGAACCGGCTATAACAATACCTACTGATGCAGTATCGCTGACGATTGGTACTGACGGCGGTGTAAATGTTACGACGTCAGCAGGGACGCAAACGGTTATTGGAACTATCCAGTTAGCTCGATTTGCCAACCCTTCAGGCCTTGAGAGTGTAGGTAATAATCTATTATCAGAAACCGATGCCAGCGGGACAGCAACTGTCGGAACAGCGGGGCAGGGTGCATTCGGAGCGATACAGGCAGGGTTTCTGGAAAAGTCGAATGTTCAAATGATTACTGAGCTTGTGAATTTGATAACAGCTCAGCGAGCATACGAAGTGAGTTCACGTTCGATACGGGCGGCAGATGAGATGCTGCGAAAAGCGATTCAGATAGCAAGATTCTAATGTGAGAAATGACCATGAATAGTAAAACAGTGTTTATTATTTTTATTAGCTTCCTGGTGACACCAGTTGTTGTATCGGCTGAGAATAAAGATGAGGAGCAATTGTTACAGATTCACCTGCCTCGTGAGGTTACGGTCGAGGGCAATACGCCGAAGTTAGGCGAAGTCAGCATCATTCGAGGCTCAGATGAACTGGTTATAAAGGCAAGCGATATTGGTCTCGGCCGTATCTCAATGAAAGCTCAGAAACTGATTGTTGACAGAAATTTGATACTCAGCAGGTTGGCCAGTAATGGTATCGCATCATCTGATGTGATGTTGACAGGTGCACAAAAGATTGCAATTAAGCAGAATTATAAGTTTATCGAGGGTCCAGAGTTAGTTGAATTGGCCAGAGCATTTTTAGAAAAGAATCCTGCTGACCGGTCAGTATGCCAGTTGAAGTTGTTGCGGATGCCTGAAGAAGTGATAATACCTGGTGGGATAGAGGATGTGAAATTTTCGCCTCGTTTGGCGGCGAGCGGGATAAGGAACCAGTCAAAGGTTCAGATAGTGGTACTTGGAGACTCAGAGCAGATAGCCGTGAGAGAGGTGAGATTCAGGTTGAAATATAATTGCCGCAGAGCGGTAACGGTTGTTGATATACATCGAGGAACAGTAATCAGCAAAGAGAACGTGAGAATAGAAAAAGCACTGTCAAATTATTCGGAACCAGCGAATTGGAGCCCACCCTACGGTCTAATCGCACGGCGTCGGTTGCCGGCTAATATGGTTATACATGCCAATATGGTCGGTCCTGTCAAGCCGGAAATATTACTAAAACGGAATCAAAGTGTTGTTATCAGAATTGACCGGGGTGGGCTTTTTGTTACAGCAATGGGCAAAGCGCTGCAGGAAGGCAGTGTTGGGGACTATGTCAAGATAAGAAATGTAGATTCACAGAGGGTGATTTTAGCTAAGGTAAATGAAGACGGGACGGTTGAACCTGTTTTTTAAAAGGAGAAACGATGAGTAAGAAAACAGCTTTGGCAATTGGATTGTTGTTAGCGGTTTGTTTTGTCAATTGCAGTTATGCAGGTTCGATATGGGCCAAAAGAAGCAGAGACATGCGTGAACTATATGTAGATGATGTTGCCCGTCAGATAGGTGATATTTTGACAATTACAATCTACGAATCGAGCGGTGTTTCAAAGGCAACAAAAAGAACTAATGAAAAAAAGACAGATCGTTCAGCCACTTTTGATGGCCAGCTTGGCATAGCTACAGACCACGAGAGCTTTCTTCCTAGGATGCCGGGAATAGGTGTGACCGCTTCATCGAACAATAAACTTGATGGTAAGGCGGATTACACTGACAATCGCAGTTTTGAAGACAGCATCACGGTAGTAGTTATCGATATTCTACCAAACAGCAACTTAGTAGTTCTTGGGACTCGCAGCCGTGATATCGTAGGTGATAAGCAGATTGTTGAAATAAGCGGAATAATAAGGCCGAGTGACATTGCGTTTGATAATACGGTTGACAGTGAGCGAGTTGCCAACTTTAGAATAGTTGCAAGAAATGAAGGAGATGCGGAAAGATACAACAGGCAGGGCTGGCTCGGTAATATATTTGACATTCTTTGGCCATTCTAAGCGTGAGTGATATAAAAGCCTTTAAGGTATTTGAAGGAACAGGTTTATGAGAACACGTTTGACAGTTATTTTGATGATTCTGTTAAGTATAGCCTGTGTTGGCAACGGGCAGCGAATAAAGGATATAGTTGAAATTCAGGGAGTTCGCGGCAACCCTCTTACAGGGGTTGGATTGGTAATAGGATTGTCTGGTACGGGTGACGGTTCAACACCGTCACAACAGATGCTTACGAACATATTGAGGGATTCAGGTCTGGTTTTTTCTCCGGACGATCTTTCAGGAGGCAATATTGCCATCGTCATGGTGACATCGGAGCTTGGCCCTTTTTCTCGTGAAGGAACAAGTATAGACGTTTTAGTATCATCGATAGCAGATGCCGAAAGCCTTCTTGGCGGGATACTTCTGCCGACTCCTTTGAAAGGTCTTGACGGTCAGGTATACGCTGTCGCGCAGGGGCCGATATCGATAGCAGGCTGGTCGGTCTCCGGTGATAATGCGTCGATGAGTAAGAACCATCCGACGGTAGCACGGATACCAAACGGGGCGATAGTAGAAAGAGCTGAGATAGCTACATTTGTAGAATACGTTTCAGGACACAGTTATATTACACTCAATCTCAGGAATGTGGATTTTTCCACGGCGGAACAAATCGGCAAAACCGTTAATCGTTTTTATCCGGACAGTGCAATAGTAGTTGATGCAGGCACTATCAAGGTGAGAATTCCTGATGAGATTGAACAGGGGGCGATAGCGGGGTTTATAGATGATATTACACAGCCGGAAGTGAAGGTCGATATACCGGCAGTGGTAATTATTAACGAGCGGACAGGTACGATAGTAGTAGGTGAAAAAGTTGGTGTATCATCTGTGGCAATTTCACAGGGCAGTCTTGTAATAAAAATAAAAGAGAAAAATATTGTTTCACAGCCGACAGCAATGTTTTCAGATGCAGGGTCAACGGAAGTGATTCAGGATACATTGTTACAGGTCGATGAGCATGAAGGTGTTCTGATTCCGGTGCCGCGAACGATTACGGTATCTGATTTAGCTAAAGCGTTGAATGCGATAGGCGCAACGCCGACTGATATTATAGCGATATTCAGTGCATTGAAGAAGGCAGGAGCACTTCAGGCCAAACTGGAAATAATGTAAGAGAATGTTGGTAACAGAAATTAAAAGCATGGGCATGGAGCAGTATTATGGATAGTACTGAATTGATATTAACCGGACATGTGTCGCCGCCGATGCTGCTTGAACAGAATTTAGAGAATAAGGCAACAGCTACAGACGAGCAAAAGAAGCAGTTTGCGAAAGATTTCGAATCGGTTTTTCTCGACAAGCTGTTTAATGAGATGAAGAAAACGATTGTGGACTGGAGTTCTGAGAAGGACGGGACGGCTAAACAGATAGAGGGAATATTCTGGATGTATCTTGCACGCGGTGTTGCAGAGGAGGGCGGCTTAGGTTTGTGGAAGGACATTTATAAGTCTTTAACGGAAAATGAACAGGGTGGTATAGCGGCAGAGATGGTGGATGAAAGTATATGAAGACAATAACCTTTGAGATAGAGAGCAAAGTTAATGAGCTGTTGGATGTTCTTGATGTGGATATCGAGCATATTCAGGAGAGCCTGTCACGGCTGAATGAATTGCGAGGCCTGATTGTTAAGCGGGACGAGAGGGCGATGGGAGAACTTCTTGAAAGTATCCAAACCGAATCGGGCGTTTATGTGAATAGTGACTCAAAACGTCAGTCTATACGCAAAGAACTTGCCGGGTTTTTGGGTTTTGAACTAAAAAATATGACATTAACTGCACTTGAAGACGTGTTGGAAGGGGAAAAACGTGTTGAATTAAGTGAGCGTAAAGAGAAATTGAAGCCACTGGTTGAACAACTTAAGAAAGAGCATTTAAGGACTTCGATGCTTTTATCAGATTGCGCAAGGTTTAACAGTTTGCTGCTGAGAAATATTCTGAATCCAGGTAATACGGAAACAGTTACATATAGTTCAAACGGAGTTACGAAGCGGTATCGTGACAAGAGTTTAATGAATTTACAGTTTTAAGATACAAGAGGCCAACGGGTTTAAAAGATGTCAGATTATTCGATAAGTATGACGGGCATTAATGCGGCACAGAAGGCGCTGGAGATAATTGGTAATAACATAGCCAATGCGAGTACGGAGGGCTATCACCGTCAGCGGGTGGAATTGAGTCCCGCTTATTCAAGCCAGTTGAATGGTGTTCTGATTGGCGGGGGAGTACAGATTGATGGCATGACACGTTTGATAGATAATTTGCTGGAAGCCGAGCTTTTAAAACAGGAGTCACAATTAGCGTATGTCTCGCAGGAATACAATACTTTGCGTACAATTGAGAGCGCGCTGGGAGAACTTTCGGGTGAAGAAGCCGGCCTGAATGCAACAATCGACAGATTCTTTAATGCCTTACAGGACCTTATGGCTCATCCAGGTGATATAATCTGGCAGAACCAGGTTGTCAGCGAGGCTCAGACATTGTCATCTCAGTTTAAGGTGTTAGGAGATTTTCTGACAAATCTGGAAAATCAGCTTAAATTAGAAGTAGAGAGCCATGTTGAGAGTATCAATACACTTGCACAGAATATAGCGGGGTTGAATGAAACTATTAAGAATATTGAGGTTGGTGGTGGGAAGGCAAATAATCTTAGAGACCAGCGTGACAGGTATCTGACTGATTTATCTAAATTAATCAGTATCCAGACTCAGGCGAGAGATTATGGTGTTGTTGATGTGACGGTATCAGGAATACCAATAGTGACAAATACATCCACTATTGCGTTGGAGGCTGGTTATGATACAGATGGTAAACTTGGAATTTCTGTTGCCAATGCGTTTAATTATACTACTGAAATAGACGGTGGCCAGATTGGCGGACTGCTGTCATTGAAAAACAGTCTTGTATCTAATATTCATGATGATTTGGATTTGTTGGCGGTTGCATTAATACAGGAGGTAAATAAATATCATGTTCAGGGGGTAGGCTCAGCAGGGTCATTTACGAGTTTAAGCGGCTGGGTAATGTCAAGTGAGAACCTGTCTGATTATACAAATGTTAGTGACGGAAGTGTATTTATACGGGTTACTAATACAAGTACCGGCGAGATAACCCGTAATGAAGTGACAATTGACAAGGCCAGTGACACATTAAGTTCAATCGCGACAGCTATCTCATCAATTGCGGGTTTGAGTGCGTCGACAGCTTCTTCTACGCTTACAATAACAGCTGATGCGAATTATAAATTTGATTTTTTGCCGGCGGTACTTTCATCGCCGTCAGGTACCTCGTTTGCAGACGGCTCGCCGCCTACGGTTACTGTATCAGGTATTTATACAGGTACGACAAACCAGGACTTTACGTTTACAGTTTCTACGACAGGTACTAAAGCGATAGGCAATGATACGATACAAATAACGGTAAAAGATGGTGGTGGAAGTACCGTTAAGACGGTGAATGTCGGCAGTGGTTATGCAGCAGGCGATGTGATAAATGTTGGGAACGGTCTTAAGATAGCGATTAGTATGGGGAATTTAGTTGATGGTGATAGTTTCACGGTTAAAGCATACGGTGATACCGATACGTCGGATTTATTGTCATCGACAGGTATTAATACGTTTTTCTCAGGCATTAGTGCAGAGACCATGGCTGTGTGCAGCGATATAACTTCAGATCCGAAACGTGTTGCAACGTCACTGGGAGCGGATATGACCGACAACACCAATGCGGTTCGGTTGGCAGGATTGAGTTCCCAGACTTTAAGCAGCCTGAATTCGCTTAAACCGGGTGATTTTTATCGTAAGCTTATAACTGATTTGGGCCAACAGGTGTCACTTAAACAGATGCGGGAAGATAATCTTGAGGTTATGGTTCAAAATCTGCTTAATCAACAGAGCGAAGTAAGCGGTGTTGACCTTAATGAGGAGGCTGCCCAGATGTTGGTTTATGAACGAATGTTTCAGGCGATGGCAAAGTATATGAATATCGTGCAGAGGACAATGGCCAGTTTTTTGGAAATAATATGAGAAGTTTACTTTTAGAGGTTTAATGATGAGTGGAACGCTTGGCAATATCTATAACAACGTTGCATTTGCGTTGAATTTACATGCGGAAGCGTTGTCTACGCTACAGGAGCAGGCGGCAACGGGTTCCCGGATAAATCGTGTATCAGATGACCCTTCAACGTCTTATCGTGTTTTGGGCTTAAAGTCTCAGGAAAGTTCTTTAGAGAATTATATGAGCAATACTACAGAGGCAATAGGCACATTGGAAATCTCACTGTCGATTATTGAGAACATGACATCGGCTATTGTGAATGGAAAGATAAGTCTCAGCCAGGTAGTCAGTGGTACGTATGGAAGCGAAGGGCGTACGAGGTTAGCAGATGAAATAAATGAGACATTAGAGCATCTGGTTTCATTAGCAAACATGCAGCATATAAATCAATATCTGTTTGGAGGCAGCGATACGGCGAACGCTCCTTATGTTGTGCAGCGCAATGAAGGTGAAATCACGAGTGTTACATATCAAGGCGGCGATGAGGGGAGAAATATAGAAGTAGCCTCAGGTATTGAATCAACAGCATTTTACACAGGTGACACTATTTTTCGGTCGGATAACCGCGGTACACCGGTTTTTGTCGGTGATACAGGAGCGGCAGCAGGCAGCGGGACATCGAATGTCAAAGGTGATGTTTGGTTAACAGTTACTCACAATGGGAGTAATTATGAGCTGTCAATTGATGATGATGCTACTAAAACGACCGTGCCGGCGGCAGGTGATGTGAGTAATATAGCAGTTACGAATGCGAGTGGTGAGGTTTTATATGTTGACGCTTCCGGTATAAGCAGCACAGGTATTGACCTTGTTAGAGTGTCTGGGACATACGATGTGTTTAATACGCTGGTAAGTATTCGGGATATGCTTAGAAACAGCAAGGGTTTTTCAGACTCGCGAATGGCAGATTTGCAAAGTAGGGCGATGGAATCACTGGAGGAGATAAGAAGTCATTTAGTGGATAAATCAGTATCAATGGGTTCACGAATTGGGTTTTTGGAGAATATCAAAGACACATTGGAAGATATGAAATTTGATACGGAAGGTGAGACAACAATTTTGCAGGAGGCTGATATTGCCCAAATTGCGATAGATATTGCGCGGCGAGAAGTGTTGTATCAAATGTCGTTGTCGGTAGCAGGCAAATTAATGTCTATATCACTTCTGGATTTCATCAGATAGCAACCAAAAGCATCGAGCATGCGGTAGCAGGAGAGCTTAATGTGCGTAAGTTTTTTTGAAGTAAGCCGTTAAGAGACTTTTTACAGAATTGAGAGTAGTTGGGCTAATGGGCAAAAAACGGCTGTTTGGGTGACATAAGTGTCTGATATTTATACAGGTTTTGTGGAATAAAGGGGTAAATGGCAGGTAAATGAGGTTTTTAGAAATAGGCACGGGGTTTGCAATATAATTTTCTAATTGGCGCTATGTCTATAGCTTTTTGAAGCGTTCTCAATGACGGATAAGACATTAAAGATAAGCAAGGAGTGAAGCAGATGGTAAATAACAATTATGGAAATGACTACCAGCAAGGATTGGAATTTGCCGAGTCGGGCAGGTATCAAGAGGCTCTTGATTGTATTGAGCGGCATCTTCAGCATGAGCCTGATAATGCGGAGATTCATAATGATATTGGCGCGATATTTCATTGTCTTGGCCGTACAGATGAGGCGATAGAACATTTTGTCAAGGCGAGAAAACTCCAGGGCGATTCGGCTGAGATATTATGGAATCTGGCAGAGGCATACCTGGCAGTTGGAATGCCAGGAGAGATGCCAGAGCTTTTCGATAGTATGGAGGAGATGGGCATACTCAATGCTGATGTTCTTAACAGGACGGCGACAGTATTTCTTAATCAGGGCAATAAGGCTGATGCTGTAGAGACGCTGCTTCGCTCGTTGGATATCTGGTCAGACCAAGAGGTTCTGAAGCCAATGCTCAAGGTAATCCATCAGAAGCGGCCGAAGATAGCATTTTTCTGCGGCGGTGACGGAGATACTTTTCTAAAGGATATTCTGGAATTTACCAGACAGCGTTTTGAGGTTCGGGTTTTCGAAGGACAGAGTGAAGATGAATTGTTTGAGCTGATGCAGTGGAGTGACATTTCATGGTTTGAGTGGTGTACAAATCTGGCGGTTATAGGATCAAATAAACCAAGGGTGTGTAAGGCTATAGTGAGACTGCACCGCTATGAGGCGTATGAGCAGTGGCCTGAACAGATGAACTGGGGCAATGTGGATGTATTAATAACAGTAGGTAACAGCGTTGCAAGAGAAGCGTTGTCAAAGAGGGTGCCGAGTCTTGAGAGTCAAACATCGGTAGTTACAATTGCTAACGGTGTTAATCTTAAAAGATTTAAATTCGAAGACCGTCATAGGGGAAAGAACATCGCATTTTTAGGTAATCTTCGTATGGTAAAAAACCCGGCGTTTATGCTTCAATGTATGCAGAAGCTTAATTATATTGATTGTGAGTATCGATTGTTCTTTGGTGGTTGCTTTCAGGATGATGTGGTCGAGCAGTATATGAAGCATATGGTTGAAGCTCTTGATTTAAGTGACGTTGTGTTCTTTGACGGCTGGCAGGAGGATGTGAGCAGATGGCTTGCGGATAAGCATTACGTTGTTTGCACGAGTATGATTGAAAGTCAGGGCATGGGAGTACTTGAGGGGATGAGTCTTGGACTCAAGCCGGTTATTCACAATTTCCCCGGAGCAGGTGAAATTTATCCCTCGGAGTATCTGTTTAATATCTCAGAGGAATTCTGTGAACATATTTTTTCAGAGGATTACAGGCCTCGCAAATACAGGAAGTTTGTTGAAGAGAAATATGCACAGAGTGTTCAGTTAAGCAAAATAAATAACATTTTCATTCAGTTTGAATCTGAAATGGATTCACAGCAAGCTGTAGGGACTGGAAATGTCCCTAGTTTTGGTGCTGTTGGTTAATACAAAGAATATATTGCTGACCGAGAATCGTTGGATAAATATGTAATGGAAGGACCCTGTAAGGAAAATGTTGAGCCACTGGTTAGTGTGTTGATGCCGACGTACAACAGACGCCGGTTTTTGCCTGTTGCGCTGGCCAGTGCTATTGACCAGGATTATAGTAATCTTGAAATTATTGTAATTAGAGACGGCGGAGAGGACATAAGCGATATTGTCAATTTATTCAGAGATGAGAGAATTGTTTTTATCAACAGGCAGGAAAACAGGGGCAAGCCGTTTACGCTTAATGAGGGGTTGAGGCGAGCGAGGGGTAAATATATTTGCTACCTCGATGACGATGATGTTTTTTATCCGCATCATGTGAGTACCCTGGTTAACGCACTGGAAACTCAGGTAGATTATCAGGCGGCATACAGTGACTTATATCGTGTTTACTGCAGAATTGAGCAGGATGGAAGCAGGAAGGTTCTAAGCAAGGTCGTGGATGTCAGCAGAGATTTTGACCGTTTTGTAATGCTTTACTTCAATCACACGCTGCATGTGAGTTTGATGCATCGCAGGAACCTGCTGGAAAAAACGGGTTTTTATAATGAGAATATTAATATCCTGATTGATTGGGATTTGATGCGCCGGATGGTTTTTTTCACCGATTTTTATCATGTTCATGAGATTACCGGTGAATTCTATACCCCGGTGGGTGATTGCGACAGGGTCTCGGTGCAGAAACGCAAAGATAAAAATGCGTATTTAAAAAATGCGATGACGATACGTACAACCAGGCCTGCAAAGCCATGGACAAAGCTTGAAGACGTGTCAATAATTTTGGCAGCGGACTGCCTGAACGAGCAGGTCGGAAAGACATTAGGCTCTATATGGGCAAGTACGTTTTATCCATATAAGGTATATTTACCTTTACAGCAGGCTGATTTGGACAGGCTGGACACAGGGATGCCGGGAATGGCTGGCGTTGCTGTAGACGGGCAAAGCTCTGTGTCGCAGCGTATAGATGCAGCGTTGAGACAATGTGATGGTGACATCGTTGCAGTAGTGCCGGCTGGTTTTGAGATTGATGAGTTTTGGCTGGAAGATTCACTTTATGCACTGATTAATAGTTCGGTTGAGCATGAAGGTTTTGAGCTTGAGGCTTCGACAGCAGAGCACTGGGCAGTGGTGGTTAAAAAAGAGGATATTCTATCTGCCCGCAGAAGGTTTGCAGAATTATCGTTGCGTGACTCATTAGTCACAGCTGGCGTCGGGATAAGACGGGTGCGTTCTGAAGATATACCGTTTCAATTTGACGAATTACTTTGTCAGGCAAAGGCAACGGGGCAATGCGGAGACTGGGCTAAAGCGGGCGAGATGTTTGAGTATATAGCGGAAAATTATCAGAATAAATTTTATATATACCCGAAAGCTGCGGAGGCATTTTACGAAGCAGGTATGTATGAAAAAGCAGGTGAAATTAGTAATCGAGCAAATGCGGAAAGACCTACAGTTGAAACGCTTTTAACAGAAGCGAGAGTGAAGCGGGAAAAAAAGGAATTTAACTCGGCGGTAAAGTTGCTTGAAAAGGCAGAGCAGGTACTTGAAGGAACGAATTGCTATGGATATTACACAAGACAATATTGTTGAGCAGGAGAACACAACACAACATTACGAAGTGTTGATAGAATTAGGCGACTGTTATACGTCCGTTGGCGATTATAAGCAGGCACAACAATGTTATGAGAAAGCGACGTCACTTAGCCCGGATGCGGCAGAGCCTTATGTGGGTCTTGGTGTGCTTGCTTTGCAGGAGAATCGGCTGGAAGATTCAGAGATAGCATTCAGGGTCGCATGCAGACTTGATGCGAAATGCTCGAAGGGCTATGGGGGCCTGGCGATGGTGGCCCAGCAAAAAGCGGATTATGACCGGGCATTTGAGATGTATTTGAAGTGTCTTGAGCTTGATACGGATAATCTTATAGCGTTACTGGGTTTGTTTCAGGTTTCATGTCAGACAGGTTCGTTCTCGAAGGTGATTCATTACCTTGAATTATATCTTGATATGCATCCTGGTGATTCAGCGGTGAAGTTCTCTTTGGCGGCACTTTATTTGCGGGATGGACGGTTTGTTGAGTCTAAAAAAGCGTTAGTGGATATTTTGACGTTAGAGCCGTCGAACAAAGAGGCAGGAAATCTTCTGGAAGAAGTAGAACATAACCTGGCTCAAACAAGACAGGCAGGAGTTCAGATTGGATGAGCACAGATAAACAAATGCATCTGTTAAATGATTTAGAGAATATGTTAGAAAAGCAAATAGAGCTTGCCCATCAGGGTAATTTAAGAGGTATTGAGGCATTGAGTGGTCAGGCTGATAGTCTGACTGAGGAAATAGGGAGGCTGAATATTTTAGACTCGGCGGAGTTTAAGAGTGAGCGTGAATGTTTAGTGAAATTATACAATGACCTGCAGTTTGCACTTACAGTTGAAAAGGAAGAAACAGGCAAACAATTACAACAGACTCGCAGGGCGAGAAGGACAGTAAGAGCTTACAGAAACAATATTCAAGAAAAATGAGGCGCTGTGTTGCGATTATTTGATTGAGGCAAGATGTCTGAATTACCTGGAGTGTTATTGAAATGATGCTTGAAGCCGGAAATGGTAAGAAAATATGTTTTGCAGGTGATACGGTTGTAAAAAAACCGTTTGCTATAGGTCAATCTTTGAAAAATGTTTTGAAATCTCACGATATAGCGGTATTTAATCTTGAAGGAGCATTTTCAAGGTTATGTCAGCCCTTGTCGAAGGCAGGGTCGCATATACTGTTAAAAGCTGAGTATCTTGCCCGGCTTGCGGAATGTTTTAATGTTGCTACGCTTGCAAACAATCATGTGATGGATTTTCAGGTTGAGGGGCTTAAAACCACAATTGAAGAATGTAAAAAAGCCGGTATTCACACGGTAGGGGCAGGTTTCAATGTGAAAGAGGCGTTTGCTGCACTTGATATTGACAACTGTCGTATTATTTCGGTTGCAGAGCATGAATTCGGCGGAGCAGAGGAAAATAAGGCAGGCATTGCCACTGTTGATAAGCCGCATGAAATTTATAATGCCATTAGAAAAGGATGTGAATTAGGTAAGCAGGTATTTATAGTTTCGCATGGTGGGTCAGAGTTGGTGTCTATTCCGCCTCCATATCTGAGAGAACGTTATAAGCTGTGGATTGATTATGGTGCATCTGCTGTAATTGGTAATCATCCTCATGTAGTACAGGGTTATGAATTATATAAAGGCCGGCCGGTATTTTATTCGCTTGGCAATTTTATTTTTATAGAAAATGATTCGTTTGATAATTTTCCAAATACGAAATGGTCAATTGTAGTAAGTCTTGATACCTCGACGGGTAATATCCAGATAATACCCGTTAAATCCGATAGCGGTAATACGATAGATGTCGCTGAAGACAAGAAGAGGTATGCAGAAGAATTGGCATGGCTTTGTGAGTTGCTTACGCCGGAAAACTATTTGAAGTTATATGAACAGACAGCTGTTGAGCTTTACAAGACACGGTATTCTGGTTTGCCGGTAACGGAGGTCAAAGATGCCGAAATACTGTTGCATTACCTGCGATGTGATGCACATCGTTCTATGATTGAGTGTGGTTTGGTTCAGTTGATTGACGAATTTGCAAATAGCAAATCGACCGCTTCTCTTGAGAAGCTTTATGATTTTTTTTATGGGTTTTGCGCAAAGAATATGCAGATGTGTGCAGAGGAGCGACAGCTTCTATGTGCGGTTTTAAAGGGGAAAAACAGATATCTGGAGACAGGGTCTGGTTTTAGCACTATGTGGTCTTCCCGGTTTGTTCGTGAGGTAGTATCAGTGGAGGCGAGGAAGCCATGGTATGAGAAGCTTAAGGAATATCTGCAGAAATATGGAATTAATAATGTCCAACTTAATTTATTTCCACCTGAGCCGTGTGCTTATTATGAGGATGGCAAAGAAAAATGGAATAACAGGCATACAGTTGAAGGCAGTGACTATGGAACTGATGAAGAATTTAAAGGTTACCTGAAAGGGATAGAGCAGTTGTTGGACAGATATGATTTTGATGTGGTGCTTGTAGATGGTCATGTAAGACAGCAGGTAGTGGAGATGCTTGTGAAGAAGAATTTCAAAGGCACAGTTTTGCTGCATGATGTGATTCCGAAGCGTGATTATATGAACCGTCCGATATTGGAACTTGAAGGTGTCGAGGTAGTCAGGCAGGCGAGGACACTTGCTGAATTGAGATTGGGAAAGTGCAACAGCGTTGAAAAGAATGAATGTGTGTCACAAGTTAATACAATATTTTGAGTTTGAGAAGATGTTCCATGTATTCAAAGTTTAGCGGTGTTTCAAAGAAGACTATTGTGGAAGTAAAAACAATAGACAACAAAGTTATGAAATTGCCTTCATTACCTGGTGATGGTTCACTTGTAGAAGTTCCAGGTGACTTTTCAGAGATACGTAAGGATGTTCACAGGTGGAGCAATCCGAAACTTGCATATCTGGCATCGGCGGACCAGTGGCTTGGATTTGAGGAGTTTTTCAAAAAGAATGATGTGATGCAGTGTGATATTTTCTACTGTACGATTGGCGGTTTGGGAGGGATGAACTTGCTTGCATGCCTGAACCAGGTTAAAAAAATAATTTTCTATGATGTTAATGCGTATGCAGCATTAGTGTTCGATATGCAAATTCAGTTGATTAAACATTGTTCAAGTGTAAATGAATATATCTCTTTAACTTATCAGAGGCCTTTCGACTGTGCCAGGTACGATTTCGGAAATCAGAAGCAGTTTTTGCAATTGCCTGTTGAGAAAAAGTACGCGCAGGAACTTGAGAAGATTTTGACCTCGCAGGCTTACAATACATACAACTATTATTATCTACCATATATTATGCATCTTCCCCTGCCGTTATATGATGGTCCAAGTATCCACTGTACACATTTAGTTCCGTTTTTCGAGTCAGATGATTTAAAAGCTCCGTTAGTTTCGGGACCTTTAAGTAATACGAACATCAATGTTAATACATTCTATGTTGGAAAGGGTTGGTTAAGTAATGACAAAGCATTTCTTGCTGTCCGTGATAGATTGCTGAACTCGGAAGTTGAAGTGTTAATTGGTGATATTGGTCAGATAAAACCAGAAGGAGAGTTTCCCGGAATATACATAACAAATATTTATAATACCGGTAAGAACAATGGGTATAAGAAATTTGCCCATATGTTCAGGTGGGTTATAGGGTATGATGACAACACAGATTTTGAGATCAAATATTATCCGAGTCACAATAATCATGATGTGATGGTGGAGTATGACAGGAGAATAGGAGCAGGAAATGGTAATCCTCATGCTACTTGTTGTCAGGCGATAGATAATCTGCTGGACCTGCATGGCAATCAGTTTCTTGAGGTTATCGAACCTCATCCAAAAGAGGGCATGAACTATGGTTTTAGATTTTATAAGGGCCAGAAAAGGATTAGTGTAGAGGATTATCTAAAGACAGATATTAATAATGAAGAAATTATTGCATTACATATTTTGCTTGGTGGTGGTACTTCTCAGCAATTGTGGCGGGATGTTTGTCGTAAGGCGGTCAGGGAATCAAAACGTTTTGTTATGATTTTCGAGCACAGTAAGGAATGTACGGATTGGCCTCAATGGGACGTTCACTATGACAATCTTCTCTCTCACGAGAAGCTGGACCAGTTTATTTATTCGCTGGATTACAGGTGGGAAAAATACGGCATGGCCAATGTGAAAGGTGATGTAAGTGACATACGTAATATTCTGTATTTTTTAGAAAAAGACCAGAATAGCGATATTGAGCTTCGATTCAGCACTCATGACATGATTAGTAATTCAGACCTTGTTCCAGCTGCTCAACAGGTTAATGAGAGTATTTTTGAATCAGGCCGGTCAGGCGATTTAAAGGCTGAAAATAATACTTTAGCATTGCGTTTATTTGAGCAGGGAATGAGTGAGTTGTATTCAGGTAACAGCAAGAGGTCTTTAAGCTTTTTTAATCAGGCGGTGATGGCCTGCCCGGATATGCCTGAGGTGTACTTTGCATTGGCTACGGCGTTTGCCCAGATAGGAGATTTATCTTCAGCCAGGAAGGCATGCAGGGAAGAACTGGACAGACAGCCGGAACATGACGGCGCCAGAAAACTCCTTGAGCGAATAGAAAAAGCCGTAAATGTAAACACAGCAGACTGAGAAATGCAGCAAAAAAACAAACTCTTAGAGAAATATTATGGAAGATATTCCTGTAGTAGTTATTACATATAACAGGGCCAAACATACGCTTGAGGTTTTAAAGGCGCTAAGAGACCATGACATAAAGAACATTTATATATTCTCAGATGCTCCGAAAAGGCAGGAGGATGTAGAACCGGTTTTACTGACGAGGCGCTTAATACACAGTGTTGACTGGACTAATCCCAAAATAATAGAGCGTACTGAAAATTTTGGTCTTGCCCGCAGTATAGTAAGCGCAGTCAACGAGGTATTTCAGAAATATGACAGGTTGATTTTGCTTGAAGATGATTGTGTTCCGCAAAGATACTTTTTTGACTTTATGAATAAGTGTCTTACTAAATACGAGCACAACGAAAGAATTTTCGGCATCAACGGCTATACAGCGGCGATACCGGATGTATTATTAAAGGATTACCCGTTTGATATATATTTTTATCCTCGGATAGGTAGTTGGGGTTGGGCAACATGGAAAAGGGCGTGGGCGTATTATGAGCCGAATCTGGCAAAAGTATATAATCAAATCATAACTGATAAGATTGATATTATGCAGGGTGGAACAGATATCCCTGGAAATGTTGAGAAATTATTAAGCGGCGAATTAAAAGATGTGTGGACATTAAACTGGGTTTTATCGGTATATCTGAATAGAGGTTATTACGTATATCCGGTAGCTTCGCAGATTCAGAATATCGGATTCGACGGGACGGGAGTGCATTGCGGTAAGTCGCAGGTATTCAGCAATTTCTCGAATGATAAGCAGATAAACTCTCTGCCTGATGAGGTTATCCACAACCAGAATTTGATTGATAACTATAACAGGATTTTCGGCAAACTCCCAGAGCGGCCAAAAGCTGATAAGATTCAAAAAGCTCGTTTTACTGATGTGCCGAAGACTCATTACTCACAAAGTAAAACAGAATCAAGCAGGGGCCAGAAGGAACTTTCCATAGTTCATATTAATACGCATGACGTAGCCGGAGGGGCGGCGAAGGTCGCATGGCGGTTTGCAGAATTGCAGCGTGATGCCGGTCATAATTCAAATATGCTTGTTGGCAATAAGAAAAGCCGCTCGAAATATTCTTTTGAGTTTGCTAAAGAGCCTGATATGTTTATTCAGCATCAGTGCAGACGTAAAGGCCAAATTGACTATGAATTTCAAGGCAGTTACAATCTGATAACAAATCCGCTTGTTCGAAATGCTGATATATTACATTTGCATAATTTACACGGTTATTATTTCAATCCTTTCTCTTTGTCTGCACTTTCACATGTAAAACCGGTAGTGTGGACTTTGCATGATATGCATTCGGTTACCGGTCATTGTGCATATTCATGCGGCTGTGAAGGATGGCGAAACAATTGTGAAAGATGTCAGCATTTGAATATACCATATGAGATTCCGATTGATACAGCTAAGCAGATAGTTCAGGATAAGAAATTAGTTTATGACCATTCCAGTTTGCAAATTGTTGTTCCGTCTGTGTGGCTGAAAAAGATAGCTGAAAAAAGCATTTTGAGAAATCATCCGATTGAGTTGATATATAATGGGGTAGACACTGATACTTTCAGGCCTTACGATAAAAAACAGGTCAGAAGAAAATTTGGTATCCCTGAAAATGCTCTTGTGATAGGTGCTGTTGCAGCGGGAGGAACGTTATCAAATTACTGGAAGGGTGGTAAATATACTCTGGCGGTATTGGATACACTGCAGAATAAGTTGACTGATTGTGTTTTTGTTAATATTGGTGGAGACGGTGAAGCGAGCGACGACCCCAGGATTATAAATATAGCCCGGATTGATGATGAAAGCGAGCTTGCGCAGGCATATTCAGCTCTCGATATATTCTTATTCACATCTGTAGCTGACAACTGTCCGCTGGTGGTGCTGGAGGCTCTGGCATGTGGTGTTCCGATGGTTACAGTTGATACCGGTGGTATACCGGAGTTGGTACGTCACGGAGTGAATGGGTATATCACATCATACGAAGACATTGCAGGGTTAGCACAGTTGGTGTTGAAATTGGCAGGTGACTCTAAGTTGCGTGAGAGCTTTAGCAGTAATGCCCGTCAGTGGGCAGTTACTAAATTTGAGCACAAACTGATAGTTGAACAATATCAAAATTTATATCGTCGTTACATCCAGGAAATTAACAATAAGCCTAAGCGGGTGAAGCTATTTCCGTTGGATAAGGTGCCTAAAATTGTTCAAAGCCAGGCGTTTATAAAAGCGGAAGAATCGAAAAAAATGTTATCGAAGGCAGACAGGACAAGCCGCTCGAGAGCAAAATTTCTTGGAACAAGTGATTCTTTTGCGACAGGCATGGGAACTTCAGCTCAAAACCGCAGGCCTGCTCGTTGTAAAAAAGTGAAGTATTTAGTATCGGCGATTGTCTCCACTTATAATTCCGAGAGGTTTATACGTGGCTGTATAGAGGACCTGGAACGTCAGACGATAGCTGATGTGATTGAGATAGTCGTAGTCAACAGCGGTTCACAGCAGAACGAAGAGGCAATTGTTCGAGAATTTCAGGAAAAGTATGACAACATCAAATACATCCGCACCGAGAAACGTGAATCGATTTATAAGGCGTGGAACAGAGGTATTGAGATAGCAACCGGTAAGTATATCGCCAATGCTAACACTGACGACCGTCGACGGCAGGATGCGATGGAGATAATGGTTGGTGTTCTCGAAAGCAATCTTAATGTTGGTTTAGTGTATGCGGACCAGATTCTGACGTGTAGAGAAAACGAAACATTTGAGAATTGCACATCATCGGAAGAGTACGAGTATCCGGATTACAAGGATGACCTGTTTTTGGAAATAGGGTGGTGCAAGATGGGCTCTCAGCCGATGTGGCGTGCGAGCCTGCATAAGGAGATAGGTTTATTTGATGAAAACTTTGAGATAGCCGGTGACTATGATTTTCTTCTGAGAGTTTGTGATAAATATAAATGCTATCATATTCCGGAATTTTTGGGAATGTTTTATAGAAGCCCTGATACGGTGACACACAGGAAATCTTTCCGTTTGAATCAGATAGAAAATCCGCTTGCCAAAGCGCGGGTGCTGTTCAGGAAAGGGGTTCGTTGTTTCGAAGAAGGTAAATACAAGGAGGCTTTTAGACATCTTGGGATGAGTTTGCGATTTTGGTCGAGCAGGGAAGCGGCAAAATATCTTGAAATTGTATCGGAAAGAATAGGTAAGAAAAAAATATCAGCGGACAAAGCGATGGAACATCTTCCATCTATATATGAGGTGCCGGGTTCGACATTGGAAGAGCAGACAGAAAATTTTGAACTTGAGAAAGGTTATTTATGTTCAGGTGATAACGGGACGATTGTTTCAGCAATTATTTATCCTGATAAAAAGTGGCCTATACGCGATTGTCTGGAGAGCCTTAAGAGACAAACTATAGCAGAGAGACTTGAGATAATAGTGTTGATTGACAGCAAAGTCCCGGATGAGGATAAACAAACGGTAGAGCAGTTTAAGCGTGAGTGCGATAATATAAAATGTATTGTTGTCGAAGATACTGAGACAATATCTGCGGCAACAAATAGAGCGGTCAGGACAGCATCTGGGAAATATATCGGCCTTTTTAATGGAGAATACCGATATCGGAGCGATAGTCTTGAGTTGATGGTAAAGAAGCTGGATTCAGAGCCGGATGGAGCAGCAGTATTTATAAATGGACAGCTTAACCAAGGTGCTGGTAGGTCTTTTGCGAGTAAGGTTGGTTTTTCACACGACCGTTTATTGCGGGAGAATTATATTTTTCTGCCGGTGCTATGGCAAAAGCAGGTGCATGAACAATTTGGTTACTTTGATGAAGCGTTTGTTTTGTGCGGCTGTTATGAGTTTTGGCTTAGGATTGCCCAGAGATATAAATTTTTGCATCTGGATATTGAGCTTCGAGAGTCACAACAAAGAGAAATTGGTCATGAGGAAGATGCGGAAAAAGAATATATCAGGTGTTTTGAAACTGCGGTTATTAAAAAGGCTTATCAATATGCTAATTTGAATTCAATATTAATAGGTGAAAAAGGAGTAAGTGAAACTGAACCATTTTCCAAATGGTGTGAGACGAGTATCATCAGGAAAAAGAGAGAGGAAAAATGTGGCGGTGTATTTGATGGTGTCAGTAAAAAAAGTGATTTCAGAGTAGATAATGCGACACCATTACTGTCTGTAATCGTTGTTACTTATAACAAGCAGGCAGATTTATTTGATAATATCAAAGGACTAAATAAACAAACAGAGAAGAATTTTGAATTGATAGTAGTCAACAACGGGCAATCTATCGAAAGGCTGACACAAAAAGATGACAGCTTAATGTTTGACTTGTGTTATGTTGAGTCGAAAGATAATTATGGTCCTTCGCTTGGGAGAAATATAGGTGCTCAGTTTGCGAGAGCTCCGTATATAGCTTTTCTGGATGATGATGCGGTAGCAGACGAAAACTTTGTTCGCAATATAGTCAGTCATTTCAGGAATTACGATATTTTTGCTCTTAGAGGAAAAGTGCTGCCTAAGATAGGTTATTTTAATTCCATTTTTCTTGATTTAGGTGATGAGATTCGCCCGTCGACGATTGAGCAGGAAGGAAACTGCGCATTTCGACGTGATATTTTTTTCAAACGTGGTGGTTTTGATGAATTTTTGTTCCATGGTGAGGGTAGTGACCTGGCTTACAGGATTTATATGGCGGAAGGCGAGAGGCTTGAATCGGTGCTGTATTTTCCGGATGTCGTTATTTATCATGATTCGTATGAGATGGGGCAGGATAATATTGAGAAGATAACCCGGACAAATACGATAGGCCAGCTGTTATTTCAAAAGGACCCGGCAATAAAATCGTATTTGAATTATTTTGGTAGTTTTTATCCGGACAACAAAGATGAGGTTGAAAAAAGTTATAACCAGCTAATGACTAATGTCTCGTTTTTGCAGGAGAAACATCCTGAAGAGGCGGTTAAATGGGCTGAAAAAGCTATAAAGGTCAAACCTGAAGCTTATACATGTCGTTATATTCTTGGCTCGTTATATGTGGAACTTGAAAGATATGAAGAAGGTTTGGTGACATTCGATAAAATACATGAAGAAATTTCAGAGGCATTGAATGAAGGTAATTGGCGTTTGTTGAAATTGAGTTTTAGTGACAGCACTGCAATTGGATTATGTTACTGTGACTCATGCCTGAAGCTTGCAGGCTGCTATTCCGGTTTGGGCAGATATGCGGAGGCCAAAAAAGTTTATGCAAATTTATTAAATGATTCTCATATTGGAATGTCAGCAGAACAAAAGAAAGTTATTGAACTTGAGATGTCGGAATTGGATAAACCGCAGACATTAGATACTCGTGAAATGACCTCGGTGTCGCAAAATAATATTGTTCAATCGGAATGTGATGTGAGTATTGTGCTTTGTACAAAGAATCGGGCACAATTACTCGATAAAATGCTCGCAAGTATAGAAGATGCTGCCGAGGGTATATCTTACGAGATTATTATAGTAGAAGGCGGGTCTTCTGATAATACTGTGGATGTGTTATGTAAACATGGTGTAACACAGGTATACAACGAAGCTCAACATTTAGGGGCGGGGAGACATTCTTGGCCGGAATTATTTAATTTCGGTTTTTCAAAGGCTCGCGGCAGGTGGGGGATGTTTGCAAGTGACGATATTGTTTTCGGTAAAGGTTGTATAAGCAAAGCCGTCGAATATTTGAATCGACAAAATGATACAATCGCAGGCGGTATTTTCTTTTTTAAGAACATAAACGAGAGACCTACTGTGGAAGAATCTGACAGAGGGAAATTTTTTGTCGGTATGGGCAGGGAATACAGGGTTTTAATGAACTATGGCCTGGTGAGGATGGATTATTTCAGGCAGGTTTCGGGGCTTGGAGAGGAGTATAAGTTTTATTATGCAGACAGTGACTTATGCTGCAAACTCTACGATATTGGTAAGCAGCTGATACCTCTGCCGGAAAGTTTTGTTGTCCATAATAATGCACCGGATGAGTTTAGAGAATCAAATGCACAAATCGGTGAATGCGACCGCGTTTTATATTGTGAGAGATGGATAGACGTTGCCGATGAGGACTCGTCTCATCCCGGACGGCTTATATGGCAGGAAGAATTAGCTGATATGTTTAAATTGCCGGATGATTTGAAAGATGTTACCGGCGGAATTCAGTATTTCTGGCAGGGCATTGCATATATGCAGCATGACAGGTTTGAAGATGCCTTGATGAAGTTTTCAAAAGCTATGGAACAGGGCTGTAGCCACTGGAAGGTGTTGTGGTGTGCTGTCAGGGCTGCTTTTGACTGTAAGCAATTTGCTTTTGCGGAAAAAGGCGTTCGTATTGTACTTAAGCTGGCTCCGCAATTTGCCCAGGCGAAAGAATTGTTAGCGAAGCTGAAAAGTGCCCAAACCCAGATGCCGTCTTCTATAGACAAATCAATTGTTAGGCCATCAGATATTCACGAGTTCGAAAGACGAATCAGTCCTTTAACTAAACAAAAACATGATGAGATATTGGATTGGGCACAGGATTGCGAAAAAAACTCTGAGCAGTTTGAGCAGCCGCAGCTTTTCGAGAATTCAGATGACCCGATTGTCCGTCAGGGTTATGAGCTTGTTAATGATGTTAAAAGTAAATTTGCAGGCAGGTATAAGCATCTGGAACAATTAAGAATTTTAGTTCATATTCCATCTTTGGATGTATCGCCCGGCGGGTATTCTTTGTTTACCAATCTTGCAGTAGCTCTCGAGTTTATAGGAATCCATGTGCAGCCGCTGGGATGGAATGAAAGAATCGAAGACCATCTTGAAGGGTTCAGGCCGACAGTGTTTATAACAAATGACAGCGAAAGTTACCTGTCCAGAATTAACTGGGATGCGATAAAAAGATATCGAGGCTCAAATGTACTAAAGGTAGGCTTGACGGCGTCGGTTGAGACCTGCGGCAGGCCGCTGGCCGAAAGGATTGAATGGGCAGGGCAGCAGGGAGTTGACTTTTATTATAATTTCCGCAGTTCAAAATACCTGGAGCAAAGCGGCGAGTATAACAGGTTTTACGAAAACGGTTATAAAATATTCAGTATTGAATTTGCTGCTAATCCCCTGATTCATTATCCGGTGCCGGGTATCGAGTCGGATTTGAACTATGTATTTCTTGCTTCAGTTAATCAGCCCAAATGGCAGAGATATTTTGCGTATCTGACGGAAATTCTGTCGAGATACCCGGGATTTCTGGATGGGCCTGGATGGCCGTTCATTGGAAAAAAAGCGACAAACTTAAATAAGGACCGTTATCTTTATGCCCGGGCGATGGCAGGTCTGAATCTCCATCTTGATGAGCAGATAGACCGAGCAGGTGAACTAAATGAGCGAACATATATTTTGGCGGCATGTGGTGTTCCACAGTTGTTAGATAATCCTAAACTTTTGCCGGACAGATTTGACGGAAATGGTTTATTTATAGCTGATAGTCCGAAAGAATACTTCAGGCTCTTTGAATATATATTAGCCAATCCGAACGAGGCGAAACGAAGAGCTTTAATTGCCCAAAGAGAAGTTTTTGCAGGGCATACGTGGTTCCATCGAGCAGAGGGATTTGTTCTGGATTTAATGAGAGACTGTTTTGCTCAGGAACAATTGCCGAAACGGGTAACTCGTATTTCTAATGTTCCAGGCGAAACGAGCGGCGAAATCAGTAAAGTGGGCGGGTTGATATTCAGTAAAGACAGGGCTATGCAGGTTCAGGCAACAATTGAGTCGTTTTTAGTCAACTGCAAAGATAGTAACAGGATAGAGTTGAATGTTTTGTATAAGGTATCCAACCAATTACACAAAAGACAATATGATAAGCTGATAGAAAAATTCAGGGCTGTAACATTTATTGAAGAGGGTGATTTTAGAGAGCAGGTTCCAGCTTTTATAAACAGCTGCGAGTATGTCCTGTTTCTGGTTGATGATAATTTGTTTGTTAAAGGTTTTAGTATTTCTGAAATAATCAAATGTTTGCGAGATAATAATGGCGCGATAGGTTTCTCGCTGAGGTTAGGCCGGAATACAACCTATTGTTATACTCGTGATGTAGGCCAGGCTTTGCCGGTTTTCGAGCAGGCCTGTGACGGGGTGTTGAAGTATGGCTGGGAAAAAGGGAGTTTTGATTTCGGCTATCCGCTTGAGCTTTCAAGTTCGGTTTACAGGTGTGAGGATATTAAGGAACTGCTGTCGAGATTGCAGTTTGAGAATCCGAATATGCTCGAAGAGTTAATGGCAGCTAATGCGGAAGTATTTGGTCAGGTGAGAGATAAGCTGCTTTGCTTTGAGCAGTCGGTGGCATTCTGTAATCCTGTGAATATGGTTCAGACGCTCTGGAGCAATCGCGTCGGAACTGACGTTAAATACTCGCCGGAAAACCTGGCGAAAATATTTGATAATGGTATGAGTATTGATGTTAAAAGGTATAGCAGTTTTGTTCCAGACGCATGTCATCAGGAGGTGCCATTGTACTTTAAGCAGAACAGGCTGAAGCCCGCGGCATCCAATCGTAGTATTGACAAGACATTAGGAGCAAAGCCTTTGTTTTCAATTGTTATGCCTAATTACAATAAGGGCAGATTTATTGGCCAGGCGATAGAATCGGTTTTGAATCAAACCTTCAAAGACTGGGAGCTTTTGGTTATTGATGACTGTTCGAGTGATAACTCTGTGGAGGTTGTCAGGAGATACTTAGGTGACAGGCGAATAAGATTATTTGAGCATGAACAAAGGCGGGGTGTGATAGGGGCGATGAAGACGGCTGTCAGTAATTTACGGTCGGATTATTTTGGAATACTGGACAGTGACGATTGTTTAGTCTCTCACGCTGTTGAGACGATGTACAGATGGCATGAGAAGCTGGCTGATACCGGTTTTATATATTCGCAGTTTGCATCTTGTGATGAGAACCTTGTTCGGCAGAAAGAGGGATTTTGTGCGGAACTGCCGGAAGGTAAAACCAACCTTGACGAATATGTTGTAAGTCATTTCAGGACGTTTAAGCTTCGTGACTATTTAAAGACTTCCGGCTTTGATGAGAGCGTATTGTATATGGAAGATATTGACATTGTTTACAGGATGGAGGAGGTGACCAAATTAAAATTTGTAGATGAATGTCTTTATTTGTACAGGCAGCTGCCGGACTCGCAGAGTCATTCTAAAGATAAGATTAATATCGCCATTATGTCACGGGCTAAATCGAGAATAAATGCGATAAAAAGAAGAAGCGAAGCTTTATCCGAATCGAGCGGGCAGGATTTTGAAGAGTTATTCTACAAAGCAATTGAGGATTTGAAGGCAAAATATGAGGATGTTACCCAGTATTTTGTAATATTAAGGCAGTTATATGAAAAAGGGTTTTTCAGTAATTTAGAGCTGCCTGGTTATATTACAAGTTTGGTAATTGAAGATGTATTGCTGTGGCTTGCAGCTAACGTGGATGTGAGATTTGATAAACTTTTCAAGGTTATAGGTAAGGATGAGGGGAGAACTAAAGAGAGGCCTTTGGTTTCTGTTAATATGGTGACATATAACTGTGAAGGATTTATAAGGCAGGCGATCGATTCTGTTTTAACACAAAGCTATAAAAATTTTGAACTGGTAATAGTAGATGACGGCAGCACCGACGGGACCAGAGAGATAATTAAAAGCTATTGTGACAACAGGATAAAATACATTTATACGCCGCATAAAAATTGTGCATCGGCAAGGAACAGGGCTGTCGCTGACTCGAAAGGCGAATATCTTTTGTGTGTGGACTCTGACGATTTTATTGCATCAGATTACATTGAAAAGATGGTCGAATATGCTGAAAGGTATCCGGAGTCGGACTATTTTTATCCGTCTGAGCTTATTCTTATGGGTGAATCGGATAAAATGACAGGTGACAAATGGGAATATCCGGACGTGCCGGATAGCAGGCTATTGCCGCACTTTCTGTTTGATAACGGGTATTTGCCGATACCCAATCCTGGCAGTATGAAGAGAAGGTCATTGTTTGATAAGGTAGGGGGATATGATGAGCTGGAAACAGTGGAGGACTTTGCATTTTTATGTAAGAACGCACTGAAGATACGGTTTAAGAGAGTTGATAATGGTTTAAGATATTATTACAGACGGCTTAGTTCCGGTCTTTCGCTTAGATTCGAGGCAAGAGACCGCATTACAGCTGACATTCTTAATGATATGATTTCAATTTATCCATCGGAGCTGCTTTGTCCGAAGATAGCAGATATTACTGATACCGATTTGAAAAAAAAGGAGTATTGTGAATATTTAGTGGCAACGTTTGACAAGCATTCTCAGGGTTATCATCTGGTGGAACATGGTGAGTATTTTGCAAGGTACAGAGACTGCTACAGAAAGAGGCTTGAGGAGATTGAAAAGGCCGGTGAAGTGGTAGGTTCTATGGAATAATAGTTAAGAGAAGTTGATTTTAGACGATAATAGCGAGTGGATTGCACATCAGTGATGTGCTATTAGTGTTATCGGTATTAAGAGAGGCGGAAAGAAAATGGCGCTTTTACGATTCCCAGGTCTTCAGACGGGTATTGATACAAGTAGTATAATCGAACAACTAATGATGCTTGAGCGTCGTACGCTAAATACATGGGAAAATCGCAAGAGCCTCTGGGAGGAAAAGCAGACGGCGTTAAGTGATATAGAGAGTAAGCTTGGCAGTTTGCGAACCTCTCTTCGTGCACTTTCCGATGCTGGTGAACTTAAGGCCTATTCGGTCAGTTCAAGTGATACAGATTACCTGACAGCTGAGGCGACCAATAACGCTTTTGAAGGCAATCACACGGTAGTGATAAATCAGTTAGCTACTGCTGAACGATGGGTTCATAGTGACGGTAAGGAATACGCTGAGGATTATGTTGGTGCGGGCACCTTTATGTATTCATATAATAATGAACAGACAACAATAACAACCACCGCGACAACGACTCTGGAGGATTTTGTCGGCCTAATCAACAATGATGCAAATAACCCTGGGGTAACGGCAAGTATGCTTTACTACAATGATGCTTATCATCTTGTTTTGAATGGTAACGATGCAGGGTTAGATTACAGGATAGCTGTCGATTCGAGCAGTATCGAGAGTTTGGAAGCAGACAGTGCGTTTACTTTAAGCAGTGATAACGCAACGTTGAGTACAAAAATATCAGATATTGATCAGTTCAGCGGCTTGCTCGATGGAGATGAGAAAATCGAGATAACCGGTACTGACCACAACGGCAACGCCATAGCTCAAGTGGACCTAACTGTAACCGAAAACACGAAACTTAGCCATTTAATCGATGAGATTAATGATGCATTTTATGGTATAGCAATAGCGACGATGAAGAACGGTAAGATTGTGTTGACAGATTTGGCAGATGGTTCCAGCGACCTTACCATTAGTTTGAATTATTCTGACGGCAATGCCTCCTCGACATTGACGCTTCCGACTATGGCGGTTTCGACGGAGGGCGGGAGTACATCAGCGAGTCTTTCGGGTTTTGCACAGTCAGATTTTACACAAACCCAGTCAGCGCTTGATTCATTGATTAAGGTTGACGGCTATCCTTCGAGTTCAGCGGTTTCCGAACTTCAAACCTTATCGCCGAGTTCCCCTGCGGGCAGTGGTACATTTACTTTGACTTATCTTGGCCAGACAACTTCAGCGTTAAACTATAATGCTGATGCAGCGACTATTCAGGTGGCGATGGAGGCGTTATCAACGGTTAATACCGGCGATATAACAGTGGAAGGTGGCGGCAGCGGATTTGCAGGTGGTGATGTGACATTTACATTTGCAAACACGTTGGGTGATGTGAGCATGCTTGCTATAGATGACAGCGGTCTGGATGTAAGTGTAACAGCGACAGAGACTACAAAGGGTGTTCCAGCCTGGATAAGCAGAAGCTCCAACACGGTAGACGACGTTATCAGCGGCGTGACATTACATCTTCATGATGTTACCGATTCGGGTGGAGAGAAAATCACTTTGACCAGAGATATAGATTCGGTCAAGGATAAGATAAATAGTATGGTTTTCAAATACAACTCGGCAGTAGAATATATTAAAGAGAAGACCGGTTATAATGAATATCTTGAGACAGCTGGTATTTTAATGGGTGATTATGTGGTTTCGACCATGCGATATAAGCTTCGTTCCCCTTTAATTGAACAGACAAAAGGGTTTATTGAGGATATTGACACGCATTTGATGCCGGCTAATATAGGACTGGAGCTGGATAAAGATGGTGTGTTGAGTTTTAATGAGAACACTTTTGATGAGGCGGTAGCAAGTGATTACATGGGGGCCCTTGCAATAATAGGGGCAGATAAAACAGGCAGCAGTACAAGTAATACAATCAAGTTTTACGGTGCGAGCGAGTCTTATACGACGGCAGGTGAGTATAATGTTCAGGTAACGATAAGCGGGGGTGTTATAACGAGTGCCAAAATAAAACTTTCAAGTGAATCTACATATCGTGATATGGCGGTAGGGGATAATGTTATCACCGGTACGAGTACCTTTGATACAAACGGTGACCCTGTTTATGCTGAGAATGGTTTACAGCTTAATGTGGATTTAAGCTCTGATGGTGACTATACTGCAACGGTTCGGGTCAGGCAGGGTTTTACCGGTAAAATTGAAGATACTATCGACAGGATGCTTAAGGCGACAGTTGGAAGTTTAGTGATTAATCAGGACCGTGTTGATGACCAGATAGAGATATTGGACGATAAGATTGAACTCGAAGAATATCGTCTGGAAAAGAGAGAGACCCGGTTAATCGCTCGTTTTGCTCGACTTGAGAGGACATTGTCTTTATTGCAGAATCAAATGGCTGTAGCAGGTATAATGAACTTATAAGCTTATTGATGTTCAGGCAATAGCAGCTAATGCTTCCTGGGGTTTTAATATCCGGCAGTGACAGGAAATTAAAAGCTTACTGAAATTACGAATGGAGGAGCTTACCACTTTACTATCAGGTCCAAAAAATAATGCTGCCTGGGAACAGCATGCGATTTTGTCCCAGGCAGCAGGTAACATGGTATTTGGTGCGTATATAAGTAAATGGTCATATTGATTTTCCAGGTTTTTAAGCACCTCTTTTAAAACTCTACCGTTGTTTTTGCTGATTTTGGTTAGTTTTTGCATGGGCAGTACATGAAGATTATCGATGCAGGTTTTAATAGGTTCAGTTTGTATTTTTTCACTTTCGATATCAAAAACCTGTGATATGGAATTTCTTTGCAGGTCAATATCGATCAGCAGGCATTTTTTATTCTTTTTTGCCAGATGTACTGCGATATTGACAGGTATAGTTACGGGCAGTTCCTCGGAACAATCAGCGGCTAATATAACAGTTTTAACATTTTCATCTGTCTTACTTTCTATTAGTTCTGCGATTGTATCGTAAGTATTGTTATTTGAAATCTCTTCATGCAGCCAGATACTCAAATTATTTTCACCTGTTTTGTCAGTCAGGTTATTAGCCTCATCAAGCCACTCAACATTTTCAATGGGCGTTTTTTCGTCGGTGAAGTGACTGTGGGTATATTGGGAATTACAGGACGTGAAGTCATTTGCGTCATTGTTAAATGATGAAATTTCACTTGGAGAAGAGTTAATTCCGCTGACGACAGCTTTAACTTTTTTTGCAGGTTCGGACTGTGAAAAACGGTCTTCGTTTTCAGGATTGGAAATTCTCTGTACGAGATAATTAGATGCGATAGCAGTGAGCAGAGCTGAGGTTTGTACCAAAATGGCAGTTGCTGCGGACAGGGCAATATATGTTTTTAGTGACAGTCCGAGAGTTTGGCCGATTACTCCAATAACCATTAAAATTACGATGTTTACAAGTAATATGATAATATCGATGACAGCAGAACAGAGTATGAATCTGCCGGTACCGGTTATGGCGACAAAGAAAGAAATCTCGGTTGAGGTTTTTTGTTGTAATTCTTCAGCCTGGCCGGAGTTGATAACTCCGGAGTCAAGGTCGCTTTGTATAGTCAGCTTTTTGTGAGGAGCCGTGTTCGTGACAAATTCGGTAGCTAAGCGGCAGATTGCTCTGGCAGTTTTGTAAATAACCGTGAAACAAACAGCCGCTGATATTGTAAAGAGAAGAAAAGTAAATACGGCATTTTCTTTTAAGAATGAGGTTGCAAAGAAATTAATGATTGTGCCCGGGTTACCCTGTGAGAAGATTAGTTTAACAGCTCCGATACTTAATGTAGTTCGCATGGCTGTGATAAGAATAATCAGCAAAGGCAGACCTGTAATTTGTGAGGCACAGTTGGCAGAAACAGTGATTATCAGCAGGGCAGCCGTTAGTGACAGGCTGAATATTAAACACACATCGAGAATATGAGCAGACGATGGAAACAGAAGACCGGCGATGACTGCAAATGTGCAGGTTAGGCAGAGAAAATCGTTTCGCCCAACAATTTTTGAGCTTGGTATTCTATTGGAATTTAACTCATAACATACAGACATTTTTTAGATTTCCACGAATTATTTCTTACACTTTGTGGCGCAATCGATAAATTAGTGCCAGGATTTCTGCTACAGCGACATATAATGTTTCCGGAATCGTGTTTCCAGGCTCAACTGTAGAGTATATGGTTCTGGCTAATTCCGGTCTTCGAATGACAGGTACACCATAAGCGCGTGCAACTTCTCTGATTTTTTCCGCTATATGGTCTGCGCCTTTTGCAAGCATTGTCGGTGCTTCCATAGTTTTTGCATCGTATTTTAACGCAACGGCAACATGTGTCGGGTTAACAAGCACAACATCAGCTTTCGGCACTTCCTGCATTATGCGTTTTAAAACCATAGCTAACTGAGCTGACCGTATTCGTTTTTTAACTATAGGGTCACCGTCTGTTTGCTTTTGCTCTTCTTTTGTTTCTTGTTTTGTCATCTTCAGATCCTTGGTATATTTCCATTTCTGGAAGAATATATCGACGATTGCTATGACGAGAAGGGCGATGCAGACACGAATCATCAGGCCTAAAATCATTTTTGAAATAACGGTAAGTATCTGGAAAGACCACGCCCATCGAAGCGGCGCAAAGTCATCAAGTTTGCTTCTTAGATAAACACAGACAATGATGGCAACAAACACTAATTTTATTATTGAGACTAAAAGACGAACTCCGGAACGCACATTTACCAGATTTTTTAAACCAGTGGCAGGACTTAATAGGCTGAGGTCCAGTTTTAGTGCGCCGGTTGCGATGTTAAAACCTCCACCGATAAAGATAGAACCGCCTATAGCCCCGATGCAGAGTGCAAACAGGATTGGAAGCATAATGATTGTTGAATCGATGATTTTTGTGTTTGCAAAGTTTATAAAGGCTTCGGTATTTGTAAAAACAGATGTCTCAGCAGACATACCTGTTCTAATCTGGCCAACAAACCACCGCATCATGTTTGGAGCAAGAAAGGCGGTCATTGTAACCAGGACGAGTATCGATATGAAAGAGAGAAACTCCTGGCTTTGAGGTACTTGCCCTTTATCTCTCGCTTTACTTATTCTACGCCCTGTTGGTTGTTCAGTTTTTTCCTGAACTGTCTCGGCCATGTAAGATACCTGTCAATAAATTACAACTGTATATTTTTTGCTTTCCTAACGTATACAATTATCAGTTCGGGCACCAAAGGCCCTGTTCTAACTTTGCGTATAAACAACACACAAGAAAAAGTGCGAAATCGCACTGTCACAACGGCAATAGTTTTCCCATCAAGTCGGCAAACTCACCAATAAAACTATTTATTAAAGGTAAAAATATAATAACCATTATAAATCCAAGGCCGGTACGCATAGGCAGGCTGATAAAAAGTATGTTCATTTCCGGCGCAATGCGTGCTAAAACAGCTAAGGTTACCATTAAAAGAAGAAAGGCTGCTAAAATTGGAGCTGCCATTCTGAGACCGGCTATCAACATTGTTGAACCGGCCTTGATTATTCCCGAGGTTAGAACGTCAATAGTCGGCATTGTACCAACGGGAAAAGCCTGGTAACTTTTTGAGATTATCATCAGCAAGCAATGATGTCCATTGACGCTTAAAAACAGGATTATAAACATTGTTTCCAAAAGCATACCGAGAGGCTGGCCTGATTCGCCTGTTAACGGGTCCAGGATTTGTGCCATATTCAACCCCATCTGGCGTTCGATAATTCGCCCACTGAGTTTAATTGATGTAAATATAAGGATAACTATTAAGCCAAGAGCAAGGCCATAGACAGCTTCATTACTCAGCAGTAATATAGCATTTAGGATTGCGGCATCTTTTATGTTAGCAGGTGCAGGCATTATTGTTGCGAAGAAAATAGACAACAGAATTGTCATAGAGGCTTTGACTCTAACAGGGATGCTTTTCCAGCTAAACACTGGCGCCACTAAAAAAAATGCTGATATTCTTGTCAGTACCATTGTAAAACCAAGCAGTTTTTCAATCATCAGGTCCATAAGTTACTGTCCAATGGTCTGGATATAGCCGAAAATTTCATTTGCAAATCTAAGCAATACCTGAAGCATCCATCCACCAAAAAGTAATGTGACAGCACCAACAGCTAAAAGTTTGGGGACGATGGTTATTGTCATATCCCGTATTGACGTGAGCGTCTGGAGCAGTGTTATCAATATGCCTACTATCATACAGGTCAGCAGAATCGGAGCTGAAACAAGCAAAGCGGTCTCGAGTGTATGTCTTCCGAGATAAAGAACGAAACTGCTGTCCATGGCTGTATCCTTGCAATAACTTAATATGTCACTTAAAACTCATGCTAAGGCTTTTCGCTAACAGTCCCCATCCATCAACAAGAATAAATAAAATAAGTTTAAATGGAAGTGATATCATAACCGGCGGCAGCATCATCATACCGGCACTTAGCAGAACGCTTGCAATGACCATATCAATCAGTAGAAAAGGAATAAATAACAGGCAGCCTATTTCAAAGGCTGTTCGGAATTCACTTATTATGAATGCAGGTACAACGATGTGTAGTCCGAGGTCTCTCGGGCTTTTGGGCTGTGGTATTTTCGCCATTTGTACAAAAAGAGCGAGATCCGCCTGCCTGCTTTGCCGAAGCATGAATTTCTTAATATTATCACCGGCTCTGGTTCCAGCAGCCTGGAAGTCAATTTCATCGGAAAGATATGGTTGGATGCAGTTTTCATTTATTCTGCTAAGAGTGGGGGCCATCGTATACAATGTTAGAAATAAAGCTAAACCCATGATAGCAATATTGGGGGGTATAGATTGTGTAGACAAAGCTCGGCGGACGAATGAAAGTACTATGACTATGCGCGTAAATGAAGTCATCATTACCATAAGGCTTGGCAGGATGGCAAGGCCTGTGAATATGATTACGAGTTTTACTGGTGTTGACCAGTCTTTGCCTTCGGTGGCATCTGCAGTTGCCTTGTCTACGATAGTCATCAAATCGCCAATACTCGGGACGGCAGTTGTGACAGCATTTGTAGCTGAAATTTCATCGTCTTGGCCAAAAGCTGAATATGTTGGTAACAGGACAATCGAAACCAGAAATAAGATTTTGAGGATTCTCGTAGCCATTTTTATTCCTGATAGTTATCCTGTGATGGGTCGGGTAATGCATCGGTTACATCAGCTAATTTGGTGATATTGTCAGCTGTACTGGCTATCAGCAGATGTTTATTGCCAATTTTAACTAAGTGCAGGGCTTTACGTGTTCCAAAGTTTACTGTCTCGATAATCCGAATCTTCTTACCGGGCAGGTTGGTTATTCTGGGTAGAAACTTTTTTGTCAAGTAGAGAGTCGCTATACCTAAAACGATGACGAATAAAACGCCCGTCATTGATTTGTAAAACAGCTCCCGTGTACCTACACTGTCGGATGGGGCAAATGTTAAGTTGGGGTCATTTGTAGAGAAGATGTTGGATGTTTGGGAGATAGGTTCTTTGGATGGTGTTTGTGGTGATTGAGCGCTGCATAGCACAGCTACTGCGATGCAGAGAGAGACTGCGAGTAAAATCGTAACGATTCTTTTCTTATTCTTGACCATTTTACCATGCACCAAATACTAACGGTTACCGTAAATGATAGTGCAAATTTTGTGCCTAAAGGCAAAAATAGCTGTAAATGTGCAATTAAAGGGGTTTGGGTGGTGCTGAACGAGAAAAAGTTGTCGAAAAATTTGACAGTGTGGCATTGACTGTATTCATTAAAGCATATTTGTCAAAGTTGCAAACTCACTCATTCTGTCTTAGGACGGCAATCAATATATGCGAGCCTTTGTATGCAGGGTTGTCTTTTCCAACCCAGTCACCTCCGGTTCCTGCACCCCAGGAATAAACAGGCCAATTAAGCTTTTGGGGAATTGTTGTTGAGAGAAAACTCTCGACGGCCTGTGCCCGCATAGCCGAAGTGATCCATCTTTTTCTCTCTGTTTTTTCATCCGTAGCTAAGCCAAGTACATACAATTTTATGGCACCGGCTTCGGTATTTTGCTGCAGGTTTTCAGTAAATTCTGTCAGGAACTGTTTGGCTTGTTTATTTAGGTTTGCCTGGCCTGGTATGAATCGAATATTGGTTACTGAAAAATTTGTTTTCTTTGCAACTATTTCAGAAGGTTGTGTTTGTACCGCGCTGTTTACCTTCCTGAATTTTCTGCGCATTTCTTCTTCTCTTGCGTCGATTGTTCTGCCATGCTGCAATTTATCAGGATTATCAATATAATATTTTATTTTAGTGTTGCCGAAGTATGGAGTTGTTCTTTTTCCGAAAAGAGTTCCGAGTCCGAAATTGCTGATAGAACTCCAGAAGGCATCACGTCCGACATCGGTCAATTCAGGGTCCTGCATATTCGCCAGCGACAAAAGCATCACAAAAAAGGTCAGCAGCAATGTTACCATATCGGAATACGTAACAATATATGTAGGGACCTTTGCAGGTGCGTCCTCTGATGTGTTAAATTTGCGTGCTGTAAACTTCAATTGCAAATACTCCGTTCCAGAAGGATAACCTCAAGTATTCGGTCATCATTTGGGTGTTTTTTACTTTCGTAGTTTTTTTCAAGAGCCAAAGTGCTTGTTGCAGATATGCAGAATTTAGCGTTGTTAAGATTTTGTTCCTGTACAAAGTAGTTCATAACAGACCATGCTCGATGCAGACCGAAAAGTTTGCTGATTTCATCTTCTACATTTTGTTCGTTTTCACTAATGACGATTTTGTTAGGCATTTCTTTCAAATATGTAGCAATAGCGGAAAGTATTTTTTCCCCTTCAGCGGAAATGACTGAGCCTCTGCCCCAGAAGATTTTTTGTGATGGCATGGAGAATACTTTTCTTTTAAGAAAGTCTTTTGGTTCGGTTTCTCGTTTTATATTTTTTATCTTACCAATTTTAAAAGTTTGTTTTTCACTTCCCTGTTCGACTTCTTTACCGTATACAATCAAATTCTGAGCCAGGAGGGCATCCTTGTCGCTGTCAGTTTCCTTACTTATCGTAGGCAGTGCTTGTGAGAACATGACTTTAAGTTTTATAAAGATTTTATCATCAAAGGATGAGAAGCTCAAAAGCAGGACAAAGAAAGTGAGCAGAAGTGTCATGCAGTCGCTGAATGTAAGCATCCATTCGGGTGCGCCTTGCTCTTCCTCCGGTTCATACTGTTTTCTTTCAAATCCCATTTTAGATATTAGCCTTGACTTCTTCTCTTCTGCCCTGTGAGATAAAGGCCTGCATTTTTTCACGCACAACGGTTGGGTTTTCACCCTGGGCTATAGAACATACACCTTCGGTAATCATTTCCATTGTGATGGTTTCTGCCTTAGAGTAAATGCCTAATTTCCCAGCCAGCGGGATAAAGATGAGATTTGCAACAAAAGCGCCATAAAAAGTTGTAAGTAAGGCGACTGCCATTCCTGCCCCGATTTTGTCTGGCGAGGAAAGATTTCTCAGCATTTGAACCAGACCTATTAAAGTACCTATCATTCCGAAAGCGGGTGCAGCTGCGCCCATAAATTCGAGAATCTTCTTGCCTGTTGCGTGACGGCCCTGGAGATATTGGATTTCAAGTGCCATCATGTCTCGAATGTTGTCACTTTCCTGGCCGTCAACAAGCATCTGCAGGCCTTTGACTAAAAACAAATCATGTATTTTGTGGATTTCTTCCTCCAAAGCTAAAGCGCCATCACGTCTGTTAATAGCGGCATAATTGACCATTTTCTGTATCAGTTCAGACTGTAAAGGTATTTTAGTAACTATGGTTTTCTTTACGATTGCAAATATACCCAAAAATTGCGGCAGGGAGAAATGAATAAGTGTAGCGCACAGCATACCGCCTATTGTTATGGCCAGAGATGGAACGTGAAAAAACATTGCTGCGCCGCCGCCAGCGACAATTGAACCGATTATGACGACAAGGCCGAATAATATACCGACTATTGTTGCGATATCCATAATGCTATTCTTTCTCAGTTATTTGTTTTAATTTCTTACAGAAAAATGCTGCAAGTTCAGGCTCTGAAGTAGACAGCTGAGCAAGGAGTTTAGCTTTTGCTCTTTCGCTCATATAATAAAGAATTTTAACTGCATCATTTGTACTTCCGGCTTGAGGCTGACTCATGTTAGTGAGGATTTTACCAGCGGATTCAGAATCCATTTTGTCATAAGTAGCAGCAATTGAGACGAGGTTTTTCCTTTCGGTTTTGGCGATTTCTACTCTGTTTTTATCCAGTTTTTCACGTTCATTTTTGAGAGTGACGATAGTGGAAGCAAGTTCAACACGCAGGTTGTTTAGTTCTTCGATGTCTTTTTTTAATACATTTTGAGCAATGTCTAATCTTTGTTCTCTGTTTTCCAGTGCTTTTAACTCGCTGTCATATTCCTGTATTTTCTCACGAACCTCGTAAACAAGGTTTTTAAGCTGCTTTTCGGTCATTCTCTTTTTCATGCTGTCCACGGTGTCATGGGCTGTTTGAGCTGTTTGTAAAGGCGTTAATTTAAACATATCTTCATGGCTTGGTTGGGTGGTATCCTGCTTTTGCGGGGCAGGCTTGGTAAGCCATGCAGCGGTAAATGCAGCAGCAAAACTTGCTAATCCAGCTGCTGCTATTGTAATGATTAATTTCTTATTCACTTTTTATCTCCTTATTTCTTTGCCGTATTTGTAAATTGTGATGAGTGAAACAACTTGGCTTTTGCACTTTGCATTATTTTTCGTGCAAATCGAACGGCAGTGTCTTCATCCGCCTGTTTTTGTTCGAGTTTTTCCTGTTCTTTTATGAATTCCATTTTTGTTTCAGCTCTTAATTTTTCCAGACCTTTCTTAAATCTTCTAACTTTTAAAACCTCAGCAATTTTTTCTTTTTGCAGAAATTCAAGCTCAATTATTTTACTTTTAAGTTTCCTGATGTATTCATCATTTGTTGCGGATGATTTCAAAAAGAATTCCTGTTTGACCATGCGTTTTTTGGGATTTTCTTTTGTTATGTTTTCTATAAGCTCCTTCAATATTACCTGCTGTCTCAACAATTCGCTTCGTGTATTAGCCAGTTTTCCGCTAATAGCGACAAGCTCACTCTTTTTTTTCTGTTCTTCCTTTGTTTTTATGTCCAAGACTCTTTGCAGTCGCCATACAAATCGTTTCATTTACATTCTATTTTTCAATTTTAAGGTTAATATTCAATAATTCGTCCCATGCTTTTGTGATTGTAGTTAGTTGTTTTACCGTTTCCTCAAAATCGGTTTGCTCTCTGATGGGTTGTATAAGAAAGTTTACAATTCTGTCAATGAGAGCGATTGCGCCATCGATACGTTTGTTGCTTCCCGGTGAAAAAGCGCCGATGTTTATTAAGTCTTCAGCGTCGATATAAGTTGCATATATTTCTTTTAGTTTTTGTGCAGCAGCTTTGTGCTGGTCGGAGACAACGGCAGGCATCAGGCGGCTGACACTTCCCAATATATCCACGGCAGGGAAATGGCTTCTGTCAGCTAATTTTCTGGACAACACGATATGGCCGTCTAACAGGCTTCTTGCGCTGTCAGCGACGGGGTCTGTTAAGTCATCATTTTCAACAAGGACAGTTAACATACCTGTAATACTGCCTTTGTCAGAGCATCCGAGGCGTTCAATGAGTCTTGGCATGAGTGAAAAGACACTTGGACAATAGCCTTTGGAAGCAGGTGGTTCACCGGCGGCCAGGCCTATTTCACGCTGGGCCTGGGCAAATCTTGTGAGTGAATCCATCATAAACAAAACGTTTTCACCTTTGTCCCTGAAGTACTCAGCGATTGTCACTGCGACGAAGGCAGCTTTTACACGCTGAATAGGAGGAGAGTCGGAAGTTGCAACTACCACGACACTGCGAGCAAGACCTTCCGGACCGAGGTCGCTTTCGAGGAACTCTCGTACTTCGCGGCCACGTTCACCGATTAACGCAACCACATTTACAGAAGCATCACTGGAATTGGCAATGTCGCCGAGAAGTAAGCTTTTGCCTACACCGCTTCCGGCGAAGATACCGACTCTTTGTCCCTGTCCACATGTTAACAGGCCGTCAATAGCTCTTATTCCTAAAGCCAATGGTTTAGAAATTCTTTTTCTTGTTAATGGCGGCGGGCTATTGGCATCCAGGGACTTTTTATCAGTTCCTGTTAATGGTCCTTTGTTATCGATTGGTTCGCCTAAGCCGTTAACTACTCTGCCAAGTATGTTGTTGCTCAATGTGATGTAACGGGGTTTGTTGTGGGCTGTTACTGCGTCGCCGGGTGATATACCTTCTATGTGTTCAAGCGGCAAAAGTATAAGATGATGGTGCTGAAAGGAAATGACTTCAGCTAATATCTGCCTGCCGTCACGAAGATGAATGTTGCAAAGTTCACCTAATCCCAGAACCGGTCCCGTGGATTCAACTGTCAGGCCTGTAACTCTTATAACAGAGCCTTGACAGTTTAATAAGTTCACTGCACGTAAGGCAGAGTGAAACTTGTCAAAATCTATCAGGTTGTTTTTGGAAACCTCATCCTCATTTTGTTGAACGTTGGATTTTAAAATCTTATTAGTATCCATAACTTACCCGACTTTTGTAAGAGCTTTCGCGATTTGTTCCAGATTTTCATCAATCGATGATTCGATAGAACCTTTAGGTGTTTCAAGCAGGCATTCTGCACGTCCGATATTGGGGTCTGAAACTAGTTTGAGCCCGGCTAAGCTAATGTCGTCTTGAATGGCCTTTTGGCATTGCTTGAGGTCCTGTGGATTCAAATGTACAATTAAATCCTGATGAGTAGGAGCTTTGTTCAATGCTTCTTTAATAATGGATTCAATTTCATAATCACCTTCCTCAACTTTTTGCATCAGGACCTTTCTTGCGATTTCAACCGAAAGTCTGGCAATTTGCTCTTTGTGGTTTGTAACCATTTCGTCATAAAACTGGTTGAGTTTATTCATCGTGTTTTTAAGAGCCATATAGGATTGCGAGAAGTCATTTTTTTGGGCTTCTAAATCCTGTGTTAGTTTGTTTTGCTGTGAGTGTATATCAGAGTTTGTCTGGTTCGAGTCGCATGTCTCCACATTAGAATTGCCGGCACGGTTTTCTACAATATTGACCGATTTGACTAATTTGTCGAGGCTGATTGTTAGTCTTTCAGGCATTATTTCACCCTTCTGTAAAGGTAAGTTCACCATCTTCATTCATTTTTCTCAATGCCTGAACAACTTCATTTCTGGCTTCTTCAATTTCCTCATCTTTCGGGGCTGTCATAAGTGATATTTCTTCATCAATCATGGCTGCTGCACGCTCTGAGATGTTAGCTCTTATTTTTTCATTCATTGTCGGGTCGGCATTAGTCAATGCTAATGCTAGTTTCCCTGCATCTATGCCTCTAAGGGCCTCCTGTAATGAGCGGTCAGCGACAAACGGGACATCCTCCCATAGTACCATTAGATTTGTTACGGATTCTCCTGCCTGACTGTCTTTTTGCTGTATCGCATTGAGTAGGCCGTCACGAAGTTCTTTTCCGAGGTTTCTAAGAATGATAGCCACTTTTCTTAGTGCCTGCTCTGGTTTGGCTTGAACAGTTTCACCTTCGCCGGCAGCACTGAGAGCTTTAATTTTTTTACAAACCATTTCTGCGATTCTTGTTTTTGCTTCTGTTGTTGCTGTTTCTGAGCTTGTCATTCTGCTGATAGAGCTAAACCTGATATCTTCTGCTAAAAAACCGATTACCTCTGAACTTTTTTGGGTATCCAATTCTGATAGTATTACAGCTACAGCTTGCGGATGCTCTTTTTCGAGAACTGAAGCTAATGTTTGTGAATCTACCGAACGTATCGGCATGAAGGGGTCGCGTTTCTTGAGCAGAGTTTGAATTTGTGTCTGGATGTGCTCAGCTTTGTCATCACCTACCGTGTTGCGCAGCATTTCCTTTAGAAAAGTCTTAATTTGAAAATCCTGCTCTCCATGGAGTGACTGAAAAAAGTTTTGAGCGATTTCAAAGCGTTCCTTTTTGTTACGGAATCCTGCGGCATCGAGATATGCTAACTCGACAGCTAAATCCTGTACTACTTCAGGCTCAACACACTTGAGTAATTCAGAAGCAGATATAGGATCCAGACTCATCAGCAGCATCGCTGCTTTTTGTTTACCGGTTAGTGTCATTAGCCATTATTCCTTTTCATTGACCCAGGAAGTGAACAACTGTTTTGCCTGTTCGGGATTATTCTGAAGAACACCAGCCATTTGTTTGCGTAACATCAAAGAATCAGTGACTCCGGCAGGCAAAAGACCTGCAGGTCCTGTAGAGCCGGGCAACTGTTCCGGTGCAGATTCGGTATCTGCCTTTTTCTTTGCGCCGCTGAACACCTTTAGTACAAGAAATGCGCAAACAGCCATGATTCCTAAAGAAGCCTGTTTGGCAATTGCTACAAGGTTAAGTCCTCCTCCATGCTCTTCGTCAAGCAGTGCCTGAGCGGGACGATAAAATCTTGCCTCTACAACTGTAAGCGAATCCAGTTTTTCAGTGTTAAGACCGAGTGCATTTTTGATGAGGCTTTCAACCTGTGAGATTTCCATAATTTTAGCAACCTGTCCGCTTTGAATAGCAGATTCATTTGCGTCAGCTGGCAGGAGGTCAACAACAGCAGCTACCGTTAGAGATTTTACTTTACCTGGTAAAACGACTTCTTTCTTTATGGTTTTTCCAACAACTAATTCTGTTGTAATGGTTTCGCCTTTTTTAGAGCTTGGTACTGCTGTCTTGCTTTCACCGGAGTTGGCACCGGTCTCAGATTCACTTTTGATTTCCTCTTTGGTCGTCACTCCCTTTGGGTCATATATTTCAGTGATAACATCGGTACTTGTCATATCAATGACAGCACTTACTTTTACAGAGGCACGACCAGTTCCAAGGACAGCGGCGAGCATATCTTCGACCTTATTTGACAGGTTCTGTTCTACTCTTTCCCGATAATCCTGAACGGTGTTTGCACCGCTGGTCAGGGTCGTATCGGAACTGCTTGAGAGCAGGCTGCCCTGGCTGTCTATTACGGTTACATTTTGGGCGTTTAGGCCTTCGACGCTTCCGGCAACAAGATGTGTGATTGCAGCTATGTTCAAGGCAGCGACTCTATAACCGGCTCTTAGCCGAAGAACAACTGAGGCACTTTTTTCCGAACCCTGAGATGTGAATAGTGATTGCTTGGCAGTTACTATATGGATTCGTGCATGAGCAATACCATCAATCATTTGTATACTTTTTGCAAGTTCTTCCTGCAGAGCGCGCTGCAGGTTGACATTTTGAACGAAGGGACTAACGCCTATTTTTTCATTATCGAATAATCTGTAACCGCCCTGGTCACCGACAGGCAGCCCTTCTTTTGCCATATCGAGACGGAGTTGATAAACTTTTTCCTTGGGTACATAGATGCTTTTACCGGCACTCCTAAGTTCGTAAGGAATGTTTTTTTCACTGATTTTGTCTGTAATTTTAGAAGCTTCTTCAGGTGCGAGGTCCTGATAAAGCAGCCTCATATCCGGTTTTCGTGCCCAGTGTGCGAGCAGGCCGCCGCCAATAACGAAAGTCATAATAATTGCAATCAACAAGGCCCGCTGGACTAGGCTGACTTTTTGCCAAACTGCACTTATTTTCTGTAAGAAGTTCATTTAGCGATTCCGTTAATTATTTATTCAAACGATTTACACCTGCATATTCATAGTTTGTTTATATGCTTCGATTAATTTATTTCTGACACCGACGAGTACCTTGAAACTTATATCAGCCTTTGCCATAGCAGAGACAACCGAAGTGATGTCCTCGCTTTTGCCCGTTAATAAATCCTTTATTGACAGGTTCGCAGTTTGCTGAACGTCATCGACATTTGAAATGTATTTGCCGGCGGATTTAACGGCATCAGAGAAGTTTGTTTTTGGACTGTCTGGGCTTGCGGTGTTATTTGTCTTGTTCAAGCCGAGATTGGCTGTGGATGACAGTGAGTTAATGTTATTTAAGTTTATCATTTTTTTATCCTTTACTTAGCGGAGTAATTCGAGAACTGATTCCACCATTCTCTGGTAACGTTTTAAAACAGCGGTATTGGCTTGGTATGCCCGCGTTGCCATAGTTAAATTCATCATTTCAATTGGAAGGCTGACGTTCGGCATTTCAACATATCCATCCTCATCTGCGTTGGGGTGACCAGGTTTTAGCACCCTGATAAAGTCACTCATATCGGGAGCAGCTTCTTCGAGTTCGACACCGCCGATACCGTCACTTTTGAAAACAGCTTCGACTCTTCGATAAGGCTGGCCCATGCCTGCATCTGTTGTATGGGCGTTTGCAACGTTTGATGAAATGAGTTTTATATTTTCATCCTGTGCGCGTATACCGGAAATAGCAATGTCTATAGGGCCAAAAGTTCCGCTAATCTGCATTTGAATCGGTTCCTTTCAAAATCATTTAATGGTTATAGCTAATTCCATCTGTTTGTATTTTTTCCCAAGCAGGCGGAGGAAAGCCTTGTGACGTAAGCTGTTTTTCACCATCTCGCCTACTTCTACTTCCAGGTTGACGTCATTGCCGTTTGACTTTACCGGTGTTTGTTTTGGCTGATAGAATTGGGCATCGACGTCATCGAAATCGACAGCTCCTGAAGAGTCCATAGCCTTGGCGAGCAATTCTTTAAATTCTACATCGAATCTGCGGTATCCCGATGTCTGCAAATTTGCAATGTTGCTGGCTATGGCTTTTTGCCTTAGTGTTTCAGCCTTTATGCCGGCATCGATAAAAGCAATTATGTTTGCTGTCTTTGACATTTATTTTCCCTAAAAACCCGGCGCACAAATCCTGTGCACCTGAGGTTGTATGCAATAATCATGCCAAGTGATACAAACAGACCATTTTCAATGTAGTAATCTGCAATCCTGGGCGAAAAATGGTGTTTTAGTAAGATAACCGCATTTTTGGATTGAAACAGGGCGTTAGGTTTCTATACAACAGCTGTTTATTTTTACATCTATTTTTGAGCGAGAGGGGATTTATGAACCGGCAGGAAAGAATTTCCTGTCGGGTGGAACATTTTGCCGGAGAAGAACAGGCAATACAAACCATCTAAAAACCGCAATCTTTTTCGGCTTTTCGTAACTGCTGTTTGCGCAAAGAGATATGATGAAAAGGCGGCTTGTCTTGTAATGTTGGCATAACAGTTGCTCAAATGTCTGCTACGATGGAAAATAGTTCGTCGACAATTTTGTTCGTGGATAATACCGACACCGGGCAGCGTATGCCTGTAACTTCAGTGAGGGCGAATGCCGGCCGGTCTTCTACAAAGTCAGTTGACAACTCTTATCGAAGTAATGAGGAAACTGGCGAGTTTGCAAACAGTCAAAACGCAGCGGTAAATGAATCATCACAGGACTTCAGCAATACCCTCGAGCAAAAGATATCCGAGCAGAAGGCTCAGGGCAATCAAAACCAGGCTCAGCCGGATAGCCAAAATGAAGTTTCTGATGGGGTTGATAAGCCGCAAGATACAGCCGAACAATTGCAGCAGGGGGTTTCTGAACCGGTTGGGCAAAGTAAAAGTGTTGCCGTGACAGGAGGGGAATTAAAGGCTGGGGATGGACTTGTACAGTTACTTGCTGAGCCGAATGCGGAAAAAAGTGCTGCTGTTATTGTTTTGGATGTTAAGGCAGCCGAAATCAAAACGCCTAAGGTGGTGGGGTCAGAGAAAGGCCTGCTTGAGATTAAAACTGTTTTACCGGGTGATTTGAAGGAACAACCTGGGCTTAAAAATACCTTGCCGCAGGATACTACTGTACAAAATGAAGTAAAAACAGTTTTGGCTGATATAGCTGATGTATCCAGCCAGCCGGCAAAACTCGAAACTCCATTAACGCAGGGTACAGACGCCGGCAAATCCCAGGTATTGAACAAAACAGTTGTTTCTAAAAACAGCCTTACAGGTGCTGAAAATGCAGAAAAACCAACATCTGAAGCTGCCGGTAACGCCAGCGGCAAGACAGCAGCCGGTGAAAAAGTGCCGGTTGCCGACGTGCTCTCTGTTGCTGAAAAACAAGTGGAACAAAAGACGAGTGTATTAGATAGCACCATTTCTATTGCTCCGGCTAAAAACACTACAGCAGAACAGCCTGTCAATTCCTCACAGACTTTATCTGCCGAGTCTGGTGGTTCAGTATTTAAAAGTGTCGAATCAGGCAAGGGCAAAGCAGATACGCAACCACAGGAAAACGAACAATTGTTCCATGAATCATCCGGCAAGGATAATAAAGGGCCGGAAGGCAGTTTTGCCGGTGAGGTTATCAACAAGGGCTTAAAATTGGAAGAGGTGCAGGCAGCGACAACAAACCCAGGCACAGCTAAAAGTAATACTGGTGTGAATTCGAGTAATGGCTCTGAATCGAATTCCAGTGAGTTTGCCCAAATAATTTCCGGTGATGACAACCAGACATCCGCTACTGCTCAGAGTACGAAGTCAAATAGTAATATTTTGCCTGAGGATTTTTCGACGAACATTAAAGAGCAGATACAGCAGTCAATAAGCAGTACAATAAAGAAGGGTGATAACCAGGTGACCATCCGCCTCAACCCGCCTGAACTCGGAAGAGTTTCAATAAAATTCCAGGAGCGTGACGGACAACTTACAGGCTTACTGGAAGTTGACAGGGTAAAGACCCGATATGAAATTGAGCATTCCCTTCCCGAAATAATCCGAAACCTTACAAACTCGGGAGTTCAAATAAGGCGGGTTGAGGTTGTATTAACAGAGCAGTCAAACCAGCAACCGTTTAAAGAGCCGTCATCAATGACCTCTGGCCAGAACGGCCAGACGGAGACCGGCCATCAAGGTTCAGCGAACACAGGCAATGGAAGTAACCAGAAGGACGACTGGGATGGAAATTATGACTGGCTTCGAAACGGTGAGCCGTACAGCGGATTTGATGAGGCAAGATGGCAGGTTAGTGAAGATTCCATCAATATGTTGGTGTAAGGTTTATCATATATAAAAGGCTGGCAAGTAGTAAGACACTCAAAGGTTAACCGTTCTGCTTTGAGCTTTCAGGCGGGCGGTTTCTATTGAGTTTAAAAAGCCTTGCTTGAATTTACTTATCGGAAAACGCTCACCAATACTCTTTCGAGCTTGCTGTCCCATTTTAGCAGCAAGAGCTTTATCATTTAGAAGTATCTTTGCGTATTTATTCAATTCATCAGGGTCATCACTTAAAAAACCGCTAACACCATGTTCGACGGGAGAGGTAGGGTGACAATTTCCCAGGACAGGCATACCGGCAGCCATTGCCTCCATAACAGCCATATTGAATCCGTCTTCGAGTTTCGGGTCAGCGGTATGGATAAAAAACCGGTAAGACTGCAGTATACTTTTTAGATGGTTCCAACTGTCTGCGGCAATGGAATCCGCTATCGTTGGATTGTGTCCGACAAGTTTTACTGGAATATCTTCAAAGGCTTTATTATGAAGGTCCCACAAAAGGATTTTTTTCCTGTTCTCGATGAAATTACAGATTCTAAGTCCGCAGGGTATCTCGCCTGAGTAGGCTAAGAAGTCATTTACATCGACACCACAATTGACAACGTCTTCAGTAATCCGCCATGATATTGCTTTTAATTTGGTTCCGGCAACGGCGTGTCCGCCAGTCAAGGCCAGGTACTCTTGTAGTGTTTTTCTCATTTTTTCCGGTTCGACAGTGTCAGTTTCTTCTAAAAGACGTCCTTCGAGGGTGGAATGCAAAACAATAAGGCGTGGCTCATGGCGGTGTTTGATATCGAGTAAATCCGTCATATTATGAGTTATTATACAGTAGTAATTTGTTTTGGAATTTTGAGCCTGTTCTAAAGTAAGCAAACTCGAATCAGGCGGAACAGGCCGCATCTTTTCATCCCAGGTTTTTTGGTATCGTCCCTTCAGCCCAATGATTATATCGAGCTTATATCCAAGTGAGACGAGCTGATAGACCCACGGTTCGTGGCAGTTGAATACGAGCAGCACCTTGTTGTCGGATTGTTGTGTTTTTTCAGCCATATTTTTCGAAGTATAATAGCCGGAGTTGATGTGAGCAACTACTTTGTATAGTGTTATGGGTTCGTATGTAAAACTACCGTTACCAAATTGCTGAAGTATGTACGTCCGTTTTAAATAATAATAGGGTCATATACGCTATATTTTTTTATTTTTTTGCATTATTTTGACACCATCCTGAATCAAAAACTGTGTTATCAGTATCAACAGTTAAGATTTTACAGGTCGGGTGGATTTTACATTATTGTAGTTTAATAAAACACTTAAGTCGTTTTAGATGGCGTCGATAATTGGCAATGGAAGCATTTTTCCGAGAAATGCTCTTTGCGTATTTAAATATTATGTTGATAAACAAGGCTTGACAGGGCCGAAAAATCGTTTGGAACTTTTTAAGGAGTTAAAAACATGTTAGCAATTAAAAGTAACCTTATGGCGGCAAACGCTGCACGACACTTGGGTAAAAGCTATGACAGCTTGGCCCAGTCAATCGAGAGGCTATCGTCCGGCCTGCGTATTAACAGTGCTAAGGACGACGCAGCAGGCTTGGCTGTACGTGAATTGATGCGTGCAGACATAGCTGTGCTGCAGCAGGGTTCCCGTAACGCTCAGGACGGCATCAGCTTACTGCAAACGATGGAAGGTGCGTTGGCGACAATCGACGACATCCTCGTTCGTATGCAGCAGTTGGCTGAGCAAGCGGCAACGGGTTCGTATTCGAGTTCGCAGCGTGGAATTATGCACAACGAGTTCGCTGAAATGCGTGAAGAAATCGATCGTATTGCATCAGCGACCAAGTTTAACGACATTTCAATGCTTGATGATACCGATACGGTATCAATTCACTTTGGTGAATTGACTTCAGATAAGATCGATATCGCTGGTAGTATTATGACTAGTGCAACAACTGGTCTTAGCCTGACAGGTCTGTCGATTGCCGGAACAAGCTGTGCCAAGACAGCTTTGACCAGCCTTGAAACCGCTATCGACACCAAGGACTCAGCCCGTGCGAAGTTCGGTTATAAGATGAACCGGCTGGAAGCAACTACGGATGTGCTTAACATTCAGGCAGAAAACCTGATGGCAGCAGAATCTCGTATATCAGACGTCGATGTTGCAACAGAGATGGCAAATATGACACGAACACAAGTGTTAGCACAAGCTGGTATTTCTATGTTAGCCCAGGCTAACGCAATGCCTCAGATGGCATTGTCACTGCTCAGGTAAGTAATTATTATCTGAGATTGTAGCAATTTTCGGGGAGATGGCAGTTACATGATAGCAGTCATCTCCCCATAAACTAAAGTTCCGGTTAACCGATTAAGACCTGAGAAGTTTTCTAATAAATTAACAAGTCAAAAACCAGGGCAATAAGTACCTGTTATACAAAGGGAGTTGAATTATGAATGGAGTCTCAGCATACCAGGAAACATCAGTTGGCACGCAAAGCAAAGGCCGGCTTATAGTTATGCTTTACGATGGTGCGATTAAATTCTTGAGGCTGGCAATCAGGGAGATAGAAGCGGGCAACCTTATGGGAAAAGGGCAATATATTGGTAAGGCCCAGGATATAATTAATGAACTCAGTTCAGTTTTGGACATGGAAGCAGGGGGTGAAATAGCAGCTAACCTTCGTAAGCTTTACATGTTTATGAGTCGCCATCTCTCTCAAGCTAATGTTCAGTGCGATGCACAAAAAATTCGAGAGATAATTACCCTGCTGGAAGAGCTGAATCAGGGCTGGAGAGCAATCGCAGATTAAAAACCGATACATTTCAAAAATGATTATGATAAAATGACGGACTTATTGTGAGTCCGTCATTTTTTTTGCTCACTTTGAGCTGATTATTGTTCCTGTAAAAATCTGTTTTTCAAAATAGACTTATGCCGATGTTATACAATAAGAAAATGAGCTATGAAATTTGGCTTAAAATATTGTCTGCGAACCTGTTTTTTTGATAATATATAGCAGTTTTTCAATTATTAATAAGTTATGCTTAAAGCTTTAAAAATGAGTGAACCTCAGATTTACAGACAGCCATGCACGTCACAAGGCAGATTAAATAGCCTTGTTTTAGAAGACGGTGATTTACGCATTCAAAACCTGAGTGGAGATTTGCCTGAATCTCTTATAAGAGCCAATGAAGCTATCAGGCTTGGTGAGGTTGGTAAAGCAGATATGATACTATATCATGAATGCAGGGGGGAGATTGAAGAAATATTAAATAATGCTCCTTTCAGAACTGATGTCATGTTGGTAGTGGCGATGATATTTCGCCAGGCTAACAGGATGGGTAAAGCTAAGCAATTGTTTAGAAAAATTCTATCTCATGAACCACACGGCTTAATCTACAACGAACTCGGGCAAACCTGTGAACATATGGGGTGTATATCTGAGTCAATGCAGTATTATCGAAAAGCTGTTGAATTAAAACCGGAGTACGGGCAGCTGTGGGTTAATCTTGCGAGGGTTTTGATAGAAACAGGAGATAGAGAAGAAGGGCTTGAAATATTTAGAAAAGCAGTCGAAAACGAGCCTGATAACGCTGCCATTCATTCAAATCTTTTGTTTTATCTGCACCATCTTCCTGATGTTAATCCTGAAATTCTTTTCGAGGAGCATTTGCAATGGTCTCGTAAACATGCACCAAAGCAGTTGGCAGGAAAAGCTTATAAAAATAATAGAGTTGCCGACCGTAAACTTCGTGTTGGTTATATTTCACCTGACTTCGGTTCACATCCTGTGACTTATTTTTTCGAGCCGCTTCTTGATGGCCATGA
>CBDVDM010000005.1:0-71255 GCA_965372745.1 uncultured bacterium
TAGCGGCAATCAACGCTGTAAGTGATATAAGCTACGGAACAAGTACATACCTATGTGACGACGTTATTACCGCAGGTAATGTGATAAGCCAGACCGCAACAGGTACCGTACCGTGCGGCTCGGTGATTGACCTTGACGTATCGACAGGGCCATGTCCGCCTTCGGATGATTTCAATGACAGCAAACGAGGTGCAATGTGGCGAGTATCGGCAGATGATAACGACAGCTGGAATGTTGAGATTGAAGAAACCGGTCAGAAACTGGAACTGAGAGCAACTGGTGATACAACTACTTTGACCAGCAGTCTTGTTGGCCATTGGACGATGAATGACAATGCTGCTGATACAAATGTTGTGGATAGTTCTGTTAACGGCAATAATGGAACGGCTCAGCAAAACACAAATGTTCTGTCAACCACAGGCAAAATAAACGGTGCACTAACCTTTAACGGAACCAGCGATTACATCGATGTTGGAACTGTCATAGGAACAGGTGCTTATACAAAGGTTGCCTGGGTTAAGAGAGCAGATGGAGATTTCTTCAATAATATAGTTTCCTCAAGCACTATGGCCTCTACGGCATCTCACGCTCTTTTTGCTCCATATTATTGGCAGTTTAAGCTCTCAGCAGGACATGTGGAACCATATAACGCGGTTCAAGATAGTACCGGATTAGAGGCTGACAGGTGGTATCACGTTGCTGTTACCTATGACCCTGATGTGGATTCCGGGAAAATGGTTTTGTATAAGGATGGTGTTGAGATAGATTCTGCTACAAGCGTTCCAGCGAATTCAGCCATCGCGTCAACTTATATTGGAAAGTATAATGGCGTTGGCTACATCAATGGCTCACTCGACAATGTAATGGTATTCGACAAAACACTAACCACAGAAGAGATAGAGGCATTGTATAACGAAGGAAATGGCACAGAAACCATACCTGTGGAGCGCTTCGGTGCGGAATTCCGCAGTAATAGCTGGAGTTTTGACAATACCAGCGATTTCCAGACGAAGATCGACTTCCATTATAGTGAACTGAGCAATCCAAACGGTTCGATAGGAATAACCGTTGGCAATGGCGACAGTTACGTTTCAATCTCCGCCGGCTCGGAAAACAACAACAAGTATTTCTACTATAAGACCAATATTGGTGGAAGCGAAGTGGTTGAGAAAGAGGCAAGAGCTACTGATGATGGAACCTTATATATCTCTTATGATTCTAATTCCAATGAGTTGTACTTAAGCCATGCAGGATATGGAAGTGGTAATGCGTATGCCTGGCTGAGTATATCCAATCCGCTGCAATCACAATGGTCATCACCAGTTCAGGTGATAATCGGCGGTGGTTCTGAGCGTGTCATCCTTAACGCAGGTAACGCTTATTTGGATAATTTTGAGATTAATCAAGCGGCTATGCTTGGCTGGGAGCCTGTAAACGACATCAATGGAGACGGCTTTATTAACTGGTTTGATATTCAAATTATAATCGGCAATTGGCTTGGTACAGGCCAAGGTGATGTCAATAACGATGGGATTGTAAACCTCAGGGACATTGCCGAAGTAGCCTTGGCGTGGTAAGTTTAATAAAAAGTAACTAACCGATATGTTTGTTTAAAAATAGAGGCTTAACGGCCTGCAAGAAAATTCTTGCAGGCCTTTTTTCTTTTTGTTTATGGTTCAATTGCTAATCTTAGAATCCTGACTCAAAATCCCAAAACCCCGTTACAGAAGGATTTTGGGAGTAACTTTCGAGTAATACCTATCATAACAACACATATTGATATTGTAATCAACACAACTGCGAACTGATATAATGCCGGAATTGAGTAAATTATATCGATATTGTGTACAGCGATAACAACTTGTCGCAGCACAGCCATGTGTATGAGATATATTCCGAAGGAGTACCTGCCGATTGTGACTAAAAATTTCGGCCAATAACTAAAATATTCTCTCACGAAAAGAAAACCGAAAATTATACATGCAGAATACAAAAACGAAGAATATTTCACCGGAGCAATTGCAAAATACCAACTATCGTATTTTGATAATAGAATTCTCGCTTCCAGTCCTGAAATCAGCAAGCAAACCAATATGGCAGGCAAAATAAAAATTCGCACATCTTTTGGGGTGAATATTTTATTTTTACGATTTCCTGTCAGCAAACCGATTTCATAAAAAATAATCCATGAATAAAATACTGAAGAAACCGGAATCCAGTAATTAAAATGCAATCTTGAAAGATAAGCAGATAGCAAACTTATTACATTTAATATAAGAACCAATATTAAGCCATATCGCTTACGATTGATGTACTGTAAAAGTGGAGTTATTATATAGAGTTGAGAAATCACCAAGATAAAAAAGTAAATAGTGGTTGCTCTTCCTGTCAGAAGTTTGAATGTTATTTGTTGTATATCAATATCATGTGTTTTAATGGCCTCATACCCAAGCAAAGCAAACGACCAGAATAGATATGGAATAAGAACCCGCGGAAGCCTTTTTGACAAAAAAGCTTTATAATCTCCAAATGATTCAAGAGGTTTTCTTGACATCCAGTATCCGGAAATAAAAATAAATGCCGGAACAGCAAAATTTAATAATTGGCGATAGGTAACAATAAAAAATAGATTCCACCCGCCAGTTGTAGGGCATCTCCATGAAAAAACAGTGTCAATTGCGTGGATTGCGATAACTGCAATTATTGCAATTCCTCGAAATGCATCAAATGACGGGTCCCTTCGCTTTTGCATAAAAATATCTCGCTTTTCATAACAGCTGTTTCGCAGAAATTTCGAAAACGGCTTAAATTCCCCTCAAATCATGTACCAGCTAACTCTCCTCCTGCAAGGAAATGAAATGCCTCTCCTTGACATTCTATTGTTTGGCGCTGCTCTGTTCAAGCAAATATCCTGTCGAATATATAATACGACATAACCTTTCATTGTATCAAAAAAAGTCGAGAATATACAAACAGCTATTTTTCGTATAGTCTTTTTAGACAATCACTTACGACTAATCTTCTGCTGTCCGATAATTTAACTATTTACTTTTTGAAAGAAAAACAGTACAATGACATGACTATACAGCATTTTAAGTAAGCATAAAGCAGGTAAACTCAAGAAAATTAGTAGTCCCGCTTTCAAACAAAAGGGTGATAAAGACGAATAGATTATGAAAAATAGTCTATTCCTCATTTCCACGCAAGGATGCAGAGACGGATACTGCGCGGAGTCTATAACTAAATGGAAAGAGATTTTGAGGGACAATTGATACGATTGAATACAGGTATTAATAAGCGATTAGATCCGATTTTACTGGTATTGCCCGTATTGTTTTTGGTCTGCTTATCGATTTCGGCCAAGGCAAATGAACCGCTAAGAATCATGCCAGTAGGCGACTCTATAACCAAAGGTCTCTGTTCGACAAACACTAATGGTTATCGCAAACCTTTATACATCAACCTCATAAACCAAGGTTACAACATTGATTTTGTTGGAAGCCAGGCAGACGGTGATTTTGCGGACACTGACCACGAAGGTCACAGTGGCTGGCATGCCGCTGAAGATGATACGGATGATGACATTCTCACTAATATATACAATTGGCTTATGGTTAATCAACCGGAAATTGCGCTGCTTCACATCGGAACCAATGATATCACGTGGGGGGATGAGGACCCTAATGAAGTCAATGATATTTTGAATGAGATTGACAGGTATGAAACTGATAGTAATGAGAGTGTTACCGTTATCCTCGCTCTTATAATTAACAGGACACCTTACAGCTCTAAGACAACACAATTCAACAACGACCTAAATGATATAGCTCTAAATCGTATTGCTAATGGAGATGATATTATCGTCGTAGACATGGAAACTGCATTAGACTACTCAACTGATATGTACGATAACGTGCATCCTAACGATAACGGATATGCAAAGATGGCAGCGGTTTGGTTTAATGTTCTGTATAATCTCCTGAGCATTGCTCCCACAATTACCTCCATGCCAGTAACAGATGCAAATATTGGACAGCTTTACAACTACGACGCAGATGCCAACGGTTACCCTGATCCTAACTACACGCTAATTACGTTTCCGTCCGGTATGACGATTGACCCTGATACAGGACTAATCGAGTGGATTCCTGTTACTTCCGGCAATTACGATGTGAATGTCGTAGCCTACAATACGGTGTTGCCTAACGACAATCAGAGTTTTACCATAACCGTGCCCTCTACTATTAAATTTGATGCCGCCAGTTCCGATTCCAACGAAGCTGGTACAACGCTAAGCTGGTATCATACGATAGGCAGCAGCAACAACCGTCTTCTGGTGGTGGGGCTCGCAAGCAAAGATAGTGGTGTCGGTGACATGGTGGTAAATAGTGTCACATATGGAAGTGCTTCTATGACTTTGGTGACTGGCTCGAGTATAACAGAGGGTAATAATTCGAAAATTAAGACAGAATTATATTATCTGTTATCACCTGCATCCGGTACGAATACAATTACTGCTACTTATAAAGGTATTGTGGACAGAAAATGCGGAGGTGCCATTTCACTGAGCAACGTAGAACAGCAACCGGCAGAGACAGTTGCTACCAATTCAAATAAAGCTGTGGACAACATCTCTACTAATATTACCACGGCAACCAATTGTGCAGTGGTAATTGATATAGTTGGCTGTGGTAATTCTGGCACATTTACTCCTGCCACTATTGATATGATGGAGAGGTTTGACATCAATAGCATTGATAGTACCGGAGCTGGTAGTTCTAAATCGGTAGAGTCACCGGGACTAACCACAATGAGTTGGGTTTATGATTCCAGTGCCAATCAGATAGTCCATTCACTGGCGGTGTTTGCACCCACAGCACCAAAAATCTCCGGCTATATCAGCGAGCCTGATAAAACCCAAATCGATGGGGTATTGGTATCAGCAGATAATGGCGGCGGTTATGACACGACCGATTCTAACGGCTTCTATGAACTGAATGTACCCTTCAACTGGACAGGCGAAATTATACCAACTAAAGATGGATATATGTTTAACCCGCTTAAACAAACATACAGTAATGTAACTACTGATTGGTTGAGTCAGGACTATGAGGATGTCATTATCTATGACGTTTACCCTGATGCCTTTATTGACTGGTATGATGTTATGATAATAAGCCAAAACTGGCTTGATGATTCCGGCCAAAATATTTGTGACTTTGATACAGATGGAGATGTGAACCTGAAGGATTTCGCCATGTTTGCCAATATGTGGCTGTGGCCAGATTAACAAGGCATAGTTAAGAACCTAAAGATAAAACACTAATGGTCCACAGGAATAGTCTTGCAGGCTGTTTTTTGATGTAGACTTTACTACTTAGCTTTTAGGGGTTTGAGTAATTTGTTTGGTCAGTTCATCGAGTATAGCCTGCATCTTAGGCTCGGTTTTTTTGGCATGACCAATTTTACTGCACGCATACATCACTGTCGTATGGTCTCTTCCGCCTAAATGTCCCCCGATTTCCTCAAGGCTGTGCCTGGTTAAGTTCCTGGCCAAATACATGCAGATTTGACGCGGTTCAGTGATACTTTGACTGCGTTTTTTGCTCTGCAAATCAGCAAGTCTAACATCAAAATAAGTTGTCACAATATCGGTGATATTGCTGATACTTATATATGCAACGTTTGATTCTGCATGACCTTCCAGGGCATTTTTAGCTAATTCAAGTGTTATCGGTTTGGAGCTTGTCATTGCAACTGCATAAATAGTTGTTAACGCCCCTTCCAGCTCCCGGATATTGGCCTGAACCCGCCGAGCGATATATTCTGCTATTTCCTCGGAAATACTCAAGCCGCGAAGATGTGCCTTTTTCTGCACAATTGCTGCCCGTGTCTCATACGTTGGAGGGTCAATTCGAGCAACAAGACCCCAGTTGAATCTGCTGATTAAACGTTCTTCCAGAGACGTCATCTCTATCGGTGAACAATCAGCACTTAATATAATCTGCTTGCCGTTATTATAAATAGCATTGAACGTATGGAAGAATTCCTCCTGACTTTGCTCACGCTCGCGCAGAAACTGTATATCATCGATTACCAGCATATCAACCGTGCGAAACTGACTTTGAAAACCTGCCAGATTCCCTGTCTCAATTGCCCTGATGAATCTATTGACAAAATCCTCACAACTTAAAAACTGGAGTATCGCATCATTAAATTTTCGCCTGATCTTACTGCAAACTGCCTGTAAAAGGTGTGTCTTGCCCAATCCGGAATTGCCATAAAGGAACAGTGGGTTATAAGTATTACCAGGCGACTGGCTTACTGCCACACAGCTTGCGTGAGCAAGACGATTACTTGGGCCTACAACAAAATTGTCGAATGTATAATCCGGATGAAGCTTCAAGCCCGGCTGGTCACGAAGAATAGTTTGATTGGATCCCTTGCCGGTATCAATATTGAAATCCACAGAAACAAGATGACCGGTTATCTGCTGAGCAGCACGAGTGAAAGTACCTTTACATTCGTCCCGAAGAAACTGTACGATTGTTTCATCAGGACAGCCTATTTCAAGTGAACCGCCACTCAAGCGAAGAACAGTTAATTTATCGAACCATTTGCGGGTATTGACAGGGTCAAGTGCCTTTGCACGCTCTACTATATCAGCGAAAATATTTTCAATCTCCAGAGTTGTCAAACATGTCTCCTTTATATACCGCTATGCTACATGCAAACAGCAATTTGTCCATACAAAACATCCATGTTTGAATTTATAAGACCAAAACAGGCCGTCCTCTGCCGTTTGAACAAGGCTTTCCACCATCGGGGATGACAACAGAAATCTAATCGTAAAACATCGATTTGTCAAATGAAAAATGTAGGATGCTTTTCACAACCGAAATATCTGTACTTGATATTTTCTCTTATTTCTGCGAAACTTATATCGAAAGTTTATATAAGGAAACAGATATGGGAATTTTTACCAAAACTGCTGAATTCTTCAAAGACGGACTCGGAAAAACACGTGAAAAAATTACCTCTTCCATTTCTGCGGTGTTGACCCTCGGAAGAGACATCGACGAAAAACTCCTCGATAAACTCGAAGAGACACTGATAAGTGATGATATCGGTGTGGAAACTACCGGTAAGCTCATAGATGACCTGCGGACAGCCTACAAACAGAGACAAATTGCAACCACAGATGAAATTGTTCCCTTTCTCAAGGAGCATATCAAAAGTTATTGGCCCCATCGTGATAGACAAGTGAATTTAGCGCGTACCGGCCCAACTGTAATTTTAGTTGCCGGCGTCAACGGCTCAGGCAAAACCACAAGCATTGCCAAGCTTGCTTACATCTTAAACCAGAATAATAAAAAAGTTATTGTAGCTGCCTGCGATACATTCCGGGCAGCCGCTGTCGAGCAACTGACAATCTGGGCTGAAAGAATCGGCGTACCGATTGTAAAGCACAAAACCGGTTCGGACCCTGCTGCTGTTGCCTACGATGCATGCGAAGCCTCGCTTGCAAGAAATGCAGACTACCTTATTCTCGATACCGCCGGCAGACTCCATACACAAAAAGAACTTATGAGAGAATTAACTAAAATTCGTGACGTCGTCGCACGAAAAATCCCCGACGCTCCCAATGAGGTACTGCTGGTACTCGATTCAACCACCGGACAAAACGCAATCATACAGGCAAAAAAGTTTACCGAGGCAATCGATGTTACCGGGATATTCCTGGCCAAACTCGACGGCACCGCTCGCGGGGGAATTGTTATCGCAATCAAGGACCAGCTTGATATCCCTGTAAAATTTGTAGGGCTCGGCGAAAAACCAACGGACATTGCCGAATTTGACCCAGATAATTTCGTAGAGGCATTGTTCGCTTAACCTGCACATACACACGTCCGAAAAAACTGCATGGATAAGGCATTTTCTATCTGAATTTGTTAAATACAATATCAGGCTCAAACTGCAATCAGCATATAGCTGATAATGTGCTCTTTATAGGGCCACATAAATCATTTTTAATTATTTATCTATACTTAAAGCCTTGCCCTGACTAAGCCGAAACTAAATTCGGAAGAGGTTCCTAACAATGGTTGTTCAAAATGAGGTCGAATGGACTCAAAAAACAAACATAAAAGATTGCGCCAGCTTTTTCGAAAACTAAATATCGAACGAAAAAAGCAGGCCCAAAAAATAGACATCCTGTGCAATGACTTTGTTGCAGTTCACAGAGATTTTATAAAAACCTTCCAGGCAATTAGTTTTACCACCAATTTTTACGAGTCCATTGTCGGTGAAACTGAACTGGGCAATCTGCTGGATACTGCTGGACAGACTATAAAAGAGCAGATTGGTGATGCAAATATCTCCTTCTTTTTACGCTGGCAAAACAGCTTCAAGCTGCATCTGTTTGAAGATACTCCTATTTCTCTTGAACAACAGGATTTCGTCAATTGTTTCACACCCGAACTGGTTGGCAACATCTGCGAGGCAAACAAGCAATGCAATCTCAATGAGTTGTTGGAAATGAACCTGCAGGCAAATCCCGCACTGCTTAAAGATATTTCCGCTCTCACAATACCCCTGGGTCAGTTCGGTTCGTCTTTTGGTTTTGTTCTGATTTACTATCCGTCGCGGAATGCATTAGCAGTCGACAGCCTTAACCGCATCAACTCAATCATTCCAGGACTTTCAAGAACAATCACTGCCTGCCAGATGCTTGTGCAAACAACGGATTAACGGTTTTGTAAACGAATGGTTTATCAGCCTCAAGACGGGGTTTTGGGCTTGAAAAATCATCAAATGAGAAGGCTTGCTACATCCGTGGCATGATAATTTTCCTGGCTTCGATAATTTCAGTATATGCAGGAATCATCAATGACATGCTTGATTTTGTGAAAAAGACAAGTCCTTTATAGCTTGTCAGATATTTGTGCTTCGTCAAGAAACCACCTGGCGAATGAACCACAATTGGTTTTTCACTTTTTTCTAAGATAGAGATAAATTGATTAGGCTCTACAAAAACAATCGAACCAATTGCCTTCATAGCATCCGCAGCAGCTACGGCAACTCCTCCAACAGCACCGTTAGTCATCTGTTTTCCCTCTTCTTTAGCAACTAATTATTCGTTTATGTGGATTAAAAATCAAACTCGTCTTTAAAAACAGTTTTGAAATTGTAGACATTGTTGAAGTCGTCAATCGAATCAGTCTCGGTAGTGCTCATCCACTTGTGTTCTATCATCAAATATACAATCTCGCCGAAATCACGTGTTGTTGTGACGTTCCAGCTGTTCAATACAAGCTTTGCTAATCTGCCCCATCTTTCAACGGCCAACTGCTTTAGTCCGTGGCAGAGCATCTGGCCACTAATATGTCGAGGTTCATAGTCAGTTTGTTTTACCGTATAGCCAAGACCCTCGTATACAAACTTTATTGCCTCATGGCTGTAGCGTCCGTCCTGTTCTGAGATTTTTTCAAGTTTATCTTTCACCTTTCAACCTTAACTAACCTTCTGCCCAGCTTTTGCTCCTTCATCAGTTGTAAGCATAAATAAATCCTTTCCGCCATCTCCTGCAGCCAATATCATCCCTTCTGAAATACCGAATTTCATCTTTCTCGGCTTTAAATTAGCAAGACAAATCACAATCCTGCCGTTCAATTCTTCCGGTTTATACGCCTTGGCAATACCAGCGAAAACGCTTTTCTCTGTCCCGTCTATATCAAGCTGCAGATGCAAAAGTTTATCCGCACCTTCGACCGGTTCGGCCTTTATCACCTTTGCAACACGCAAATCAAGCTTTGCAAAATCATCAATGGTACATTCGGGTTTAAATTCCGGTTGCTGCTCAACCGCAGGCGCTTCGGTTTCTTTGCTTTCTTCTATCATGGCATCCACCTTATCTCTTTCAATCCTGTCAAACAATCGCTCGAATTTATTTATCCGATAATTCTCTAACACATTCTCAACATCCGAAAAACACAGGTTTTCAACATTAAGAAATCTCTCTACCTTCTCTGCAAATTTTGGCAGTACGGGCTTGAGGTATATAGTCAAAATACGCACAGCATTTATAACCGCCGTCAACGTCGCCTGAGTCTTTTCAGTATCTGTCTTGATTGTTACCCAGGGTTTGCTCTGCTCCACATAACGATTAGCATCATCCGCTAATGCCATTATCGTTCTGACTGCAGATGAATAATTCAAACTCTCGAAATCTTCCATAATCCGGTCTTTTGCAGATGTTAACCTGTTAATCAATTCTCTGCCCTGCTCATCCAGTTGTCCAAGCCTCGAATCAAGGCTTTTGTTGAGCATCGGCCCTGACCTCGAGGCCAGATTGGCTAACTTTCCAACCACATCGGAATTAATCCTGTTAATGAAATCTTCGATACTCAAATCGATGTCCTGCAGGCCGTCTGAGAGCTTACTTGCGTAGTAATATCGAAGTGCCTCTGGGTCAAGATATTTGAGGTATGTACCGGCCTTGATAAATGTTCCTTTCGATTTGCTCATTTTTTCACCGTCAACGGTCAAAAAACCGTGTACGAAAAGCTTATCGGCCGGCTTAAACCCTGAACCTATAAGTGTCGCAGGGAAAAACAGTGCATGGAAGTACATAATATCTTTACCGATGAAATGATAAAGCTCCCACTGCCCGGAGTTCCAAAGTGTATCGAAATCAATACCGTTGGCGTCGCAGTAGTTCTTTGCCGATGCCATATAGCCAAAAGGTGCATCAAGCCAGACATAAAAGAACTTGTCCTCTTCGCCTGGAATCTTAAAACCAAAGTAAGGACCGTCACGTGTAATGTCCCAGTCTTTCAGCCCGGCCTTAAACCACTCATCAAGCTTGTTTGCTGTCGATTGCTGTGTATAGCCTGCCTTGATAAGCTCTTTTATCTTTTGCTCATAATCACTCAGTTTGAAAAAGTAATGCTCACTCTCTCTTCGTACCGGCGGTGTCGAACAGGTCGAACAGTGCGGTTCAATCAATTCAGTAGGCTGATATGTCCCGCCGCATTTATCACAACTGTCACCATACTGGTCTTCTGCTCTGCATCTCGGACATGTCCCCCGCACATACCTGTCCGGCAAAAACATCCGGCAGTTCTCGCAATATGTCTGGTCGACGCTGCGTTTTACAATCGAACCTGCCTGCTTCAAACGATTAAAAATTAACTCACTGAAATATTTATTTTCCGGTGAATGAGTTGAGTAGTAATTATCGAATTCAATATAAAAACCTTCGAAATCCGCCTTGTGCTCAGCATGTACAGATTCTATCAATTCTTCCGGTGTAATACCCTCAGCCCTGGCGCTTATCATGACAGGTGTACCGTGCGCATCATCTGCACAAAAATACAAACACTTATTGCCGCAGAGCTTTTGAAAACGAACCCATATATCGGTCTGAAGATACTCGACCAGATGACCGATATGAATAGGGCCGTTCGCATATGGTAAAGCTGAAGTTACAGCTATCTTGCGTGACATAATTAGTTCCTAATCGCTGCTTTGCTGTTCACCGTTCTTTTGTTCATTACTCTCTGCGCTGCTGTTATTTTCTTCGCTCTTATTTTCACTGCCATTGCCTTTTTCTCTGCTATCGGCAATCTCATCTTCATTTCCACCGACGGCAGCGGCTCGTTTTTTGTTTGTCTCCTGTCTGCCCGTGATAACCTCTATATCCTCAAGGCCGTATGCCGTTTTTTTGCCATCTTCAGTCTCTACTAAAACCAATTGAGTCAATATTTGTGTGTTCACAACCCTGCCCTGGCCGTCCGGCGTTTTTACCCTTGCGTTTTTCCGGGGGAGATTTCTTTTAAGTTCAGTGTAGGTATTATCTTCGAATCTTAAACAGCATTTCAACCTGCCGCAATAACCGGATATTTTCGAAGGGTCCAAAGTCGCCTTCTGCATCTTTGCCATTCGCATATTAACCGGTTTTAATACCTGCAAAAACCTTTGACAGCAGCATTGCTGACCGCAGCTTTCTATATCACAAAGAATCTTCGCCTCGTCCCGTGAACCTATCTGACGCATCTCAATCCTTGTCTGATATTCATGTGCGATTCTTTTGACGAGTTCCCTGAAATCCACCCTGTTCTCTGCCATAAAGTAAAAAATAATCCGCTCGCCGCCAAATATATGCTCCACATCGATGATATCCATGTCAAGTTTCATCTCTTCGACAAGCTTTTTGCAGTATTCCATCTCCTGCTTTGCAATCTTTGCCAGGTGCCTCTCTTCACTTATATCTGTCTCTGTCGCAATGCGTATCACCCTGCCGACAGGCCTGGATGTAAAATCAATCTCGCTGTTTTCATAATATTTTTGAATCTGCTCGGTATTTAGTTTGAAATGTCCTCCTTTATAAGGACTATGCTGGCCTACTAAAAACCCAAGTTCAAGACCCTTGTCCGTCTTCACCACAACTCTTGTTGGAACCCTCGGTATTTTGCTTTCATTGTGTTCAAAGAGCCCCAGAGAATTCATCCTGTTGTAGCGAACCAGCATATGCTTTTTATACCGTGCCTTCTTAGGCTTTGTCATTGTAGCTTTAGACATTGAAATCACCTAAATCGATACCATCGTTGGACTTAATTTACATTAAACCTTTATTATAGCAGATGCGCTTAAATTTAACAATAGGTGTTCAAAAATAAGCTTTTCATTAACCGACGATTCAATCCATCTCATTGCCTGGTAACAATCTGTGATTTTTTCCGAACACTGCTCTAAACCGAATTGCCCAGCTATTCTTTTTATCTGCTCTTTCTGGTCGAAGTTAATGATTTTTTCATCCCCAACTAAATCCAGCCTCATAGCATCATATAAGGCCGATATGATTATCTGCACTATTAGCTTTGCTGCCCTGCGATTGATATCAGTTTTGCTCACCGCTTGGGCAATCTCTGCCCAGATGCCCGCTATTCGTTTACTTTCAGCCTGAAATTGCGCCGCAACCGCAAGAGCATCTGCGTATTCAAAACCTGTCAAAACCTTTATGATATTTCTTTTACTTTCATAAATACCGGCTTTTGCTAATTCAAGCTCAGCTAACCTGCATCCCTGTCCCAGGCTGCCTCCCGCAAATCTGCCAAAATATTGAGACTCCTTGTCACCTAAACCCATTCGTTTTAATTGTTCGATGATTTTCTCTTGATCGACTGGCGAAAACCGAATTATCCGGCATCTCGATTTGGTCGTCGGCAAGAGATTTTCCAGCCTCGTGCACAATAAAATAATGGTGCAATACTCCGGAGGCTCTTCCAGTACCTTTAGCATTGCATTCTGAGAAGAGGCATTTAACTTCTCAGCTTCGGTTACAACAAAAACCTTTCGCTTTGACAAGGTTGGTTTAGCTGATATTTTCTCTATTAAAAACTCGCGAATAACATCAACCGGTAAATACACCGGTGGCGGTTTGCCTTTGCCTTCCTCTGTAAATTCCAAAAGCTCCTTATAAACATGATGAAAATCCGGATGCGACTCGGCCTCGAAATGTCTGCACGGCCGGCACTTACCGCAACTGTCTGCAAATTCTTCTTTGCTTACAGGTTTTTCGCACAACAACAATTTAGCCCACTGGCGGGCTGTCTTGAATTTTCCTATACCCTCAAGACCGGCAAAGATATACGCATGCGCACCCCTGTCACATGCATAACCTTTCTGCAATATACTAATCGCCCTGTCCTGACAAAAAATATCTTTAAGTGACATTTATTTAAACCAGACCTCAACCTTCTCCATGATACTTTTATAAACTTGCCCTATATCACCACAAGCATCCACAGTGACAATATTATCTCTTGTTTTTGCTAATTCCAGAAATCCATCACGAACCTTCTTATGATAGCCGCCACCCTTTGCTTCCATCCTATCAAGTTCTCTATTCAACCGCTTTGACGCCGTTTCTAAATCCACGTCTAAAATTATGGTCAAATCAGGCCAGGCTCTTTCAAGGCTGTCTTCTGCTATCCTGATAATTTTCTCTATTCCAAAACCACCCGCATACCCCTGATACGCACACGTACTTGACAGCCATCTGTCCAGTATTACACATTTATTATTCTTTAATGCAGGTGCAATTTTTTCCTCCCAAAGCTGTGCTCTCGCTGCCATATACAACAACAGTTCTGCTCGTGTGCCCATCGATTCATGTTCGACAGACAGCAGGATACGGCGAATCTTTTCTCCTATTGTTGTTGTTCCCGGGTCTCTAAAACATTCCACTTCAACAGCCTGCTTGGCAAGCCAGTTACTCAACAGCTTACACTGGGTGCTCTTGCCGCAACCATCCGGTCCGTCAAGTACGATAAATTTACCTGCTAATTCATTCTTCAAAATCATTTGCCTCAGAATTTTCTGTCTGTTGCTGGGTGGTGTTATCATACACTATATTCGATGAAGCTACAAATCTTACAGCCATTACCCCTAACATCAGGTATATAAAATTACCTATAACAGCAGATAACATGGTGATGATTACATAAGAGGTGCTTTCGACATTTCTTGATATAGGTAATAGTAACCAAAGGTAACCTAAACAAATCTGGAAAAAGAACAAGGCCACTAATTGTCCTGCGTCAGTTAATTTGTAAAACTTAAGTGCTTTAAAACTGCTTGAAATAGGACAGTCCAGCACAATTATAACAGCGGGTAGCAAGAGGAAAAACTTTATTAAGAGAAGATGTACTGTTGTAATAATGAGCTGATTTCTTAAGAGAGAACTTTGCTCCTGTAGCGGATGATTCGTTAAATTTGCTATCGTAATAAACACTAATAACAGGATAAACACGTATATCATTCCCAGGCCGACAATACGCCAGAAAAAAGGTTTTCCTTCCTGCAGCAGAGTTCTAAGTAACTGCGGTCTTTCATTTTCAAGGTAAACCGTTCTCAGAAACCCTGCCTTGAGCAGAATTGAGGCAATCGCAACGAGAAATGAAAGTATGGAAACGAAAAATGCAAATAGGATGTTCGGCTGTTTATTTTCTGAGAGAATTATTTTAGTTAAAAACGGTATCATGAACTGCAGGGCAATTAAAAGTGTTACTTCCGGCCAGCGGTGCTTGAAAATTTTTAGTGTTTTCTTTGTTTCGTTCATTTATTTTGTTAAGTGAAAATTCTCCTCTCCCACTAACTGCTTCATTTTTTTACAGAAATCCACATCAGGATTCACTGACAGGCTCTTATCTGCTGTTGCATGTACCTGACCCTGAGTGGTTCTTACTGAAACAAACAGCGGGCTTTTGCCTTTATGGTACTGGCAGATACTTTTTATCATCGCCACCTTTTCTTTCGTGACATCATTGGAATCAAGTTTTATCCTCACCTTCGCTGCAAGTTTTTCCGTAACCTCGTCAAGCTCAATCAATTCCTCCGCAAAGATATTAGGCTTTTGCCTTTTACAATCAACCTTGCCCTTAACAAAAACAATCTTGTCTTCTGCCACAAAGTCAGCATATTTTTTCAAACAATCCGGAAACATCACAACTTCCATCTCACCCTGCAAATCCTCAAGGACAAATACCGCCATTTTCGAGCCTGCATTGCGTCCCCTTTGTGTAATATGATATCGAATTTTGGCAATTATCCCACCAACCACAAGCGGTATGTCCTGTCTGGCGGAATCCAGTTGTGAGCTGTTCATCGTCGAATAGATATTTATTGTCTCGGCATATCTACTAAGCGGATTACTCGTCACATAGAACCCCAACACCTGCTTTTCAAATGCAAGCATCTGCTGTTCAGGCCACGGGGCAATCTGCGACAGTTTCTCAGCGTCTTTTGAGTAGTCTTTGACGCCGGTCTGGCTAAAGAAATTCATCTGTCCGTTCTGCCTGTCAGCCTGCAGTGATGAACCTGTCTGCATCGCCTTTTCAAGTCCTGCTATCATCTGTGCTCTGTTTCCGCCAAGTTTGTCGAATGCTCCTGCTTTTATTAAAGCGTCTAACACCTGTTTGTTTGCCGCACGCAGGTCGGTGTTTTCGCAAAAATGAAACAGGCTTTCAAATTTTCCGGTTTTTTCTCGAGCAGCGATAATTTGTTCTACCGCTTTTTCTCCAACTCCCTTAACCGCCGCCAATCCGAATCGTATAACTTCCTTTTTATTTTCGCCACGCCCTTTGTAGACTGGAGTAAAATCGACGCCGCTTTCATTAATATCAGGCGGAAGAACCTCAATTCCCATCTTCCTGCATTCTGCGATATAATCAACCATCTTGCTGGTATTGTCTGCTTCATAAGTCAATACCGCCGCCATAAACTCCACCGGCCAGTGCACCTTCATATATGCCGTCTGATAAGCTATAAACGCATATCGCGTCGAGTGACTTTTATTAAAACCGTAACCGGCGAATCGCTCGATAAGCTCGAAAATTTCCTCCGCCTGTCTCTCACTTAACCCTTTATTAACACAGCCTGCGACAAAACGCTCTTTCTCTTTAGCGATTGTCCTGGATTTCTTTTTGCTTATCGCTTTAATAAGCGTATAAGCCTCGCGAAGCGGGATATCGCCAAGCCGATTACAAATCCGCATCACCTGCTCCTGATAAACCATAATCCCGTACGTTTCATCGAGAATCTCGGTCATAATCGGATGAGGCAGTTTCCACTTAGCTCCGTGTTTGCGGTCAGTGTAATCCTGAATCAATATCATAGGCCCAGGCCTGTACAACGCATTTGCTGCTATCAAATCCTCTATTCTGTCGGGTGCCATTTTCATCAGCAAATCCTGCATGCCGCCTGATTCGAACTGAAAGATGCCCTTGGTTTTGCCGCTTGCAAAAAGCTTGAATACCTGCCGGTCGGTGATGTCAATTTTCTCGAGGTCAATTTCCTTATCATGAATCTGTTTAACTAACTGTCTTGCCCTTTCGAGGATGCTCAGAGTTTTTAATCCGAGAAAATCCATTTTCAAAAGACCAACTTTTTCCACCATAGGCCCTTCGTACTGAGTTATGATGTCATCCGAGCTGGGCGATTTATATAATGGTATGAAATTAGTCAAATCTTCATCTGCAATAACAACGCCGGCGGCATGTACCGAGGCGTGTCGAGCCAAGCCTTCGAGCTTTCTGGAAATGTCAATTACCTTGCGAATCTGTGGGTCATTATCATAGGAATCTTTCAGCTGAGGTTCTGATTTTAGAGCTTTATCCAGAGTTATTCCCAATGAATCGGGTATGAGTTTTGCTAACCTGTCGGCTTCGGACAAGGGGACATCGAGGACCCTGCATATATCCCGAATAGCAGCTCTGGCCTTCATAGTTCCGAATGTTATAATCTGTGCGACATGGCCGTACTTTTTCCGAACGTAGTCAATAATTTTAGGCCTGCTGACCTGGCAAATATCAATATCAATATCCGGCATCTCATTTCTGGCAGGGTCCATAAACCGCTCGAAAAGTAAATCATACTTGAGCGGGTCGACATCACATAAGCCCAGACAATATCCTACTAATGTTCCTACGCCGCTGCCCCTGGCGCCGACGGGGATATTATTTTCGTGAGCATAATTACAGAAGTCCCAGACTATAAGAAAGTAGCTCGCAAAGCCCTTCGATTCGATAACATCAAGCTCCCTGTCGAGCCGCTGCTTTACAGGCTCGGTAATTTTGCCATAGATTTTCTCTGCGTTTTTATAACACAACATGGTGAGATGCTCTTCCGCAGTCGAGCCGTTTTCAGGTTTAAAGACCGGTGCGTGACGTCTCTTCAAATCAAGCTCTATATTACATCTTTGGGCTATAACTAAAGTATTGTCGCAGGCTTGCGGAGACTCTGCAAAGTCGCAGCGCATCTGCTGGGCGTTTTTGAAGAAAATGTCTCTGGGATAAATCATCCTGTTCGGGTCAGTAGCCAGCTTTCCTGTACTTATACAGCACAGGCAATTATGGGCATCGTAATCGTCCATTTCGAGAAAGTGAACATCGTTGGTTGCAACAAGCCCAATCCCCGTTTTTTTTGCCAGGTCAATCAAGCCTTGACAGAGCATCGGTTCGTCATTTTCATGTTTTTGAATCTCAATGAAAAATCTTTCAGGCCCGAATATCTTCAAATAACTTTCCGCAATCTCAATAGCAGCTTTTTCGTCACCTTTTAATACTGCAGAAGCCACTTCTCCCTTGATACAGGCAGAGGTACAAATCAGACCCTCGTTAAACTGGGCCAAAAGTTCTTTGTCTATTCTCGGCCTATAGTAAAACCCCTCCAGATAGCCGGCACTGGTCAGCTTTAAAAGATTTTGATAGCCGGTATTGTTTTCGGCCAGAAGTATCAAATGGTATGCAGCGTCTTTGATGCGGCCTTTTTGCTTGTCGAATCTACTCCCCGGAGCTATGTAAGCCTCGATACCGAGTATTGGTTTTACGTGCGCTTTTATTGCCTTTGTATAAAACTCGATTGCACCGAACATATTGCCGTGGTCGGTTACAGCAACAGATTCCATATCAAAAGCTTTGCATTGTTTCAAAAGCTTATCGTAATCTATTGCTCCATCCAACAGCGAGTACTTGCTGTGCAGATGAAGATGCGTAAAACCTTTGTCAGACATATCTTATGAAATTCCTTAAGTATCGCTGCTGCTGAACTTATCATAGGCTTTGACTGTTGTACTGTCAAGAACATAACTTCGCTAAGAGATGATTACAATACGTGAAAAATACTTGCTGCAGGGATAACTTAAGAATATAATACTTTATATAATAATTGATTCGCCAGGGGAGCTAAGAGCCGGCTAACTGCCGGTCAAAAGCTGAGAAATCCCGACTCGTAGGGATGACCCTAAGAACCTGCTCGGGATAATACCCGCGAAGGGAGGCAGCAAAAAAGCTGTTTTGTTTTTTTGTTGAGCTTCTGCCGCAGGAGCTTTTTTTATTGGATGAATTTTGAATATGGAAGCCTTAACAATAAACGGTATCGAAAAGCAGTTTCCCAGCGGCTTGCCCGACAATTTGGCAGAGTTGCTTGGGCAGATAAAAATAAAGTCAGCAACAGTAGTAGCTGAAATAGACGGAGAGATAATCGACCGTGATAATTTCAGTAAGACTAAAGTTGCTGACGGACAGAAGATAGAGCTTATCCGTTTTATGGGCGGGGGTTGATTGATGGATAAATTGATAATTGCAGATAGACAATTTGACTCGAGACTCCTGGTTGGTACAGGTAAATTTTCGTCAAGCCAGGTCATGGCACAAGCAATTAAGGCGTGTGGTACAGAGATTGTCACGGTAGCGCTTCGCCGAGTTGATATCGAAAATGAAAACGATGATATTCTAAGCCATATAGACCGCAGCAAATACCTGCTGCTGCCGAATACCTCCGGTGCACGCGATAGCGAAGAAGCGGTTCGTCTTTCTAAACTGGCACGGGCAGCAACCGGTATCAACTGGGTGAAGCTGGAAGTTACACCTGACCCGTACTATCTTTTGCCTGACCCGGTTGAGACCTTAAAGGCAGCGGAAATATTGGTTAAAGATGGCTTCGTGGTTTTGCCTTACATCAACGCTGACCCTGTACTGGCAAAAAAACTTCAGGATATCGGTACCGCAACTGTTATGCCTCTTGCAAGTCCAATCGGCTCGAATCAAGGGCTGAAAACACGAGAGTTGCTGGAAATTATAATTGAACAATCCAATGTCCCTGTCGTTGTCGATGCCGGACTTGGCATGCCCTCACACGCAGCCGATGCGATGGAACTTGGTGCCGACGCTGTTCTTGTAAATACGGCAATTGCAACAGCCAAGTCCCCGATGCAGATGGCAACAGCCTTTAAACATGCGGTGCAGGCAGGCAGATTAGCGTATCTCTCGGGACCGGCGGCGGTAACTAAACAGGCAAAGGCATCGAGTCCTTTAACAGGTTTTTTGAGAAATGATTAAAAGTCGAAACAACTCGTTTGAAAATATACTTACAGAAAAAGGCCTTGATAGCGACACTAAGTTTTGGCGACAGCGCCTCGAGCAGATAACCGCAGCCGAGGTGCAGCAGGCTCTTTCTTCAAAACCAGGGACTTATCACCTGAATAAACTTTTAGCTCTTGTATCACCTGCAGCACAGCCATACCTTGAGCAAATGGCGCAGATGGCGAGCAAGCTGACTGTCCAGAGATTCGGCAGAACTATGAAGTTGTATGCACCGCTGTATCTGTCGAATTATTGCTCTAATAGCTGTCTGTATTGTGGTTTTCACATTCAAAACAAGATGGTGCGTAACAGGTTGACTATAGAGCAGGCCATTAACGAGGCGAAGGTAATCGCTAATGCCGGCTTTTCCGACCTGCTGCTTGTCAGCAGTGAAGACAGAGAGTTTATAACTATTGATTATCTTACCGAGCTTGCGAAAAAACTAAAACCGATGTTCAGTTTTATATCAATCGAAATACATCAGCTCACAACAAATGAATATCGCAGGCTCTTCGAGGCGGGTATCGAGGGTGTTACGTTATACCAGGAGACGTATAACAGGCATCTATACAATTATTATCATCCAGCAGGAGCGAAAGCTGATTTCGAGAGGCGACTGCGAGGCCCGGATGATTTCGCATCAGCGGGAATGAGGGAAATCGGTATCGGAGCACTTTTGGGATTAAACGACTGGCGGCTGGAGGCTCTCGCTTTGGCAGAGCACGGCCATTACCTTATGAAAAAATACTGGCAGTCGCATATCTCTTTTTCGTTCCCACGATTGAGGCCGGCATCAAATGTTGAACGCTCGCATTTTAAACATCTATTAGATGCCAAAGACCTTACACAAATGATAACAGCTTTGAGATTGTGTTTTGCCGACGCTGCCTTGGTACTGTCAACCCGCGAGCCTGCCGAGCTTAGAGATAATTTCATAAAACTTGGCATAACAAGAATCAGTGCCGGTAGTAAAACGAATCCGGGCGGCTATTCGGGCGATGACATTTCCATAAAACAATTCCAGGTCAGCGATAACAGAACGCCTGTAAAAATTGCAGAAGTGATTAAGCAAAACGGGTTCGATGCAGTCTGGAAAGACTGGGACAAGGCTTTTATTGCTACAGATTAAGAAGCTATCCGAATAATCGGGCCGCAATAGAAGTGGGTTATTCGGGTAGGTTCTAAGTATCGACAGCTTGTCTCCAGCTTTTTCGCTGAGTTGCTCGCAAACCCGAAAATACCGTGACAATTATCATTACAGCGAATGTTACAGTTGTAAACCAGTATCCCCAGGTTTCAGCCTGAACATGTGCCATTTTTATAACCACTGTTCCTATGGCAAATGACTGTAAAAACATTTTTATTTTGCCGGAAGCAGTAGCGGCGAAATTTACCCCTTTTGCCTCAGCTGCATGGCGTAATACAGTAACATAAAGCTCTCTTAAAATAATAATACCAGCTACAGCCCATTGAATTACAGATAAGGTCACTTTATTGAACTCGAAGAGTTTAGGCTCACCTATTATCGCAAAGCAGATAAAGGCTCCAACTACTAAAATTTTATCAGCCAGAGGGTCCATCATCCGCCCGAACTTGCTGGTAACGCCCATTTTTCGCGCAACAGCTCCATCGACCATATCGGTCAGGCCTGCAATTACAAAGATGATAAAGGCATAGTCAAGAAAGTCGGGAAACCCCCTTTCGCCGTCAGCGTAAAGCGGCGGAGCATAGAGAATCATTATCAAAAATACGACCGTTAATACAAGCCGTCCCAGCGTTAAGATATTAGGTATCTGCTTCAGCATGGCATCAATTTTACTTTAATTGTATTTTTAATCCAAGATTAAATTTGCCGAACCGTCAAATCGTAATTTTTTTCGCAGACTACATTAACAGTCACGAATTCCCCTGTTTTTGCAGAGCAGTTTTCGATTATACATATACTGTCAATTCCCGGTGCCTGGCCATAATAGCGCCCGATACCCGAGCCGTCCTTGCCAACTGATTCTACAAGACATAACAACTTCGAACCGACCTTGCTTTTGTTTTTGGCAAACGCTATTTTCTGCTGGGCAAGCATCAATTTGTCGAGCCGCTGTTGTTTTATTTTATCCGGCACATGGCTGGCCATCTTAGCGGCATCGGTGCCGGTCTCGGCATAATAGGTGAATGCTCCGAGAGCATCGAATTTTGCCCATTTTATAAATTCTAAAAGCTCTGCAAACTGCTCGTCACTTTCACCCGGAAAGCCGACTATAACTGTTGTCCGCAGTACAACGTCCGGCAAAACTTTTCGCAGTTTCTCTATCAGTTGGTACAGCCCCTGTTTCCTATCAGGACGACGCATGTTTTTCAATATCGCCTTGCTGACATGCTGGATTGGAATATCAAAATAATGGACAATTTTTTTACTTGTCCCAACGAACTCCAATAGCTTATCTGTAAATCCAACCGGATAGAGATACATTAAACGAATCCATTTGAATCCCTCGATTTTTTCGAGCTTCTTCAGGAGTTTCGCCAATCCGTCTTTTATCTTTAAATCTTTTCCATAGTATGCGGTATCCTGTGCGATTATATTTAATTCCACTATTCCTGCCTGTGCTAATTCTTTTGCCTCAGCTAAAACAGCGTCCATTGGTTTGCTTCGGAATCGTCCACGGATAGCAGGTATTGTGCAAAACGAGCATTTGTGGTCACAGCCCTCACTTATTCTAAGATACGCACTATGTGAACCTGTAATCAGCAGTCTGGCGGTGTCGTCGCTCACATTTTTGCACGGAGGTTTCATATAGCTGAGTCTTTTTCCAGAGGCAATGGTTTCGCGGATTATCTCTGCAATATCATCACGCTGACCCAGACCGACTATAGCATCGACATCCGGAGCCTGTTTGAGCAGCTCCTCGCCCATTCGTTCGGCAAGGCATCCAGCTGCTATTATTTTTTTTACGTTTCCTTTGCGTTTTAATCCGGCAGCCTCTTTTATTGCCTCAAAAGCCTCGAGCTTTGCCGGTTCAATAAAACCGCAGGTATTGATAACAATAATATCAGCCTGCTCGAGAGTGGAATCTATCATCATGCCTGCCTGGGCGATTCTGCCAAGCATTGCCTCGCTGTCCACGACATTTTTGGGACAGCCTAATGCCACAAATCCAACCTTTATTGGTTTTTTCCCTTTTGCTTTTGCCATACCCCAATAAAAATATCAAAAAAAAGGTGTTTGGTCTAACCTTTTAACCCGAATAGCCGCCTAATTTCCAGTTAGAATAAAAAAATGCTTTTTGATAGATTATTCTATCAACCGGCGGTATCATACGCATAGTGGAAAACACCTTGAGTTTTCATCACCACAGTCTCTTTTATAGCAGTAACTAAAGTTAACTAAATCTTCCGGGCAGCAAAAGCTGTTTGCGAGTAGTTTACCGAGTGTTAATTTTAAGGAGGCTTTTTAATGGATAATTTTGATATCGGGAACTTCGGCAATCAAAACCACAATGAACCTGCCCCTGCTAAGGATGAAAGCGACCATATCGTCCCCTTTGATGATACCGACGATACAGATGTCTCTCACACTCCTTTCAAATTAGGCGACTCTACCGCGAAAATACCATCTGGTAAAAAACCGGCAGGCAAAATTGTTTCTACTGACCGCATCACAGGCGTTAAAGTTTTCTTCACAAAACTCCATGCCGGCGCTATAGATTTTCTCATTGAACAAATCGACGGTTGGCTAAAGGACAATCCGAATGTGGTTGTAAAGAGAGCCAACACCACTACGGGAATGGTTGTGGCAAAAAAAACTGAGCCTAACCTTATTATCACAATATGGTATTAATTTGTAACCTTACCCTGCAAAGCAGGATAAATAGTGCCTCAAAAACCCAATATTACCTTGAAAAACCTTATATTGTACCAATTCCGATTATATAGTTATGCTCTAATACGCGGGCAAGAATCTTTATGCAAACAAGTTGTAATCCCTAAACGCGCATTTTATTACCCTAAAGGGTATTAGTCTAAAAATAACCAGGTATCCCGGTATTGATTCAAGCTGGTAGGTTTTTACCATTTTTTGCACAAAATCCAAATATCGCTATATTTATCAAAATTTCTTGACATATATTCAAATTTACAGTATTTTCCATAGTTCGACTGTCTGTATGTAGCAGACAGCATTGGATTTGGAAAAACCTGGAGGTTTGTTTGTGGCTAAAGAACTTGCTCGTGAGCTTATTAACGCGGGAGTCCATTTCGGACATAGTGCAAGTCGATGGAACCCGAAAATGGCACCGTTTATCTTCGCAAAACGTGGAAAAATTCATATTATCGACGTTAAAAAGACCCTGGAAGGCGTTCTTATCGCTAAGAAACTCCTGGCAGATATAGTCGCCGGTGGCAAAGACGTGGTCTTTGTGGGCACAAAACGACAGGCACAGAAAACTGTCAAAGCCACTGCAGAAAAATGCCAGATGCATTACGTTTCAACAAGATGGCTTGGAGGAACACTTACAAACTTTAGAACTATCCGCTCAAGACTTCAAAGACTCGAACATCTCGAATCAATGCAGCAAAGCGGTACGCTCGAGTCCGAAAGCAAAAAGCAGGCTTCAAGATTAAAACGGGAAATGAGAAAGATTAAAAGCAACCTTGACGGAATCAGGAAAATGTCTCGTTTGCCTGGTGCCGTTATTGTCGTCGATGCAAAGAAAGAATATCTTGCCCTGCACGAAGCAAGAAAACTCGGCATCGCAACAGTTGCTTTGCTGGATACCGATTCAAACCCGGATTCCGTTGATGTCGCTATCCCCGCAAATGATGATTCCATCAGGGCCATTGAGTTAATACTTAATGAATTAGCTGACGCAGTTGCTATAGGAAAAACCATGTCCGGAACACAAAATGCTCAAACAAAACCGCTGTCAAAACGTGTCCGTTCAAAAAGAGCGCTCGCTCGTGCTGACGAAAACCAGCCACAAACTGAAACCGCGGTTACTGTCAAAGAAGAACCACGAGCAACCACCCCTCAGGCACCTGAGCAGGCTTTACAACAGCAAGAGGACAAAACTGAACAGTAAAAATTCGAAACTAAAAAACCTTAAACTAAAATGTATTGAAAATTGACCCCTGTTTTAGACTCGATTCGAGATTGACACAGGGGTTTGTTTGCAAAAATAAAACCAAAGATTCAAAGGAGTTTTCAAGATGATGGAAATCTCAGCTGCAACGGTGATGAAACTAAGAAAAATGAGCGGGCAGGGCATGATGGACTGCAAAGCTGCCCTTAATGAGTCAGACGGCGATATAGACAAGGCCATGGAAATACTTAGAAAAAAAGGTCTGGCCACACTTGCTAAACGCGCAGGCAGAGAAACTTCTCAAGGCGTTGTAATGACAAAGGCCTGCGACGATGGAAAAACCGCTTGTTTAATTACCCTTTGCTGCGAGACAGATTTCGTTGCTAAAAGTGATGATTTTAACGCTACAAGTCAGATATTAGCCGACTACGCTCTGGCTTGTTCTGCTGATTCGGGCGTTGAAGCAATCCTCGAAACAGAAATTAACGGCAGGAAATTCCGTGACTGCCTTACTGAGCTTGTCAGCAAAATCGGCGAAAAAACCGAAGTTGGTGACTACGCAAAATTCACACTCGATACGCCGGGCCTGATAAGCATTTACATTCACTTCAATAAAAAAATCGGCACAATGCTTCGAATCGAAACCAGCGATGATAATGTTGCTGCTGCTGATATAATAAAGCAGGCTGCAAATGATATTGCTATGCATATCACCGCCATAACACCTTTAGCACTCGACAAAGACGGTATTGATACTGAAACTATCGAAAAGGAAAAAGCTATTTTCGCCGACCAGGTAAAAAGTAAGCCTGAAAACATTGTCGAAAAAATTATTGAAGGAAAGCTTAAAAAGTTTTACGCTGAGAACTGTCTTTTAGACCAGCCTTTCGTAAAAGATGACAGCAAAACTGTCGCAGAGGTTCTGGGCCAAGCGGCTAAAGACGCCGGTGGTGATGCTAAAATAACTAAGTTTGTCTGTTTTAGTGTCGAATAAAAGTGTCTGGTTTCCATGGTACTGGATGGAATTGTCAAAATATGGCAAGGAGCAAATACAAACGCGTGCTGTTAAAACTATCCGGTGAGAGCTTTTGCAAACCGGGCGAATTCGGCATCGACGGCGAAAAACTAAAATCTATTGCCCAAACTATACGCCGGTTATGCAAACTCGGCCCGCAGGTTGCTATTGTTGTCGGCGCCGGAAATATCCTCCGCGGTGAAAAATTTTCTCAGGAGAGCCAGATTCCAAGAAACACCGCTGATTACATGGGTATGCTCGCTACCATAATCAATGCCTGTGCCCTGCAGGAAACTCTCGAAAAAATAGGCCAACCTACAAGGGTCTTAAGTGCTATCGAGGTCACTGCAATTTGCGAAAGATTCATTCGAAGAAGGGCACTTCGGCATCTCGAACGCGGAAGGGTTGCTATTTTGGCCGGAGGAACAGGGAACCCTTTTTTCACAACAGATACCTGCGCAGCCTTAAGAGCCTCAGAGCTTGATGCCGACCTTTTGATAAAAGCGACGAAGGTCAAAGGTGTTTACAGCGCTGACCCAAATAAAGATAGTAATGCTGAATTCTTTAAACAGCTATCATATGGAGATGTCTTAAAGAAAAATCTTAAAATTATGGACCATTCCGCTATCAGTCTTTGCCGGGAAAACAATATACCTATTATTGTTTTAAATATCTTCGAAGAGGACAACATCGCAAAAGCCATTAAAGGCGAGCAGGTCGGAACGTTAATTTGCTAACTACGAAGGGTCTTTATGCCTGTTAGAGAAATTGTCAATGAACATAAATCGAAGATGGAAAAAGCTGCACAGGTTTTGCAGGACAGCCTAAAAGCACTGAGAACCGGAAGAGCTTCTACCGGACTTATTGAAAATCTCAGGGTTGATTATTATGGCACACAAACTCCTTTGAAACAAATGGCTACTATGGCTACACCACAGGCAGACACGATTATTATCAAACCCTTCGACCCTGCTTGTCTAAAGGATATCGAAAAAGCAATTAAAAACAGTGACTTAAGTATCGCTCCTATGATCGACGGCAAAATGATAAGGCTCAATATCCCACCACTCAGCGAAGAAAGAAGAGCACAGATTGCCGGCCAGATTAAACAGGCAGGTGAACAGGCAAAAATCAGTCTCCGCAATATCAGAAGAGACGCAAACAAACAGCTTGATAAAGAACAGAAAGACAAACTCATAACTGAGGATGGTCGCGATGACGGAAAGAAGCAAATCGATGATATTACAAAGGATTTTACCAATAAGATTGACTCAGTAGTTAAAACCAAGTCTGATGAAGTTATGCTCGATTAGTTAGTATATTCTTTTTATGACGTTTGATTTTTAATGTACTATATGCTTTTCCCCGATGTATTGTTGTGTTGGATAGTTTGAAACTTTAATCTTAGTTGGGGGAGAAAATAATGCAAACCCAAATGTCCTCGGAAAAACCATTAGCTGCTGTCAAAACTAAAATACTGTTATCGTTGTCGGCTGTGCTGCTTATTTTAATTTTGCTCATTTTTTTCCTTGTGCCAGCTTATATTTCCAGTCATGCCGGCCGAAAGGTGATTTTAAGTAAAATCAACAACTCCATCAACGGCCAGACAGATTTTGCAAGCCTTTCAATGGGCTGGTTCAAAGGCCTTAGGCTTAAAAGTATCAGCTACAACGACGATACAGGCCAAACTTTCGTTAAAATAAAACAGATAGACGCAAAGCCTCATTATTTTTCTATTTTGTTCGGCAATTTATCTTTCGGCAAAACTATTATAGATGAGCCTCAGGTGGAAATCAGACTCGAGCCCATGCCTGCCACTGAAAGAATAACCCATAATTCGAACAGTAAAGACATAACAAAACCTATCGGTCTGCCAATTTCAAGAATCGACCTTGTTGTAAAAGACGGCAATTTAAAAGTTACTGACCCTCACGCCGGCATCGTTGAGTTTGCCGACATAAACTCAAAAGTAAATTTAAGGCCGCCGGGTGAGAAAACAGATTTCGATTTAAATACTGCCGTTGTCGCCGAAGGCAAACAATCAAAAATTCACGTAAGCGGCACCGGCTGGACATTAAAAGGCGTCAGCGGCTCTGTGCTGGTTGAAATCGAAGAGTTAGACCTTGCTTCGTTGGGGCCACTATTTTCCCTGGCAAAACTTGAGGTACAGACAAGCGGTAACATTTCTGCCAACATTAAAACAAAAATCAAAAACGGCCAGATTGAAGAATCTATCGGCAGCATTAAAGCAAAGAACATCGATATCACAGGCCCTGCCTTAAAGGGCGACCGGCTACAAACCAGTCGACTCGACCTCGATGTAAAAATGAAAACCACGAAAGAAACCATAAACATCGAGACCCTGAAAATTAACAGCGATATGGCAAATGCAGTGATAACCGGAATTGTCCCGAAAACTGCTGAATCTTTCGCTGACTTCCTCGAACCCGACTCAAGATATGATTTAAAAGCAACCTTCGACTGTAACGTCGCTGCCATTCTCTCTCAAATGCCACATACCTTTAAACTTAAAGAACAAATGACTATAACATCCGGAAAACTTGAGGGTCACATTGAAACCTTCACTGAGGACAAACAAAGAAAAATTAAAGGATGGGCAAATCTCGACGGGCTGACCGGCAATATCAAAGAAAAACAAATTGCTCTGGCAAAACCAATACAGGCCAAGCTCCAGATTACATCAGACAAAAAAACGGTCAACTATGACCTGCTGGATATATCATCATCATTTTGCTCGTTTACTGCTTCAGGTACAAGCAATGCACTTGAATATGAAGCAAGTGCTGATTTTGCAAAATTACAACAGGAACTGGGCCAGTTCGTCGATATGGGCCAATATTCCTTTGCAGGTCAGGCTGTTGAAAAAGGAGTTCTTTCCGGCAACAAAGATAAATTCTCTGCTGTAGGCTCTGCAAGCATTACTAACTTTCGGGTATCCAAACCCGGCGTCACTGCCTTCGAGCCGCAAACAGATATCGATTTTTCAGTAATAATCGAACCGCCGAAAGATATTATAACGGTAGAGCTTATGGACACCAGAACAAGTTTCGGCCGAGTTACCACCAAAGATGCTGTCATCCCTATTGGCAAAGAGACTGAAAAGTCACTCAAGCTTCCAATCTCTGTTAACGTTAGCCTGGAAAAGATAAAGCCTTTTGTTGTAATGTTCGCCGGTCTGCCTCGAAAAACACAAATCGCCGGCAATGTCCAGTCTCAAATCCTGCTTACCTCCAGAAAAGATGCTTACTATATAAAAACAGATTCAACTGAAATTAAAAACCTCTCAATTAACACAACTGACCAGGAAAAACCTTTCACTCAGGACAATGTGTTTTTCACCTGCGAGGCCGAAGTTAATCCCGAAGATAAAACCTTCGATGTGACATGGGACCTGGCAAGTCCAAAGATAAAAATAAAAGGCGACCTTCGAAAGGATACCAAAAAAGACCAGACCAATTTGCAGGGAAAAGCTGATTGCCGATATGACTGGGCGGCTGTCAGTACAGTGGCTTCTGCATTCCTGCCCACCGGCTTTAACATCAGGGGGCAATCTCAAAATAAGTTCGATTTCAAAAGCAGCTATCCAACCAATCAGCCTGAAAAGCTCATGCAAAATCTCAGTACCGAAGCTACTCTCGGCTTTGACAGCGCCGAATATATGGGTTTAAATTTCGGTCCTACTAAACTGGATGTCCGGATCCAAAAGGGTATATTGGAGGTGGCACCATTTACAACCACAGCAAATAAAGGTACATTGAGTTTCGCCGGAAAAGCTGACTTCAATAAGACTCCAACACTTTTTGAAATTCCCGAACCAATTGAAATCGCAAATGGCATTCAAATCAATGATGAAACTACGAGAAAACTTTTAATGTATGTCAATCCCGTTTTTGCTAATGCCGTTAATGTCAGCGGAGTTGCCAGCTTTAACTGTGAAAAACTTGCAATTCCCTTACGAAAAGCAACTGAAAAAAACCTTACTGTTATTGGCACAATTGCCATTGATGATATTCAACTTCAATCTTCAGACCTGCTTGGCCAGATACTCGCTGCTTCCGGCTCAGGCAAATCCTCTCGCGGTATAACTATGCATCCTACAAGATTTGTTCTGGAAAACGGGTATCTGAGATATGACAATATGCAGATGGATGTTGACAGAAAACCAATAAACTTTAAAGGTGTTATAGGTCTGAATAAAAGTCTTAATATGACCGTCGTGCTCCCTTATACTTCCAGAGGAAAAACTATAACGGTTGACGAAGAATACTCCGGGCAAAGATTAGCGATATCTCTTAGAGGAACACTCGATAAACCTGAGCTTGATGTTGGTAAGCTCATAGAAGACCAGTTGAGACAGCAAATAGAGGAAAAGCTCCGTGAGAAGCTCGGAGAATTGTTTAAGTAATAGTCCGAATTGGTCGAAATTTTATTATTGGGCATACTTAAATTTAGAGGTGTGTAAATGCTGACAAAACTTTTATCTACGCCGACCGCTCAGCTGGGAAAAGCCGGACGATTCGCCGTTTTTCAAATTAAGCTCTGGTCTCACTGTGCAAGACTGCTGAGAAAAAACAGGGCGGGCCAGCAGGCCGCTGCTCTTTCATATCATACCATCTTCGGAGCTGTTCCGCTGGCAATCGTGATGCTGTTAATCTTTCAGCTTTTTCCCGCTTATAAAAATGTCGGCGATAAAGTAAAGTTTTTTGTCTATGACCAGTTACATCTTTCAACAATTGAATTCACACCCGACGACGAAATGCCACAGGAAAAAGTGAAAATTACTGACAACATCGATAAAATAGTCGCAAAGTTCTTCACCGGCACAAACACAGGTGCCATCACTCTTTTCAGCGTTCTCATTGTCATCTGGGCCGCACTTGCACTGCTTTCAACTATTGAAAGGGCTTTTAACCGCATCTGGCATGTCACAAGGGGCAGAAGTTTTATTCATCGAGTAATTAATTACTGGGCGCTGTTGACTCTTGGTCCGCTGCTTCTCGGTGCCGGTATTTATATCAGCACCAAATACACAATGCTCGGCAGAGTCCAGCAAACTGTTCTGTCAACTATGACGCCCCAATTGTTGTCTTACATAATCGCAACAGTTACTTTTTTCCTTCTTTACTTTGTTCTGCCAAACACCAAGGTTCAGACAAAATCCGCCATCTGGGGTGCTGCTGTTGCTGCATTGGTCTGGTCTCTCGCAAAAACCGGTTTCGGATATTATGTCACCGAGGTAAAACCGTATAGCACCGTCTATGGTGTTATGGCATTGGTACCAATTACCGTACTCTGGATTTATGCCACATGGCTTGTTGTTTTATTCGGCCTGCAACTCACCTTTACGACTCAACACTTAAGCTCCCTCGACGCTGCAGAAATAGCTACCGCTCAAAAAAATGAAGATTACTTTATTGCAAATGATACCACAGTTATAAACATTGTCCGGGAAATTGCCGCCGGCTTCGAGCAAAACAACGCCCCCGTCGAGGCCCAGGTCATCTCAAGTAAATTAAACATCCCTGCGGATTTCACTGAAAAAATTCTAAATCATCTTGTTGTCAGCGGAATTTTAATCAAGAGTTCAGATCCAAAAGTCGGTTTCATGCCGGCTCAGGACCCTGAAAATATTAAGCTCTCTCTTATCGACCAGGCTGTCGCTGCTGCAGGTTTTGCTCAATCGGCAATCGACCAGCCCGAATCCATTAAAAAAATAACGCAGGAAAAACAAGACACCCTCGCTCGGTACAATCTAAAACAGATACTAAATCCCGGACAAGAGCAAAGCTGATATTATTCGCCGATGATTTTTACAAGTACTCGCTTTTTTCTTTTTCCATCGAATTCGCCGTAGAATATCTGTTCCCACGGCCCGAAATCCAGCTTACCTTTTGTAACGGCAACAACAACTTCTCTGCCCATTATAGTGCGTTTTAAATGAGCGTCTGCATTGTCTTCGAACCCATTGTGCTTATATTGTGAATACGGTTTTTCCGGTGCCAGCTTTTCCAGCCATACTTCGAAGTCCTGATGCAGACCAGTTTCATTATCGTTAATAAAAACACTTGCAGTAATATGCATTGCATTACACAGCACAAGACCTTCGGTAATGCCGCTTTCTTCAAGGCATCGCTGAACCTCAGGAGTAATATTAATTAACTGCCGCCGCTGAGTGGTATCGAACCAGAGTTCTTTTCTGTAGCTTTTCATAATATCCTGACATTTTGCTCCGCAGATCTTCGATAGCCCATTAAACGGTTATAGAACATAATTTTCTCCGTACGACATCCCACAGCAAAAAGTTGAAGTAGGCGTAGAGGCGCTGGGGGTGAAATTGGGTTTGATTGGGTTGCCGAGACGACGTCGGGCAATTAACGACGAATTGTGTTTTTGCTCGTGGTAATTGGGTTTGATTGGGTTTGTTTTTCTCATAAGTGCAAAGGTGTAAATTTTTGTAATCGGTTATTGGGTAGGTGTTTAGGTTCATTTTAGCATTTAGCAAATTGGGTTTGTTTTTCATATTAATCGTGGTTTGTGGTTCATTGTTCGTTATTGATAAATGATTATTGATTATTTTAACCCGTCAGTTAGATATGTATTGTACAACATTTAATGTTTGATGTAAAGTGTTTTTTTTAGCCATCCCGACCCTCCTACGGCGAGCGGGACTTCCGCTTCGCTCCAGCAGAGAACACAGAGATATAAAAATATAAATCCGTGTAAATCAGTCCCGATGTATCGGGAAAGAAGTTCCGCCGACCTGTCCTCCGTAGCTTCAGCGAAGGATGGAAGGCGGTTAATTTATATCGGTGATGGAAATTCTGGAGAAAATACGAAGCGATTCAACGGGAAAAATGTGAGGAAATAACGCCCAGAAAGTCTGTAACCGTTCACGGTCAAAAGTTTGCTTCAGTCGTTTACAACTCCTTCGCAATGACAAAATGCTTAAGATACCGTATGGTCAATTTATTGTCCATCCTATGAACTATAAGTTTTCAGGTATAAACTTCTTACTGTTCCATCCAAATAAGATTATCTTTATAAAATTGTGTTTCATAGAATCAATTTCAGCCTTCCTGAAATTTACGAAATCATTGCGGTCACTTTCAATAAAAAAAACAGTATCATCGAATGTTATAATAAGGATAGTCTCGTTTTTCCCATATGGTTGATTGGGGCCCATAGACTTTTTACACTTTTTATTAGCGCCTTCTTTAACAAGTTCTTTGGCTTTACAAATTGTTTCTTTATGACTTGGAGAATCATCACTTGTAATTATGTCACTTGCTGATCGGTTTCGCTTTGTCTTATTTCCTTTGACGCCGTGAATGTTGTGCGCCCAAGGTGTACTTCCCTTCTCTATGAGAAGTTCTTTTTGAAGCCCCCATTTCCGTCCATCTATGGCATCGATAATTTCTACAAAAATTTCCTTGTTGTCATCGAAGATTATTCCATCATATTGCTCTGAACCACAACAAGGTTTAAACCTGACTTCTGGCTTATTGCCATAGTAGGTGTTTGCGTAATATGCAAAAGGTGCAAGTTCATGTTCGAATTTGTAGGGCAATCCTTTGGCAAGTTCACTATATGTTTCTGTTTTTGAATGCCCGCTCCATGCGCACAGTTCTTTTCTCTTATGCTCGACAAACTTAAGAAGGTCCTTAGCTGACCGTTTTTCCGTATATTCAATTTTTGTAAGAATGTCGTTGATATCCATATATCCTATTCACTTAATAAAACTGTATGTTTCTTTTTGTGCATAATCAATAGGAAAAAAAGTGAATTGTTAGCGTTTTCTTCTCACCATCATCGCACCGAGGCCGACGGCCCTAATACGAAAGTCGCCGCTCCCACTTCTCTACTATTTCTTGCGTTCGTATCTTGTGTCGGTGTAGCCTTAATTCTAAGGATTGTTTCTCCTTGCTCAATCTACCAGATTCAGATTCCAATTCCTTTTGTTCATTAAAATAGTCCATGACGACATTCATTTCTTCAACAGTTAAAGCAGCTCGTAATTTTTCGATAAACTCGTAGGTTTTAATTTGGTCATTACTCGGTGTAATAAAACGTATAAAATCTTCATAAAGTTTTATTTTCTCATCAGTATCGAGAACTTGCAGGAATGACATTTGCCGCAATACGAGGGACTCAAGTTTTGTATTGTAATCTGTTTTTCGCTGTTTATATTTCTCCCAGTCTTGGTCCCAAAGGCTCCCGTCAGCCTCCAATTGCGAAAAATCATACTTCATTTGTGCAACGCGAGGACTGTCTGGCAGATTACACCCTACACATGCAACTATGAAAACGGCGAACAAAAGAATTGCTTGCTTTTTCATTATTGTCCTTTTCAGAAAAGTTATCACCTCACCATCTTAACGATTGCCTGCCGTAATTCAACCGATAAGTCGGCCAACGCTCGACCATTTCCGTATTGGAAAGTTCGCCTTCGCCGGCCTTGTTTACGGCGATGATGCGGTATTCAAGCTCTTTTCCCTTCGGCTGGTCAACTAATTGTGGCCTCTGTCATAATATAAACCATATTCACCACGAAGGACGCGAAGTTCGCGAAGTTAAATCAAAGAATTCAATATTTCTTCGTGTTTTTCTCCACAGGATGCCTTACGGCAGTGCACTTCGTGGTGAATAAACCTTTATTGTCATAGAATAAACCGCCTTAATGGAGAAGCTCTATTCTAACAAATTTTATTTCCTTTGCACAACTTCACTTGGGGAATCCGGGGTATCTTCTCTCCAATCCAAACAGAACTACTTTTGCTCCAGTAGTTTTTTATAAACTGCTTCGATGGTATCTACCATAGTATCCGGTGCGAATTTCTCTTTTACAGATTCTCGTCCGTTTTTGCCGAGGTTCTCCCGCAACTCTTTATTTTCTATTAACTCCGCACTCGCATTTATCAGTTGCTCAACATTTTCAGGCTCAACAAGTCTACCGGTGTTTTCATTTATCACTTCTTTTGCGCCATCTATATCAAATGAAATCGCAGGTTTGGCACATAACATTGCCTGAGGCAGCGCCCTGGCCAATCCTTCGCGGAGCGAACAATGGACGAGTATGTCGGAAGCGGCAATCGCCAGCGGTATCTCGTTTGGAGACATCAAGCCTGTAAACCTGAATTTATCTGCTAATCCCAGCTGCTTAACTTCACGCCTGTATCTGTCACTCAAATTACCATCGCCGACAAACAGCCAAATTACGTTTTCGAATCGTTTAGACAATTCTTTGGCAGATTCGATAATATAATCATGGCCTTTAAGCATAAACAATCTTGCAATCGTTACAAGCACAACTGCATCGGTGCTTATGTTATGCCGTTGACGGAAATTTTTTATTTTCTCTTCGCTTATAGGTGTTAAGAAACTTTCCTCTTCAATAGCTGAATAAGCGGTGCAAAATTGTGAGCGTTTACCGATACCGGCGACGAGGGCCTTGGCGGTCATGGCATCGGCAACACTAATGAAAAAGTCCGTTTTTTTAGCAGTCACCTTCTCAATAGCAATATAGAATTTATTCAACCATTGACTCTGGTATGGATGAAAAGCCAGGCCATGGATTGTATGAACTATCTTCGGCCTGGGTTTTAGATTATACGCGGCGAATCGTCCCAGTACGCCTGCTTTTGCTGAATGGGTATGAACAATATCGGGTTTTAACTGCTTTAATAATCTTTTGATTTCAATATAGCTTTTCAAATCCTTTAGCGGGTTAATTGCCCGAATCATATTATCAACTACAATCGTTTTATACTTTTGTCCCTTAGTCTGATTGAAAAGCTCTCCTTCGGATCCGATTGCAGGCCCGGTTATCAGCGTAACATCGTGGCCTCTCTGGGCGAGTAATTTACAGGTAATTAACGTATTCTCCTGCGCACCGCCAAGTATTAGTCTTGTTATTATATGTACGATAATCATAGAATATAGAACACAGAATTTAGAATACAGAATATAAAAATTTCAATCCTTCTCATATTTCAGCCCTTACAGCTTTTGAATATGCCATTAACATCTTGCTGACCTCTTCTGTCAGTAGTGAATATCCCGTAACATCGCCATATTTCAGGTCGTTCACAAGAATCAAATAATAACGACATTCTTCCAGCGAACTCTGTGCTATACCCAGGAAATATACCTTTTCCCGCTTACTCCTTTTTCTAAAACCCTCAGCTATATTAGCAGCGATTGAAACAGCAGCCCTTCTCAATTGCGAAGTCAGTCCGTACATCTCACTCTTTGGAAAATTTTCACTCAGGCGATACATCGACAGAACAAATTTATGCGCTTTTTGCCAGACAATTAAATCTGTAAAATTTTTTGCCTTCTCCATAATAAATCCTTATCACCAAGTACATTCAAGATTTTCAAGAGCTTCTACTACTTCCGCTGTTTTTGCAAAAACTTTTGATTCTAAATTACTATCTGCCTTTCATATTCTGCCAGACAAAATTCTTCTGATTTCTGTGTTCTGAGTTCTATATTCTGTTTTTAGTATTTAATCCATTCCAGGCAAAGTCCTGCTGCCGGTGCAATAGGCCCGGCAGCGGTGCGGTCTTTTGCCTTCAATATTTTTTCTATTCTTTCAGCCTGCATTCTTCCAATACCGACTTCTACCAGCGTCCCTACAATATTTCTAACCATATTATATAAAAAACCGTCACCTTCTACTTCTGTGTGAACATAATCACCTTCTTTAGTAACACACAATCTAAAAATTGTCCTCACCGTATTTTCTCGTGGGTCTGCTGCCGACGCAAATGATTTGAAATCCTTTTTGCCAACCAGCAGCTTTGCCGCTCTGTCCATTGCATCGACGTCAAGTTCACTCGACAAATGCCAACAATGCCTGATTTGTAATACCGGCCGAACCTTGCCCGTATAAATCGTGTAGCGGTAGAGCTTGTTTTTTACATCACTTATAACATCAAAGCCGCCCGGCATCTTAACTGCGTCAATGACCGCAATATCTTCCGGCAGCCGGTCTGTTATAGCTTTTGCAAAGTTTTCGGTGGGAATTGGAGAATCAATCTCCATCATCGCAACCTGGCCCAATGCGCTTACACCGGCATCAGTTCTGCTTGCTCCTGTGATGGAAATTTCAGTATTGGTCAGGCTTTGAATTGCTTCTGTAAGAGTACCCTGAATGGTTTTCTGTCCCGGCTGAATCGCCCAGCCATGATAGTCACTGCCATCATAACAAATTGTAAGCTTAATCTTACGAACCGCCATAGCAGGCGATTATAACAATTTCTCTGCGATTTGGACAGCGTTTAAAGCAGCGCCCTTGCGAAGCTGGTCGCCAGCGACCCAGATGTTAATGCCGCGATTTTCAGGTATCGATTCGTCCTGGCGAATGTGACCAACAAAGATGTTGTCCTTACCGGTAGCGTCTATCGGCATGGGAAAACGATTATTTTCACGGTCATCTATAAGTGAAACCCCCGGCGCAGTACTCAGCAGGTCCCGAACCTGCTCGGCAGTTATCGGGTCAATAAATTCCAAGTTGATACTCTCGCAATGCGCTCTGAAAACCGGAATACGAATGCAGGTACAGGTAATTGCAATATCGGCACAGTCGAAAATCTTGCGGGTCTCGTTGACCATTTTCATCTCTTCTTCATTATAACCGTTTGGTTTTAATGGAGAATTATGACAGAAAACATTAAAGGCTATCTGATACGGAAAAGCCTTGCAGGTAGGTTCTTTGCCTTCAAGGATTTCACGACTCTGATTTTCAAGTTCATCAATAGCAGCCTGACCTGCACCGCTTGCTGCCTGATAAGTGCTCACTACCATTCGCTTGATGGGGTTGGCTTTGTGTAAAGGCCAGACCGGCACTATACCGATAATTGTCGAACAGTTCGGATTGGCAATTATCCCTTTATGATTGGCAATCTCCTGCGGATTTATTTCAGGGATTACCAAAGGCACATCCGCATCCATTCTAAACGCTGAAGAGTTATCAACTACCACAGCTCCAGCCTTTGCCGCTGCCGGTGCAAACTCCCTGCTTCTGGCACCGCCGGCACTAAACAGAGCAATGTCGATTCCATCAAAACTTTTTTCGGTTAGTTCTTCAACAATATAATCCTTGCCTCTGAAATTTATTACCTTGCCAGCTGAACGACTGCTGGCGAGCATCTTTAATGAATCAAATGCGAATTCTCTTTCCTGCAGAATACTCAAAAATTCCTGTCCGACTGCTCCGGTTACTCCCGCTATGGCTAATCTACAACCCATTGTTAAAAACTCCCAAAAACATATTCATAAATAATGCAACAGGCAGCCTGATTAGACTGCCCTTTAAAATCCGTTAAAACCTAAATTGTAGCTTGGGATTATAACAAGTTTTTCGGAAAACTGCAATAGGCTATACAAAGACTTTTTCTGTTTTTCTCTGCCTGCTTTCGGCCATTACTGCGGCAATATATTTATTTTAATAACAGGATATGTAAACTTTAAAAAAAGACCCCGTTTGTTTTAAAGCGTGGTCTTTTGAGCATTGCATTTATTGTTTATCGGTTTTTAATCTTCAGGAAATTCAAGCACGATGTACCAACTGGAACGACCGTTATAAACTAATAACACCACGGAACCTTTTTTGACAGCCGGCTCTATCGCCTCTTTAAACTCTTTCGTATTTTTAACCGTCTTGCGGTTCACTTCTGTAATCAGCATTCCACGTCTTATCCCGGCAGATTCAGCCCTCGAACCGTACTCAACCTCGGTCACCACAACACCTTCGGTGTTCTCATAACCCAAATGCTCTGCCAATTCATCCGTCAGATTTTGAATACTGATTCCAAGCTTTTCCATAACCTTTGATTCTGCAGCTATCATCTGCTCGGCAGGACGCTCACCCAGTTCAACAGTAATTTTTTTGCGTTTTCCGTCTCGAAGCACAACAAGCTCTACCTTTGTGCCCGGCTTTAACATGGCAACTTTTCGTTGGAGTTCATTGGCTTTGTTAACTGTTTTGCCTTCGAACTCTATCACTATATCACCTTTTTTAACCCCGGCTTTGCCTGCAGCTGAATCTTCGCTGACATCCGGTATCAATACACCTTTGGTATTTTCTTCCAGGCCGAATGACCTAGCAAGCTTAGGCGTTAAATCCTGAATTACAACACCCATAAACCCTCGAACAACCTTACCGCCTTCGATGAGTTGCTCGTAAACGTTTTTAGCCAGATTGATAGGTATTGCCAGGCCAATTCCTACATTACCCTGTGCGCCAATTATTGCCGTATTAATACCTACCACTTTTCCATCCAGATTGATTAATGGGCCTCCTGAGTTGCCTCTGTTTATCGCTGCATCGGTCTGGATAAAATTCTCATACTCTGCCAAACCAAGGCCGCTTCTGCCTTTGGCACTTACAATACCGGCAGTTACTGTATGACTCAACCCAAACGGATTGCCAATCGCAAGAACCCATTCACCTACTTCTATTTTATCCGAGTCTGCAAGTTCAAGTATCGCTAGTTTCTCAGCTTCTATCTTTATAACCGCTACTTCTGACGCTGGGTCCGTACCAATGATTTCCGCCTTGAATTCCCGCTCATCTACTAACTTGACAGTGATTTTGCTTGCACCTTCAATAACATGATTGTTTGTTAAAATATAACCATCCGATGAAACAATAAAACCTGAACCCATTGCCGTCTGTTTATAATCCTTACGCGGAGATCGACGTTTCTTAAATGGCCTGCCAAAGAAAAAATCAAAAAAGTCATCATCTAAAGGTCCAAAATCATCCCCAAAAGGTGACCGCTGTAACCGTGAACGTCCTGCTGAAACCTTCTTCTCTGCTGTAATCCAGACTACCGCAGGTGACGTTTTTTCCGCTATCTCTGCAAATGCCTTACCTATCTGACGAAGTGCGGTAATGCTATTGCTGTCCTGACAAATTGCCGGCACTGCCGATATCGACATTACAAAGACAAAAAGAATTGAAACAACAAGATAACGTGTGGTTCTCTGACTGGTTCGGCTATTTGAAACTTTCATCTTTGCTCCTTTGGTTTTAGTTGAAAAATTACGTAAAAAGCCATTGTAATGACCTTTATACGGTCTTTCCCACCTTCAGGTTCGCTACGCCGGATTTTTTATATAACCTTATTAAAAGTCGGAACTTAATCTTATCCGATTTCCTCGTCAATCCAACCCAACAGTTCCTTCAAATCATCAAGCGTTATATCACCCATGTGGGCAATACGAAAAGTCTCTTCTTTTAAACCGCCGTAGCCGTTTCCAAAAACAGTATTGTGCTTTTGCTGAACAGCTTTGATAGTCTCAGCTACGTTTATAGTCCTGGTGTTTTTAATCGTAGTAAGGGTATTAGAGGCGTATTTTTCCTCACAGAAGAGAGCGAATTTTTCTTTTGCCCATCCTCGAACAAATTCGGCCATAGCTTTATGGCGGTTCCATGTGTTTTCGATGCCTTCGCTAATCAGCTTTTCGCATTGATAATTCAACGCCATAATATGAGGGATATTCGGTGTTACGAGCGTTTGATTTTTTGCTGCAGCTTTTGCCCAAAGCTGAAAATCAAAATAATATCCTCTATCCGGAACATCTTTGCTTTTTTCAATCGCCCGGTTACTTACAGCCGCAACCGCCAACCCCGGCGGTATCGCAAAAGCCTTCTGTACCGATGCAAATGTCACGTCCCAGCCGAGATCATCGAAATGTAAAGGCAATCCTACCATCGCACTAACCGAATCGACGAAGACAAGTACATCCGGATATTTTTTCTTCATCATCTCAGCTATTTCGTAGACGGGATTTGTAAGGCCTGTGCTTGTTTCATTGTAAACGAGTGTAATCGCAGCGTAGTTTCCACTTGATAATTTCTCATCAATTGCCTCCGCCGTTATAGCCCGGCCCCATTCGACCTTGAGCTCATCAGCCTGCCTGCCGCAGCTTCTTACTACATCCGCCCACTTGTCACTAAACGCTCCGCACATAGTGCAAAGCACTTTTTCATTCTGGCAAACACAGTTGCGAATAGCTGCCTCCCATATACCAGATGCGCTCGACGTAGATAAAAATACGTTTTGTTCAGTGAAGAAAATCTTTTTCAGCATCTCAACCGTTTCCCCGTGCAACTGGGCATACTCTTTGCCGCGATGACCTAACGTAGGCCGTGCAAGCTGTTGTAGAACATCTTCGTTTACCTTTACCGGACCTGGAATAAACAGCCTCGGTGGATTTTTCCAGTCTGTCATTTGCAAAACTCCTTGTTATACCCTTTAGGGTAATAAATTACGCGTTCAGTTTCTATAAGTAACAATCAATAAGCAAGCTATTGATAAAACACAATTATTAAAGGCAATTGGCAGTATCAAATTACATCTTGTAAATTGTTAATCCAGTATAAACCTTCGGATAAAAATATGTCGATTTCTGCGGCATCTTTTCACCCGCTGTTGCCACCTGTTTGACCTGTTCAATCGTAGGGGCATTGGTGAAAAATGCCACCTGTTTTTCTTTATTATCAACCATCGTTATTGACTCTTCAATCGCCGTTGCCGTATCTTTTACGAACTCCACATATTCTCCACCCGCCACTTTCTCCTCATCAATACCAAGCAGTTTTTCTAAAATCAGCTTATGCAAAACCGAGACATCCAGCGATTTCCAGGGTACACTTTTCCCCGGTGCCATCGAATCCATCGCATTTTTGTTCACCAAAACAGCAGCATAAAATGCGTCGCCTCCGGCATATATTCCGAATGCACTTTTTCCCTGCTTCTGCCCCGTTTTAATTTGAGAAAGCATCTCCTGCTTCGCTTCCGTTTTAGTCCGTTCTGATTCGAATCCAAGCTCGGTCACTTCAAAATTTCCTTTCAAACCCGCTAATAAATTTCCGAGCCTGAAATTCCCGACATTATTGACGAGACGATGAGTAGCCAAAATTCTCATCCCCTCATTATGAGTGTTGACAAACGCAAACAATTGATATTTAGCTGCGTCTTTACCGGTTTGCCTGTATAACTCCAATGCCGTTTCATAACGATGATGACCGTCTGCTATGATACAGCTTTTATCCTCCATCATCCTTTTTATTACGTCAATTTCCTGTTCCGCTTCAATTCTAAAGAGCCGGTGCCTGGCTTGCTGCTCATCAACAAAATCAATTAACGCCTTATCCCTCGATGTGTTTTCTATAATCTTATCTGCTATTCTCTGCCGGTCGTCATAAAGCATAAATACCAGCCCGAATTTGGCGTTGGTTGCTTTCTGGAGGTTCAAGCGGTCTACTTTCGGTTTGCTCATCGTCTGCTCATGAGGCTTTACCTTGTCGCCAAACTCTTCAATCTTGCCCAAAGAGATAAAACCGCTTCGCTGGAAATTATGCCTGCCAATCTCAAAGTCCTGCACGTAAGCATAGATGCACTCCCGGCTGTCCTGTTTCAAAACACCATTTTCTATCCATTCGTTAAGATACTGTGCTGCTCTGGTATATTGGTTATTCGTTTCGTTATCATCAAAACTGGCTTTGCCTTTGATAATCCGTACAATATTGTATTCGTTTTTTGCGTAAAGCTGCTCCTGTGTCTCTGTATTGATAACATCATAAGGCGGAGCGATACAACTGCCCGTATCACCGACCAGCTTTTCATTGAACCTGAATGCTTTAAATGCCTTTATTTCCATTAGAAACCACCAAAAATCGCGATTTGAACTGTTCTCAAAGCCAAAATCACTTAAAATCTGAAAGGGAAAATTTAAAAACGGGATGATACGAAAGAATAAGAGATTTGTCAATTATCATCACACTTTTTAGGCCAGGTATTTGTTTATTCCCGCTGCTGCTATCCTGCCCTGCCCCATCGCTAATATCACCGTTGCCGCCCCAAGCACAATATCTCCGCCGGCATATACCCCTTCCATATTCGTTCTGCAGTTCTCATCGACGACGATATTGCCCCACTTATTAAATTCCAGCCCGGGAGTTGTCTGCTGAACCAGGGGATTCACGCCATTGCCGATTGCTATTATTAGTGTGTCTATATCAATTGTAAATTCCGACTCTTCAATCGGTACAGGCCTTCGTCTGCCGGACTCGTCCGGCTCACCCAGCTCATACTTCAAACACTCAATCGCCTTTACTTTACTGTTCTCATCACCAATTACCCGCTTCGGAGCCTGCAGTATATGAAATTCCACACCCTCTTCTTTTGCATGGTGTACCTCCTCAATTCGAGCCGGCATCTCCTTTTCGCTTCTACGGTATACCAGGTAAACCTTATCGGCACCCAATCTAACCGCCATTCTCGCTGAATCCATCGCGACATTACCACCACCGATTACTGCTACTTTCCTTGATATTGCTATCGGTGTATCCGCTCCCCTGCCGAAATCATACGCCTTCATCAAATTCGCACGTGTCAAATATTCATTCGCACTATAAACACCTACAAACGACTCTCCTTCTATGCCCATAAAACGAGGCAGCCCTGCGCCAACACCAATATAGACAGCGTCAAAACCGTCTTCTTCCATCAACTGCTCAATTGTTCTTGTTTTGCCGACAACAAAATTGAACACAATTTTAACGCCCATCTTTTCCAGGACGTCAATCTCCTCCTGTACGATAGCTTTAGGCAAACGAAATTCCGGTATTCCATAAACCATCACTCCGCCCGGCTTGTGAAACGCCTCGAATATTGTCACATCATGGCCAGCCCTTCGAGTGTCAGCTGCTGCAACAATAGCTCCCGGCCCCGAACCTATGAGCGCAACTTTTTTACCGGTTCCTGCTGCCACTGCCGGTATACTGTCTTGTTTTGACCAATCGGCCACGAACCTTTCAAGCCGACCTATTGATACCGCCTTGCTTACGTCCTTAAATTTCAACCCAACGGTACATTTCTCCTGACACTGGATCTCCTGCGGGCAAACACGGCCGCAAACCGCTGGCAAGAGCGAGTTTTCTTTGATAACATCTAAAGCCTCTTTGTAATTACCGTCCGCAATACAGGTTATAAAGTCCTTAATTTTAATCCGAACAGGACATCCGCTTACACACGGTGCGGTCTTGCATTGCAGGCATCGAAGGGCCTCTAATCTTGCTTCTGATTCCGTATAGCCCAGTGCAACCTCATTTACATTTTTCCGCCTTTCAACCGCATCCTGCGCGGGCATATCCTGAGCTGGAATCTCATATCTGTCTGAAGGCTTTAATCCTTCACTGTCACGTTTGGCTAAAAGCCTTTCTAATAATTCCTGTCTTTCTTTTTCCGTCACCGCAAGAATCCCTGTTATGATTGGCTGTTATTGACACAATTGTCAATAATCAGCAGGTAATACTCGACTATGGTTGGTCAAGACCAATTTTACATTTATGTTTTATGTATTTCTCGTGTGCCTGTTGCTCCTGGTCATGGTAAGCAGCAAGTCTTTTTATCATCAAATCAAAGTTTACCTTATGGCCATCAAATTCAGGCCCGTCGACACATACAAATTTCGGTTTTCCGTCTATTTCCACACGACAGCCTCCGCACATTCCTGTGCCGTCAATCATTATCGTATTCAGTGATACCTCCGTCGATACACCATACTGCCTGGTCACTTCACAGCAGAATTTCATCATTATTGCAGGGCCTATCACAAACGCCTTATCCGGCTTTTCGTCTCGCTGACAAAGCTCTTTCAAAGGTTCTGTCACCAGGGCCTTGCGCCCATAAGAACCGTCATCGGTTGTAACTATCAGCTCATTACTTATTTTGGCAAATTCATCCTCGAGAATCAAAAGCTCCCTGTTCCTCGCACCCAGAATACTGATTACTTTGTTGCCGCACTGCTTAAGTGCCGTTGCTATGGGAAGCAACGGTGCGTTACCGATTCCGCCTCCGACACAAACCACGGTTCCGAAATTTTCTATATGTGTCGGGTTACCTAACGGCCCTGCAATGTTTGCGATTTCATCACCTTGCTTTAAATCCGCTAATTCCGATGTCGTTTTACCGACCCTCTGCCATACAAGACGTATGCTGCCCTTATCCGCATCGGCGCCCGCTATCGTCAAAGGTATTCGCTCGCTGTAATCATTATTTATACTGATAATTACAAATTGTCCCGGTTTTCTCGCCCGCGCTATAAGCGGAGCCTCAATTTCGGCTGTAAAAACATGCTCAGAAAGCCTTTTTTTTGACAAAATTTTATGTCCCATCAACTTTTTCTACCAAAAAACCGTGAAAAATACATAATTAAACCATGATATTAAACCACATTACTCCTAAATTACCCAACTCTATTTACTTATAAATAGAATAAGAGATTTTTATGTTCTTGTCGCCGAAACTGATACTTAATTTGGAAATAAGGAACCGGCCTAAAAAAAACCGGTAAAAACGGTGTGTGTGGGATGTGGGATGCAAAAATCAGTTACCCTGTTCAAAGCAGCTCATCGATTGCAGAGGCGATACCCTTTTTACTTGTTAGACCCACCCATTTTTTTTGCACCTGACCGTCTTTGAATAATATTATGGTTGGTATTGCACTTATACCGAATTCCATTGCACTGTCGCGGGAATCATCGGTATTTAGTTTGCATATTCTGGCCTTGTCTTTATATTCACCGGCTATCTCTTCCAAAATCGGAGCTATCATCTTGCAAGGCCCGCACCAGGGTGCCCAAAAATCCACTAAAACAGGCATTTGAGAATCATGTACTATATCATCAAAAGTGGCATCTGTTAACTCCTCTACATTACCTGCCATCATCGTATCCTTTCTATTTTATTTGTCATTAATCAGCACCAGCATTTTAGTAATCCGACTTTGCCTTGTCAATCATTAATTTGTGTGTTCTCAAGGCTCTTTTCAGTACCTTTGTTCTCTTGTATTTCTTCTCTATCCTTGGTCGTTTGCTTGCTTTTCGGTGGTAACTCTGAAACAGGTATCGAGGAAGACAGCCTGGTTTTGCTTTGAATCTCAGTTGTAATTTCAGTCGTTGACGAAATTTCCTTAATAGCTATCGGAGGCTCTTTTTGATCGTCAACTATTTGGTCTTTTTCAATAATTTTTGTAATCTGCTGTTCCGCTCTCTCCTGCTTTGTCTCTTCGTGAAGTTCAGCGCCGGCTGCAAGAATCGCCTTTTGAACCGCCTGCTCTGCCGGCTCAACGGTCAACGCCTTAAGATAAATAGGTGCCAGCGGTTTTGCCTGCTCGACCCATACAAGCTTTTCACGAATCAGTTCCAAAAGTGCTAAAAACAACCCTATCAACATCACACGATTAGTTTTCGAACCAAAGACCTTCTCAAAACTCATCGCACCTTCGGTTTGAAGACGATGCAATATTTCTATCTGATACAAATCAATTGGTGTATCATCGCTAATGTGGCTGATGTCCATAGCCACACCGCCCGTTGCCTCCATTATCGCATCAAACGCCTCAAGTAAATTCCACACGCTTACCTGTTCGAGGTCGACCTCAGGCTCTGTCTCAGGCTGCAGCTTATCAACAATTGTATTAGGCCTGGGATAACGCATTTTCTGAACAAATGCTACATCGCCAAGAAAATTAGCAGCGTCCTTGAACTTCTTATATTCAAGGAGCTGGCGTATAAGCTCGGTTCTGGGGTCCAATAGGTTGTCGTCATCAATTTGGTCAGGGTCAGCCTTAGGCAGCAGCATCGCTGATTTTATTTGCATCAACGTTGACGCCATCACCAAAAAGTCCCCTGCCAAATCTATATCAAGCTTTTTAAGCAACTCAATATAATGCAGATACTCCTCGGTTATTTTCGTGAGGGAAATGTCATAAATGTCAACCTCGTCTTTGCGAATCAGATAAAGCAGAAGGTCCATCGGACCCGAAAAGATATCAAGATTTACGCGATAACCACTCATTATACCAATTCCGATTAACAATTACGCTCTAATACGCGTGTAAGAATCTTTATACAAACAATAATCCCTAAACGCGCATTTTATTACCCTAAAGGGTATTACTCACCCTTTTTATTTTGCGAGACTCACTTACAAACTGTGCAATGGTTACAAAGTTATTTGACATTATAAAGCTCCGAGTCCGACGGCCTGCTTTGCCCTTTTTAGCGTTTTTGTAGCAACTTTTTTTGCTTTTTCTGCACCGTCGGCAAGGATTTTTTTTACATAATCGATATCCTTTGCTAATTCCGCTCTTTTTTCTCTATACGGCTTGAAATATTCTATTAACAGTTCTGCAAGTCGTTTTTTAGCATCGCCATATCCCATTCCGCCATTTCGGTATCGGTTTTCCCATTCAGCTATCTCCTGCTCAGAAGCGAGAAGTTTCAATAACGCAAAAACATTACACTTGTCCGGGTCTTTCGGCTCTTCCACCGATGTTGAATCGGTAACAATTCGCATGATTTTCTTTTTGGCGGTTTTTTCCGATTCAAAAATCTCTATGGTGTTATCGTAGCTCTTACTCATCTTCCTGCCGTCTATTCCAGGAATAATGGCTACTGATTTAATGATATGTTCGTTCGGCAAAACAAATGTTTCGCCATATATATTATTAAAATACCCAGCTATGTCTCTTGTGACCTCGATGTGCTGCTTCTGGTCGGCTCCTACGGGGACAAGATTGCTGTCAAAAATAAGTATGTCTGCAGCCTGTAGGACGGGATATGCAAAAAGGCCATGATTGGGGCTGATTCCCTGGGCGACTTTGTCTTTGTAGGTGGTACATCGCTGCAGCAATCCCATCGGTGTAACACATGATAAAAGCCACGCTAACTCGGTGACCTGGGGCATATCGGATTGTCGCCAAAGGACGGTTTTTTCTGTGTCAAGGCCGAGAGCGAGATAATCCAGTGCTACATCGAGTGTATTGCGTGCAATTTCTTTAGCAGATGGGCCGCTGGTAAGAGCATGGTAATCGGCAATAAAATAAAAACCATCATTCTCAGCTTGAAGCTGTAAGTGCTGGCGCATTGCACCAAAGTAGTTTCCTATATGTGGCCGCCCGGACGGCTGTATACCTGATAATACCCGCAAAATTCGTACTCCTGCAATATCCCAAATATAAAAATTTCCACTTGTTTCACGCAAAACTAACGATAATATTCGTATTTGTCAAGGATTTTGGCCATGCTGTACCTTTTAGCTTTCGATTAAGCTGATATATTCACTAATTACAAAGACTATGGCAGAAAGCTGCCTGTATTATAAAAAAACATGGATTATTTACTTGATTGATTTTCAGGTTTTTGTATAATTTTTGGTTTGTGATTGTGAACACAAGCACAAACTAAAAAGCGGCGTATTATATGATTTAAAAATTTAAGACCTCTCTGGGATAAGACTAAAAATGGGCATTAAAAAACTTGGAAAAGACGATTTTAACAGTTTCGTTGACAGCCTTATTGAAAACAACAAGGTCATTGGCGTACAGGCCAAAGGCGACAAGTTTGATTTTGCTCCTCTCGCTTCGCCGCAGCAGCTCAGGCTCGATTATGATGTTACACTTCAACCACCAAAAAAGTACTTTCAGCCCCCTGTCGAAACACTTATAACCTTCGACAAAACAGGCAATTGCAAGTCCGTCTGCGATTGTGAACCTTTTATCTTAATCGGTGTCCACCCGTATGACATGATTGCGATAAATCAGATGGACCAGATTTTTGCCCAGGACAACGTCGATGTCCATTACTTCGCAAGACGCAAAAACGCGACTATAATCGCCTGTGATGTCGTTACAGCTTCTGAAAATGTGTTTGCATCTTCCATGGGTACTGCTACCGTAAAAGATGGCTTCGATATACTTCTAACTGATATTGGTGATAGCTATATCGTTGAAGCAGCTACTGAGAAAGGCGAGCAACTCGTTAAAATCGCTGATAAAGCCACTGAACCGACAGAAGATGATTTACAAAAACGCCGGCAGCTCTGGCAAAATAACGAGAAAGAATTAAATAAACATCCGTTAAAATGCTCGCCGCAGCAACTACCGCAACTTCTCGAAAACGCATATGACCACGAGGTCTGGGAAGAAAAAGCAAAAACCTGTTTCTCCTGCGGTTCGTGCAACCAGGTCTGCCCAACATGCTACTGCTTTAACGTTTGTGATGATGTCAACTGGGACCTGCAATCCGGAAAACGAGATAGAGTATGGGATGGCTGTTTACTGGACGGATTTACAAAAGTTGCCGGTGACCACGAATTCAGAAAAAACCGTGCTGACCGGTTCAGACATCGACTTTATAGAAAAGCGAAATACGTACCGGCGAAAATACAGGGCCAAATCGCCTGTGTCGGCTGTGGAAGATGTATAAACGCATGCCTGCCAGATATCGCCAACCCCGTTGACATTTACAACAGATTACTCGAGGATATCAGCGTGTGATTGCTTACAGCAGGAACCTTGTAATATAAATAGAAGGAGAATCATTAATGTGTGATTGTTGTGTTGCAGAAGAAGATATTTACCTGCCGCAATTGGCTACGGTTAACAAAACCGACCTGATGAATGCAACAGAAATGTATCTGCATATCTCCATGGACGAAGTGTTTCTAAATTATGTTCCCGGTCAGTTCGTAGAAGTCTCTATGCCCGGTCTCGGCGAAGCCCCTATCTCCATATCGTCGTCACCTACACAGGATGATGGTTTTGAACTTGTCGTTCGCAAAGTCGGAAATGTGACAAACAAAATCCATCAGCTTAAACCCGGTGACAAAATTGGCATAAGAGGACCATACGGAGACGGCAGTTATCCTATTGAAGATGCTAAAGGAAAAGACCTTGTCTTTATCTGCGGCGGTATAGGCCTTATTCCTCAGCGTTCTTTTATAAACTATGTTCGAGACAACCGTGATGATTACGGCCAGGTTTCTGTCCTGATTGGTACAAAAAAACTTGACCATCGCTTTTTCCACGACGAGCTGCAGCAATGGCAAAAAGCCGAAGACATCAACTTGATTGAAACTATCGATGTTGCTGATAAAAACTGGAAGGGTAATGTCGGCGTAGTTACTACCCTGATTCCAGAGATTAAATCAGATTTTGCGGATTCGCTGTTCTTTGTTTGCGGCCCGCCTATTATGTATAAATTTGTCTTAATGTCTCTGGCTGAAAAAAATGTACCTAAGGACAACATATTCCTGAATCTCGAAAGAAAAATGAAGTGCGGTGTCGGCAAGTGCGGCCATTGCCAGATGAATGATAAATATGTGTGCATGGACGGCCCGGTCTTCCGCTACTCCGATTTGAAAAACGTTCCGGAGGCTATATAAAATGTCAAAACCAAGAATTGCTATTTTTGATTTCGCCTGCTGTGAAGGTTGTCAGCTGCAAATTGTAAATCTTGAAGAGGAAATTCTCGACCTGCTCGGAGTTGCTGATGTTGTCGAATGGCGCGAAGCCATAAGCGACCAGAGCGACAAGTATGATATCGCTATTATCGAAGGCTCGATAACAAGGCCTGAAGATGAAGAGCGTATAAAGAAAATCAGGGAAAAAGCCGGTGTCCTTATTGCACTCGGAGCGTGTGCAACTACAGGTGGTATCAATAAACTTAAAAACAACTTCAAGCTAAACGATGTAAAACAGTATGTCTACGCTGACAATGCTGACATGCCTCACCTTGATACCGCTGCTACAAAAGCTGTCGACGAAGTTGTGAAGGTCGATTTTAAGGTTCACGGCTGCCCAATAGATAGAAGCGAATTTACTTATATCGTCCGTTCCCTGCTTTTGGGCAAAACACCTGAAATACCCGATTATCCCGTTTGTGTTGAATGCAAGGCAAAGGGAAATCCCTGCCTTTGGGAAGATGGACAGGTATGTCTTGGCCCGGTCGTAAGAGCCGGCTGCGGAGCAAGATGCCCTTCCTCAGGCTTTAGATGTTTTGGATGTCGCGGCTATGTAGACAACCCTAACGTCGATGCCGCTAAAGAAGTTATCAATAAATACGGACTTGACGTCGACGACTTGAAAACAAAAATGGTTCTATTCGGAAGCACACAGGAGCCCACAATATGAGCACTTCCTTAAACATTAACGTAACGCACATGACTCGTGTTGAGGGTCACGGAAACATCATCGTTAATGCAAAAGACGGCACCATCGAGAAAATTCAGTGGCAGGTACCTGAAGCGCCACGCTTCTTCGAGGCGATGGTACGCGGCAGAAGCTATGAAGACATTCAGGTAATCGTCAGCAGAATCTGCGGCATCTGTTCAATCTCACATTCGCTCGTTGCCACAAAAGCTGTCGAAGATGCCCTCGATATCGAAGTTTCCGAGCAGACCGACTTAATTCGTTTGCTTTTACATTATTCAGAACAACTTCAAAGCCACGTCCTTCATATTGGATACCTGGCTGTTCCGGATTTCTTCGGTGCTACCTCCGTTGTCCCGCTGGTACCGGTTGCTACCGATGCGGTAAAAACCATCATAAAAGCCCATCGTGTTGCCAATCAATGGTCGGATTTAATTGGCGGAAGAACTACTCACCCGGTAACCATAAAACCGGGCGGTTTTACCGCTATCCCAACTGAACAACAGCTCAAAGACCTGCAAATAACATTAACAGAGACATTAACAGACCTCGGCGCAATTGCAGAAGTGATTTTAAGCGTCGCCGATAAAATTCCAGCCTTCGAACGTGAAACAGAATACGTTTCATTAAAAGATACCCAAAGATATTCATTTTATCATGGCGATATAGCTTCAACAGATGACCATACTGCTGCTGTTAGTGATTGGCAAAAAGTCGCTAATGAGTATGTAGTCGAACAATCCACCGCCAAGTGGGCAAAATGGCACCGCGACTCCTATGCTGCCGGCGCTCTTGCAAGGTTCAATAACAACGCCGACCAGCTTACCGATGCTGCGAAATCCGTTGCCAAAAAGTTCGGTTTGGAAAAAGGGTGCTGCAACCCATATATGAATACAATCGCCCAGTTGGTGGAATGTGTTTATGTGGTTGAAACAGGTATTGAGGTAATTGACCAACTGCTTACAAAAGGTCTGGTTAATGAAAAAGTAAAAACCAAACCCAAAGCAGGAAAGGGAAACGGAGCTGTTGAGGCTCCGCGCGGAATCCTGTTCCATCAATATGAGTTTGACAGTAAGGGTAACTGCATTGCTGCGGATATGTGCATACCAACTAATCAGAATCATGCCAATATCCAGAAAGACTTTGAAAAACTCGTACCTGAAATTATTGATGAGGGCGAAGATGCCGTCAGGCAAAAACTCGAAATGCTTGTTCGCTCATACGACCCGTGTATTTCATGCTCAACACATATGCTTGATGTGAAATTTGTCAAATAAAACAATGAGAAAAAATACAGTCGTTTTAGGACTTGGAAATCCGCTTATGTCTGACGAAGGCATTGGCGGTTTTCTTGTTGAAAAGCTGCAAACCCAGGCTGACAATTTTCCTAATGTCGAATTCATCGATGCCGGTACCGGCGGCATGGCCATGCTTCATTTAATTGAAGACAGAAAAAAAGCTGTTCTTATCGACTGCTCATACATGAACACCGCACCGGGAACAATAAAAAAGTTCACCCCTCAGCAGGTACAGAGCGTAAAAAAACTCATGCACTACTCTCTACATGAAGTAGACATTCTGAAAGTTCTTGATATTGTCCGCCAATTAGGCAGCTGTCCCCAACAAATGGTAATCTTTGGCATCGAGCCTTCGGTAATCGAATTGGGCACAAGCCTAAGCGATATAGTCACTGCTAAGATTGATGACTACATTACTGCTATCACTGAAGAACTGTGACAACTCTAAACCGCTAACCTCTCCCCAGTTTTTTCATGTAGTTTTTGCTCTTGCGAAGGCTCATCCGCGATGCTTTTTTCTTTACCGCGTCAAGACCACGACCAAGCTGTTTCGCTACATCCGCTGTGGAGTTATTCCCGAAAAGCTTTCTGAGCAGTTTCAAATCCGCTGATGTCCATGTCCCCTTTTTAACTCTTTTGATCTTTGCTACTTTTTTTCTCTTTGCCATTTCCGCTCCCTTCCATTAAACGCCGAACCGTTCAATACCAACCTTAATAAAGCAAGGGCTATATCGCTACTAAATACAATCTATGCAACATATTTTAGAGTGTCAAGTTTTTTGTGTCTATTTAAGTGACAATTTTTAACCTTTCTGCCACAAATTAACACCCTCTGAATTTGCCAACACAATCGCTTTACAATAAATCCCTTTACGGTATACTGGAAGTATGGCAAATATTGATGAAAATTCTGTAGGGATAGTAGAAACAAAGACAATTCGTATTGTAGAAGATGACAATCCATTGTCTCTCGAATGCGGAAAAACTCTCGGTCCAATCGATGTCGCTTACGAAACCTACGGCCGGATTAACGAGCAAAAAAACAATGTCATCCTCATCTGCCATGCTTTAAGCGGAGATGCACACGTCGCAGGCTACAACTCGCCTCAGGACAAAAGCCCGGGATGGTGGGACGTCATGGTTGGACCCGGAAAAGATATCGATACAAACAAATATTTTGTTATATGTTCAAACTTCCTTGGCGGGTGCAGCGGTACAACAGGGCCATATTCGACTAATCCAAAAACAAAAAAACCTTATGGCCTGGACTTCCCGATGATCACGATTACAGATATGGTTAAAGTTCAGAAACTCCTGCTCGACAAACTCGGTATTGAGAAAATCCTGGCGGTTATCGGCGGCTCGATGGGCGGAATGCAGGTGTTGCAGTGGACTATAGAATACCCGGATTTTGTACAGGCTGCTATTCCCGTCGCAACCACTACGAAGCTGAACGCACAATCTATCGCATTCGATGCCGTTGGCAGAAACGCTATTCTTGCAGACCCGTATTTCAACCAGGGACAATACCAGAAAAAACAAGGTCCGGACAGAGGCCTGGGGATAGCAAGAATGATTGGCCACATTACATATCTTTCTGAAAAGGGTATGCATGAAAAGTTTGGCCGCGAGCTAAAAGCCACCGACAAATATAACTACGATTTCAATTCCGAATTTGCCGTCGAAACATATCTTGACCACCAGGGACAGGCTTTCGTTGAAAGATTCGATGCCAACAGTTACTTATACATCACAAAAGCGATGGATTATTTTGACCTTGAAAGAAGTTACGACTCACTAAAAAAAGCCTTTGCAAAAACTAAATGCAGATTTCTTGTTATCAGCTTCGCAAGTGACTGGCTCTTCACACCTGCTCAATCTCGCGCGATTGTAAACACACTGTTTGCAAACGACAAGGATGTAAGCTTCTGTGACATCGCATCACCTTATGGCCATGATGCATTTCTCCTTGAAGCAGAAGTTCTCGGCGATTTCATTTCAAGTTTCATCCACGCCACCGGCAAACCTGAAATAAAACAGAATCAAAAAATTGACTCCACCAGAAAAGAGCATCGTTTTAGCCGTTTCGATCATGCCATAAGAACTCGTGTTGACTATGAACTGATCGAATCGCTCATTGAGCCTGACAGTAAGGTTCTCGATCTCGGCTGTGGCGATGGGCGACTTTTGGTATCTCTTATAAAAGATAAAAACATAAAAGGTCACGGCATCGAACTTGAACAGGACCTTACTCTTGCATGTGTAAATCATGGCCTGCCAATTATTCAATACGACATCTATCAAGGCCTTAAGAACTGCGCAGACAAAAGCTTTGATTATGTAATTCTCTCGCAAACCGTGCAAACCATCAAAGATCCTGAAAAAGTCTTTGCTGAAATGCTGCGAGTCGGCAGAAAGGTAATTGTCAGCTTCCCGAATTTCGCACACTGGAGATGCAGAGCACAGTTGTTCTTTGGAGGAAAAGCACCGGTAACAAAACAACTGCCTTTCTACTGGTACAACTCTCCCAATATTCACTCCCTGTCTTTGAAAGATTTTGACAGGTTCTGTAAAAAACTAAATGCTAAAGTAGAGAAAAAACTTCCTATGACCAAAAAACGGCTTAGCCCTGTCAGGTTAGCACCAAATATTTTCGCTGAACAGGTAATCTATGTCGCGAGCAAAGATTGATTACGACTTTTCGGAAACATGCTCCAGGAATTCCGGCAAAACAGTCGTATCGAAAGATTCCAAGGCGAGTGACAATTCCAGAATTGAGGTGCTGAAAGGGACGGGAATAAGGCTTTGAAAGCCAACGGTCGGATTCGAACCGACAACCCCTGGTTTACAAAACCAGAGCTCTACCGTTGAGCTACGTTGGCATCAGAAACAGCCATAATATAAAAAAGAGTGCGATTAGTCAATCTCTTTTGCTATTGACTATTGACTATTGACTATATTACTATATCGGCTTGTTGTGTCCCTTGATTTAAGGAGTTGCTGAATGAATGTTTATCGCTGTCCGGACAACCCAATAATTACACCAAAAGACGTTAAACCCTGGCAGGAAGGGTACGAAGTTATAGGTACATTCAACGCAGGCGTTACCAGACTCGGCGATGAAATCATATTACTGCTTCGAGTAGCTGAAAGACCAGTCAGTTCAGATCCTGATATTGAATATACCGCTGTTTATGATGTTGAAAGACAGCAGATTACACTCAAAGAATTTTCTAAAAAAGATTCTTCAATAGATTTTTCCGACCCACGTATAACTATCACGCCACGGGGCACATTTCTGACATCGCTGTCACATTTCAGGCTCGCAAGAAGCAAAGATGGTATTCATTTTGACATCAGCGACAAGCCCTGTATGTCACCGGCAACCGACTATGAAACTTTTAGTATTGAGGACCCCAGAATCAGCCTTATAGATGAGACGTATTATATTACCTACGTTGCGGTTTCGCCCTTAGGCGTAACAACGTCTCTGGCCTCGACAAAAGACTTCGAAAACTTCGAGCGGCACGGCGTGATTTTTTATCCGGACAACAAAGACGTGGTGTTGCTACCAGAAAAAATCGATGGCAAATTCTATGCGATTCATCGGCCGGTAACATCTTTATTTAAAAAACATGATATGTGGATTGCAGAATCGCCGGACCTTTTATGCTGGGGCAATCATCGATACTTAATGGGAACTGCTGAGGGACTTTGGGACAGCACAAGAATCGGCGCAAGTACCGTCCCTTTCAAGATTGAACATGGCTGGCTCGAAGTATATCACGGGGTTGACGAAACAAATCGTTACTGCCTCGGTGCGGTGCTTTTGGACAGCAAAGAACCCTGGAAGGTTTTGGCAAGAACTAAAAGGCCAATCCTTGAACCACAAACCGACTACGAAATCGAAGGCTTTTTTGGAAACGTAGTATTCAGCTGCGGTCTACTTTGTGAGCAGGGCAAACTCAAAATCTATTACGGCATAGCTGACACCTCAACAGCTTATGCAGAACTTTCTTTGCAAGAGGTCCTCGATTCTTTAATCTCATAACCGTGTATTCTAAAATTTGGTTACGATGAATCCTGCTTGCTATTTGTTTTTACTTTTAGTATTTTGGCCCGCTATGCGTATTAAAAACTCTCGAACCAATTCTAAGTCCAAAAGCATCTCTATTGGCCGTCTTTATGACCTGTTAGCCAGACATGCCTGTAGTGTCATCATTTTCGCCGCTTTGTTCTGTAATATCGCAGCGAAACTTTTTCATTCCTGGACCAATAACCTACTCAGACAATCCTTTGAATGGATGCTAAGCGACATTGCAGTACTGCTAAGTATTGAGGTTATTGCTTCAGTGATTTGTTTTCGCTGGCCTCGAAAACGTATTACCAGAACCGTTCTGATATTCTCAGCAATCGTTTGCACCTGGTCAGTTATGAATGCCGGCTGGCTGATAAGAACCGGAACGCAAATTTTGCCGGCGGTACTTTTGCCGCTGTTTCGTGATCCCTTAAACGCTTTAACTATCATTGGCGTAAACCTGGTCAAGATGCCTGTTGCAGCAGTAGCCCTGCTTGGGCCAAGTGCTATAGCTCTAACTTTTTTCTTTTCTGTTCTGGCAAAACCAAAACGGCCAAATTACAATCACAGCAGATTCTTAAGGAAAACTTTAATCAGCTTTGTCCTGATATTAGTGTTTACAGTTATTCGCAGCACTATATCAAAACACAGCTCTGTGCCGGCAGCTTCTGCAGGGATGCGATACAACTGTCAGCTAAAAGCTATAACGAGCCTTTTCTCACCTGGTTCCAGGCAATTGGCAGGAAAAAATGCGGAAAACGCCACGCGGGTAATTCCCGCTTTGGGCCAGATCAACCTTGAACCTTCCAAACCACATTCAGGCAATAATTATAATGTTGTTATAATTGTCCTCGAAGGTATTCAGTACAGACACACATCTCTTTACAATAAGCAAAATAACCTGACGCCTTATATGCTCTCATTAGCCGAACAAGGTGTAGAATTTTCAAACGCCCGTACTGTTTTGACACATACAACAAAATCCTTGTTTTCGATTTTGACCGGCAGGTTCCCTTCGGCTTCACAGGACCTTGCTGAAGCTGTACCAGTATCAAAGCCATATGTCGGTATCACTACAATTCTAAAACAAAACTTAAATTACAAAACGGCCTTTTTTCAATCTGCTAAAGGTGCTTTTGAATGCCGACCTGGGCTGGTTTACAATCTCGGATTTGAAAAATTCTTTGCAAGAGAAGACCTGAATGACCCAAACGCGTTTATAGGTTATCTCGGCAGCGACGAATTTGCCATGCTGGAACCAATTACAGAATGGATTCAATCAGACCACAAGCCGTTTTTACTTACCATTCTCTGCTCGGTAACTCACGACCCTTATGAAGCACCGACGTGGTTTGCGGAACCGGCCAAAGAACCTGTGCAGCGTTACCGACAGGCTATTTACTATACAGACAGATTTATTCAGGCACTGGATACCGAACTTGCTAAACTGAAGTTATCCGATAAAACTATTTTCTGTATTATAGGCGACCATGGTGAAGCTTTTGGAGAGCATGGTTTGCACGGCCATGAAAGGATTGCTTTTGAGGAGGTACTGCACATACCCTGGGTAATGCGAGCACCGTTTTTGCTCGAAGAGCAAACCAGGATTGCAGCACCGGTCAGTACTATTGATTTTACTCCGACGTTATTGGAACTTTTAGGTTTTGATACAAACAAAGCCGGTTTTGACGGCATTGACGCATTGGCAGCAATGGCCGCTGACCGCAAAGTATATTTTTCCGGCTGGATACAACAAGGTCCGGCAGGGTTTGTATCAGGCAACTATAAATATATTTATGACCACACAAACCAATTGGTTTCTGCTTATGACCTCAATGCCGACCCATTTGAATTAGTTCGATTAGAGCTTGATGAGGTGCAGACAAAGATTATTACTGACGATGTTACCTCATGGCGGAGAGACAGCATTTTTTGTCTCAAGAAACCTCAAAACGGCAAAAAAGTCCTTTTTAATTCCTGGCTTTGCCGCTGGAACAATCGCATATCTTCAGCTAAGCGAGTCTCCGATACAAAAGATTGAAGCTCTCGTACGATATCTGCTGTCAATTCAATATTACATGATGTTTATTTTATCCAAAGGGACGTTGCTTTTTGTCAACACCTGCCCATTTTCTCTGTTACTTCACATTTTAACGTCCTATAATGTAAAAATAGGCCAACTGTGAATGTGCCGTGTTTGCGAAAAACAACGAGGCGTTAAAACACAACATCCTTTCTGATGGCTGCTGAAAATGTGTGCGCTGTGTAACTGTTTTCGTGGCAGATTGTTAACCAAAATCAGAGCTGTCCTGCAATCAATTATTTTTAGTTGGCATATTGTTTGCTAAATTGTTACTTAGCCTTTTAAGGCGATGACATTGGGCGGATGTCCTAGAAACAAAATTTTGGAGGAGGATATATCCGCCCGATTTCAGTACAAAACCAGAATTAGTTCTATTGGAGCTTGAGAGAGCTGATTTTGTTATTCGTATGATGCGAGGTCAACCGGAGGAGGATGACCTCGCTTTTTTTATGCGTTGTCTCCATTCTTAAAATTGCCTTTTCGTATTTGACTTTTTCGCTACTCAATTCAAATTGAACCTCATATAATCTAATTTGCCATGGAACGAGGTATCTATAGAATTATCGACGCTAATTTTAACCGTGCCCGCGAAGCTATCCGCGTTGTAGAGGAATTCTGCAGGTTCATTTTGAACAACGATTTATTAACTGAGCGTGCAAAGAAACTTCGCCACGAACTTTGTGCTGTGATAAACAATCTTGATACTGGCAAACTCATTTCAAGTAGAAACACATTAGCAGATGTCGGTGCCGGTAAAACAATTAATAATCAGCTTACAAGAGGTAATTTACGTGATTGTCTCACTGCCGCCTGCAAACGCCTCACCGAGGCACTTAGGGCGATTGCAGAGACAACTCAAATAATTAATCCCCAGATTGCTCAAAACATTGAAAAACTTAGATATGATAGTTACACGCTCGAAAAAGATATCGTCATCTTAGCCGAGCCGGTCGAAAAATTCAGGAAAGTCAGTTTGTATGTCATAATAAGCAGCAACCTTCCCGCTGATGTAATTTCTTTGACTGGTAAATGTATCGCCAGTCAGGCTGACTGTATTCAATTGCGAACAAAAGATATAGCAGACGACCGGTTTTTCGCTTTGGCAAGAGAGTTCGTTAAGATTTGCAAAGAGGCTAACGTTTTGAGTATCATAAACGACCGGGTTGATATCGCAGTAGCAGCCTGTGCGGACGGCGTACATCTTGGCCAAAACGATTTGTCTATAGAGCAGGCTCGCTATCTCGAATTAGCCCCGCTAATCATTGGCAAAAGCACGCATTCACTTGAACAGTTGCAGGCTGCATGTACAGAAAATTCAACCTATGTTTCTCTTGGGCCGGTGTTCGCCACCGAGACTAAACCAACCGAACCGGCTGTCGGTTTGGACTATGTCAAACAGGCTACAAAACAGTTAGCTGATACCGGTATAAGCCCTGTCGCTATCGGAGGCATAACCGTTGAAAATGTTGAACAGGTTTTAAAAGCTGGTGCAAAAGCTATTGCAGTCTGCTCTGCTATAACAAATTCACAGAACCCTGCTGCCAGCTGTCGCGAATTCAAGGAAAAAATCGCTGGTTTTAAGCAATAATTTCAGCTATTTTTGAGATAATCCAAAGTTTTCCAGACAGGTTTTCTACGATTTATCCACTAACATCATAATTTTCAGGCGAATTACCTTTTTTTTCAAGAAAATTGCCCTTAATTGATTATTGGAAGCAGATACATAAATAAAGACTTCATGGCACTTTAATCTCTTTAAATGTAACCTTCTTAACAAAGGCACGTTATCGACAACTCTTCCTATTTTAACGGGTGCAACAACAAAGGTTGTTAAAAAGGGCAATCTCTTTCCGTGGTTCTTTTTGACAACAATTAAAGTGTACTTCTGTGGCGAGATTGTGGTTATCAACAAGTTTTCCACAAAGAAAACGCTGTCTTTGTTCAGGCTTTCTTTGTAAAATTGTGTAACAAAATGCTCAGGAAATCGCGTAAATTTTTGGAAACTATAATTTATGAAAAAAGGGTTAATTTCAATAGGTGAGTCGATTCACGCATCAATCCCAAAGACAGGCCGGGTAATGAAAGAGCTGGCCCAGCTTGGTTCTGACGCTTATAAAAAACAAAGTCAGCCTCTTGATTATATAAAAGGTCTTGTTGAATCTCAAGCCGCCGACGGTGCCGATTATATCGCGGTGAATCTCGATGTCTTTGGAGAATCAAATCCCCAAACGACTGTTGATATGATGGTCGAATATGTAAAGCTTGTCCGAAATTGGAGCGGCGGTGTACCGGTTTGTATTGACAGCAGTGACGACAATGTCTTAAAAGCAGGCCTAAAAGAATGGTATAACACCGACGCATCTGTTAAACAACCTTTGATAAATTCTATTAAGACCTACACGACCGCTAACATGCTGCCGTTGAAAGATGAATATGATTATGCATTCATAGGTTTATTAGTAAGCGAAGATAAGCCCACAGGCCCGGGAGGCTCGCATTCAATTGACGAGCTTTATAATCTTGCCAGACGAATTTTTGATGAAGCTACGGGAAAATACGGCTTCAAACCGCAGGAGATTTTCTTTGATTCGACGGTATTTCCACTGGCGATTGATATGCCCATGGAGCCAAATATCCCCGGCTATACTTACAGAACGTTTGAAACCATAAAGAAAATCAAATCAGACCCGAAGATGAAAGGCGTTCATTTCTCACTCGGCGTAACCAACTGTGTTCGTGACCTTCCGGGAAGAAAAATAGGAGTTGCCCGGGCATATGTTGAAGTTGCAATAAGGTACGGCCTGGACGCCGGAATTGTTAATGTATCTCATAAACTCGGCACCAGACCCGCAGATACTGAGCTTGTAAAACTGGTAGAAGCTTATGCTGCGATGGACGGTTCAGCCGAAAAACTTAACGACACAATGATGCTGATGGGCAAATTCTGCAGGGAAGCAAAAAAGCCAAAGAACTGAATTTATTCGTGCTCGCCAAAAGCGACACATCAAATTTAATACGGCATTAAATCTAAATGTTGAAACAAAAAAAGCAGGCGAATCCCATAAATAGATCCGCCTGCTTTTGTTTTCAGCCGACATAAACCAGTAAGAACTAACCTGTTCATGCGGTCAATTATTCAAGAACAATATCCTCGTCTTTGATAAGCCTGACTTCTTCGACAATGACGGTCCCTTTTCCGATTGTGGCCGTTGCTGAGGCTGTGCCTTCTTGAGCCGAAGTGGTGGTACCTATCATAGCCTGGACAGCAATCTTGTGTACGCCGGAACTAAGGTCATTTTCAACAAAGTTGAATGAATTGGCCGTCATAGTATTAAGAATCAACTCGATTTCTTCGGCAGTGACACAATTCAGGTCAACAATCACGTGGTTCGGATCCTCAGGGTCAATCATCAGACAATCGCCTATCATGCCCTCCAGCGTAGCCGAGAGCTCCTGCATTCTACTGGAGAAAACCACTTCACCGGGGTATGCAGGTACATCATCCACAAGAACCCTCACCTTGATAACCGCTTCGGCTTTCGACGTATCTTTGCTACCGCCTTTGCTTTTTACCAATGTTTGCGTGTAAAGCCCGCATTCAAGAGACACATCAATGAACAGGTCCTTCTTGTTTGCTGTTTTAATCGTGTTAGACAATAGAGTTGTCCAGCCTTGCTGGGTTGTACCGTCAATCAAGGTGATATCCGCAACTTTGCATGTTGCCTTGGCTGACGGATGGCCGGCATCAGAAGAAGCTGCGCTGACAGACCCGCTTATCGCCAGGCTAATCACTGCCGCAAATATAAGCGTCCCAACTACCATATTTCTTGTATTCTTTCCCATTTCTTTCTCCTTGTAGCTCTGTCTAAATACTTACTTCGTTTTAGGTGCAGACCGCCCACACCTCTGCCAATACTTAGTTTTCTCAATCCCTTGGCGCAAATACAATCCTTTCAATTGCAGCGATATTTCCCCATAGGCACTTCCTCCTCTTCTGCAAAGCAAAGAAATTTTACTTGTTGGTGAAACTGATAGGGCAATAACCTAAGATTTTTTTACCTAAATGTCAATAATTAAATTTCTCAAATTTAAAGGCTTCTACCCCACTTTTTTGGCCCGGAGAAACACCATATTATAACTTCCACCTATTCAAGTGCTTACGGCCATCGCCTTGTCCAGCAACAAAGCTAATTGGGAAAAATAAAGATTCCCAGCGGATTTCACAACGTGGTCTCTGGGTGGAAATCCTCCATAAGATTTGAAAAACACTGTTTTTAAGTAAGTGTTTAGGCCGATTACGAAAGAAGATTAAAATGTTTCAATATCAACGCAGTGCGGCATCCTCTCAAGCGGGCATCGGTCACATTTAGTTTTAGGTCTGCAAAATTCCTTTCCAACACGAACTAAAAGCGCATGATATTCGTTGAAAAGCTTTACATCTGTTACCAGATTTGACTCAAACAAGTATTGCAATTGCTCATAATCACAACCCGGTTCAATCATACCATGTCGCACAGCCACACGCGCTGTGTAAGCGTCAACTACAAAGACCTCTCTATCAAATGCATAAAGCAAAATCGAGTCTGCTGTTTCCGGCCCGACACCCTTGATGCTTAAAAGCTCTTCTCTTAATCGCTCGGTACTGATATCTTCAAGGTTTTCGAGTTGTCCTTCATAATTACAAAAAAGCCAATCCAGAAGATTTTTCACCCGCTTGGCTTTTAAGTTAAAATAACCGGCAGGACGAATCAACTCAGCCAGTTTCGATTGCTCAAGACTGTATAATTTTTCAGCAGTTAAAAGATTTTCCTTTTTTAAATTTGCCAACGCCTTTTCAACGTTAGGCCAGTTCGTATTCTGCGTCAGAATCGCCCCGATTATTATCTCGAACCGACCATCACCAGGCCACCACTGCTGTGGACCAAATCGCTCAAAAAGCAACTCATAAATCTCGGTTACCCGTTCACTTGTCATATTCGTTTTTCTCTTTAACAAAAGTTATTTCGTTTTGATTATTGTAATTCTAACGTCTTTAATGTAAAATTTCCAAAAATTAATAGTAAAAGAAAGCTTGGCGAAACCATAAGCATGGAAGTTAGCGACAAACAAAAACAAAGCCCCAGTCAGCTGTTTAATTTCACGAAAGACTCTTACCTTGAACGTACCAGCCGGCCCTTCTATGCCATCGTTTTCCTGCTTCCATTCATAATCTTCTATGAACTTGGAACCATTTTCATCAACACCGATATTTTAAATCAGTCCCAGGTGCGCGTCGTCGCCTTTGTCTGGCTGCAAAACTTTCTGCAATATCTCGGCTTTGCTGATAAGATTGCATGGGCAGCGCCAGCACTGGCTGTCGTAATCATTTTATTTGCTTTGCAGATTGTCTCGCGGAAACAGTGGTATTTTTCTTTCGGTGATGTCCTGCCGATGGCCCTGGAATGTATCGCACTTGCTGTTCCGCTGATTGTTCTCAGCCTGTTTTTAAATAACTCCGCCAACCAGCAACCTGATATTACTGAATACAAAAATAATCAAATCCAAATCGTATCATGTTCTACCGTCTCAACAGACAACACCCCGGCATATATTACTGTTTATGATGAATCAGTACCTGAGCATAATCTCCTGGCTGACATTGTAACAAGCATAGGTGCAGGAATTTACGAAGAGCTTGTCTTCAGACTTATCATGATTTGTCTTTTAATGATTTTGTTTCAGGATGCCCTTCGCTTTGATCGCAAAAAAGCAATCATATTTTCCGTTCTCGTCTCCGCTGCAATGTTTAGCGCCTATCATCACTTTGATTTTCTTAGCGGCCAGACCACCGAACCATTTAACTCAACTGTCTTTGCTTTTAGAACTATAGCGGGAATTTATTTCGCGGCTCTTTTTGCTTTCCGCGGTTTTGCTATCACCGCAGGCACTCATGTTTTCTATGATATCATCGTTGTTTTCGTCAATGCCTTCTTTTTACGAAGCTAAAAAAATTACCTTATCAGCAATTTTGCCAATTTTTTTCAAAAATTTTCGCATCCGTTAATCTTTTGCTTTTCTCATCTTGCAGGATAATCGTCCCATAATCGACACAAACTCTGTTATCAGTACTGATACTGCTCTTGAATAGCACCAGTCATTTTTTGTATAATGGGTCTTAGTAGATGACTTGTATTTTTTAGAAGGAACATATAATGATGGAATCACCGAAAATCAATGTCGCTGTTGACCAACTTTCTTTTAGCCTTTTTCAAAGATCTTTGCATCCGGAGCTTTTTCAAATCTACGCAAACAGACGGTTAAAAACCGAAAATTATGAAGCTGCTATCTGGGTCACCGGTTGTACGCATGTTGTCACTGTCCATTCCAATAACATGTGTCTGGCTGAAGTTATAAGTGCTACCGATCAGCCGCTGCCACAAAAAGGTCTTGTTGAACGATTCCAATTTAGAGGGCCGCGCTCTCACAAATGCAGCTTAAGCAGGAATTTGCACTATATGACTGATTTCCAGGTCGAAAAAATGAGCAGAAATCTATACCGGCAAAGTCATCTTGATCTTGACCGCTTTGCTAAAAATCGTGGTATCTTCGTAAAGTTCCCAAAACACGAAACTGATGGACTCAATCCTTTCTGCTATGTAGACTACGAGGCAAGGCAAAACGAATTACATGTCCACACTTTTGCTGCTTACCCGGAACAGTTGACAATGATTAAAACCCAGTCTTTGTTCTCGTTCCACTAATGTCAGTTTATCGAATACAAATTACGTTGTTTCTGTAACTCGTTGTTTAAGTGCGTCTATTCTTTCACGGATTTCCTCTGCCATCCTGCTGTTGGGAAAGTCACGCACAATCTGTCTGCCGATTACGAGGGCCTTGTCCCACTGCTTCCCGGATACCGCCAGTGAAAATGTCACCCCCATATTGTGCAGCTTGCTCCTGAATACATCCCTTGCCGCTTCCTGTAGCGCCAGACCTTCATTAGGACTAAGATATAAATCCAGCTCGTGCAAAATCTCCAGACTCCGGTCTGTCTCCTGACGCTTTACCGCATCGTCCCACGCTGCAAGCAACGCTTTTTTGCGTTCTTGTTTTTTGTCAACAAGTTTCTGCCGCATCGCTTTGGCAGTATCTGAGTCTGGTGCTGCCTTTATCAGCCTTTCTATTACTGTGCTTGCCTGCGTCCACCGAAAACTGTCCAAAAGTTTATCTATGTGTGTTATGACCTGATTAATCCGCTCTGAATCTGTCGCATTTTGATACCGTTTCGCCTCTACTCGCAACTGTTCAGCCAACTTCTTATATTCCGTTGAACCGGCTATTTCATCGATGATTTCGTAAGTCGTTTCAAAATCCTGACGGTGAAGCTTGTCAAGTACCGCCTCCCTTAACGACTGCTTGTCAGCATCTCTATAGGCAATTGACTTGGCCGTTTCACTTAAACGAGTATTCTGATTGACTTGCCTTAGTTCTGCGTTCGTCTTTTCCAAAAAGCCAGCTACCTTTTCTAACTTGGCATCACTTTCTCTTAGCCTGTCGAAAATCCTCACAACCCTGGAAAGTATCGCCAGAACCATAAACAGAATCATCAGCGCACATAAAAGCCATATCGTTTGGGGAACTTTATTCGTTTCGCTCGTCTCGAAGATGTTCGTAAACATTGTAAGAAGAATCACGCCTGCTAAAATCACACAGACGACAATGATGTGCCACCTGAACCGCTGTGCAAATCTTGTCTGGCCTAAACTCATAACCGCCCCTTTTCAAAAATAGACAGTTGATATTAGAAAAAACTTAACCTGTATATGTTATTATACTCTCAGCGACTTCACACTGTCAATACGAAAAGCTCGGTTCTTCCTGGACATCTTCAATAAATCCAGCTGTTGTTTTGTTGGTTGGTGCAGGTCTGGCAAATGGGCGATACTGGATTCGAACCAGTGGCCTCACGGGTGTGATCCGTGCGCTCTAACCAACTGAGCTAATCGCCCAAGAGTTGAATATAATAGAATCAATGTTAACACTCTATGTCAAGAACTAAGGACAATAACTCAAATTGCACAATCAGAAATCAGATGTCAGATGTCAGAAATCAGAAAAAATATTTTAAACCAAAAATCTGATATCTGAAGTCTGAAATCTGAGTATACGAGATACGAGATGCCATCATGCCAAAATGAGATTTAACAGCCCGCCTACTATAAGGCTGGATATAATCATAATCACGGCAGATTTGAGCATGTCCACAACTCCCAGTTCCTTTACAAGCGTCGTAAATGTAGCAACGCATGGAAAATACATTGCCAGGACAACTGATGCAATTATCAATTGTTTTACCGTTAATCCCAGTGGAACGAGCATTCCCACCGCTACATCCTTGCGAAGAAAACCGATGAGCAACGCACCTACCGCTTCGGCAGGCAGTCCCAAAACCCTGGTTACTACCGGTTCTGTGATTTTTCCCACAAACTGAATTACTCCAAATGTGTAGAGTATATTTGCAAGAAAAACTCCCAGCAGCACAAATGGAACTGCTTCCTTAATAAACCATTTCATTCTAATCCATATCTTTTTTGACAAGCCTCTCAGATATGGAATTCTGTAAGGCGGTATCTCTAAAAATATCTCTGGTGATTCACCTTTCAAAACATGGTTGAATAAAACTCCGAGTAATACCCAAACCGCAAACAATGTCCCATAGACAATCCACAGGCCGGATAATCCTTCCTTTCCTAAAAGTCCCACAATCATTGCCTGCAGTGCCGCACATGGCACCGCAATAGCCATTATAGTTGCAGCAATGAATCTCTCTCTTCGAGTCTCGAGGACTCTTGTCGCCAGGGCCCCTGGCACATTACATCCAAGCCCAAGCATCATAGGCACTATTGCGAAACCATGCAGGCCTAATCTGTGCATTAGTGTGTCTACCATAACAGCCAGTCTGGGTAGATAGCCTAAATCTTCTAAAAATGACAGAACCAGGTAAAATGCGAACACATATGGCAAAACCGCACCCAATGGGACAAAAAGACCCGTGGTCAATAGCCCAAAAGACTGTCCGAAATCTATTCCACCATCTATAAGCTGGCCTATAATAAGGTCATGAAGAAAACCCTCGGACCCAAGTACACCCGAAAGTTTCAGCATCAATGGTGCCCAGAGATTTTCAAAGACAGGCTCGCCTACATAGCCAATCAGTCCTTCACCGACGAAGCGTATCACCTTAAATGCCAGAAATAACACCATAGCGGCTATGGGCAGTCCTGTAATGGGTCTAACCGACGCATCTGAAAGCCTTTCTAATAATGTATGATGATGATGAGTTATAGTTTGCACCTTACCTACAATGTTGCCGATTTCGCGCCATCTCTCTTTGTCCTCGTATTCGAATGTGGAAACTCTTGCATCTTTGATTCTTTCTGCCAGCCGATTAATCCCTTCGCCTGTCACGGCACAGACGGGAACACAAGGCACTCCAAGAATTTGCTCCAACTTCTCAGCGTTAATGGATATACCCTTGTGCTTTGTCTCATCCCAAAAATTCAGTGCCACAACAACAGGAATTTTGCGTTTAAGTAATTGCAGAGTGAGATTAAGGCTGCGTTCCAGGTTTGTGGATTCTATAACATTAATGACTACCTCTCCGTCGGTTCGCTCGTCGAGCATTTCAACAGCAATTTCTTCCGCTTTACAGGTCGGTTCCAGCGTATATGTTCCGGGGACGTCGATAAGTTCTGCACGTTCGACACCAATTTTCATGCTGCCTTTTGTAAAATCAACTGTCGTACCGGCATAATTAGATATAATGACATTTGCGCCGGTAAGCCGATTGAAAACAGCGCTCTTACCAACGTTAGGGTTTCCCATAAGAAGTATTTTCATTTCTTATCCTTTCCCATTGATTTCCACGAATACTTTAGAAGCCATCCCGAACCCAAGAGCTACCTGACTATGACCGTGTTGCAAAAGTACAGGGCCTCTCATCCACTGCTCGCTGATCTTTTTGATTTCTTTGCCTTCTCTGATTCCAAGTGCTTCAAGTTTGCGTGCTAAGCTGTGACCGCCGCTTATCCCTACTATCTTACCTTTCTGATTAGCCTGCATTTGAGCCAGGGAGACTCTTTTAGCTACAGCACCCATCTCATCTGTATCGACTTTTGTTTCACTCATTATTGTCACCTCTTAACACTTACAATATTCTTTCACAAAATTAGCTGCACTGCACATTTTATTACCCTAAAGGGCATTAGAACGTTATTTGTGCTCTCAAACCAAGTACCACTGCATCCTTTGCAGACTTACTGCCGCCGGGGTTGTTTATATACTGAATGCCCGGACTTAAACTCAGACAGTTAGTTACCTGAGCATTGTAGTAGACTTCCATAACGCTCTCGTAATCTTCCGGATAGGTCGAAGCTGCCGTATTGCTGAAACTGCCGTGGGCAAAACCTATTGCCGCAACATCATCATCTCTACCCTCGATAAGCCCCTGATACTGAAAACCTACACTCCAGAAGTTGGTAATGTCGTTTCTTTTGCTTGGTGCATATCCATACCTGAAAAATGTCCCAAGGCCCTGTATATCTTCAGGCTCGGAATTTTCTCTAAACAGCATCTGGTCACAGCTAACATAAACGCCAATATCGTCACGATAGTTTTTGCTCCCGTCGGAATTTGCTTTCGGCTGTGGGTCATTCCAGAGACCTACTCGATATGTCCCCTGCAAAGGCCCATTGGCCGAATCCAGTCTTGGAGTAATTCCCGTCTCAAGAATGCAGAAGAAATAGTCTTCCTTGTGAAATGCCGTTCTGAAGCCGGTCTCGCGGCTGTCTGCCTGGGCATCCGCTACACCACCCAGCAGATACCACGAATCGGTTATATCCCAGTTGAGCGCCACGCCAAGACTATAAGCGGGAAATGGAATCGTAGGGTTGTCAACAAATGCGGCATTTAAGAATTGGCTGCATTCGTCATCAGCATACGCGCTGCAATCAAATACGCCGGTGAAGTCTATCTTGCCAATCATAAAAGTAAGATTATCGCTAAAGAGCGGCCCCTCATAATAAAGCTGTTTGATGAGTATATTATCATTTCCACCCGCATCGGCATTTACACCGAAGCTGCTGCCCACTGAGAGAGTATCAATACCCTCCTCGTCCGGCCAACCACCTTCGAGATGCAGGAAAATAGTACCGGTTTCGAAACCAAGCAGCTTCCGAAGATCTGCCGAGAGTTCAATATCGTAGCTGCCGGTATATCTTCCTCTCTGGTTATGTGTACTGGTTCCGCCTTTGACATTGGTCTGGTAGACGTTGGTAATTCCAAAACCAACCTCGATTCCTTTGTCGGCCAGTTGATTATTTAACCCCCCAAGTCCACTTGTAAGGGTCTGTTGCTTCCGGGCACTGTCATTTTCAGCCTGGCAAATCCCTGCCAAAAGCAAAAATATTCCGGTACTCAAAAAAACACTGATTTCCTTCATCTAATTTTCCCTTCCACTCATCTTGACGTCTTTGCCGCATATTGACATTGATTATAATTCTCAATCACATTTCATACGAACTTTACAACAACTCCGAATTTTTGTCAAGTATTTTTTGGTGTAAGCGGATTTGGCCCGGGTCTGGCGCTGCCCCCCTTTAATTGTGAGACAGCACTTTTCTCCTGGCAATATATTGAATACTCAGACTGACATTCAGCTATGCTGTCACCTGATTTTAAAAGTCAATGTCGCTGTGTAATGAAGAGCATTACACTTATCTTTCAATTCCTCCGAGGCCGGCATCATTTTTTCGGCCTTGACCAGCCATGGACCCCAGTGGACAAGGCGAATATAAGCAATACCTTTGCTGTCTGCTGTGGTGGCAAGAGCAAAGTCATCTGCTGTTGAGAAACCTGCATAGGTCGCATAGACTTTGCAAAAACTTGCAGGCCTGCCGTTAAACCACACCTGAACCGGCAAAATCTCGCCTGCCCCAGCCTTCATACTGTAGGGATTTTTCAAAGCGACAATCTCGATTTTGTCCCCTAACGGCTTGGCGAAAGCATCATCGGTGGTGTCACCAACCGTTAGAAGTGATTTAGTATACTGCTCATAGTAAAGACTTAGGATTACCGCATTGAGTCCCGTCTTGGGCCCCAATTTATGTTTGACCTGACCTTTTTCCATATACATGGTATAATACCCAGGTTCCAGAGCTGCTGAGACAATGTACGGGCCGGGCTTTTCGAATCCAACGGACGTAGCCAGGAATCCGCCCGGGTTTGGTTCCAACGATTTCTTATTGAGACTGCAATCCACCAACTCAAACCTGCTCAGCATTTCTTTTTTTAGAAAATCGTCCACCGGATAGCTGTGCCCAAAGCCCAAATAGACATTTGTACGAGCGATAAAATTTGCATCTTGTGCGCCATCTTCTCCGCCGTGGCTATGTCCTTCGCTGGGCTGCATAATGTAATCGACGGCATTAATCCACGTCATATGCGCATTCACCACCCCTGAACACAGCAAGTAAAAACTCAAACTTATAACTGTCACAAAGATTTTTTTGTTTCCATTCATTTCTCTTTCTCCTTTAAAAAACGTTCCAGCTTTTCGCTGCAGATGTTTGCGTAACACCAACTACAGTTCTACCCTGGTCTCCAAAATTACTATTTGTATCCAGGCCCCCAAAATGCAGGTTTCTCATCAGCTGACGGCAGTGTTAAATCTTCCCAGAACATATTCCTGCTAAGCCAATCACTGGTTATAC
>CBDVDM010000006.1:0-70950 GCA_965372745.1 uncultured bacterium
GTTTTTGCCTTCAACAATCGTTTGTTGAACTAAGGAACATATGTTTTTAAGGAGAAAAGGTTTATGAAAATGAGATTTTTACTGACGGTGGTTTTGCTTCTAACTAACATAAGCTTTGCTCATGCCACCAAGGAAAAACTGGGTGTTACATTTGAAGTATCTTACCTGACCAAATGGCTTAGCAAAGGTGCAGAAGCCTATGGCCAACAAGGCGCACTTTTCAAAAGTTTCGACCTTGATTTTTACGGTACGGGCTTCGGGTTGAATATCAAACACCGCAATGCTACTTCAAGCGGATATGTCGATAAGGAAAGAATTGATTTTATGCCGTATTACAAAAACAAACTTTTCGAAGACCAGCTTTATGCAACAAATTACAAACTTAGTGTCGGATATAAATATTATCCGCGAGTTGCCAGACACGAAGCCGGCACTGCTTACGAGTGGGTACTCGCCTGTTCATGGCCTAAGATTCTGGCAAATGGCCTGGTCCCAAAATATATTGTACATTACGAATATCCTGCCGGACGAAACTATACCAATCACAATGCTGCCGGCTGGGCCCATCGTTTCGGACTTGACTATGACCTGAATACACCTGAACTGCCAAATCCACTTCATCTTTCCAGCGAAATTTGCTATTATGATGGAATTGGCGGCAAGAGCAAGGACAGTGACTGGGCCTATACGAATTTTGGAATATCAACAAAATTCAAGATAACCAGTAATCTTACCTTTACTCCGGGCGTTTACCATCAGATAAGTATGGATGACTCCGTCGCTAAAAAAGACGATATGACATACGCAATCTTAACTATGACGTATAAATTACAATAAAAACTTTTAAAGCAGTCAATTTGAACAGTAAAATTAACAACTTTTAATTACATAAGGAAAACATTATGGCAGATCAAGAAAAAAAAAGCATGGATTCCCTTATGACGGAAAACAGGACATTCCCACCACCGTCATCAGTTCAAAAAAATGCTTATATTTCCAGCGAAGAACAGTACAAAAAAATGTGGGAACAATCTATAAATGACCCCGACGGTTTCTGGCTTGAACAGGCCAAATCACTTACATGGTTCAAAGAGCCTACAAAGAGTCTCGAATACACATGGGACACAAAAGCAAAAAAAATAGAACATACCTGGTTTGCCGACGGCGAACTGAATGTTTCCTACAACTGCCTGGACAGACATCTCGGAACACCAATTGCCAAAAAGACAGCTATTCTCTGGCAGGGTGAAGCTGAAGACGACGTTAAAAAATATACCTATGAGCAGCTTCATAAGGAAGTTTGCAAATTCGCAAATGTACTCAAGTCAAAAGGCATTAAAAAAGGTGACCGTGTGGCAATTTACATGCCGATGGTGCCGGAACTTGCAATTGTTATGCTCTCATGCAGCCGTATAGGTGCAATTCATTCAATTATTTTCGGCGGTTTCAGCTCAGATGCTATTCAGGGCAGAGTAAACGATTCTGACTGCAAAATGCTGATTACCTCCAACGTTTCAGTTCGTGCCGGAAAACATATCAGGCTTAAAGATATCGCCGACGTTGCTCTGGAAAATACACCTACAATCGAGAGTGTAATCGTTGTCAAGGTAAACAATGAACCCTGTAACATGAAAGATGGCAGAGATTTCTGGTATCACGATGAAATGGCCAACGCAAGTGACCAATGTGAACCGGAACACATGAATGCAGAAGACCCTCTATTTATCCTTTATACTTCAGGCTCGACAGGCAAGCCTAAAGGTGTCGTGCATACCACAGGCGGATACCTGCTGCACACAGCCATTACTCACAAGATTGTATTTAATGTTCATGATGATGATGTTTACTGGTGCACCGCTGATATCGGTTGGGTGACCGGCCATAGTTATATTGTTTACGGTCCTCTGGCGAATGGAGCAACATCAATGATGTTCGAAGGCGTTCCGACATATCCTGATGCCGGTCGTTTCTGGCATATCTGCGACAAGTTCGGCGTTACCGTCTTCTATACCGCTCCAACCGCCATTCGAGCATTGATGCGTTTTGGTGACGAATGGCCTGCCAAATATAAACTTGATACTATGAGAATACTCGGCAGTGTCGGCGAACCGATAAATCCGGAGGCGTGGATGTGGTATTATGAGAAAATCGGACGTAACAAATGTCCTATTGTCGACACATGGTGGCAGACTGAAACCGGTGGTTTTATGATTACACCAATGCCAGGTGCCCATACACTAAAGCCTGGCAGTGCTTCAAGACCATTCTTCGGTGTCGATACTGTTGTATTGCGTGATGACGGCTCAGAATGTGATGTTAATGAAGGTGGTAAGCTTTGTATACGCAGGCCATGGCCTGGAATGATGAGAACAATGTGGGGCGACCATGACAGATTCGTCGACACATATTTTACAATGTATGATAACATCTATTTTGCCGGTGATGGTTGCAGAATCGACGCCGATGGTGATTACTGGCTGATGGGTAGAATTGATGATGTTGTTAATGTTTCAGGCCACAGAATCGGAACCGCCGAAGTCGAAAGTGCTCTGGTGAGTCATAGCAATGTTGCAGAAGCGGCTGTAACACCTGTTCCGCACGAAATTAAAGGTCAGGGTTTGTATGCTTTTGTTACCCTGGTCAATGGCATCGAAGAAACTGATGACCTCAAGAAAGAGCTTATTCTGCACGTGCGAAAGGAGATTGGCCCCATCGCAGCACCTGAGGCAATCCAGTTTGCGCCTTCACTTCCGAAAACAAGGTCAGGCAAGATCATGCGTCGAATACTTCGCAAGATTGCCGAAAAAGACACCGGAAATCTTGGTGATATCAGCACACTTGCTGACCCACACGTTGTTGAAAATTTAATTAAAAACCGCGGATAAATCTCTCCAAAAAAAAACCGGGTACATGTGATTATATGTGCCCGGATTTTTTAAATCGAAAGGAAAGGTTATGAGTGAAGAAAAAATCATGAACCGATGGCTGGTCGTTGTAGGAGCTCTTTTAATTCAATTGTGCCTTGGAGCAATTTATGCATGGGGAGCCTTCACAGGTGCACTACAAGACCCAAATGGTTCTTTTAACTATTCTGCATCGCAGACTTCCTGGATATTTTCTGCAGGTCTGGCAACCTTCGCAATAGTAATGATTCTGGCCGGCAGATTACAGGACAAATACGGCCCGCGCATAATTGCGATAATTGGCGGTCTATTACTTGGTGCAGGTTATATCGCCGCTGGATTTACAGGTACATCTTTTCCTTTGATGTTGTTTTTCATTGGTATAGTTGGTGGTGCCGGCATTGGTATGGGCTATGTATGTCCAATAGCTGCATGCGTAAAATGGTTTCCTGACCTGAAAGGATTAATTACCGGATTGGCTGTTGCCGGATTTGGCGCTGGTGCATTCATCTTTGTAAAACTGGCAGGAGCATGGATGAACCTGATAGAAAATCAAGGTGTAAATGGAACATTTCTCATCTTCGGTATCATCTTCGCTGTCTTTGTTGTTTTAGGAGCATTTCTATTATCAAATCCACCCGCCGGCTACAAACCGATTGGCTGGAATCCTCCTACAACAAAAGACGGTACAGAAAAACCAAAAGTAAAAGACCTAACACAGGGCCAAACTATAAGAACCGTACAATTTTGGATGATATGGTTAGCATTCGTATTCAGCGCAGGTTGTGGCTTAATGGTAATAAAATGTCTCAAAAACTTTGGCGTACTTGAAGGTGGTCTTACTACTGCTGCTGCGGGGTCGGCACTTGGTTTGCTGGCACTTTTTAACGGACTGGGCAGAATTGTATGGGGAACCTTATCTCACAAACTAACAGCTAAAGGCTCGATAATTCTGATGTGTCTGCTCCAGGGACTAATGATGTTTTTCCTGCTTGGCATGGGTTCAAAGGCGATGACTCTTACTATTGCAGCTTGTTGGATAGGCTTTAATTTCGGTGGCAATTTCGCGCTATTTCCGCTTTTAACTCTTGAAAATTTCGGCGCCAAAAATCTTGGTGCTAATTATGGCGCTGTATTCACTTCATATGGTGTAGGCGGAATACTCGGACCGGTAATGGCTGGTATGGTTTGGGATTCTATGGGAACTTTTAAAACGGCATTTATTATTGCTGCAATTGCATGCTTAATAGCGGCAGGTCTGGCATTTGCGTTAAGACCTGTCAAAGCTGAAGTTCCAGCATAAAGTGATGATAAAAAATTCTTAACTATAAAAAAGGCTCAACTTAATTTGAGCCTTTTTTTATTGCATCTACTTACAGACCGTGATAGCTGAAAACATTTTTTTTAACTGCTTCTATTACAGCATCAGTTGCAGGTTCGACCAGTTCAGACTGTGAATCGCTGACAGGCAATTGTCTATCCCTCAGACCACCCTGCCATTCTGTACTCTCCATCATCACCCCTCCAATTCCCAAATTAATATCATGCTCATCAGCACCCGATAAAACACTCCACGCAAGAGACCACGCTCTCACTGTGTTTTCGATATTATACCCCCCCCCGCCTGTCATCAGAATCGGTTTGTTAAGTGCCAATAAACATTTTATTATGTCCGCATATGTATTGTTCGTCAGCCTTAAATGCGCAAGAGGGTCACCTGCAAGAGCATCTGCGCCTAATTCAAAAACAACCACATCCGGATTATATGCCTTAATTAACGGCAAAGCAATAGAACCGAATACCCGCATATAGGCCAGGTCATACGTTCCTACTATCAGCGGGACATTGACACAATAACCTTTACCCTCTCCGGTACCGATTTCTTCGATAAACCCTGTACCAGGAAATAAGGTTTTTCCGGTTTCATGAAACGATATCGTCATTACATCATTGCGATCATAAAATGCGTTCGCAACACCATCGCCATGATGTACATCGATATCGAGATACAAAACTCTTTTCCCTGCCTTAGCCAATATAAGGCAACCAAGTACCACATCATTCATATAGCAAAAGCCGCTTGCATGTTCCGGACCTGCATGATGAAGCCCTCCTGACGGATTGAAAACATAATCAGCCTGACCGGAAAGTATTAACTCTGCCCCTGTTATTGTTGCTCCACAGGCTAAAGCGCTATAATCATACATGTCTGTTAAAACAGGACAATCCGGCGTCCCGATTCCCATTTGATATGCGTCCTGGTTGAATTTGCCTTCAGCAGATTTCTTTAAGACCTTAAGGTATTTAGCTGAGTGAAATTTCTTAAGGACTATTCTTTCTGCTGCCTTTGGCGACACTTCTATGATATTCTTACCGGATAATAACCCTATAGAAGCAATGAGTTTCCGAACCTTCCCTGCTCTGCCAACATTAAACGGACATTCCGGCGGATAGCTGAACTTATCGAATTCCGATGAGTATATAAAAGCTGCTTTAGCCATTCTCAATTTCCTGTTTAGATTTAAACCGTCAACATTGTATTTACTATGCCACTAAATTCAAAGTTTAATATGAATTAACCGAAAACCTGATAAGATACAGTTGAAGCTTTTCTTCACTACTGTATAATTTGAAATAAGTTTTAAGTCAATATCAGTTTTTAAAAAGAAATATTTTATGAAAAAGTGCCCTTTTTGTGCCGAAGAAATACAGGATGAAGCTGTAAAATGTCGCTTTTGCGGCGAGTGGCTATCGGCAGGCAAAGGGCCTGATAAACCAAAAACAAAATGGTATTATAATACATCTCTCGTTGTAATAGCCCTGCTTACTCTCGGGCCACTTGCACTGCCGTTCGTTTGGCGCAATCCAAATTATAAACCTATAACTAAATGGATAATCACTGTTATTGTTATCGCTGTTACTATCTTATTTGTTATCCTTCTTTTTTGTTTTATCGCATATTATTACCACATGTTGATGAAGCAACTGGGAATACTTGGTGTTAACTAATAAACCAATCTTTTGTTGAAAACATTTATGAATAATTCACCGGATATAGATAACACAGGTAAGTTCGTAATACAAAAGCATACTAAAATCGACCAGGTACATTGGGACCTGATGCTTCAGGTCGGCAACATTCTACGAACCTTTAGGCTCCAATTACCACCCAAAAAAATTACAAATCAACCATGTACCGCTGTAAAGATTTTTGACCACCATTTAAAATTCCTGACTTATGAAGGTGCTGTAAATGAAGGTACAGGCAAAGTAAAGATAGAAGATAAAGGAACATACCAACTGATTTCAAAAGAACAAAATATTTGGCGGATTTTGCTGGATGGTCAGATTTTAAGCGGCAAATTTACCTTAACATTTATTGAAGGTGACAATTGGCAGTTTTCACTTTCTTAGTTCCGGGACATCCGGTTCAATATGAACCGTAATGTTAACCGGCTGGTTTATTTGCCGATGCAGGGCTTCTTCCAGGCTTTCAGCAATTTCATGAGCAGTGGTAATGTTTAACTGCGGGTCGACAAGAATATGTAAATCAAGAAAAATTTCCCTTCCTATGGTTCGAGTCCGAAGCTTATGCCATTGTCTTATTGAAGAATTCGACCGGATAATGTTCTCAATATCATCGAGTGTTTCAGAATCAACCGCACTTTCTGCAAGCTCACGAAAACAATCCCCCATTATCCTGATACCAACCAGGATTATCATCAAACCAACCGCAACTGCAGCTACCTGGTCACCATAATGAAAACCGAATTTTTGCGAAGCAAATCCTACTAACACAACTATCGAACTAAACGAGTCACTGCGATGGTGCCATGCATTGGCGTAAAGTGCAGAGCTGTGAGTTTTAATTGCAACTTTTTTCGTTATTTTGTAAAGCATCTCTTTTAGAATCACAGATGCTGCAGCCACAAACAAGACGGCTATATGAGGCTGAACGATTTCACCTTTGGTCATATTAAATGCTGCATAATAAATCATTGCCGCACCGCCAAAAACTAAAACAAGGGCAATAAAACCAGCAGAGAATGTCTCAATCCGGCCATGACCGTAAGGGTGAGTCTTATCAGCCTGTTTTGAACCAAAATGAATACCAAGAAGAACCGCTACATCCGTAGCCATATCAGATACCGAATGAACTCCATCGGCAATTAGTGCAATGGAACCGGTTAAAAGGCCAACTGCTACTTTTACTGCTGAAAGTACAGTATTGCCAACAATACTAAGAACCGTGACGAATCTTATTTTCTTATTTGAATCTTCGATTTTATGGTCATACATTCCGCTACCCGATTATTTCCTGACGGATTTTCATAACCGCATCGATATATTTACGGGCAATACTCTTGTCTTTTGCCTCAACTATTATTCTCATTATCGGTTCGGTATTACTCATCCTCAAATGTAACCAGCTATCATCGAAATCAAATCGACAGCCATCTGTGGTGTTTAATTTCGCATCTTTAAAAATATTCTTTGCACCGTTTATTATTTGTTGAGCCTGAGTTTTATCAGCAGTTAATTTTTCTTTTCTCATATAATAGCCGCCGATTTGCTCGACTAATTCATTTATTGTCTTATCCGTTTCGGCCATTAACTCGAGCACAAAGGCAATAGCTACAAGACTGTCACGAATCGGACCGACTCGCAAATCAATAACACCCCCGTTACCCTCTCCGCCTATAATGCAGTCATGTTTAATCATTGCCGCAGCAACATTAGCTTCACCGACTGCCGTGCGATAAACTTTACCACCTGCTTTTTCGGCGATATCATCTATCATCCGAGATGTTGAAAGATTTGTCGCAGCAGTTCCGCTTTTTTTGCTGAACATATATTTGGCTGCTAAAGCCAGGGTATATTCCTCACCTATGAAAACGCCATTCTCATCAACAATTGCCAACCTGTCGGCATCCGGGTCCTGGGCAAAACCAATCTGGGCATGCTCTTTTTTCACAACCTCGCACAACTCTGTCAGATTTTCAGCAATCGGCTCGGGCGTATGCGCAAACAGACCTGTTGGTTCATTATTTATTGCCACCACATCACAGCCAAGCTGCTCTAACATCTTTTTACCAATATATCCCCCTGCTCCATTGACACTATCCAGAACCACTTTAAAGTTTTTCTGAGAGATTAGCTCACTATCAACTAAAACCATCACTTTGGAAATGTGATAATCATCAGTCTGGTTATTGGTTGTTATTTGACCATAGTTAGGTGGTTCAACAAGAGAAAAATCTTTATTGAAAAAGCAGCTTTTAATTTTTTCAGCGTCATCGGCTGGCGGAGCTATCCCATTATCGAGCAACAGTTTAATACCATTGTATTGAACCGGATTATGCGAAGCAGTAATGATAACACCGCCATCACATTTTAGCTCTCTAACCATAATCCCGACACTGGGAGTCGTTACTATCCCTAAATCTATCACATCGATACCGGCAGAACATAAACCTGATATAACAGCCGATTTGAGTATTTGGCCGCTTGGTCGGGAATCCCTGCCGATACATACGGACAAATTTCCCTTTTTGCTGCCATATTTATTCTTCAAAAATGTCCCAAAGCTGCATCCGTAATCAGTGGCAATTTCAGATGTGAGGTTTTTGTCGGTGATACCCCTCATACCGCTGATACTGATAATTAACTCCTGAGCCATCGGTTACCTCAAATCTTTCGTGTCTTTTCCAAAATTTTCTCAAGCTTGTTAATTACTGTATTGACCTGATTTTTCTTCAACGACAAAATCTCCTCCAGTGCCTCGCCAATATACGGCAGATATATCTTGATGTAACGTCTTTTGTCTATTTCCTGCTGAATGCGTTTTTTCTTTCGCAGATAAATTCCAAGCTGTCTGCCGCATTCCTGGACAGCTAACTGAATCTCCTTGATTATCTCGGGATAATGAGCAATTGCTTCCTTACTTTCGGATGTAAACGGTACCCACACTGATGCAAAATGAATCATCAATGTTACCGGCCCTGCCGGCAGAGCACCCCTGCTTTGACTCAGTGCATAGTTTCGCCAGTTAACGTCAAGAGCCGATTTGTATATCGCACATGCGGACTGCTGGTATAACAAAGGAACACGATTTGCGATTCGTATAACACGCATTAAAGGCTCTTTATCAGGGTTACTGTTTCCGTTTTTTGTTCCATACGCTAATGCTGCTTCGACAAGAAACGGATTGCCTCGATAAACTGCAGGACTTCGCGAACAGGCGGTGTAGAAATCCGCATCAACCACAGCTCTTAGGCCTGCTTCAAGCTTCTCTGTACCTATAGGCCCGATACAATCCGTTGACGGCGCCATAATTTTTGTTTCATTTATTGCCTTGTGCAGTTTTTCCGCATCTTTAAGTGTCATCTTCGCCGGCCGCTTTGTGCTGCGAAGCTTGGCTGTTTCACAAATCTGCTGTGCAACCCGCGAACTTATTCTCGAAAACTCATTCTTCAAAAAAGCTGACAAATGTTTAAAGGAACTGTCCTGCGCCATCTTAAGCAAAAGACCCAACTCAACACCATAAGGATGAGGTTTTATTTCCTTAGGCATAAACGGCAATTCCCTGCTTTGCCTCGGATATTCATATACCTTGCCGTCAGGTGAATTATAAATAATAGCTGCATGTGGATTGGCCATTGCGGTCTGCGCTATATACTCATCTACCGACTGACGCCCTCTCAGATATTTGCCCTCAAGGGTTATCGTAACACTTGTTCCCGTAGATAAATCAAAGTCACACTCTTCGTCTAAAATTATTTCAGGCCTGTTTTTACTTGTGTTAATCTGAACATGATAGTGCAGGGCGTTTTTCTTCGGGCTTGTTCGGGATATAATTTGTACCGGCTCGCCGGTAGTTAACAGCCCATACATGCCGGCAGCGGAAATGCCGATTCCCTGCTGGCCTCGACTCATCTTCAGACTGTGAAATTTACTACCATATAACAGCCTCGCAAAGATATTCGGTATCTGCTCCCTTACAATTCCAGGCCCGTTGTCCCTGACCGTCAATATAAATTTATCACCACTGTCTTGGGTTGGCCTTATGCTAACCAGTAGGTCAGGTAATATATGTGCTTCTTCGCAGGCATCGAGAGAATTATCAACCGCTTCCTTGACGGCTGTAAGGAGTGCTTTTCGCGGGTTGTCAAAACCAAGAAGATGCCTGTTCTTAGCAAAAAACTCGCTGATACTTATTGCCCGCTGCTTAGCAGCCATTGATTCAGCGGTGGCAGCTACAGCACTTTTGCGTTTATTAGGCAATCTGGCTTTAGATTTTTTAACAGAGGCTTTAGTTTTCGCTTTAACCTCTTTTTTCTTTTTTGTTTTCGCCTTTATTACCGTCACTTTCGGTTTTTTATTGTCTACTGTTTTGGCCTTGGCTTTCTTCCTTTTTGTAATTGTCTTTACTGCAGATGTATCAAACTCAAAATTCATTTGTTTTGCCGAACGAGATTTCTTAGATGCCATAAAAAACTCCGAATACCTCTAAATCCCTTTGCCTCTCTTTGCATTCATACCGTCGAATGAATCGGCCCCGAAATTTCCGAAAGGACATCGGGAATTTAACGACGAAATTTCCGGTCGGCTCATACAGTGACAGGTTAATACAATCTACAAACATAAATTTCATTCACAAAATCTAATTTGCCAAGCTCTTCAATACCTTTTGCATCAGGTTCTTTATCAAGGCTGATTGCAAGAATGGCTTTTCCTTCATCTAACTTCTGGCCAACACCCATTGTGCAAATGTTAATATTGTATTTGCCGCAAACCATGCCTACTGAACCGATAACACCGGGCTTATCATCATTAAAGATAACCAAAACAGCACCCTGTGGGGTAATTTCTACATTGAAACCGTCAATTTCAATAATTCTAAGCAGCGTTTCACCAAAAACCGTACCGGTTATAGTACGAGTAACTTTGTCAGTAACAACCTTTACGCTAAAACTTGCAGCAACGTCTTTAGCTGCAGGGTTCTTTGTTTCATCAATACTTATACCTCGTTCTTTTGCAAGTACTCCGACGTTAACCATGTTCAACGGCATCTCAAAGTGCCGCTGTAACAAACCAATGGCAAAACCGAGGGTAACAGACTCAACCGCCTGTTCTGCAATTGTGCCGCGGTATTGGACCTCGACATCTTTTATATGTCCCGGAGCTATCGTACTTACAAGCGTGCCGATTCGTCTGGACAATTCAGAATATTGACTGACAATTGCCGGTATGGCCCCGGTGGTAGATGGCGCATTAAGTGCATTTCTTATCGGGCCGTCCTTGATTGCATCAATGAGAATTTGCGCCGCTTCGACCGCAACTTCTATCTGCGCCTCTTCGGTACTGGCGCCCAAGTGCGGCGTGACAAGGCAATTCTCAGACTCACTAAACCGCTTGTTTTCAGGAGGCTCTTGAGGAAATACATCCAAAGCAGCACCTGCTATGCGTTTTTCAGCCAAAGCATCATACATAGCATTTTCGTTGATTATTCCACCACGAGCACAGTTAACAAGACGGACTGTAGATTTCATCATTTTAATTTGTTCTGCACCAATCATGTCTATCGTTTGTTCATTCCTGGGCACATGAACGGTAATATAATCGGCATTCTTAAAAATTGTCTCGAGCTGATTTACCACTTCAATGCCGAGCTTTTCTGTATCTGCCGGTGGTGCAATCGGGTCATATCCGAGAATTTTCATATTAAAACCCTGAGCCATCTTTGCAACTGCCATACCAATTCTTCCGAGACCTATTACACCGAGCACCTTGCCGTTAAGCTGGCTTCCCATATATTTTTTTCTGTCCCATGCCCCGGCTTTTAGGCTGCTGCACGCCGGCACCACATTTCGGCTCATCGAAAGCATCAGCGCCATTGTATGCTCGGCTGCACTTAATGTGTTACCTCCGGGTGTGTTCATAACGTAAATACCCTTGCGGGTTGCTTCAGGGATGTCAATGTTATCAACACCGACACCTGCCCGGGCGATTGCTTTAAGTTTACCGGGGTCAGCTAAAACACCGGCAGTAACTTTCGTGCCGCTGCGAATAATTAACCCGTCATATTTACCGATAATCTCAGCAAGCTCATCTTCACTTATTCCGGTCTTAACGACAGCCTTGAAGCCATCTGTCGAGTTAATTAAATCAATTCCTTCCTGTGCCAGTTTGTCCGTGATAATAACTTTGAACATTACAATCCTCCAAAAAAAATACTGCTTTTACCAATTTTCCCAGTCTATATTAGTTCTATCTTCTGCGATTTTAAATCTGTCTTTGGAACAGTTATAAAGATAACGCACTATACAATGAGTTAACGCATCAACAAGTCGATTATTTGCTGTCTCTCTGTCGCCGGTTTTTGCATCGAATCCTACCTTAATTGTTTTACTTTTATCATCAACAGGCCAAAGCTTATCTGTGCTCGTTACATCAAGCAAAACAACCCCTGAATCCAACAGACCATTATAGTAATTGCTCTCGACAACCCTGTTAAGTTTATAGCGGTTCAGCACCACAAGCAAAACAAAATCAGCCTCCAATGCCTTGCCCACCTCAACCGGCGAGAGAAGTGAAAAATCAGGTTGGGCTGAACGATACCCGGATAATTCATCATAGCTGACTAACTGTTCCTGCTCAAATTTGATGTCCTTGATAAGCCTCTCATTTATTTTGTTCGTGAGCTGGTAGCGAAAATTAACCTCTGCTTCAAGCCAGATAGGCTGCTCAACAAGCACAAGTATCTTTTTTTCTTTTCGCGCAGACAGGTCATATTCTGCCGGGATTGTCCTTTCATGTCGTGTCGGCGTGCTCAATACTCCAATCATGGTGCAGCCGCCTGTCAAAAGCACAATGCTTAATATCGAAAAAAGTTTTAATTTCCACATTTTTAATCACACACTTTAAGCACGAATCAGCCCTTCGCTGTAAGCTCACGTATCAAGGTTACTGCCCATCCGACAGCGATTACGGCTAATCCTGTAATAATTATATACCTTATCTTAACCCTGCCCATCAAAAGCCTGAAAAACCTGAAGTTTACTCCAAAAACAGCTACAAATAAAGCCAAAAATGCCGAAATTGAGGTTATTACATATAACAATCCCCCTGCCGGCTGGATATAAAAAGACCGCAATATATCCCCTTTTGCAAAAGCTATCGCCGAGGTGGTCATCCCGCACGTAGGACATGTGATACCGTAACGCTGCTTCAAACCACACGGAGCAAAGACAAGACCAATATCAAACACATCTCTGCCAACCAGCCATAACAACCACCAGGCACCTATAGCTGCCACGAAAATCGCCGCTGCTGTCAGCCGCTGCTGCGGTGTGACTTTATAGAAAATTCCAAGTTTATTTAACTCTTGGCTTGATTGCATAACCTCTTTAAAATAAAATAACTTATACTTTATGTCAAGACAGATTACGAGGTGAAATATGGCTTTGAAGCAAAAAGAATTATCGAAAATTCTGGAAACAGCAATAGTAGCTGCAAGATTGGCAGGCCAAAAGGCCCTGGAAGAAGCCGACTTTGTAAAGTTCAGGATAAAAAACGATTGTGAGCTTGTAACAGACGCCGATGCGAAATGTCAGCAGATTATTATCGATAGAATCAAAGAAACATATCCCGACCACGGCTTTATCGCTGAAGAGGGCCAGCAGGATGAGATGTTTAAACAGTCTCCCCGCAGCGGTGAACCGATTTGGTGGGTCATCGACCCCATAGATGGAACAAATAATTTCGCACGTAAAATACCTATATTTGCCGTAAGCATCGCAGCTATGTACGATGGTCAGCCGATTGTAGGTGTAATTTTCGACCCAAGTACTGACTCGATGTTCACTGCTGTCAAAGACCTCGATGCCCAGATAAATGGAAGAAAAATAACAGCAAGCGATGACAAAATGGGTGAGTTCTCAAGCGTCGGACTCGACAGCCATCTCGGCGATACTGTTCCCAGCTGGGCACTTGAGATTATGCAGCGAACCAGATTCAGGATTTTAGGTTCAGCCGCGCTGCAGCTTGCTTACGCAGCAAAGGGTTCACTTATCGCCACTGTCCTGACATGCCCGAAAATATGGGATATCGCAGCCGGTGTTTTAATTGCACAATCCGCCGGTGCTTTGGTAACCGACTGGCAGGGAGAAAATATTTTCCCCTTGGATTTGGATAACTATCAGGGACAGGAATTAAATACACTCGTCGCAAACAAAAACGTCCACGCCGAGATTCTCAGCCTTTTAAAGAACAACTCTTAGTTGTTATACAAATTTATCTCGGGTCGGGAACCGGATGCAATGCGCGAATTTTCACATCGCCGATTACCCCTCCAGCCGAATCAGAATACACATTGCTCCTGTCAAGTATCGCTATAACTCGCTTTTGGGCACCATCGACACCAGCCCGTACCAGGATATAAGCTGTAAACACATCGCTTCGTACGGTAACAAGATTACTGATTCGAGCGAAAATCAAATCCCGCTCCTCAAAATCATCTACAGCCCCATCGCCACCCGTTAAATCCGGAAATCCCATCTGGTCTCCAGCCGCATCACCATCGTTACGACTATAATAGTCAATGCTGTCGTTCGGGTCCCCTGCAACAACACTACATAACTGGCCAATATTTTTAAATCCTTCCAACTCATCACGCTTTTCGACTATCTCCTCGGCAAGGCCATATCCTTTTTCCGAAACCCACGGCAATTGTGCCAATACAAACCACGGAGCTGTATTAATATTTATCCTGCCTTTTACTCTTGTCTCATTCGGATCACTAATATGATTGTATGGGTCCATAACAGTCAAATAGTTGAATAGTTGCTGGAAATTCGGCTCGTTTAAATCCAGACGCCAGTTTTGTTCGCTATTAACTGTTTGGTTATAAACATTTTTATAAAAAATCTTTCCAATCTCGCCAACATTTGTAAACGGCGAATCCGAGGGATGTGCCTGTATATAAACCGCTGGCGACTTGGCATACATATAACGGTTGTGATGCCCCAAGTTTGGATCATTACTGCTCCCTGCCCACAAACGTCTTATACACTTATGCCGCGTAATATCTCTTTGGTAACTGTTGGCGTCTGCTACAGCGGGAGTGGGTTCATTAACCAGCCAGTTTGGAATATCAACAGAATCAACTACAATATCAACTCCACCAACGTCACGTACTAATGAAATTGTATCACCAACATTAAAGATTTTATCTTCACCGAAGGGGTCGCCCTGGTCATTCGGCTCTGGATTGGTTTTATGCGTGGTGAAACTCCAAATTTCCCTATCGTCAATTCGCCAGTAATAAAGTGTCTCATTGTTTGATAGGCCACCTGGGTCATAAGTATTACCTGCCTGTCCGCTACTAACCGGAGTTGCGCTCTCGTTAACATCGCTTGAATTCTCGCCGAAATAAACGTCATAAGGACCTCCTGAATCAACCCAGCGAAATTTGGTGTATGTAGGCACACCTGTTGCTTTATCAGGCGGACTCGGTAAACTATAATCGTTGAAATCAACGGGCAGCAGCGTCTGAAGATTTGGATCTTCCCACCTTATTACATGAAACTGCCCTGTACCTAACCAGTTGACATCATATGGTGTCCCATCAATTAACAGTTCCCAGTTATTTTTATTGGGGTCGTTATCTTCGCAATAAGGCTTATAAAGTTCTATAGCGTAAGATCTGTGATTCGGATCGCCCGGCATCAGCGGTTCACATGGATAAAAACTGAAAGTTAGTTCTGATATATAAACACAAGGTCTTTCAAAGCCATAATAAACACCTGCAAGATTAGGGTCATTAACATCAACAGAATTAATATCAGTAACGTTATCATTATCATCACTATCTACATAATCTATCAGATTCGCGATTATTTGCGCCGCTATTTCATTAGCATCTACAAAGTCCAAACATGACATTATCGCGAGGTATAGCGATTCAATATCAGCAATAGTATTTACGTTATTTACATTCACCAGCCTGCCGCCATCAGGATTGATTATCCTGTCCATATTATAAGTCGTTGCTATATGTCTATAGTCATAGTCATTAATATCTATAGAGCTGTTATTCGCATACCAGAACCAATAATTAGGGTCATTATGAAAAAGAGAATTACTGTCACGCGGAACTTTCGCTCCCCAGTCGAAGGCCTTCGCCCAAAGCTTTTCAATTCTTGTGGTAATTCTGTTGTAATTTAAAATATAACGATTACGAAGCTTTAATTCATCACCAATATCAAATGGAGTATAGTTGCCGTCTGGCGTGTCATATTGCCATACAACATCTTTAATGTAATCATCCATATCCCCAGATTCATCACCATATCGGGCTGTATCAAGTTGGTTAAGACTATTGCCAGTTCCGCGTTCCGACAAAGTTTCAAGGTCTATTTGAGTCTGGCTTGAGCCATCGCTTGTATTGGGGTCAAATTGGTAAGCTGTATTAACATTCAACATTCCGCTATTGTCTACAACTCTAACAGCTGCATAAATCGGCTCACCCTTTGTCGTCATTACACCATCAAGCTTAATCCATACCGAATCAGATACACCGTCACCGTCTGCGTCTGCAGGGAAAAGCACAATATCATTGCTGTCTCCGATTCCTGAGGGGCCTTGATAATCATTTACAATTTGAGCATTTACATCTTCTGCGTTGTCTTCCAGATTATTAGCATCAATATCACTTATCCATCGCCATTTATAATTACTACCATCCTTATATGGCTCAAGGCTTGCAAGCCAGGGGTCGCTGTTAGCGTCCGGATAATCATAATATTCTTGTGTGGGATTGGCAACACCGGGTGTATCCAGAATAAGCTGCTGTGATATTTTTGCAATTATTGTCTCTACAGCCCCGTCCAGCGCCTTATTTTCAGCTATCGCAGAGGTTGCAATCCTGTCTACGCGGGTAATCATTACAAACATCACACCGATGACAGCCAGCAGGCTGGTCAATACAATAGCTAATATAAACGCTGAACCTCTTTGAAATCCTTTTCTGTTATCTCTTTTTTGCTCTTTCATCTTAGCTTCCTGCTTAATCGCCAATATATACGATATGCGTAAACGTCCTGCCGTTCTTTATAATCCCCTTCGAATCATACAGCGTAAAGGTAAACTTAATCGCCCTGAGCTGCCCTGTATATTCGCCTTCTGTTATGCCGTCTTCCACTTCTGGATTCGTCGGCCACCATACTATGGCATTGTTTGCATCCATGTCATCTTCAAGTTGTATGGTAAAATCATCCACACCTTTAGCCATATACATCACCAGGTCATTCGGGTCATCTATATCTACCCTCGGTCTTTGCACCCATTCATTTGGGTCTGAAGAAAAAGGAGGGTCTACTTTCCATTCGGCTAACGAACCATAGTAACATTCTCCAAGCTCATTTGAATCATCCTCAAAATCGTCATTCGAAGTTAATATCGTCTGTCTTCTTGCTAATACCTTTTTTCTTTTTTCATCAAGCTTGAGTGAACACGGATCAGGAAAAGACGATTGGCCATAAAATATATATGCAATATTGCCAACTACTGTTTTGCTTGCACTGCCATATTGTCCTGTCGATTGAAAATCGCCATTTGCAAAAAAACCGATTTTGTCAACTCTTACCCAATTAGGATCACTACCAGATATTTCAAATCCAAATACTGTTGCTTCTCTTTGAAGCCCTCCAAAGTCGCTGTTTAGCTGGTCGGTTATGGCCCTTAGTTTTTGCATAATCTCTGTATTTGCAATCGTAGTCCGGTACGCATCGATACTGACCCTGAAAACCACCATCGCAAAAACGATTACCATCGCCAAAAGACCGATGGCAACTGCCATCTCAATTAACGTAAACCCTTTTTTTATCTTTTTGTTCATCTCAGTTAAAACCTGATTACACGTTGATAAACTACGATACACGGATTTCTGCCTCCACCGACAGGCGGCGGAACCACCCAGACTTCAGCAGAATTGTCACCTGTCCAGTCCTTATCAAGCAATATGACATCATCACTAACATATCTTTGAAGCACCCTGTAAATAGCACCAGTCTTGTTATCAACTATCCTGCTGCCGTCATTAATGTGTGTCTTATCTGCATCATTTTCTATCTCTATCTCATTACTTATACCAGTTGTCTTAATCTTGACATTGTAAGGCTGAGGATAGTCAACAGTGCCACCCCCAACTTTAGGATACTCAGAATTTGCACCTGTTTTTCTGCTAACAAATACTGTTACCTGAACCAGTTCCGGATTATTTGCGTCAACAGACCTGCAAATCGCTGACCAGCAGTATTGTTTTTCTCTTTCTATATTTGTCGAAGGATAGGTAAATTCGTTTGAATCTATCGTTGTAAAAGCCACGTTGTTAAAATCATTACAATCATCATATTTCAAATCTGAATGGCCGACATCTACACCGTAAAGTTTTATCTTCGCAAAGGCCTCATCGGATACTATTGCCGCTGTCGTACGCTCAGCGGAAATCGTTGCAAAGTATATACCAACCGGAAACACCCCCGCTACAAAGAGCATCCCCACCGCCAGCACCCCAACCGCCATCAGCACCTCGATAATGGAAAAACCTTTAATGTTTTGATTTACCTTCATATCCATTTTAATCCGTCGATATTATCCTGCCGGTATAAGTGTTGATATTAACCAAATCCAACTTTCGTAAATACTTAGACCACCGCTCATCATCAGATACTTTTTTAAATTCCTCTCTGTCATAGAGATAAAAACCTCTGCGACTTATTTCATTTATTGGCTGAATACTACTCTCTTTATCTTGAAGAAACATTCCCATACCATTTTCTATATTGCTTGCACTATTAAAAATATCATCTGTATCGCTGACTTTTTCAACTTTATGTGTGTGAATTACAAGCTTACCTGAAGGTGAAAAAAGCACTGAAAAAGTTGTCACATCTATTAATTCGTCATTTTCATCTATATCATCATCCAAAGTTACTTTCTGCTTTAATGAACCTAAGATCAAATCCATAACACCTATATTTGCAGGCAGCATTATTGGCTGAACTTTTTTTACAGCGCGACAGGCAAGATTACCCGGCTTTGATGGAGGAATTGATGTGTCATGAATAATAAGTATCATATATTGAGATGATTTTACAATATTGTTTGGGTCGTAAATTTTCTGGAACCTGATTCCTGCATAACGGTGTTCTTTGATAGCTATTGCCCGTGCTGATGACAATGCAGCACCTATCATTGCCCTGGTACTGCCCTGTGTCGCCATCGAGCCTAAAAAGGTGCGAATCGCAGGTGTCACAAAAACCGCCAACATCGCCACAATAGCAACGACAACTATCATCTCTATCAATGTCACACCGGATTGTTTTCGTTTAACCTTCATTTTTTATCTGCTGGTTATATCGTCAGCTGTGCCAAATTCTCCGTCAGGGCCGGCTGATGTTATTACCGGAAATGTCTTCGCTGTTTTGGGGTCAGGAGAAAGTTCGTTCTCATAATAATCGTAATGCAATGCCTTGCTCCACGTGTCTATAATCCTGTATAATGGATATGTCCTGTCTTTGCCGCCTCTGGTAATAGTAATGAACATTTCATTACCGTTTTTGTCTTTATTTGTTATTAAGGAGCTGTCGAGTTGGTTTATGGTCTCGCGGCTGGTAGGTATCTGAGTAAGAAAGAAATACAGAATCTCACTGCCTGAATACTCAGGCAAATGACTACCTCCATTAATCGCTACGCTGTCAGCATTTAATGCGTCCTTCAAGGTATTGTTCAACATATCGTTAACGTCAGCTTCGGCCAGGCTATTACAGTCGAGGGGAAACGTGAATTGTGAATATGCTACAGAATTTGTATCTGTATAGTGGTATCCGTAATCTGCGAACTGCTCCAAAGCTGCTGTAATTAGTGCGATATTGCCCTCGGCGAGTTTAATCTCGGATTTGCTGGCGACATAACGCGTTACTGTAATTACACTCGTTGCCAGTATCGCTATCACAGCGATTACTATCAGCATCTCCATAAGCGTCACACCGGTTTTGTATTTTCGGCTTTTCATTATTCCTGCCTGCCATTTTGTATCTCTTTTCGCTCGTTTTCCTTCCACGTGTAACGCGTAACACTTAGTCCCCGAAATTGGTTATATCATCCGCCGTGCCGTACTCACCATCAGCACCTGCTGATATTAATATATATGAATCCGGATTATATGCTCGCGGCATGCCACTTGCTGCAGTTGCTGTTTCATTCTCTATAAAGTCGTAAAAATCCTGCATTATATCAAAATCTTCATGCGCATTACCATGTTCTCCATTTGATGTCACCTTGCCTAAATCGACCAGGTCATAATTATCGCGAGAATCATATGTACATTTGCTTGGGCCGCCAAGGTCTACATCTATATGTTTTTTCGAAGAATCTGCATAATAATAGAGGATTGGTGTCCCCGCTCGAACTGCCTTTTTGCCCATTGTCAATTTTCTTACACCGAACGAGTCACAAATTACAAAAGTCTCTGGTTCCAATGGAGCATAAGTTCTGAACAAACCCGGTTTCGTCGAATCTATATGCCCCAATCTGTAAATGTTGGCCTTACTCAACTCAAGATAGTAATGACGATCTTCAAAATTAGGGTCTGAAGCATATCCACTTCCTCCTGAGTCCCAATTTGAACCCGGGTAGAATCCCATCAGGTCCAAGCCAACCATGGCCTCTGCAAGCTTTTGCGCACCTCCGTAATCTCCGGCAGCAGATAGCTCTGATTCAGGATAATCGCCGTCATCGGTTTTAAAGGCCAGAAGTGCTATCTCGATTGCGGCAAACTGGGCTTTTTGCCTTGCATTTCTCGCTGCCTTGCGAACGGTATTCATCGACGGTATAAGTATTCCTGCCAGTACTGATATTATCAGCAGCACTGTCAGCAGCTCCATCATCGTAAATCCTGTTTGTTTTTCTTTTCCAGGCAACATTTTTTGCGCTCCTTTAACAGCCGGTTCTATTGGAAACTGCTCATCATCCATTTTTCAGCCAAAACCGCACTAAAAACCAACCACCAGCCTTAACAACTGTGTACCAGGTTTACTTTACCGCTCAAAATTGAATATATCATCATTAGTGCCGTATTCACCGTCATTGCCTGCAGAATACAAAATATAAGAATCGGAGCGCATGGGTTTACCGTTCGGGAATTTATTCTTATCAAACATAGTGTTTTCAGTCTTCTTGTAAAATAGTATAGGGTCGTCTTCAAGCGGATGCTCATCTGTTGTCTGGGGTATATCGAGGTCAACAAGTTTCTCATTATCTAAATAATCGTAGATATTGTCATCACAGGGGTCTGGATAGTCTGTGGTATTATGCGCAGTATTGGATGTATTCGCTTTATAGTAGAGTATAGGTACGCCGATTTTTCTTGGGCCGTTTTTGTCACGGTTTTTTACGCGTTTATAAACATCACATAAAACAAGGTCGTTGGCATCTAAATTAGTAGGGTCACCGACACCTAAGGTTGTATAGATATTATCCAATTCGTAGGCATTGGCATTTTCGATAGGCAGGTACATTCTCCTGTTACTCAGGTCCGCATCGTCATATTCCTCAGTCGGGTCATACCCCATAAAGTCCACACCCACCATTGCGTCAGCAAGCCTGTTCGCACCACACTCATATTTTTCTGTATAGTTCGGCTCGGAATCAGGGTATTCTCCCCATTCGGCATTGTACAAATCAAGCCCAACCTCGATGGCATGGAACTGGTTCTTCTGCTTTACATCCCTGGCATAGCGTCTGACCTGGTTGAGACCCGGGACAAGCAGGCTCAAAAGCACAACTATGATGCTCATAACAGTCAAAAGCTCTACGATAGAAAATGCAGTCCTTTTTTTAGAGTTTCTAAATAACATTTTTTTTGTTCCTCCTTTTAAAATAATTATTACTTTTTAATTTCCGCTATGCGCCACCGGTTAAGCCTGAGATGACCTGAATCATCGGCAGGAACACCGCCAATACGATTACCATCACGATTCCGCCAAGTACTATTATCATCACCGGCTCAAGCAGTGACATTAACGAGGCAACCAGCACGTCGACCTGTTCATCATAATTTTCCGCTACCTTAAGCAGCATCTTGTCCAGGTCTCCGGTTTCCTCCCCAACTGCAACCATATTAGTAACTATCAAGTCCACCGTCTTCGACTGTTTCAGCGGACCGGCAAAGGTCTCTCCCTGTCTGATAGAATTATGTACCTTGCCGAGCATCTTCGAGTAGACCTCGTTACCCGCTGTTTCAGAAGATGTATTAATTGCATCAAGAATTGGTACACCGGCACCGATTAATGTTCCCAGCGTTCGCGTCCACCTCGTAACAGCGATTTTGCCGCTAAGCTGGCCAATAATTGGAAGACGAAGCTTGACCATATCAAGCACCAGCCTGCCGCCGTGAAACCGTCTTACCATCTTAAGCAGAACAATTATCACAAACGGTACACCCAAAAGAATCGCCCAGCCAAAATCGTATGCTATCCAGCTGCTTGCACCCAGCACGGCCTGAGTCATGGCGTTCAACTCTCCCTCGACCATCTCTTCAAGCACAGTCTTAAACTGCGGAATCACATATTTCATCAGGAGAAGCAAAATTGTAAACGCTGCACCCAAAACCACAGCCGGATAAACCATCGCACTTTTAACTCTGGATTTAAGCTTTTGAGCTTTTTCCATAAACTCTGCTATCCTCGACAAAATCAAATCCAGCACACCACCGGTTTCACCGGCGGCTACCATGTTAACAAACAGCTTGTCAAAAGCCCCCGGGCACTTCGCCATTGCTTCTGACAATGTCGCACCACCCTCAATGTCATCGGCAACATATCCAATGACTCTCTTGAAAGTCCCTGCTTTTTGCTGTTCTTCGAGAATTCTAAGTGACCGCAGTATCGGCAGACCTGCGTCCTGAAGTGTCGATAGCTGCCTTGCAAATTCTGTCACTGCTTTGACCTTGACTCTACCTCTGGCGCCACGTCTTTGCTTAGGCTTTGCCGCTGTGCGGGCTGCGGACTTTTTGGCTCCGCCTGCTGAGCGAACCTTCGTGGGAAAATATCCCATGTTGCGTATCTTGCTTACTGCTTCTTCCTGGCTCAGTGCCTCTATCTCATCCTTGATTGCGACGCCCTGTGAGTCCATAGCTTCATATTTGAAAACCGGCATTTTAGATACCTCACTTTTTATCCTTCAGATATTGTCTCTTTAACAACTTCGTCTATTGTTGTCACGCCATCATAGATTGCTGCTAAACCATTTTTACGAAGAATATGCATACCTGCCTTCTGAGCTGCTGACCGCAATATATTAGTCGATGTATTGCTCATAATCAGGTCGCGTATCTCATCATTAAACACCATAATCTCATAAATACCTATTCGACCCCGATAGCCTGTATTGTTACATTTGCTGCATCCGCGCCCATAATAGAACTTTTTGCCCTTTATTTCCTCTTCTCTTAGCGAAAGACTTGCCAGCTGGTTTTCGTTTGGCTCGAATTCGGTCCGGCAGTTTTGGCAAATTGTTCGAACCAAACGCTGGGCGATTATTCCTTCTAACGTCGCAGTCACTAAAAACGGTTCAACACCAAGGTCTAAAAGTCTTGCTATTGAGCTTGGTGCGTCATTCGTATGCAGCGTCGTAAACACAAGGTGACCGGTCAAGGATGCCTGAGCTGCTATTTCTGCTGTTTCAAGGTCACGAATTTCGCCGACCATCACAATATCAGGGTCCTGACGCAATATTGAACGAAGGCATCTCGCAAATGTCAGGCCAATATCTGATTTAATCTGCACCTGGACTATCCCGTCGATATCATATTCCACAGGGTCCTCTGTTGTGATTATTTTTGTACCAATATCGTTAAGCTCACTTAATGCCGAATATAGAGTTGTCGTTTTACCGCTGCCGGTTGGACCTGTAACAATAATAATACCATTTGGTTTATGGATAAGCTGATGGACCATTGTAAGGTCATGCTGTCGCAGGCCAAGCTTTTCAAGGTCCAGACTTAACTGGCTTCTGTCAAGTACACGAAGTACAACGCTTTCGCCAAACATTGTTGGAAGGATACTCACACGTAAATCGACGGGATTGCCTTGAACGGTAAGCGAGATTCTGCCGTCCTGGGGAAGCCTCCTCTCTGCAATATCAAGGCTTGCCATAACTTTGATTCGTGAGCTAAGTGCCGCTGCTATGTGCTTGGGAGGTGGGATCATTTCATATAAAATACCATCTATACGATAACGCATCTTGTATTCATTTTCGAAAGGCTCAAAGTGAATATCGGATGCCTTGTCGCGAATTGCCTGCATCAAAACCAGGTTTAACAACTTTTTGACAGGGTTCGACTCCGATAGCTCTTTTAATTCATCGAGGTCAATACTCTGGTTTCTTCCGGCAAATTCAGAAAGAAATCCGTCATCCTGTATCTCACTTATTAGTTCATTAAACCCCTCACTTTCCTTCTGTCCCTCATAGTATTTATTCAAGGCACTTTCTAATGCGTCAGAATCCGTAATTTTTGCTGTGACTTTAAAACCCATTAAGGTGCTTAAATCATCAGTTGCCCGGAAGTTGTCGGGGTTGTCAAGAACAACTATCAACTCATTCTCGTCTTTATTATACTGGACAGGAACAATACGATATGTCTTTGCCATTTGTGATGGTACTTTTTCGATGACATCAGGTGAAATCTCATTATCATCAATCTTGATATACTCCATCCCACGCTGAGCAGCCAGGGCAATATTCAACTGGTGTTCATCAACAAGCCCGAGTTCAAGAAATATCTGTCCAATCTGAATAGTTCCGTGCCGTTGCTTTTGGATTTCAAGACATTCGTGAACTTTCTCACGGGTCAATACGCCCATCTTTATAAAGACCCTGCCAAGAGTACGGCTTCTTAACTGGTCAATCGGAGGTAATTTTTTTGTCTTTTCCATTTCTCAAAACCACCTAATGTTTCCATCATCCATTTTGCATTATATAACAATAACACCTTTTTTGCAAATAAATTACGAATTGGACACTTAGTTATTGAGACTGCCGAGAGGCCGTTAAAGCACCATTTTAAATATAACCAAACTCCTATATTAACAATAATAGGAAAGATATTCTGTTTATTTTAACATAAAAACAAAAATTTAAATACAAAAGCTGAAAAAAGTCTTTCTGAATTGTTTTACTAAAAAACTCATAGTTTGTCAGGATTGAATCTGAAAGTTGTCATTTCCGCGTAATGGGTGTGGACTAACAATTCGGCAAATCATGTATTATATCAATTCCGATTAATAATTACGCTCTAATACGCGGGTAACAACCTTTGTGCAAACAAGTTATAATCCCTGAACGCGCATTTTATTACCCTAAAGGGTATTACAAACTACTAAGTTAAATACGCAAAATCGGCCCCATATCTTCCGCTTCCCGAGATGCCCTGCCTTTGGTGGCCTTATGCTTAATCCCTTTGATTTTGGCCATTGCTTTATCCTGCAGTGCACCTGGTTGACGTGCCTTGTCCAACATCTCCTCAAGAGTAATTCTGCCATCATCATAAAACTGCCACAGATGCTCATCCAATAGCTGCATTCCAAGCTTTCTACCGGTCTGGATACTGGAATCGATACGATACGCTTTGTTCTCGCGAATAAGGTTTGAAATAGCAGGAGTTACTACCATAAACTCATAAGCAGCAATTCTGCCCTTTCCCTTGGCCAATGGACAGAGAGCCTGAGCAAGTACTGCAATTAAATTCGCGCTTAACTGGATACGAATTTGTTCCTGCTGATTAGGCGGGAACACATCGATAATTCTGGTTATTGTACCTGAGGCACTTGTCGTATGAAGAGTGCTGAAAACCAGGTGGCCCGTTTCTGCCGCCCTTACTGCTGCCTCTATTGTCTCCAGGTCCCGAAGTTCACCCACCAGGATTACGTCGGGGTCCTGTCTCAAAACACGCCTTAACGCTTCAGAAAAGCTTGGGACATCTATACCGACTTCACGCTGATTAATAATACTTTTTTTATGCTGATGATAATATTCAATAGGTTCTTCAATTGTCACTATATGTCGGTCAAAGTTTTCATTGATGTAATTAACCATCGATGCCAATGTAGTAGTTTTACCACTTCCGGTTGGACCTGTGACTAAAAACATTCCTCGAGGTCTTCGACACAAAGACGCACAAATCTTTGGCAATCCGATTTCCTCGAAACTCATTATGTTAGTCGGGATAAGACGCAGAACCAATGTCATGCTGCCCTTTTGCTTAAATATTGCCACACGAAACCTTGCTTCGTCACCAAATGCAAAACCAAAGTCGGTACCGCCTTCTTCCTGCAGTTCCTGCTGATTACGCTCAGGTGTGATGCTCTTCATTAACGCCACCGTATCATCCGGCTCAAGAACCTTTGTATCCAAGGACCTAAGCCCACCGTGTATTCTGAATACAGGCGCACGGCCAACAGTCAGATGTATATCTGATGCTCCCTGAGATACACACGCCTGCAACAAACGGTCCATATTTACTGTTGCCATTTGTTTGTCCTTATTAAATTAAATAGAATTATTCCTGTAGAACACCTTCCGCTTGTGAAATCTTGGCCACTTCCGCCGGTGTTGTTACTCCCCTGAAGATTTTAATTTTCCCGTCATGCATGAGTGTCTTCATGCCGGCTGCTATCGATGCCTTCCTCATTTCGTTGGTTGGCGTCTTTGCAAATGCCATTTCACGTAATTCATTGGTCATTTCTAACATCTCAAATACTGCCATACGGCCTTTAAATCCGGTCCCCTGGCAATTAGTACACCCGGCACCTTTATAAAGTTTGTGATTTTTGAGGTCTTCTTCTGTAATATCGAGCAACTGCAGATAGTGCGGGTCAGGGTCTTCATCGACCACTTTGCATTTATCGCAGATTACTCGAACAAGCCTTTGTGCCATGATAGCCTGTATTGAGCTTGCCACAAGAAACGGCTTTACTCCCATATCAATGAGACGGGTAATCGCACTAATAGCATCATTCGTATGCAGCGTACTAAAAACCAGATGACCTGTAAGAGCCGCCTGTATTGCAATATCAGCTACTTCGCCATCTCGAATCTCACCAATTAATATGATATTAGGTGCCTGTCGCAGCATTGCCCTGAGAATAATATCAAATGTCAGATCAATCTCTTCACGTATCTGGCATTGGTTCATACCGGCAAAGTTATACTCGACAGGGTCTTCTGCAGTAATTATTTTCTTATCCGATTTATTAAGTTCCTGCAGTGCCGCATAAAGCGTTGTTGTTTTGCCGCTACCAGTTGGGCCTGTCACCAGAAAAATACCATTAGGCCTTTTGATTATTTGTAAAAACCGTTCATAATTATCCTGTTCAAAGCCAAGAGATTGAATACCAATATTAACCGCGTCAGGACGCAAAATACGCAACACCACACTTTCGCCATGGTAACCCGGCAATGCAGAAACACGAAAATCTATATCCTGACCTCCGATGTTACGCTTGATTCTGCCGTCCTGTGGCAGCCGTCTCTCTGCAATGTCCATACCTGATAAAATTTTCAAACGTGTCATTAGTGGTGCCTGCATGTTTTTTGGAATATTATCCTTCTCCAGACACACTCCATCAACGCGATAACGGATGCGGACCCTGTCGCCCATCGGTTCAACATGAATATCACTTGCCCGCATATAATAGGCACTATCGATAATAAGATTCACCAAACGAACGATAGGACCATCATCATCTTCACCTGCCTGTTGTGCTCGAAGTGCTTCAGCCTGTAACTCGTGACCCGCCTCTGCCAACTCAGCTGCAGTGGCGTCAATACTATGTTTTAATTCATCAGTTTCTTCCGTCATCTCCGTTTCAGATGAATCCTCGATATATGAACTAATCTGAGCCGGACGGGCAAGATAACAGTCCATATCTGTATTTAATCTAAGTCTAAGCACATCCATTGCCTCAAGGTCCATCGGGTCCCCGATAGCAATTTTTAAAGTGGAGTTCTCCATTCCAAGCGGAAAGACATTGTGCTTTCGCATAAGGTTTTCAGGGATAAGTTTTTGGGGATCCTCTGGAATAGTTACTTTATCTAAATTCACATATTTAAGACCGAATTGTCTGGCTACCGCTTTTGTAAGGGTCTTTTCATCAATCAGGTTGCGCTCAAGCAATACCTCTCCAAGCCGTTTTTTCTGTGATTTAGACTCTTTGATGGCACTGATAATATCTTCTTTTTTTACCAGCTTGGCTTTATAGAGTATCTCACCTAAATGTCTGCGTTTTTTTGCCATATTTAACTAAAATATTCAATATTTTGGTAAACTACGTAAACTTCATTATAGCATTATTGCAAAAAATAGTCAATTCGACAATGCTAATCTTAGCATATTAATAGCCGTTTGAGCTGCCAGATACCGTATGAACTCCCTACCATGACTGAATATAAACGACCTGCTTTGAACGTTATTATCGGAAGCGATACAGATATAGACCAGCCCTACCGGTTTTTCACTACTGCCTCCCGATGGCCCAGCTATTCCTGTTATACCGATGGCATAATCTGTACCAGCATTTTTTTTTGCACCAATTGCCATTGCTTCTACGACTTGTTTACTAACAACTCCATACTTACTTATTAAATCTTTATAAACACCGAGTTCTCTTATCTTTGCTTCATTGCTATATGTCACCCAACCGTATGTAAAGTATCGGCTCGATCCCGACACGTCAGTTAACATTTTCGCCAGCAAACCACCTGTGCAGGACTCAGCCGCTGCTACCGTTTTTCCCTGTTTTGCCAATTGCTTGCCAACCACCTCTGCTAAGGTTTCGTCACCAATGCCGTAGACCAACTCACCTAATTTATCTTTAAGCATCAATACATCTTTTTCTGCCATTTGCTCTGCCTGAGATTTGTCACCTGCCGTAGCGATAACATGAAGCGTTATTACTCCTTTATGAACTGTACAATTAATTAGTGGATTTCTGTTGCGCTGCATTAACGAACCAAGCATCTCTGCTATCTTTGATTCACCAGTCCCAAAACATTTAAGCTTTCTTGTAGTTATTGCCTGGCGAGATGAAAATTTCTCCAACTCACCTGACACTGATTCCTCGAACATCGCCTTCATCTCTGACGGCACTCCGGGCATTACAAAGATTCTTTTACTCCCTGTCATTGCCACGACTCCAGGTGCTGTCCCAAGATTATTCGACAGAGCATCAGTTCCAGCTGGAAGATACGCCTGAACCTTATTAGTATCCGACATGCGCAGACTACGGTCTGTAAAATAGCTTTTTATTTTTTCCAGAAGCTCATTGTGAAATTCAAGCTCGACACCAAGAAATTCCGCCAGCCCTTTGCGTGTCACATCATCGTCAGTAGGCCCAAGCCCGCCGGTAACTAAAATTAAATCTGCATCTTCACTTGCCAGTTTTAAAGAGCGCACAATCGATTCGACACTATCACCAACTGTATAAAAGCTTTCGACAGGTACTCCGATACCAAGCAGTTTATCGCTTAGATATGCACAATTGGTATCGATAGTCTGCCCGTTGAGAAGTTCGTTACCAATGCTAACTATACTTGCTTTTTTCATAAAGGCCGATTCTAATCACAGTCCTATCTACAAACAAGGAAAAACCATTTTTGCCGTTGCCGAGCAGCCGAGATATGTCATCCACTTCTTTTCTTTGGAGGGTGAGTAAAAATCTGATTGGTCGATTTGTTAGACTGCAATCCTGTTTATTTCAGATTCAAATTTGCCAAATACTTCCATAATATTAGTTGCGAGCAATTCGATTTTTTGCGGATGGAGATCGAGAGCGTAAGCATGAATAACAAAGTGTCTAAAAGCAAGATACCCCTTGAGTTCATCTGCTAACTGTTGAGAAATTACTTTTTCTTTTACCGCTGTAAGCAGTAAATTTTGATGCCATGATTGGCCGGTAGGAATCTTAAGAGATTTCGCTTGAAATACCTGCTTTACTATATTTTCAATCCCGTTATAGAAATTATGTATTAAGGTTGCCACACCAGCTATCTCCAATTCCGATAATTGCTCCAGAGGTTTATCAGGAAGTGAAGAAAGAGTCTTTTCTATAGCCTCGTATTCGGCTTCGATTCGCATTTTATAATCAGCCATACAACATAACCCCTTCCTGCTGAATCAATTTGGTGAATTTTGAACTCTCGGACAAATCAATTACATCAACGGGCTTGGAGAGTTTCAGCATAAGATCACCGTAGTATTTAAAAAAATCTTTAGGGGTAATTCCTTCTACGGCGACATCAATATCTTGACTTTCTCTCGTGGAATCTAAGCTGGAACCAAAAAGGAGCACACGTTTTGCGTGATACTTTTTTGAGACTTCTATAATTTCCTGCTTATCCGATTCACTAATCATGGACTCACATCCCTTATTTAAAATTTATTGTATCATATAATATTTCCAAATCTTCTTCAACTATACATTAAACCTGAAATTGATGACATCACCGTCCTTGACGACATATTCCTTACCTTCAAGGCGAATTTTACCAGCAGCCTTGACTGCTTTTTCATCTCCAAGCTCTCTAAGAGCTTCATAGGCGAATGTCTCTGCTCGAATAAAACCCCGCTTAATATCGCTATGCACCTTGCCAGCTGCATCATGGGCAATAGTACCTTGCTTGATAGGCCACGCCCTGACTTCATCAGAACCCACAGTCAAAAAACTTATCAAACCAAGGGACGAATAGCAACTGTTTACAAATTTACTTACGGCGGATTCTTCAATTCCCAAATCTGCCATAAACTCACTTCTACTTTCCGGCTCCAGTTGAGACAACTCCAGCTCAAGTTTAGCGCACAGCGTTATTACTGGTGCACTATCTTCAATTTCAAAAACGAACTTTTTACCCAGTTGCTCCTCGCCGACATTTACAGCAATTACCATCGGTTTCAACGTCAAAAATCCGAGACTTTTTATTATTTCAAGCTCTGCATCGGTTTCAATAGCAGAACGTATTGGCTTTTCAGATTCTATCGCTTCCTGTAATTTCTTCTGCAATGCCAATTCAGCTTTATCATGAGCTTGTGTTTGGGTTGGTTTTTTGATTTGTTGTTCAAGTCTTTCTATACGTGTAGTGACAAGCTCCAGGTCACAAAGCAGCAATTCGGTCTGCAATTCTGCCAGGTCTTTCGCTGCATCTACCCTGTTTCGGTATGGCGGCGCCGATGAATCTTCGAATGCTCTTACAACAAGGACGAGTAAATCTACAGTTCTTATCTTATTAATAAGTCTTTTTGCTGCTGCACGGGTATGTTCATCAGTAAAACCAAATCCCGGCAAATCCAGACAATCAATCGTCGCAGGAACTGTTTTTTTAGGCTTGTAATATTCCGTTAGCCATTCGATGCGCTCATCCGGAACCGCCACTATAGTCTCTTCAATTCTTAGCGAGCCGATGGGAGCGACAGCCTTGCCGCTAATCGCAGAAAAAAGTGTACTTTTGCCCGACTGAAGCAATCCCAATAATGCAACTTTCAATTCTTTGCCTCCCCGTAAATACTTCTACCGTATGAATCATATGCCACCACCGCAGGAAAATCAACGACTTCAAGTCTTCTTATCGCCTCGGTACCGAGCTGCTCGTATGCAATCGGCTCAGCCGATACGATATGCTTACTAAGCAGCGCCCCTGCTCCACCGATAGTAGATAAGTGTACCGCTCCAAATTCCTTCAAGCTTTTTCTGACCTCATCATTTCTATAACCTTTACCAATCATCACCCGCAACCCGCAGGCAATTAGTTTTGGGCTAAATGCATCCATTCTTGATGATGTCGTCGGCCCTGCAGCTCCGATAGCCCGGCCTTCTCTGGCAGGGCTTGGGCCAACAAAATATATAACAGCTCCTTTAAGCTCAAAGGGTAATTGTTCTTTTTTTTCTATAGCATCACAAATTCTTTTATGTGCCATATCCCGGGCTGTGTACACTACCCCGCTTATCTTTACCTTATCACCTGCTCTTAACAAACGCACATCAGATTCAGACAAAGGCGGTTTTAATATTTTAATTTTACTCATTTTCAAACCACTCACACTTTTTTATTCGTTCGTCTTATTTTTGAAAGCGTTAGTTTACTATAAATTAATTGCTTTTGCGAATTTAAAAGATTCAAAATTTACGCTCTAATCATGTAAATTATTACTGGCAGGGTTATCTGTGCTGTGTATAATTATCTTATGGCTAAATATCCGATATTTCTTGAACTTGCCAGCCGTCGCGTTGTCGTAATTGGTGGCGGCAATGTCGCTGTACGCAAGGTACAATCTCTTCATGAAACCAAAGCCCGTGTTGTTGTTATAGCTGAGAAAATAAATGAAACGATGACCAATTATTGCAAAGGTACTAACATCGAACTGATTAAATCCAAATATTCAAAAAGCTATCTGCCCGGCGCTGTGCTCGTAATCGCCGCCACTTCTGACCAACAAACAAACGCCCTGATTTACAAAGACTGCCGGCAGTTGGAAATTTTGTGCAATGTTGTCGATGACCCACGGCATTGTGATTTTTTTGTCCCCGCCGTTGTCAGGCGTGGCGAACTTCAGATTGCCATCGGCACCAATGGAAAATGCCCTGCTTATGCAGGCTATCTGCGAAAAAAGTTAGAGTCGACGTTTACTGAAAAACACGGGCAATTCTTAGCTGAACTCGAAAATATCCGAAAACAGCTTATTGAAAACCTTACAAATCCTAAACAGAGAAAAGCTGTCTTAGAAAAATTAGTTGAGGATCGCTCTTTTGAACATTTTGCACAAAATGGAATTGATTCCTGGAAAAGCTACGCCAAGCAACTCATAGAAGAATATCAGAACAAAACCTGATATCAAGCCTGTATTTTATCGATGGTAACCTGCAGATATTTTTGACGATGTCCTGTTTTCTTTTTACTGTCTTTACGTCTGCGGAAGTACATCGGATAAAGCTTTTTACCTTTAAGAACAGCATCTTCTGCTGTTGTCTTAAAAGAAGCGACAACCTTTGCTCCATCAAGATATGGTGTGCCAATCTGAACCTTTTTGCCATCGCTGACAAACAAGACCTTATCAAGCTCGATATTCTTGGCATCTGCAGCAACTTCGGTCAACTCTATATTTAAACAATCACCTTCAGCGACTTTGTATTGTTTGCCCCCTTGTTCAATCACAGCGTACATATATGCAACTCCTATAGTCATCTTACAAAATTTGAATGAATTGGGAATTCTACAGTTAAAATTTCTCCTTGTAAAGCAAAATATCTGATATTTTTCTACTATTAAACCTCATATAACGCTAAAATTAGCCTTAAATTTGTTTTGGAGACTCGTTAACCATGCAAATAGCCATGATACAGGACAAAATCGTTCCTTTAGACAAGCTCGAATCAATCTATCTCGACCGGGCAATGTATTTCGGCGATGGCGTCTACGAAGTAATCAGAAGCTATAACGGTAAAATCTTCGCACTCAAGGAACATCTCAGCCGTTTTGCCGACAGCCTGGATAAAATCGGCATAACCTCCGTCAATATCGAGCAGATTAAAAACCGAATACAAAAGGCTTTTGACACTGCCGATATCCCTAACGCTAAGATATATTTCCATATAACAAGAGGCTCAGCCCCAAGAAATCACACCTGCCCTGCAAATTTAAAGCCAAATTTCTTTCTGACAATTATGCAACTCGATAATAGTACAGATATAAAAACTAAAGGCTTTACTGTTTCAACTCATCCAGACTGGCGATGGAAAAGATGCGATATAAAATCGCTAAACCTACTACCTAATGTCCTTGCTTATCTGGACGCAGAGAAAAAAGGTTGCGACGAAGCCATACTCGTTGATGAAAACAACCTGATAACCGAAGGTGCGAGTTCCTGTTTTTTTGCCATTTTCGGCCAAGAGCTGCAAACAGCTCCTTTAACTGCTAATATACTCCATTCTATTACGCGAAAATACACAATACAAGCTGCTAAAAATATCAACCTTAATATCATCGAGCAATCTATTTCACCTGTTCATGCCGAAAATGCCGACGAACTCTTCATTGCTGTCACCACTAAGGATATTGTTCCGCTAATAAAATTTGATGACAAGGTAATTGGCAACGGCAAACCCGGCAAATACACTAAGCTACTCATCGAACAATTTCGCAAAATTACAGCTTAAAGACTGGGTAAGGTTCCTGGTCTTCGATTGACAATTGAAAGCCAATTCGTTATTATTAACCTGTTTTGGATTATGCGCCCGTAGCTCAATTGGATAGAGTCGCGGACTTCGAATCCGAAGGTTGGAGGTTCGAGTCCTCCCGGGCGCGTTTTTGTAAATGTTTTATTCTCAATCACTTGCATTCTTCATGCTGAGGTACTGAACAGATGGCGCTACTAACTCTCATCAATGTTGGAGTAATGATACTGATACGGCAGTACCTTATCCTCCAGGGACACCGTAATTTTAAAAAATAGAAGAAAAAATAGGAGAAGAAAATTATGGATAAAAAAAAGCTTTGTGTAATGACCGTTTTTGCTTATACAGGAATATTGTTGACCACCTTGAATCTTTTTGCGAGTGGAACAAGCAAGATAAAAAAATCTCAAAGGAATGAGTTTTTTAAACAATATATAGAAAATGGAATAGAAAAAATAAAACCATACGCAAAAATGCCTAAAAGAGAAGAAACTTTATCTTCAGAAAATTATGATCGTGTTGTGACAGAATTCAGCTGGTGGTTAAACAAAATTATGGATCCAAATTATGTTCCAGAAGAATCATTCATTAAGGAAAATATAAGACTCTTATCAGCTAAAAACAATAAAAATAGAGAAGATTTAGCTTTTCTCTCTTATGCAATTGATGATGAAAACTATATGATAGTGCAAACAGGAGGGCTGAATGCAAGTATGTGGATATTTTTATATGAAACTGCGGGAGTTCAAGTAACTAGCGTAGATGAAACGAACTCAAAAGTACAAGACTTTTTAAAGAAATATATAAAGAAAGAAATAAAGAGCAATATTCCGTCTCTTGTTATAGAAGAAAAAACAAATTTTTATGTCGGAGAAGTAAAATCAACTGGCAAGAAAATAAACAGGGCAAAATGTGTTGTAGGAGATAAAGAAATTTGTTTATCAGTGCAAAAAATATCGTTTGAAGGTACTAATCCTGGTAAAGAACCTATGGCAGATGAATGGTTTTCTTGGTGTAGGAATAAAGAAAAAAGAGGAACTCCAGGAGCTGTTACTACACGTCGGGGTAGAGGACGTGAAAATTAGATGTTATAAACACCTCATCCGAATGCAGCTAAAAATAAGTACAGAGGAAAAAATTAATTTTAGTATTAGTTTTATCAAAAGTCATGGTCTAATTAGGTTGGCTATAAATATTAAGTGTTATGAAAGTTTATAATATGTAAATATGTATGTTGTTTGAAAAAGGAGAGATTTATGAAGAAAGTTGTAATTGTTTGTTTCTTATTAATAACATTGATATTGTTTGTCGGAAATGCTCAGGCATAAAAAAGCACAACAAAAAGTCGTAGTTTACACATCTCTTGACAAGGTATTCAGCCAGCCGGTTCTGGAAGCCTTTGAAAAAGAAACAGGCATTAAGGCGTTGGCTGTTTATGACTCAGAGGCTACTAAGACGACCGGTCTTGTTAATCGTCTGATAGCCGAGAAGGATAATCCAAGGGCCGATGTGTTCTGGAATTCAGAGACCGGCAGAACAATTGTTCTAAAGCAAAAAGGGATATTAGCTAAATACATTAGCTCATCAGCAGTTGATATCCCCGATACCTTCAAAGACACGGACGGCTATTGGACCGGCTTCGCCGCCCGCTGCCGAATACTTATCTACAATACCGACTTGCTCAAAGAGCAGGAGTTGCCCAAATCCATCTTTGAATTGACCGAGCCTAAATGGAAAGATAAGGTGGCCTTAGCCTACCCGCTTTTCGGCACAACCGCCACGCACGTAGCTGCCCTTTATACTCATATGGGCGAAGGAAAGGCCAAGCAATACTTTGACTCATTAAAAGCCAACGGAGTCATGATTGTTGATGGCAACGCATCCGCCCGTAACCTAAAACCCTACCCATTGTCAAGACCATTTTTTCCTTTGGCCACCTTTTCTTACAATCAGCCTCGAAAATCGCTTGTCAAGATAGCAACTAAATTGGAAAGGCTTTTACCTTCCGGAATCAATCTTAACAATAAAATCCGCCAAATCATTAAGACTTCTCTTGTAATCCGAATTTTCAAGACAGCCAAGACAGCCTCTTGCTCTGTCGACATAAGACAAAGCTGCATCAAAAGTCATCTTTACCGCTTTTGAATTAAGAAATACCGTTCTGATTCTCTCAAGAGATGCCTGGTCGATTCTGTTTTCAAATATCTTCTTTAGTTCGCAACGCTCAGCTTTGCTCGAAATATCCATTAAGATTAACAATGGCAGGGTTATATCACCAACCGCCGCATCCTGCCCAGTGCAACTGCCCTGCTTTGCATCTTCGTTTAAAATATCTTGGTAGTCGTCTATAATCTGAAATGCGATTCCAAAGTTCAGGCCAAACTCTTTTAATGCTGCCTGAATCCTTTGATAATACAACCTCCCGAAACATTCTCCTTTTAGAACTTATCGTAGAACATATCTTTCGGCCTGACCCCTTTATCCTCAAGAACTCGTGTCACTGCCTCAATCATCGGTTCAGGCCCACATAAAAATGCCTGTCGAGGCACACCCGGCTCAAGAAATTTATCTACCGAAAGATGAATAAAACCTGTTTCGCCGTTCCATTGTTCACCCTTTTTGAGTTTATCACTCAGTGCATAAACCACGTGAAAATTCGGATGTTTTTCACCCAATTCCTGAAACTGCTCAAGATAAAAAATCTCACGAGTGGTCCGGCAGCCAAAGAACAGCCAACAACTACGATGCGGCCATTTCTCATAAAGTGTGTAAATAATATTCTTCATCGGCGCCATACCGCAACCACCACCAACACAAACAATTTCCACTGACGGGTCATCGTCAAGCTCAAACTCTCCATACGGGCCGGTAAAAGTCACCTTGTCACCTACCTTTAAATTATGCAGATATGTTGACCCAATTCCACCCGGAATAATCCTCACGATTAACTCAACAATATTGGAATCATGGGCCGGCGAACTTATCGAATATGCCCTGAACATCGGCCCCTCATCAGACAGAGCCTGAATCTGTACATACTGGCCCGGCCTTTGCAATATCTCCTGGGGTTCGTTCAGACGCAGATGAGTCTCTTTTATATCGTATGTCAGTTTTCTTACGCTCTCCACCGTAGCAGAGAACATCTTTATATTCAAAAACTCCTCTGGTATCTGAACAAAAATATCTTCACGAATCTTAACCTGGCAGGCCAACCGAACGTTTGAACGAATCTCTTTGCGGGTCAGATATGGTATCTCCGTTGGCAGTACCGGCCCGCCGCCTGCTGTCACAATAATCTTGCAATAGCCACATGAACCCTTGCCACCGCAGGCCGACGGTATAAAAATTTCGTTTGAATATAAAGCCGAAAGCAGCGTCTGCCCGCCTTCAACCTCAACAGGTTCTTCACCCTTGTTGATATCCAACTTGCAGATACCGTAATCGACAAAAAATCTTTCTGCTACTATCAGCATTGCCGCCAATGCAACAGTAAGACCGGCAAATAACAACACCGACCACAAATATAACTTAAACCCTGATACTGCTAAAAAGCAAACCACTTTTACAATTCTCCACTATTGAATTGAAACCATACCTGCAAAACCCATAAATGCCATCGCCAAAACACATGTTACTATCATTGCTATCGGGATACCCTGAAATGGTTTGGGAATATTGCTGTATCGCATCTTCTGCTGCAAGCCCGCCATCATTATTATCGCCACTGCCCACCCGACTCCTGAACCGAAGCCGTATCCAATCGATTGGGCAAAATTGTAATTACGAATTATCATAAAAAGTGACGCACCTAAAATCGCGCAGTTAACCGTAATCAACGGCAAGAAAATCCCTAACGTAAAATAGAGTTTCAGGCTGAATCTTTCCACGAACATCTCAACAAACTGAACAAACGCTGCTATTACCGCGATAAAAACAATAAACGTCAAATGGTCAAGACCAAGCGGCATCAAAATATAATGATATATAACGTAATTAATAATCGTTGTCACCGTCATCACAAATGTAACCGCCGTCCCTAAACCTATCGCTGTTCCCAATTGTTTGGAACACGCAATAAAAGAACACATGCCGAGAAAATTGGTCAACAATATATTATTCGTCAGTATTGCTGCGACTAAAATTACCAAGGCCGATGTTTCCATTACTTTTTATTCTCCCAGGTCTCTGTGTCTTTGATAGCGTTGAAAACTGCAATTATAATTGCCAATGCAAAAAACGCTCCCGGCGCTAAAATCATCAGTTGATTTGGTGTATACCATTTATCAGTTAATATTTGAAATCCCATAACCTGGCCGCTACCTAAGAGCTCTCTGAAAAATCCTATAATCGCAAGTATCACAGCATACCCAAAGCCGTTCGCAAAACCGTCAACTATCGACAAGATTGGCGGATTATGAAGTGCAAATGCCTCCGCTCGACCCATGATGATACAATTTGTGATTATCAATCCGACGTAAGGGCCAAGCTGTTTCGACATCTCCCAGTAAAATGCCTTTAAAAACTGGTCAAATAGAATCACAAAGGTCGCTATGATAGCCACCTCCGCTATCATTCGAATTCTATGAGGCGTGGCTTTTCGCAATAGTGACACAAAAAAATTCGACCCCACACAGACAAAGATAAGTGCAGCACCCATAACAAGAGAATTCTCTAATTTATTAGTCACTGCAAGCGCCGAGCATATACCAAGCACCTGAATCGCAAGAGGGTTATTTGCCCACACACCATCTTTTAATGTCACTATGCCTCTGCCGCCGCACAATCCATTACTTGTGCAGGTTGTACAAGCTGCTCGACTATCTGCCATTATTCCTTTTCTCCTGTACAATTTTCTCTGCCAATCTACTGAGTATCGCTTCAACCTTATCACAGGTCATTGTCGCCCCGCTGATTGCATCAACTTCATTAACTGCCGACTTATCCGCCCCGACTTTGATGGTAATACCGACATTGCCAGCTTTATCAACAATTCTTTTACCTTTAAACCGTTCATAGAACCCCGCCGAGGCTATTTCTCCACCTAATCCGGGCGTTTCCTGCTGTTCATAGATTGTGATTCCACAAATTGTTTTCATGTCCGCAGCAAGAGCAAGGAAACCTTTAATCGGTCCCAATAAACCCTTACCCTCAAATGCAATTCCAATAGTCTCTTCTTTATTTGAACCTGCCTTGGGAACATATCTATAAAGTTCGAGCTTGCCTAATTGCTCCTGACGAACGTTTTCTTTGAATATCTTCACCAATTCACGCGAAGAAGCTCTTTCCGAATAAGGTACGCCAAGGACATTTAAGATATTCCGTTTTATATCAGCTTCTCTATCAGCTTGCTGATATGTCGATGTAAAACTCGACGCTGCCGTCAACAGCAACGCACATACGGCACCAAGACTGCCTGCATAAAATAATGTATATATATTACCCTTCACTTCGCAGCCTTCTCAGTTGAATACGAACTACTATCTCATCGAGAATCGGAGCAAAAATATTGCCAAGTAATATCGCAAACATCACACCTTCAACATATCCCGTAAAGTTGCGTATCAAAATCGTTATAACACCGATTATTATTCCATACATCCACTTACCAATATTGGTCGCCGGACTTGTCACCGGGTCTGTCGCCATAAAGAACGCACCGAAAAGCATCCCCCCCGCACACAAATGCCATAACGCCGGGCCAAATTGTTCAGGCCCAAAATGATGAAGAATACCAGCTAACACCCCTGCAGAGGCCAAAATACTGACCACCGTTCGCCAGTTGGCAACGCGGGTAAATAATAAAAACACTCCGCCAAGAACAATCAAAAGCCCTGATGTCTCTCCGGTACTGCCTAATATGTTTCCTAAGAACATGCGTGATAATTCTACAAGATTGCCCTGCTTAGCCAAAACCAGAGGCGTTGCCGCACTCATCGCATCTATACTCGCAGAACTGACATACTGATTTAATCTACCCAGTACACCTTCACCGGCAACCACCCAATTGCCCGACATTGCTGCAGGATATGCTATCGCCAAAAAACATCTCCCAACAAGTGCGGGGTTAAATACATTTCGCCCTGTTCCGCCAAACAGCTCTTTGCCTACAAACACACCAAAACCAACTCCAAGTCCTACCATCCAAAGCGGTAGTGTCGGCGGCAATATCAGCGGAAACAGCATACCCGTCACTAAAAATCCCTCATTGATTTGCTCTTTGCGAACAATGGCAAAAACAATTTCAACTGCCCCACCAACTGCATAGGAAACGATAAGCATCGCAATAATCCGAAGGCCGTAAAAGTATAGTGCCCCGAGAAAACATGGCACAATCGCTATGATAACCATACTCATAAAACGCTTCACATCAAGGGGGTCGCGAACATAAGGCCCAACAACTGTTCTTTTAGAAGATGCGAAGAAGAAATTTTCCATCGCTTCATATGCCGGTTTTAACGCCTTAAACTTACCACCTTCATGAAATGACGGACTGATTTTTTCGAATATCTTTTGTAAAGATTTCACTCGCCTGTCCCCTGTGATTGCCCTTTCTCGGTTTCGATTTGAATCTGTGCATCATAAAACTGCTGCTTAAGCTCAATCTTGGATGGACACACAAATGAGCACAGACCGCACCGGATACACAAATCCACGCCGGCCATTTCCGCTTCGTCAATCATATCGCTATACAGATACTTGTGAATAAGATACGGCAATATTCCAGCCGGACACACCTCAGCACAGAAATTACAGGATATGCAAGGCCGTTTCTCGCCGCGTACCGCCGTCGTCAGTCTTTCGCTAAAACCTTTTTTCAACGAACTCAAAAAGCATTTGCTGTAAGACTGTCTGTCCCATCCAGCCCGCATAAACCCGAGAAATTCTCGCTGTTTCAACTCCGGCAGTATCGTAAGCCCCCTGCACTCATTATCAATTCCTAATGCATCTACCGCCATCTCCTGTCCGCTAAGAATGCCGTTCATTATGACCCTGTAATTATAACCTAATGCGAAAGTATCAAGAATTACTTTCAGAGGATACCCCTGCATAACACTAAGATGAATTGGAGAACGAACTTCATGACCGCCTATTGCTACTATTCTCGAAAGACAAGGCTTATTTAACGTCAGTGCTTTGTCTACTGCCAGCACACCTTCTGTTTTCACCCCCCAGACAGGCCCGGCATCTTTTTTAAGACCTAATTTTCTTGCCAGGATAGTAAAGTTGTCATAAGGATATACCATTGGAACTTCTATCATTTTGACCCATGCGTAACCGCGAATATGTTCGTGAACCTGTGCCGCAAAATCTGATTTTATATCAGGCATAATCAGATATATCGGCTGGTATTCCAGAAGAGACTGCAGATGTTCAAGACCCCTCTCAAATTCCAGAAGACGGTTTTGCAGTTGTACGTCACCGCGAGCGACAAAAGGTTCAAGACTTACTGTCGAAACTATAATCGCCTGCGGCTGCCCAAGCGGGTCCGGCAACCTGCCGTTGTAAGCGTCATAGAAAAACTCCCATGCCCCAAGATTCAATAACTTATGTCGTTTAATTTCACCAGCGCCCATCTCCTGTGCGATATGGGACATACCATCTTCATCTGTATACAGATGCTCTTCATGTTTAGCAATATCATCAAGAACAATATAACCTGCCGCCGCATCCATCCGCACCTTACCTGCTCGCGGTGCAAGCAGAGGCAGCTCATAATTATCAGGGTCGCTGGCAAGACATGCTCCGGCTTTTACCTGCTGAGATTCTGTTACTTTTATATCGCTGAAATTAAAACGTCTGGTTTTCAGGGGAAGATAAAGAATGTCTGGTTCCGGCATTGACTTTATCAATCCTTCGGGTCTGCCTTCGAGCAATACGTTAAAACCACCCTTGAATTTCATGCCTATTTCTCTCTTACCTTTAAAACATTTCTGACAAGCCAGTCGGCATTTTACACAAACCAATGCCACTATTAAAGTAAAAACATTTCAACAAACGACAAATACAACCCTGTCATTGTTTTGATATACGACATCGAAACGAAGTGACAGGGCTAAATATTTTGTTGTGAAAGTAATAATCATGCCATAAAATTCCAATCCGCTGAAGGATGGATAATTATGGCCCAAACGCTTGGATATATGATTACATGGACAACATATGGCACTTGGTTGCAGGGTGATGACCGCCAATATGTCAAAAATGGGCAAATCCTGCCGGCCAATAACGCACTTGCTGCCGCAAATATGCGAGCGCTCACAAACGCTCCTGTGCGATTGTCATTTAATAAAAGACGGATTGTCGAGGCCGCCATTCAACGAAAGGCAGCCCGGTTTGGCCAACAAATCTATGCCCTAACCGTTCAAGCAAACCACATGCATCTCGTAGCGGAATATATCCCAAAGCCAATCGGGATTGTAGTACAGCAATACAAGAATTGTGCTATACGTGCGCTTCGCAAGTTAGGGGTTCAGGGCCGTGTATGGACAACCGGATTTAACAAACGATATTGCTTCGATGAAAACGATCTTCGTCGCAAAATTCATTATGTCAACAAACACAATAAACATATTTAGCCCCGCAATCATCACCGAAGGTGTGTGGCAGGGTTTCTCCATTCCGGTTAGCACCCACCCCCTCTTGCAGTGGGTGTTTATATTTAGCCCCGCAATTTTATTGCATGGGTTTGGCGGGCTTGCCTCGCCGAAGCTTTATGCGAAGGCGGGTCATTCCTGTAAAAACAGGAATCCATTTCGGTTAGCACCTACACATCTGCGGTGGATGTTTATATTTAGCCCCGCCATCATCACCGAAGGTGTGTGGCGGGGTTCTTTCCCACAGATTAACGCTGATTTTCTAACAACCAGCGACAAACGACAAAATTTAACCACGGATTCTCACGGATTTTCGCGGATTTATTATTTGTCATTCCTGCGAAAGCAGGAATCCATTTCGCTGGCGAGATACGAGATACCCTCGTCGCAGATCCACCGCAGGCGGGACGTACAATAAAATATTTATCTGCTTAAAGGCGGTTGCTAAATCCGGTCGGTTGTTTTGCCGATTACAATAGTGGAAATTTTGCCATTGCCAAGAGGCGCAAAGTTAAACGGTTGCGCCTTTTGGTGCTTTCTGGCCGGACAGGTTTAATTTTGCTTTAATTTTCCTGTCACAAAATCTCTTAAGGGCATCATCGCAATCCATGTATCAACCATAATATCAATTGCTTTTGCAGACTGCATCACCTTCTCCGAATGTGGACAATGCAGCTGTACCCCCCATTGCATATTAGTTTTTTTATTTACCAGCAGCTCGAAAATGCATCCCAGCCAACCCGGCTGATGCTTGAGTGGACCTTTCGCTGTATTCAAAACAGTTCGCAGATCCACCTCGATCCGACCAGCTGTCTCTGAAGATCGCCGTGATTTGTAGTGTCTCTGGTGAATGTATATCATCGGCTTAGCTGTCTCCATTTTTTTGAGGACAGGTCTGAGATTTTTTTCAATTTGCGAAAGCATTCGCCCAAGGCTCTCTGCATCGCTGTTTCGCAGAGTACTTTTCACACCTTTCATTTTATCTGGAATGGTAAGAGCAACGCTGACTTCCTGAGGCTTTATTACAAGAGTGAGATGAACCATAGCTGTAAACGGTTTCCCTCTGCCTATCTTCAGCGGAAGAAAATCCCAAACTGCCCCATTGTCTCCTTTTGTTATTGCCGTTTTTCCCGTAGCTTTTACATCAATACCCAGAGATTTAACCAGGTTCTTGCGTTTTCGCAGAACGTCCCCAAGCAATCTTATCTGTCTCTTTCCCTCTGCATAAGTATACGGCTCGGCATCACTGAATTTAAAACCATCAAACATAGTCAATGTCCCTCGAATGTTATAGTCCTTTGCGATCATTCTCGCCTCAAAAACATGCATATACTCTACAAATCGTCTCGCCCATGATGAATCTGCTGCCCGCCTGCTAAACCAGCTGTAGAGGTTCTTCCACTCAAGGTGTGTTGCCCAATCGGGAAGTGACTTTGGTTTATCAATTGATAAAAGAACTACATATGGCTGTTCATAGCCATACCTGGCTGAGGTCTTTCGATGCCTCTTGAGTTGCTCAATATCTATGCCCGCCTGAACTTTAGCCTCTATAACCACCGCCCAGCCATCTTGATCGAAGAAACAAGCATCAGGCAAACCATCCATGCCATCTTTGATCGGATCCACCTCCTGCCCCGGCACACGTTGAAGGCCAAGCTCGATATTCTTTAAGGCTGGCACTCTCTTCACCCCCACCAATTCGAGAAAAGGCCGCACGAGCTTCTTGTCATTCGCAAGCGTAACCATCAACGCATGCATAAGCTTGTTCTCTGGCTGATCATATTGATCGAAAACATTTCTCACGTTTCACACCTATTTCTTTTACTTTATTGGCCAGCCGGTATTGGCAGGAATTGTTCTCGCAAATCCGTTTCTGCCTATATAACAAGTTCCAGTTTGTTCTTCAATATTTACCCGCTTACACTTATTGTGCGTATTTACCACCCAAAAGCAACCAAAAAAACCTAACCACAGCCGGCATTTGAAAGCTTTAATTGACACACAAGATGCCAATCGGTAAAATCCACTAAAAATCCTGTATTCTGAACTTATGCCAAATGGAAAAGTTTATCTTGTTGGAACCGGGCCGGGCGAGCCTGAGCTTATCACATTAAAAGCCTACCAGCTCATCTGTGAAGCTGATGTCATATTACATGACCACCTTGTTCCGCCTGAATTGCTCTCATCAGCGAAACTCCAGGCTGAACTGATTTCTGTCGGAAAATCCGCAGGCAAACACACAATACCTCAGGAACAAATTAACGAGCTGCTTGTTCAAAAAGCAGGGGAAAATAAAGTTGTTGTCAGGTTAAAAAGCGGCGACCCGTATCTGTTCGGGCGTGGCGGTGAAGAAGCTCTATACTGCTTCGATGCCGGCATTAATTTCGAGGTCGTACCCGGTGTTACCAGTGCCTTAGCTGCCTCTGCCTATGCCGGCATCCCGTCAACACATCGCGATTATACATCGAATCTCGCCATCGTAACAGGCCACCGTAAAGAAGGTCTCGAACTGGAAATCCCAAAAGCCGGAACCGTTGTCTTTCTTATGGGCGTCTCGAATATCGAAAAAATTATCAGCTCTCTTCTTAAAAACGGCTGGCCAAAAGAAACCAAAATCGCCGCCATCGAACGCGGCACCTGTTACAACCAGCGTATTGTAAAAGGAACACTGGAAAACTTCCTCGATATCGTAAAAAAAGCAAAACTCGCATCCCCTGCCATTTTTATCGCTGGAAAAGTCGTTGAGATGCAGGAGAAACTCGACTGGTTTTCAAAAAAACCGAAAGTCCTTGTCCTCGGAACCCATCCGCAAAAATACAGACATCTTGGAACGATTGTACACAGACAAATAATCGATTGCGTTGCTCTCGATGACTATACTCAAACAGATACCGCCATAAAACACCTCCGCCAATTTGACTGGCTGATATTTACAAGCGTCAATGGTGTAAAATATTTCTTCCAAAGATTAAACGCCGCAGGTCTCGACACAAGAACTCTCGCCGGCATTAAGATAGCAGCCATCGGCAAAACGACAGCGAAAAGACTATCCGAGTATGGCTTAACTGCTGACATGGTTCCCAAAAACGAGTCCAGCGAAGGACTATTGGATATGTTTAAACAGTTTTCAGTTAAAGATAAAAAAATTCTCTTACCGCAGTCTCAAATTGCCTCGAAAGTTCTTTCTGAAGGCCTGGCCCAGGCCGGCGCTGCAGTCGATGCAATCACCGTTTATAAAACTGTTGAAATAGAACCATCCGATGTCGACCTGAACTTCATCAATATAATACTTTTTACAAGCGGCTCGACCGTAAGAGCGTTTGTCAAAAAATTCGGCAAAGTGCCTCCGCATATTAAATCCTATTGCCTGGGGCCGCCGACATTGGAAGAGGCAAAGAAAAACGGCATCAACGCCGATATCATGCCTCAGCAATAAACCTAAAAAGGTAACAAAATGGTAACAGGAAAAAATCTGAAACTTTTTCGGGATTCTAAAAAAGTCATTCCCGGCGGAGTAAATTCTCCCGTCCGCGCTTTCAAAGCTGTTGGAGGAAAACCAATATTTATTGAAAAGGCGAAGGGCCCATACCTTTACGATGCCGACGGAAAAAGATGCATCGACTATTGTCTTTCATGGGGACCAATGATACTCGGCCATGCCCACAAACAGATACTCGCCGAGGTCAAAAAAGTTATGGCCAAAGGAACTAGTTTTGGCACTCCGACAGAACTTGAGACCAAACTTGCAAAAACGATTATTCAGGCCATCGATTCTGTGGAAAAGGTTCGATTTGTAAGCTCCGGCACCGAGGCTGTAATGACAGCTGTTCGCCTTGCCCGAGGCACGACAGGACGTGACAAAATCATAAAATTCATCGGCTGCTATCATGGCCACGCAGACCACATGCTCGTACAAGCCGGTTCCGGAGCCATGACTTTAGGCCTGCCCGCCAGCCCCGGAATACCAAATGATTTCACAAAACATACAATTCCTCTTCCGTATAATAATGTACAAGCTGTTGAAAACGCATTTAAAAAATATTCAAAACAAATCGCAGCTGTTATTGTCGAACCTGTCGCCGGTAATATGGGTGTCATTGTACCCAATAAAGCCTTCCTGAAAAAGCTGCGTTCGCTATGCACAAAAAACAAGAGCATCCTGATTTTCGACGAGGTCATAACAGGTTTCCGTCTTGCTTATGGCGGAGTTCAAAAGATGCTCGGTGTCAAAGCTGACCTTACATGCCTGGGCAAAATCATCGGTGGAGGCCTGCCTATCGGCGCATGTGGTGGAAAAGCAAAAATCATGGATAACCTTTCGCCATTAGGAAACATTTATCAAGCCGGCACTTTATCTGGCAATCCCGTCTGCGTCGCCGCCGGACTTACTACCTTAAAGCTCCTGAAATCTCAGAACCCTTATAACCGTTTAAACAACTTAACGACACAGCTTTGCAATCAACTTTCAGAAACTCTCGATAAAAAAGGCATCGAACATAAAATTAACAAGATTGGTTCAATGTTCACACTGTTTTTCACTGATAGCTGCGTCACCGACTACGATTCAGCCCTGACCTCTGATACGAAAAGATATGCCAAGTATTTCACACAAATGTTAAAAGCCAGTATCTATCTGCCTCCTTCGCAGTTCGAGGCAAATTTTCTCTCAACCCAGCATACGCAAAGACACATTGCTCAGACCGTGTCAGCTATTAAAAAAATTAAATTCTAATTGCTTTTTCAGCCAGCTTTAGATTTGCTTTTCTTCATCGGGTCCAATTTCTTCATCGCTCAGATAGCAGGCTGGCTCCGGCGCCCATGGGTCACCAAAATGCAAATCCGCCCGAACCCTTAAACTGCCGCCGCAGGCATCAAAGAACCTGCAAAGCCGGCACCTGCCTTTTATATAATCCCTGCGATGCCGCAAACCTTTCAGTAAAGGCTCTTCATCGTTACTCCAGATTTCGCTAAAAGGCTTTTCGTGAATGTCCCCCAGATCATAATGCCCCCAGAACTGGTCAGCGTGTACCTTGCCGTTAAAATCAATACACCCAATCCCGATTCCGCTGCTGTTAAGACCCCCGCCATTCCACGTCAAAAGCTCCCAGACAGATTCAGCTCTGGCTGAGTCCTCCTGCAAAAGCTTCAAATACAAATAAACACCGTCAACATGATTATCAACCGTGAGTATATCTGTCTTCCTGCCGGCATCTTCATACTGCTTTGTCTTCGCAGCTATCATATCGATAGCTGCCCTGCTTTGAACATGAGTAAGACCTTCATTGGCCAAATCTCTCCCCCTGCCGCTCGGAACTAAATGATAAAAACATGCCCGTTCAATACCTTCTTTCTCGAAAAAATCGAACAATGCCTCCATCTCTGCAACATTTCTCTGTGTCAATGTCACTCTAAGCCCGACTTTCACCCCAGCATCCTGACAATTTCGTATGCCCGCTACCGCCTTGTCAAATGCTCCTTCAACCCCTCTGAACTTATCGTTAGTTGACCCAATACCGTCAAGACTTATACCGACATAAGAAACACCAGACTTTCTTATCGCTTTTGCCTTTTCAACGGTTATCAACGTACCATTCGTTGAGATAACTGTTCGCAATCCTTTGTCACCGGCATAGCCGAGCAAATCAAACAAATCCTTTCTCATCATAGGCTCACCGCCGGAAAACAAAACCGACGGCACCCCATAACTGGCCAAATCATCGAGAACAGCTTTCGCTTCTTTAGATGTCACCTCATTACTTTTTTTGTCCACCCCGCTGTCATTATAGCAATGCACACATTTTAGATTGCATGCCCGTGTAATATTCCAGACTACTATCGGCCTTCTCTCCGAAGCCTTCTCTGGAACTATTCCATCCGAAGGCACCACGCTATTCTTTTCACCATATCGAAGCCAGTCGCCATCTGTCACTTGCCCGCAGTATAATTTACTTATATTTATCATAACTAAACCTAAAGCAATTTCTAATGAGATGGTATATAAGCACAAAACGGCTCTTCTGCCATATAGTTTCCCGTTGCTGCAAACGCCCTGCCCCGACAGCCGCCGCAAACCTCTCGATATTCGCAAACACCGCATTTGCCCTCAAGCTTGTCTGTGTCACGCATTCGAGCTAAATCCTCGCTGCCATACCATATATCGACTAATTTGGTTTTTAGAATATTTCCACAATTTACCGGCAAATAACCGCACGGAAAAACATTGCCTCGATGACTCACAAACAACACCCCTAACCCAGCCAAACATCCTTTTGAAATTCCATGACCGCTCCTGCCGGGAATATCACTCTCAAATTTTTTGCTATCTTTTTTACAAGCCTGATACAATCCCTCTTGTCTAATCACTCGTTCATAATGAGGCCCGCATGTCACCTTAACCTGCAATTGCCCCCTGCTGTCAAGCTCACATATCTCAAGCAGCTTCTGCTCATACTTCTGCGGACTTAACATTTCAGTCTCTGCCAGCACCTGCCCACACCCTACCGGCACCAACATAAACACATGAACAGCTACTGCACCTAAAGATATTGCCAGTTTATAAACATCTTCCAGTTGGTGCGCATTGTGCTGCGTTAATGTCATATTTATCTGAAATGGAACTTCATTTTCGCCAAGCTGCTTTATACCTTCAATCGTTTTTTCAAACGCCCCCTGTAGCTGTCTTAACCTGTCATGGACATCAGCACTTGCACCATCAAGACTAACTGACACACGCACCGTTCCGCTTTTTTTTATTTTCTCTGCTATCTCTGAATCTATTAAAGTTCCATTCGTTGCCAATGCAGGCACGATATCAAGTGACTTCGCATAGCCAATCAAATCGAATATATCATCTCGGCAAAGCGGCTCACCTCCTGAAAAAACAAGAACCGGTTTCAAAGACTGTATCTCTGCAAGTTCAGCCAACTGATTTATCATGCCTTTAGCCTGGCCGGTTGACAAATCACTGCCAGCCGCCTCATCAGACTCCAACCGCCTGCAGTGAGCGCACGTAAGATTACACTTAATCGTGCTCTCCCAAAACAAAAGTCGCAAAAGCTGTTTGTTTTTATCTGCCTCAGCCATGATTCAGATTCGTCTCTTTGTTGGCTTCACGTGATGTCTCTTCCGCCTGCTGCACAATACTATCAATCAGTTTTGCTGCTTTCGCCGAGCCGTGTTCCTTTGCAACAGTGTTGACATTTTTGATTACGCAATGTAATAGCTTATTCACAAGACGATTCACCATCGGCACCATCACATCTTTACATGAGGCATCTTTTCTCGAACCGACAAAAAACTTCTCAAGCTCATTCTGGCCTATTTGCAAAAACTTCTCACGCATCTGCCCTATTAAAGGCCCTATCTCTCGAGACCTGAACCATTCCATAAACTCACTAACATTCTCATACACTATCTGCATCCCTCTGCTGATATCTTCCTCTCGATTTTTGCGGTTCTGCTCGGCTATCTCTGAAAGCTCGTCAATGTTATACAAGTAAACATTCTCAATTTCATTCACCGTCGGTTCAAAATTCCGAGGCACTGCAATATCAATCACCAAAAGAGCACCCTTCTTCCTTTGGCTTATAATTTCCTTAAACGCCTCTTTCTTAAACAAATAATTCTGACCGCCAGCCGATGCTATCGCAATGTCAGCTTCTAACAACCGCTCTTCAAGCTCTTCCCATCTGCCCGCTGCGATTCCGTATTTTTTCGCTATTTCCACGCCATGTTCGTAGGTGCGGTTAATTACATTTATATTTTTACAATTCACATGTAGAAGACGTTGAACAAGCAACTCACCCGTCTCTCCTGCTCCAATTGCCACAACCTTCGCCGCCGACATATCAGAGAAAAGCTGCATCGCAAGCTTAACCGCAACACCTGCAACACTAACATGGCCGTTCGCTATCGATGTGTCAGTATAAACCTTTTTTGCAGCTCTAAAACTGCAATGAAAGAGCCGATTCAGCACCTTTCCGGTTGTTTCTGCCGTACACGCGAATCGATAGCTCTGTTTTACCTGACCGATTATCTGCCCTTCACCAACAACCATACTCTCAAGACCTGACGCAACAGCCAGCAGATGCCTTACTGCCTCTTCGCCATTATAACTATAGAGATAATCCATGAAATCATCTGATTCAATACCGTGAAATTCAGCTAAAAAATTAACCACTTCTTCAAAGCTTACCTCATTTTCCGGCCTGAACGCCGTGTACAATTCAACACGGTTACAGGTCGACAGCAGTACAAACTCAGCCTGTGTGAACCTGCTCTTCAAATGTCTCAAGGCACTTAGAATCTGTGATGAATCAAACGCCAGCTTTTCGCGGATTTCCACCGGTGCTGTTTTATGACTTAGTCCTATTACCGCTATCTTCATTTTATATTTTTCTAACCTTATCCGTTTATTTCATCTACGATATATGTCGGCGGAACCTTCTTTAGTTCTTTTACGGTTTCAAGGATAAGATAGTCTTCAACTCCACACGCAAGACTCATCCTCTCTACAATTTTCTTAATCTCAGCTCCAGTCCTCCCGTGAATCATGGTATATAGATTATAAGGCCAACCCTCGCTTACCTCTCTCTCATAAACATGTGTTGCCTCTTCGAACCCTGCCAAAATCTCACCCACTCTATCGACCTGCTCCTGCCCAACCAACCATACTACCATCGCATTTGATTCCAGCCCAATTTTAGTATGATTTACCATAGCCCCAACTCGGCGAATTTTACCATTCTTTTGCCACTCTTTCAATATCCTCAAAAGCTCTTCTGTTCCTATTCCTATGCGCTCTGCCATTTCCTCGTATGGACTTTCACTTGCCGGCATTCCTTTCTGGATAACCGCTAAAACCCTGCGTTCTATATCAGACACGTTATCGTTCATACACATACATACTATCGGATTTAACTTTTTATTGCAAGACGCCTTACCACCAACACCCACTAGAGCACTTTAATATTTTCTGCTCTGCTTTAGGCCGCAGTGAGGACAAGGCTGGCAAAGAGGATTGCACAGCCATATCGAGATATGGCGAGCAAATACGAAGCAGTCAGCCGAAGCCACAACAGGCATAAAGTGAGCACGAAAAATTAAATTGCTCTAAGCAAAACTAAGCCGGAAATATTTGAATTAAAAACCATTATCGTGTAAAATTCCTTCACTATTCAAAACAAACATGCGGGAAATGACATGAAAACCATCAGAATCGCAGGCAGGGCAAGCAAGCTCGCTTTAATCCAATCCAACTACGCACGCGACCTGCTCCTGGAACTCTGCCCTGAACTTGACATTTCAATCGTTAACATCTCTACAAAAGGCGACCGTAATAAATCAGATTCTCTCTACAAAACCGAATCTGTTGGTTTTTTCACCTCGGAAGTAGAAAACGCCCTTTTGGACGGCAGAGCCGATATGGCTGTTCACAGTCTAAAGGACCTGCCGACCACCATCACTCAAGGCCTTACAGTCTCCGCCATTCCGAAAAGAGAATCAGTTGCCGATGCCCTTATTACCAATACCAACGCCTCTTCAATAGAAACGCTTCCCTCATCTGCAACCGTAGGAACCTCAAGCCTGCGACGAATCGCCCAGGTAAAGCACATCAGAAACGATTTAAAATGTGTCCCGTTACGGGGAAACGTTGAAACAAGGGTCAATAAAGTCACTACCAGCCAACTTGACGCCGCCATTGTCGCATGTGCTGGTTTAAACCGCCTTCAATTACAGAAAGAAGTAGCCGCCGTCCTCGAACCAAACAAATTTATCCCAGCACCTGCTCAGGGAGCACTGGCCTTTCAAATCCGAACCGATGACACCGAACTAAACAAACTCGTCTCTCAGCTTGATGATAAATATTCAAGAATAACCGCCGAAACTGAACGTTACGTACTGGCAGCAATGCAAGGCGGTTGCAGTATCCCCCTCGGAGTTTATGCTCATATTGAGAATGAAGTAATAACCATCGATGCAATGCTCGCTGATATTGACGGAAAAAATCTAATCAGACTTTCAAAATCAGCCCCCGTAGAACAATCTGAACAATGCGCTCAATTACTCGCTGAGGAATTATTAAATGCAGGCGGCAGAAAAATCCTCGATAAAATAAAAAACGAAAGAAAATAAACCAGCTCGTTTAAAAAAATATTGTAACATCATCCATTATAGCTTTTGCCGTTTAACCTAAAAGCTTTGCTAACTCTTTGGCGAAATACGTAATTATTATCCCTGCCCCTGCTCTCTTTATAGCATAATGCACCTCAATCATCCCTCGTTCACGCTCCAGAAAGCCGGCGTCAGCCGCCGCATGGAGCATCATATATTCCCCGCTTACCAGATATGCTGCCACAGGACAATCAAAGTTCGCCCGAACCCGCTGAATAACATCAAGATAGCAAAGTGCAGGTTTAACCATCACAATATCCGCACCTTCTTCGATATCCAACGCCACCTCATCCACCGCCTGGTCACTGTTAGCAGGGTCCATCTGATAACCTCGCCTGTCACCGAACACCGGTGCAGAATCCACCACATCCCTGAAAGGACCATAAAACGCAGAGGCATACTTCGCCGCATAAGACATAATCGCAACATCATTAAAACCGTTCTCCTCCAATGCCTGGCGAATATAACCAACACGTCCATCCATCATATCTGAAGGAGCTACAATATCAGCGCCAGCCTGTGCATGTGATAATGCCACCTTAGACAGCAATTCACACGTCAAATCATTCTCAATCCTGCCATCTTTCGTCACGCCGCAATGACCGCTCCGAGTATATGCACAAAGACAGACATCCGTCGCAACCAGAAGCTCCGGCACTGCATTCTTGATTTCACTGACAGCCAACTGCACCGCCCCGTCTTCAGCCCACGCCTGCGAACCGTTTTCATCCTTTTTGTCTGCAATACCAAACAGCAGCACCGCCGGTATACCCAGAGATGCAACCTCTTTTGCCTCAGCCATTAGCGTATCAGGCGAAAAATAAAAATTGTCCTTAAGCGATTTGATTGGCTCTTTAACTCCCACTCCAGACCGTACAAACAACGGATAAATCAAATCATCAACACTCAAACTTGTCTCGCGGACCAGCCGGCGCATTGTTTTACTGCTTCGAAGCCGACGCATTCTTATTTCTGGAAAACCCATCGCATTATTACCCTGATATATTTACTCTATTTTGAACTATCCCCGGCGGGATTCGAACCCACAACCTTTGGCTTCGGAGGCCAACGCGCTATCCAGTTGCGCCACGAGGACATTAACCAAATATTAGAGCACTTTAATATTTTCTGCTCTGCTTTAGGCCGCAACAGGCATAAAGTGAGCACGAAAAATTAAATTGCTCTAATACGCAACATTACTTAAAAATTAAGCTTGCTACAACAACTATTTCAGTTAACTTTCGCCGTTTTTTCAGCCCGATTTTCATTCAACAGGGCCTGTTAGGCGAAAATGGATTTTTATATGATTTCGATAAATGTTTCGCTATGCGTACAAAATTATCAGTTCCAGTTCCAAAGGCCCTGTTCTGAGTTTGCGTATAAACAACCCACAAGAAAAAGTGCGAAATCGCACTTTCAGTATATCAAATATTTGACATATCAGCACTTTACAAATATCATCTATGTCTGGTTTACGTCTTTTTAGGATATGCTTATGAGATTTATTCTGGATTTTATTTATTTGCTGCTGGCTATTGCCCTTATACCGATGCTTCTGTACCGAAGCATCAGCCAAAACCGCTACAAAAAAGGCTGGGCAAACAGGTTCGGAAAATTCCCACTAAAACAGCCCGACAAAAAATGCGTCTGGATTCACGCCGTAAGTGTCGGCGAAGTCAATGCTACAAAAACAATCGTCAAACTGATAAAAGACAAATTCCCCGATTTCGAAATAGTAATTACCACTACAACAGATACCGGCTTTGCCCGCGCAACCAACCTCTATGGCAGCGACCTTTCTGTTTTTTATTTCCCCCTTGATTTCTCATGGACAATGCGACGTGCATTCAAAAATCTAAACCCTGCCATTTGTCTGCTCATGGAACTTGAGGTTTGGCCTAATTTTATCCAGACAGCAAATAAATCCAATGTCCCTGTCGTTGTGGTAAATGGCAGAATCAGCGAAAAAAGTTTTTCAGGCTATAAAAAAATAAAACTCGTCACCAGAAAAATGTTCAATAAGCTGAGTTTAATTCTCGCCCAGACAGACGAATATGCACAACGCTTCATCGAGATAGGCTGCCCAGCCGACAAAACCATTGTCACCGGCTCATTAAAATACGATACAGCACAAATCACCGATAAGGTTCACGGTGCTTATCAATTGGCTGCACAACTTGGCATTGATGATGAAAGACTTTGGGTCGCCGGAGGAACCGGAAATAACGAAGAAAAAATCATTATAGAAACCTTCAGAGAACTGAAAACCAAATCTCAATTCGAGGACCTGCGATTGGTAATTGTACCCCGCAAACCCGAAAGATTCGACGAAGTAGCCAAAATGATAACCGATTTCGGATACCCCCTTATAAGGTTTAGCCGAATCAAAGCCGGCACCACCCAATCTATCGAAAACAAACAAGCTGTAATACTCGGTGACACCATGGGAGACTTGAGAAAATTTTATTCCATTGCCACTATCATCTTTGTCGGCAGGTCACTTGTACCAATGGGCGGCTCTGACATGGCCGAAGCTGCTGCCCTCGGAAAATGCACAATCTTCGGCCCGCACGCCTTCAACTTCAAACAAACCGTAGATGCCCTTTCGTCCGGTAATGGCGCGATTGTCGTCGAGGATAAAGAGCAACTCCTGCTAACCATCAGAAAATGCCTGAACAACCCCGAATTCGCTGAAACTATCGCCCATAACGGCCGTGAAATCATCAGAAGACATCAAGGTGCAACCCAAAAAACCATTGAGCAAATCGAAAAGTTACTATCCTAATTTTTCCCGCACCGCTTTGATATGCTCAGGACAGGTCCCGCAACAACCGCCTATAATATTAAAGCCAAACGAATGTATCGTCTCCGCTACTGCTGCAAACTCCTCGCCGGACACCTTATAAACAGTCTCACCGTCAACCAATTCAGGCAGACCTGCATTAGGCTCTGCTAATAAGACCACATCTGACGACTGCTCTTTCACAACAGCCGCAAACTTTTCTGCCAGTTTAACATAACCTTCCAAAGACACCTTCCCGCAATTAAACCCGATTCCATCAATCCCATGACCAGCTATTTTATCGACCGCAGCCTCGACACTAACTCCCATCATCGTCCTGAAATCGTCACCAGCTGTATCAAATGCAAGAGAAACAAACACTGGTAAATCACATACACTCTTTACTGCTTCAACCGCAATTTCAATCTCATCCAATGCCGTCATCGTCTCAATTATAAATCCATCCACACCGCCGGATGAAAGCCACTTTGCCTGTTCGACAAACGCCGCTTGCAGTTCATTTGCCTTTAATGTCCCCAATGGTTCCAAAAAATCTCCGCACGGACCAATATCACCTAATACATATCTCTCTTCGCCCGCTGCTTTGCATGCAATCTCAGCTCCTGCCTTATTTATTTCACTCACCTGTTCACTTAAACCGTGCCTGCTCAAAGCATATTTGTTTCCGCCAAACGTATTGGTTATAACACAATCGCTGCCTGCATCCAGATATGCGATTTGAATCTCTAAAATAACATCAGGCAATTCGATGTTTAGATAATCATTGCACTTTCCAGCCTCAACACCGCGAGCGAATAATTGAGTACCCATTGCGCCATCTAACAGCAATACCTTTTCTCTTATCCTCTGTCTAAAATCTATTTTAGTCATAATTACCGCGTCCTTTTCACTCAGGCATTTTAACCGGAACACCATTTTCAACTATATGCTCAAAACCCTCCATACTCGGTTTCTCAAAGAGTCTTTTACGCTGCTGTTCGCTAAACTTAGCCTCTTTCGCAGATACAATCGTAATCAAAAATATATCTTCAACTTCCCTCTCAATATTCGATATAAACTTCATAACACCCGGAACATAAAAATCATCCGTTACTTTTTTATAATCTTTTAATTCAACTGTAACTTTTCTCTCGCCTTCTCCGTCAAAGTATTCGATTTTAGCCACTCTCTTGTCACAGTTAAAAATATAAACTTTCTTTACATCCAATCCCTCACTCACCTTTGTTAAAACATCAAATGCCCCTTCATTTGTCAAAGACCAGCCTTGCGAAAAATCAACCTCTACTGCCCCCATTGCCTCAAGCAGTATCTTCGGGCTTATTTTAAGTCCGTCAAAGCTGTCCGTTTTTTCCCACCGCCCCCACCAGTAACCGCTTATTTCTTTAGGCCTGATTGCCAGCCAATATTCCTTTTCATTCGAACCTGATACTATCGCCGTAGGGTCAAAAGCCGCATCACCCTGCAGCCGTATCCGGTCAGGCCAATCAACCCACAGCTTCACATTAAAACCTTCCCTGCGTTGTAAAATCCCGTCTTTGCTCTGCTGCCACACACAACTGCCATTGACTTTCAATGGTACTGCCCGGCTGCCCTGTAATTTCATCAGCGCCTCAACCTCAGAAGCTGAACCGGCACCGGGACATATCCGCAGCTGCTTCGGCACCTGGACCCCGCAACCACTCAAAACCATCAACGAAAATAGTAAATAAAAAAAACCTGTTTTATGTAATTTTCTATTCATAAACTTAAAAAAGGAAAGATGCTTAAATCAAAAGTTTTGAATTTTGAACGGTAATTTTAAAGTATCAAAGGTTCACCTGTAAAATCTGTTCTATCTGCGATGAAAGCTGCTCAATCTGCTCCTCATCCAGATGCGGATTTACCACCTCATCGAATTGTTTGTCGCTCATTCGTTTCAATCGCCAAATCTCTTTTCCATCTTCGGTTTTTGTCGAATCATATTTCAAACATCTTTTGCGCATTAAGACCAGCGCCAGCACAAACCGAAAGTTTATTTTCTCCTGTAATGTTTCTTCTTTTAACCGGTCAAAAAATGCCATCAGCATATCATCATCAATATATATCTGCTTTTTCTCATCGGGTTGAGGCTGTCTCGTCTTCCAAAAACAATAAACATCAGGCTTATCGGATTCCCAGTACTCAACGCTATAATCCCTGCGCTGCAACCCATCTTCGGTTTCTATCAAAGCAGCAAAATAGTCCTCGCCGCACTCTATCCCCCTGCCAGTGCCGGCACACTGTTCCTGCGATTTTTCTATTTCCCATTCTGCCATACTAATTTTCTAACATATAAAACATCTTGTAATTTCGACCTTGTTAAACTTCTATCTGTGATAATACCGCAATTTGCTGCCAAAGTCTACCCCCTATTTCGACAACTGCTGCCTGGTTTCAAAAGTCAAATCTCAACCACTCACATATTTTTTCTGTTGTTTTAGGCCCTATTCCTCTAACATTCTCTAAGTCAGCACAATTACAAAAAGCCCGTCCTGTATTTTGTTTTGACCTGTTCTCACGATATGAAACAATCGCTTCTGCCTTGCCTCTACCTATTCCAGGCAGCCTCATCAAATTTGCCGATGTCGCATCATTCGGATTTATCTGTGCATCCAAAGCAGATTGGCAGGTTGTTTCGTTGGTAAATTTCGATATGCCAAATAAAATACAGGAACAAAAAGATATAAATATCGCAAGAACAAATGAAAAACACTCAATCTTAATACGACTGTTGTCCCCCGGTTGATTCGCACATTCCCTGTTCATAACACGCCGAATCCAGGTAATAAAAATTCAAAACACAATTAGCGGGTAAAGATAGTTTCACGCAGCTTTTGCAGTACACCAAAGGATTTTTTCTCTTCCAGCTTACTCGTTAGCAAACCGCTGTTCGTTATAGCACCGTCTTTTATGTCAACCAGATGTGAATATGTCACCGTATCCACAAAGGGTTTGCTGAATGCTATCTTATAAAACTGCTCAAGCCACTCTCCCTGACGCTTTTGGTTCCACTGCTCATGCCACACACCCGCCACTTCAGGCGATTCCAGACCTTCGTTGGATTCACTTGGAACCTCAACCTCTGTTATATACAATGACCTGGCTATTGGCGCAAAGCTGTCTAATACTGCAGATATCTGCATCATATCCCGAATATGCATACCCGCCTGATTTTTACCGAATCGCATCTGCAAGCCAAATGCATCAAACGTAATACCACTCTGCAAAACCATATCCATATAAACTATCGGAGGTAATGTATTTGTAGAAGCTGTATAACACTCACTCCACGGATTACTTATCTCCACTATCTTCAAAGAGCGGTCACTGCATGCCTTCACCGCCATTGTCGCCGCACGGGTCATCTCCAATATCTGCTCGAAGCTGAAGCCAAGACAGTTGAAGACATTCATACCGCTTATCACGCGCCATACTCGTATATGACCCGCATACCGGTTCACCACCTCGGAAATAAATTGATATGCAGCCTCACGTGTTTTTTCAAACCCATGCTTTCTGCTAACAAGCCACTTCGGTAAATTCTCCGGCAAAAAACACAGCAAAGGACCTGCACAAATTACCAGCCGTCTCTTACTAAGCGTGTTCACACATGCATCTATAGCCGAAAAATCATAGTTGCCTTTTTCTGTTTCAATCTGTGCCCAATTAATCGGTATCGAAACAAAATTAAACGATTCAGTAAGTTTTTCTATATATTCTGTATTCTTAATCTGCTCAGGCTCTATCTGGCACCCAAGACATCCTCGGCCAAAACCGTGATTCGTTCCTCGTGCAGTAAAAAGTGCATTTGCATGTTTGTTCGCAAGCTTCTCTGAAAAAATTACCGCTTTTTGAATAGACTCATCTGCCAACCTGGATGCTTTTGACACATCGGATATATTTTGAATCGATTTAATAAACAAATTTTGGGCATCCTGAAAAACACCTCCGTTATTCATGCCATCGAAAAACGACCAGTCTTCACGCTTGGTTATTATCTGCATTAACCTGGCGCGGGCTAACTCCACATTCAAAATATAAGGCTGTTTACGTTCCGGCAGACATGCCGTAGAAAGAAGAACCTTGCCAAATCCCTCTACAGACCACAGCAATGTCAATCCTGCTGTTTCACGATTGGGCTTCTCACATTCTATTATCCCTTTTTTGAACGTAATCCTGGACCGGCGGATTGTTATTCCATCACTGCCGAAAAGATATGCACCGCAAAGTTCAAATTCGTCTACCAACTTACCATTTTTTAAAACCTGAAATCTCACAATACCTCTCAAATCAGATTCTTATCTTTACTCTATTTTCGACCAATACTACCGGGTTTGTCATATAATCTGTATGATTATAGCAGTTAAAAAACCGAAACGCAATCGAAACTTTCTTTTTGATTATTCTTAAATAACCACTGAAAGGACTCTTGGATATTCATTCCTGGAAAGCCACGTTAGACTGCTTTATGTCTCTTAATGAAATTGTAATACCAAGTCCGATTATTAAATGCGATGTTGTCATTTCGACCGAAGGGCCACGAAGTGGCTCGTAGTGGAGAAATCTGTTTTTTTAATAGATTTCTCGACTCGCTTACGCCTCGCTCGAAGTGACACACGAGCGCATTAACTAATCGTAATTCGTATAAGGTATGTGATCTAATTCAATGACACTTCATCGGGTACGTATGAGACGTGATTCTTCATTTGAAGCTCGTAGAGAAGGTTGTTTTTCTCAAGAAGCCTGGCAATCAGGCTAACCTGGTTAAGTAGCATTTCAATCAGGTCTATATTTATCAACGTCGATTCCGGACTGTACCGCGGCAATGCCAGTATCACGTATCCGCAATTAGTACGCTCTGTACACAACTGCGCCGCAACTATACTAAAATCGTCTATCTGCGTAACAACAGGTTCGTCACCGTCATCAATCTTATCACGCAAATCTTTCAAATATGACTCGCTGATATTCAATGCCGAGAATCGTTCAGAATCGCTGGGCCAACAGTTTCCCTCACTATCCATAATTACCATAACAGGACCTTGCTCCGGCATAATCTCAAATATATGCCTTGCTGTCAACTCGTTTAATGCACCGCTCTGCGAAAATGACGAATCAAACATATCCATATGCTAAAACTCCTTACTCTGTTTTCAATATACCACTGTCAGCCTGCATTTCGGTTGAATTATACGAAGACTTGTTTAGCTTCTTAATTTGCGTAAAAATACATCACTTTAAGACATGAAAACAGCTATCACTTTAACTGTAAGATATGTTTATAGGACCCAATCACCATGCGATTAAAAGCTAACTATCAAACTAATCAAAATTCAAGTGTCGATTTTAGACGTGACATCGGAAATCTTTTCCCCGGGCAATCCGTCACACCTGCACCCGGAGTTGATTTGTGACCATATACACGGCCTTTACTTATTGCGTAACGTTTTTGAAGAAAATGAATCAGTTTCTTAACCGCCTCCATCTGTTTTGTTGTCGGAGCTGTCTTATTAAAATTACCAACAAGACAAATACCGACAGCCTCTTTATTCGCCCAGTTTCCTGCAGTTCCACCGCAATGTGCACCTGTCTTCTGCTGTCGCCAGCGGTATGTAACCTCAACTTCACCATCACCGCTGTTAGTACCATTACCTATCACAAAATCATACCCGACCCCCTCCCAATGATTGCCTTCACGATGCCACTTATCAAATATTGCAGCATTACCATTCTTCGTACCCGAATGATGTATCACTATCGCCGTCCATTTCCTCTCCAAATGCGATGGCGGCACCCATCCACGAGGCACATAACTATTTACCTTTACAACCTCTTTGGGTAGTTGCGAAATCTTAGGCAGGACTATTTCCGGTGTTGATGTATGCGTAATTTGCGGCATCGGCTCTGCCTGATATACACAACCGCCAAGAATGCTGATACATAAACACGCTATAAAAAGCCTATTCATTTTCTGATATCCATTACTTAATTTTTGTTTTTTTACTACGATACTTGACCATACGCACGCTGTTGCCTGACTGATTGAATTCTACCACATCCATATATGCACGCATTAGAAGCAATCCCCGTCCTCCTGTTTTATAAAGATTTTCCTGACTCCGCGGGTCCGGCACAGCCTCCGGTTTAAATCCACCACCTTCATCTGTCATACTTATTTCAATCTTATCGGTATCTACCGAATAATCGATTTTAACTTCTTTCAGGGTATTCATTTTATTACCGTGTTTCACTGCATTGATAAATGCCTCTTCCAATGCAAGATGGATAGCGAAGATGTCCTCCGGACTAAATTCATTCGCTTCAAGCTGAGTCAGAATCCATCGGCACTCCTCTTCAATTACTGATGGCCTGCTTTCAAGAGTCATTGACCGACTTATAGGTATCTTCATTACCATCGCTTCACTATCTTTTAACAACAGTCTAACTCATAAGTTACCTGTAAAGAGTTTTTGGATATCCCGATTTATCGGGATTGTTTAGCCGTCGCCGTACTGGCGATACATTAACCGCCTTCGGCGGAACTTCTTTCCCGATACATCGGGACGGATTTATATTTTTATATCTCTGTGTTCTCTGTGACCTCTGTCCCGATGTATCGGGAATACAAATTCCTATACATTCGAGTTGCTTTCAGGGCTCCTTTAATCTGACACTGACAAACTCTCTTCTGCACTAACTAAATCTTCATAGATATCAAATATTTTTGTCAGCCGCGTTATTTTGAAAATTTCATAGATTTTCGAGTTTATATTACAAAATCGAAGCTGTCCATCGTGTTCATAGACGTTTTTGCTGATTCGTATTAAAAGCCCTAACACTGCTGACGAGAGAAATTGAACATTGCAAAAATCAAGTATCAGGTTCAATCGTTTAGACTGCTCAATTACTGACATAATTGAATCCTGGATAGCTTTGATTTCCTGTTCTTCGAGGATTTTCTCATCGACAAACGTAATTACCGTCGCATTTTCGGTATAATCAACGCTTATTCTCGGTTTTATAGGCACCATAACTGACTCCAAAGTTCGCTGAAATTATGCCGAAATCTTATGTTAGAATGACTCGCATGTCAAGTTTTTTGCCAAATACACTTTTTAATAAGGACTCAATAGGATATCAGTGAGTGGTATATTTAGCCTGCGGTTTCACCGCAGGTTTAGATCTTCTATGGAGGATGGGCGGTTTCACCGCAGGTTTTTTCTGTATCGTTTAGCCCACAACTTTACGTTGGTGGGTTTTATTCCATATCGGTTAGCCCTGGCCCGCCGTAGGAGGGTGGGCAGGGTAATTTCTTGACTTTTCCCCCAAGGCTGTTTATTTTATTTGATTGGCGAAAAAATAGCTGTAAATAGGATAATTTATAAAGATGATAAAGCTCAGAGGATACAAAATATTTATTTCTTCGCCCAGCGATTTAGAAGATGAAGAAGAAACAATCAAAAAATGTATCCACCGGTTCAATTTTTTTCATGCCTTAAAAGAGAAAAAGATTTTTATTCCATTTTCATCAAAAGAGGTTTCAGGGAGAACAGGCAGAGGTCAAGGAGTAATAAATGAAAAGTTAGAAGGCGCTGAATTTCAGATAGTAATGTTTTGGAAAAGATGGGGTACTCCAACAGGCGCAGAATATAGTTCTGGCACACATGAAGAATACGAAATAGGAAAAAAATTAAAACTTCCAGGTAACCTATTCGAGATATTAGTTTTGTTTAAAAACGAAGAAGATCTAGACCCAGGGGAGCAACTTAAACAAATTCGTGAATTTAAAAAAGAGATTGAAACGAATAACGAAGTTTTGCATAAACCATTTGGTGACAATTTCGAATTGTCGAAAGAAATAGATGCATTCTTGACCGAGGCGCTTGCTATAACAAAAGGGGACGTTATACCACAGGAGAAAGATGTAAAAGCAAGTGATGTTAAAGAGCCATCAGAGATTTGATTTTATGAGTAATTTTTATAAACAAGCTGAAATATTAGATAAACTGATTAAGTTGGCAAATCCGAGCCATAAGGATTTACAGCAACTAAAGTCTATACTTAAAGATGATGAGGAATTAAAAGTATATTTTTTTAATAATAATAACAATTATAAATGGGTGACATTATTAGATTCGACAGATGAGTTTTTGTCGCTTGAAAGAGCTACTGATGAAATTGTTTCAAGTGATTTTGTAAAAGTGGCGTATTTAGTTAAAGCCGCTGAAGAATTTCCTGATGAGGTTATGGAGATTATCGCCAGACTTGATGCCAAGAATCCATCTGTCAAGGGTATCATGTTGCAAGCTTTATTAAATGTGGAACCTGATAAATCAGTTCGTTTGACTTGGCTTATAATTAAATATCTATCTATTTCCAAAGAAGTTAACTGGTATCATTCCGGAGAGAGTGCCGCAAAATTAATGGTCAAACTTTCAGATAAATATATAAATGAATCTTTTGCCATTGCAGAAAAACTTCTGGAAATAAGAAATTCCGAGCAAAGAAACAAGGCAGAATCTAACTTTAAAGAATATCATTATAAGAATTTATTGTTTAACTACTATCCCAAGCTTTGGGAGAAGGATGCATTTAGAGCATTTAAAATACTTTTTAATCAATTAAATAATTACCTCAATGAAATCCAAAAAGACAAAGACTATGATATTAGCTCGTTAGCTTACTTTGGACACTTTGAAAGCATAGATGAAATAGAAAAAGAAACTGTATATGGTCGAAAGATAGAGTTGATGGCTTTAAAGGGTCTTCGTGAAATCGGAAAGGCTATTTTAGACAAGCAATACGACAAAACAGATAAATTCTTTGATTATATTGAACAAGTGAATTTTGAGATATTTAAGCAACTCGAAATGTATCTTCTTAGGTTTGTCAAAACTGGCGACCAGAAAGAAAGAATCCAAAATATACTGCTCAATAAAAAATATCTTTATAAATCCGATTGTCACAACGGATACATCCTGCTGTTAAGGGATAAGATTTGCGAATTTGATAAAAGCGTTAGCGTCCAGATATTGGCCATCTTGGTAGATAAGGTTGAAAAGGATTCAATCGAATACAAAGAGTGGATTGAAAAGAATAGGGAAGAAAGTCGCCAGCAAGATTTTGATGTTGAAAAATATAAAAGCAAAATAATGGCCAAATGGCTTTATCCTCTCAAAAATAATCCTTTATTTACTGAGATTTATAAAGAACACAAAGAAAAGAGTGGATTGCCAGAAGATCAATTAAAATCCGAACCAAGAGTCACTCATAGTGAATGGGTCGATGAAAAAGAAGGCAGTGTTATAAGTATTGAAGAAATGATGAAAATGGAACCATTAGAGGTTCTTGAAAAACTCAAAGATAAAAAAAACTGGAAATATGTTGGTGAAAGGTGGTGGCAGGATGAAGAAGGTGATGCAATTTCTCAGGTTTTCGAAAAGGTGGTCAAAGAGCAATTTGAAGATTATGTTGTATTGAGGCCAGAAGAAATTCTGAAATTGAAGCCTTTATTTGTCAACCGATACACAAATAGGTTAATGAATGCGTTAGGTGAAAATAAAGAGCTAAAAGAATCTAACTGGCTCAAGCTTCTTGATTTTGGGCTTTATCTGAATAAGACAAAAGGTAATGATAAAGAATACGATTGGGCTTATAGAAGTATATTGTCATCCTTAAGTGATGTGATAAGTGAAGATACTCTCAAGCAAACTGTAGTAGAAAGTTGTCTTGGTAAGTTTTGGGAATTTACAGAAAGTTTGTGCCGATATGATGATGGAGAAAAAGAAGAAAGTGATTCTGATCCTCACCAAAGGAGCATAAATTGCGTACAAGGAAAAGCTTTTAAACTAGCTATTAGATTTGCGGTAGTTTGTAATAATATTAGCCAAGAGAAATATCAAAATGAAATATCAAAAAAGTTAAAGAATGTATTAGAATATGTTTTAAATGAGGTTTCATATAAAAAAATTCGTTGCGTAATCGGTGTTTGGTTTCCTCAAATACACTGGCTTGAAAAAGATTGGGTAGATGATCATATTGATGAAATTTTCAATGAGAGTGATTATGATGACTGGAATGTAATTTGGGGTAGTTACCTAAACTGGAGTAGAGCATCTGGAAATACTTTTCTGTATTTATCTGAAAAAGAAAAATATGACTTTGCTATACAACATATTAATGAAGAGGATAAATACAAAAGGTCTAGAGTACCAGCTAAAGGCTTAGTTGAGCATTTAATGATAGCCTACTTCAATGACTGGATTGAAGATAAACATCCTTTATTACAACAATTTTATTCAACTTCAACACCAAAGTTAAAAGGGAAGGCTGCTATATTCCTTGAAACAGGTTTTAAGGCTGTAAAAGAGAAAGGCGATAAAGCTCGTATAGCAGAAAAAGGAGAAAAACTTAAAAAATATTGGGAGAAACGTATAGAAGAAATGAGTCAGAATCCAAAACTTAATTTTGAAGAAGCTATTGGATTTTTTGATTGGATCGATAATACGCTGATTGAACCAAAGCGGACATTAGAACTCATGTTGAGGACACTTGAATTAACTAAGGGGAAACTTGGCAAAAATAGGGATGAGATAACTTTAGTACAAGGTGTCTGCAAAATAGGTGTAGATAATGAATTATTGGCCTTAAAATGCATGAATAAAATGATGGAGGGCAAACCTGAGTGGATGTCATTTTCTGTTTATGAAGAAGATTTAAAAACATTCTTAAACCATATAGTTGATTTAAGTGATAAGCACAAAAATATTATGGAAATCCGCAAAGAGGCTATAGAACTGGTGAATGCTTATGGCCGAAGACAGATTGATGAACTAAGACCATATTATTATAAACTTTCTAAAATAGGTTCACGTTAATCAGCGTAATCAGCGTTAAAAAAACTCTTTAATTTCTCCCTGCTGTTTTCGTGGCGGAAATCAATCAAATGCGCAAGTGTTTTTTTTCAACATGTAAATTCATGCGCATTTTGATGCATTTCATGTCAATTCGTGCGCGTTTCTGCGCTTTTTTGTTCATTTTTGCGTGCTTTTTTGCACCAATTTTTGACCAACTTGCGCATTTAATCGCACCCAAACCCCCTATCCCCCCTAACCACAGTAGCAAATAGTCAATAATAAATAATAAATGGTTGGTTAATCTCTCATTTTTCCTTTGCTCGCCAGCCTTGTCCACACGGCAGCCTAAATTCAAACAGAAAATGCTAAAGTGCGTTATCTGGGAAATCCGGGGTAATATTTTTTTCAATTTTAGCTATTTTATTATACAAAAACACTCGAAATCTGGTAGAATCCAACCTTGTAGTGCTTTATCAGCGTTTTGGGATAAAGTGAAGGTTGATTACGTCTCTATTTTAGAGTTTATAGCATTAAGATAGGGAGGTCTGATTTTTTTATGGGTGTGTTGTCCTGAGTATTAACTCACATGGTTTAAAAAAAGTGCTGCGTGAATAAGAAAATATGTAGATAACAACTGGAATTTAGGAGGCTGCAAAAATGAAAATTAGTAGATCTACAGGTTATGCACTGCTGGCTGTTGGATATATCGCAAAACACCAGGAAAAGGGGATTATTCTATCTCAAAGCATCTCAAAGGAATACAACATTCCATTGGAATACCTGCTTAAGATTCTCCAGCAACTGGTAAGGGCAAATGTACTTCGCAGCAAAAGAGGTCCAAGAGGCGGTTTCTCGTTGGCCAGACCCACAAAGAAAATCAACATGCTGAATATCATCGAAGCTGTTGAAGGACCAATTATCAACCAGCTGAATCTCGTCGAGCAGGCACCAAAAGAGAAATTTAGCTCAAAGACAGAACAAGCTTACGAAAAAGCATTGCAGCAGGCGAAAACTGTCTTTGAAAAAACTAAGCTTACTGATCTGCTCTAATATGGTTGATAACTAAGTATGCACATTGCCCAGTTTCAAAAGTTTATCGCTGACAAATACGGAAAAAGAGACCGCCAACGGGGTACTCCAGCCACTTTTTTATGGTTTATTGAAGAAGTGGGTGAGCTTGCAACTGCGTTAGCCTCCGATGACCAGCAAAATAAAGAAGAAGAGTTTGCCGATGTATTTGCATGGCTTGCTACACTCGCGAACATTAACGATATCGACATGGAAAAAGCCTGTGAAAGATACACTAAGGGCGATATCATCGGCTTTAAATAAGATAGAGACAAGCAAACTTCTTTGTTTCTCTATCTTGTTTTTTTCTCAATCACCAACTTCGTCAGGATGTTGTATGCCTGTGTCCTTGCTGGCTGCTGCCAATGCGCGATAGAAACACCATCCCAGGCCGCCTATCAAAAGTAAAAATACTACTGCTAATATTATATAAGATACTCCGCTTAGCTTATCACGTATCGGTATCACTTTTTCTTCAATCTCAACTGTAGCCGTCACGCCTACAAGAATCAATGCGATAAACGCACTTACATCCATTATCCCCAAAAGCCCTGCCCACCTCGCAAACCACGAACACTGGCTGCTAGACGTATTGGTTTTTTCAAGAATATAGTTACCCAGGATAATTGCGGCAAGACCACCCGCCGGCAGCAACCAGAATACAGGATTACATACAATTTGATTTGCTGTTTCAGATACCGATTTTGAAAGAGAAACTACTAACAACACCGCTGATATTAATGCCAATACAAACGCCGCCAGACCACCTCTTTTACCTTTAATTTCCAATTCCTGTTCAGGCCGCGAGGGCTCAGCAATATCCGTCCGACCTTTAAGAAAACTAAAAACAATCGCAATCAGCGGCACTAATACCCATACTCCAACACCAACACAATTTGTCAATATCCATTCACCATCCGGAGTTCTTAAAAAACCGCTTTCGTTATTAATATCATCAAAAAGCTGCCAGAAAAAAAGTGTCCCCAGAGCAATCGGTATTACTATGCGAATTAAATAATTCCACCATTTGCCTATCTTCCAGTCACTGCGACTGTTTGCGTGACGACGTAATGTTTCTATCCGCCAAAGCCAGCCAATAACTACACATTCAAGTAAACCCAAAAGAGCTATTCCGCGAGTACCATTTACAAAGCCGTCAATTGTATCGAGCCAGTTCAAGCCCCCTTCCGTTATAAAAATCAGGCCTATCGCCAATCCAACCAGACTCATAACCGGAAGGACTATACTCCTGCGCCACCCCGTCTTATCTATAATACTCGCCAACACCGACTCTGTTATCGAAAATGCCGAATCAATCCCCAACGTAACCAGGGCAAAGAAAAAGATAAAACTAAAATACGCTGAATAAGGCAGTTGTGCCAAGGCGTATGGAAACGCTACAAATGCCAGTGACGGCCCTTTAGCAGCCACATCCTCAACTCCCACCGGATTGCCGCTTTGCTGGGTCACAAAAGCCATCCCGCCCAACGTCGCAAATACCGCTAAACCGGCGATAAAGCTCGTACCGAAATCAGCCAAACCTATTATCGCTGCATTATTATTTATATCGCTTTTTTTGTGCAGGAAACTGGCATAAGTTATCATCACTCCGAAGGCCAGGCTCAATGAGAAAAATACCTGACCGAAGGCATATCGCCATGTATCCGGTTTAGCAAGCTCGGACCACACAGGGTCTAAATAATACACCAGACCCTGCATACTGCCTTCCAGAGTTAATCCTCGAACCGCTAATACTAAAAGCATCAGCCACGGCAGCGGAACCGTAAACCAGACTATCCTGCCTACCAGTTTGACTCCCTTACAGATACAAAGATACATGGCCAACCATGTTATTATCAATGGCCAAACAATATTTATCCGAAGAGAACCTAATTGAGTACCTTCCTTGAAACCAAGATAATCATTGAAAAAGAACTCCCTGGCTTTTGCTACCCCATCAATCCCTTCTCCCGCCCAAGGCAACTGTCCACCATTAAATATCCCCTCAACACTGTACCGCAGGAAGCTGAAACAATAGGCCAATATCACCGGATAATACGTTACTATTGCAAAACCAAGAAGAGTTCCCCACCAACCCACAAGTTCAAAACGCCTGTGACCCCGTTTAAACGCATCCGGAGCAGCACGCTGGGTATAATGACCAAGGCTGAATTCAAGAACCAGTAAAGGTATGCCGATTAAAAACAATGCAGCTATATAAGGTATCAAAAACGCCCCGCCGCCGTAACTGTAGAGCTTATACGGGAATCCCCACAAGTTACCCAGGCCTACCGCAGAACCCACCGCTGCAAGTATAAATCCACCCCGTGTACCCCAGCTTTCTCTTTGTTCCTCCAAAAGCTCCGGGCCCACTGCTCACCTCCATGTATTTAATCTAGCGTCGTTCGTCGCTCGCTTCGTTGAGACCGACTGTGTCGGCAGCTAAACCTAACTTTTTATACGATAAGCAACTCAAGCGAGTCCCGTTCGATTATACTTCGTATAGTACTGAGCGGTACTGTCAGCAGATTCTTATCACCCAACAGCTTATTAAATCCGAGCAACGCCTCTATACACTCACTCGCATTGCCTGATGGAAAACCGCTCCCAAACAAGAGCTTGTCCATCACTCCCCTCTCGTAAGCGTTCAACACAATATTATATATCTGCCAGACATTCCCCGCCTTCATCGTCAAATCAGCATACACATTCTTATGCTTGGACACCATCGCAAGTGTCTGGTCGACAAATGGGATACCCATACTGCCGATAATTATTTTCAAAGACTTAAATTTACGAGCGACCTCATCGAGCAGATATGGCTGGGCATAATCCAGCACTGCTTCATGGCCGAGCACTCCGCCGTTATGAAAAAATACCGGCAATCCCAATTCCTGTACCGACTCATAAAGCTGCATCGCCCTGCTGTGACACGGATGAAAGTCACCGCGACTGCAATACAGAACCACACCTTTTAATCCCAACTGCTCTGTAACTGTTTTTACACCCTTTACGCTAATATCATCTTTTTTCGGGTCTATAACAGCAAACCCGACCATCTTTTTCGGATGACCATTTACATACTCCGACACCTTCTTATTCGCATCTTCATTTGAATCCTTTCCCATTGCAAGTACGATACAGGCATCTACGGGTTCAGCTGCTTCCCAGTGTTCAGACGGGTCTATCTCACCGGCTATGCGGCTTAGATGTGTGTGACAGTCAACTATCATTTTTTATCGCCTTTAATCC